>CAZYKP010000125.1:0-22729 GCA_964648025.1 uncultured Pirellulales bacterium | reverse complement strand
CAGCCGTGCAGACTACTTTCTGTGTTTCTACTCGCTGGCTGTAGAATCGCCGTCTGATGACTGGCCGGCTGATCACCGGCTGGCAGATCACCGGTGATTCCGACGGTTCTCGCGTCTTGGATGAGCAAGACTTTTCCTTAAGAGCAGTAGCACATAGCTTGAACAACGCTTATGACATTAACTTTCAGTGAGTTTGCTCGTGGGATGACGGCCGAAACGGCCTTTACGGTGCTCGCCCGGGCCAAGGAATTGATTGCCGGGGGCAAGGATGTTGTCGAGCTGGAAATCGGCGATAGCCCGTTTCCGGCTCCCCAAGCGGCCAAGGCTGCTGCCATCGCGGCGGTCGAAGGAGATCGGTCCCACTACTGCCCCTCTTCAGGGCTCCCGGAGCTACGCAGGACCGTGGCGGAAGTTTACAACCGGGACTACGGGGTCAACATCGGCCCTGAGAATGTGATTGTTGGACCGGGTGCCAAGAATTTTGAGGTGCTCTTTTGTGAGGCCTTGGTCGAGCCTGGCGATGGGGTGCTGGTCTTTAGCCCCTACTTCCCCACCTATTTGCCGAACATCGCTCGACGGGGAGGGCGAATCCATCTGGCTCCTTTGCGTCAGGAGAAGGAGTTTCGCCCGGACTTAGCGGATGTGGCCAACTGGCTGGCCAACGATCCCAAGCCGCGAGCGATTTTTCTCAACAGTCCCCACAATCCCACCGGCGGGGTCGCCACCGAAGAGGATCTCCGAGGGCTGGCCGAGTTGATCGCCGGGCGTGATGTGGCTGTTTTCAGCGACGAGCCTTATGAGCAGATGGTCTGGCGTGGTCAGCATCACAGCTTGCTGGCGATGCCTGGGATGCTGCAGCACACGGTTGCTGCTTACACTTTCAGCAAGAGCTACAGCATGAGCGGGTATCGCATTGGCTATGCGATTACCCAAGCGGACTTAGCGGCTGTTTTGGGCACGCTGATTAACACCTCTCTTTCCTGCGTCCCGCCGGTGATGCAACTGGCCGCTGCCGCGGCGTTATCCGACCCCTCGGCGGCGGAACACCGTGACCGCACCATGCAGTTGTTCCGCCAGAAGGTGGAGATCCTTGTTGAGGGGCTCAACCAAATCGAAGGAGTTCACTGCCTCGATCCCGGCGGCACGTTTTATGTCTTTCCCAAGGTGACGCCGATCTGCAACCAATTGGGGCTGACCTCACACGGGCTAGCGATGTTCCTGCTGGAAGACGCTGATGCTCACTTCGGAGTGGCTTGTCTGGGCGGGGAGTGCTTTGGGGAGGCTGGGGCCGGGTTTTTGCGGCTCAGTTGCGCCGAGCCCAACGATCGTCTGCAGAAAGCCTTAGACTTTCTTCCTCAGGCATTTGCGCGAAAAGAAGCCGCGGCAGAATTTTTGCAACAGCATCCGCAACACCGACTCACCACACCCTATCCGGAATAACCCCGGCTTTCTGAGTTTCGACGGATCGATGACCCATCAGCCGTTCGTGGCCTCCACTGCTTTGTTGCGCACACCGCCGTTGGCTTGTTTGCCGGGCTGGGGCTTTTCAGCCCAATTGCTCAATCCGCTCCGGAGCCTCAATCACTGCTTCTTTCTTGGAGACAATTGGATTGACCGCGACAAGGTCTTTAAGGCTCTGCTTGGGTGGCTGGAGGATCAGAAACGGCCTCAGATGACGTTGCTGGGATGGTCGCTGGGGGCTTATCGTGCCTTGGAGTTTGCTCAGCGGCATCCTCAATTGGTCAGCCGAGTGGTGTTGGTGAGTCTGCGGCCTCAGTTTCCTGCAGAGGAGATCGCGCGAGAACGAGCCTCGCTTCTGGCCGACCCTGTTGGCCATCTCCGGGGTTTTTACCGCCGGGCGTTTGCCGGCCAATCCGAGGACCGGAGGCGGTTCGCGCGGACTCAGTTGGACGCTCACCTGGGAGACCTGAGCGTTGATAAAGTCGCCGATTTAGCGACCCTGCTTGAGGAACTGGGCCAAGCTCGGATCACACCTGCTCAACTGAACCGTCACGATGTGCATCTCATTCACGGAAATCGGGATCTCATTGCCCCCCGAGGAGAGGTGGAAGGTTTCGTTCCTGCTGAGCGACTGACGCTTCTGGATCGCGTGGGCCACGTCCCCCCGTATGCTCAAGGTTTTCTGGACTGCGTCCGCGGTCTTCTGCCATGAACAGCCTGCCATTTTCACCGGCGTTACTCACTGCCCAACAGCCTGATTCCCAACAGCCCGATTCCCAACCGCTTGTGTCTTTACGCAAAGAACAGATTCGACGTGCATTCGGCCGGGCAGCACCCACCTACGACCAGTCCAACCGGGTGCAAGGGGAGGTGGCTTGTCAGACGGCGTTTCGGCTCCCACAACGATCGTTTGACACGATTCTGGAAATCGGTTGCGGCACGGGCAACTACACGACCCAACTTCGCCAACGTTATCCGCAGGCCCAGATCACTGCCTTGGATTTGTCAGCGGAAATGATTGCGGCCGCCCAAAGCAAGTTCGCCAGCGATGCTCAATTGATCCGATGGATTGTGGCCGACGGCGAGGCGTATCGGCCTTCGTCTCAGGTTACCTTCGACCTGGTAACATCCAGTGGAACGTTTCAGTGGTTTGAGGCTCTGCCTAGGACGCTGCAGCGATATCACCGCATGCTGGCCGATGGTGGTCTTTTGGCGTTTTCGGCCTTTGGCCCGCAGACTTATGCGGAGTTGCAGCAGGTTTGGCAGTCCTCCCTTCCTGCAGCCGGTCCTCTTCCGGCGGCTGGCTTCGCCGATGCTGACCGCCTTCGCGAATGGCTTGGTTGCTTCTCGGCGATTCAAGTCGACCAGGTGATGCTCAATCGGCCGGAAAGTAGTTTACTGGCCTTGTTGCGAACGATTCGCGGCACCGGCACCGGTGGCTCGATCCCGAGTCAGGCCGGCAACTCGGGGACCGTTCGTTCTGGCTTATTGACGCCCGCGACGATTCGGCGTCTGGATGAGGTCTATCGCCACCGTTACGGAGGCATCCCCGTCACTTACGAGGTCTTTTTCTGCCAGGCTTTTAAGTAAGCAAAAAGTCTTGGTGATCCCATTGGCAGGGAGTCAGAACAAGAAGCATTGCCTGGGGTTTAACTTGGACCTCGGTTGAATCTGCTTGGCTGAAAGCCGTGGCCATTATGAACCAAGGCAATACCTTAAGGCCTTGGGCTCGCGTCTTCCTGAGGCACCTGTTGGCAACTCAGTTCGATCGAGGCAATATTCCAACCCACAGCAGTCAACAATCCTTCTTCGACTGCTGTAGATTGTGACAGAGGCCCAACCTGTCGGGCCCTCAACAGTTCCATGCAACAACATACGGGTGGGCAACGGCTGCATCTGGGACGGCCCAACTACTGAGTTTGGGGGGTAATCGTGGCCCGTTCGGCTTGCGGTCAGGCTGCGAAGTCAGCGGTTGTTGTGTCGATCCGGAGTTTTGGACGAGCAAGAGTGTTCCCCAAGAGCAGTAGCTCGGTTGGTTGGTCTCTCGCAGTTGGCGATCGATCAACAATTGTTGGGAAACGACTGCGGTGCTCAAGAAGGCCTGTTTTGGGTTGGTTCGGGAGGGAAGGGGCTCCAGACAGGAGCATCTGCATCGCCTCGAGGTGGTGGGGTGAAGATCGTCGGTGAGGACCAAAAGAAGATCGTCAGACCCAAGGCCACGCCATTGAACACAGCAGCAGCCAAACTGAGCAAACGCAGTTGCCGGTGACAGCACAGGTGCCAGTATCCCAAAATGGTGCCTGCCGAGAAGAGCAAGGCAAGCCGTAGTGGGGGCAACTCCAAAGTGTAGCCCAACACCCCTAAGCCCAACGCGACAAAGGCCGGGGCACCGGGCAGCCTGCGGATACTCCTCCAAGTGGGCGGCCAGAAGGATTCGCGTTCCGCCAACGGGAAGGGCCAGATCGGCCTGGGGAGTTCCAGCCTCCGAGGTTGACAGCCTGAATGCTTGAAGAGCTCTGCCCCATCGGCCTGACGGAAGTCCGGCCGCTGAGGTTGATGGTTCTCTGGTTGACCCTGGTCTGGTTGATTTTGGTCTGGTTGATTTTGGTCTGGTTGATTTTGGTCTGGTTGACTCTGGTTCGCTGGAGGTGGTTTAGGATGGCGCAGCTTTGGTAGCCGCGAGTCTGGTGGACGCGGGTTGGGCTGGTTCGGTTCAGGAAAATCGGGTAGCCGGTTCATGGGTCGACCCTGTCCGTTTTGGCCGACGATTCCAAGGGATCTTGGGGCTCAGCCCGTCTTGGATCACGATCTCCAGCGGATCCTGATCTCCAGCGGATCACGGGTTCCGGCAGACTGTGGCCAAGATGGGCTCAGTTGACAACGGACTAGCCAACGTGAGCAGCGTCGGCAGCCAGTTGTGCTTCCCGGGCCTCAGAATCAACAGAAGGTGAGGTTGTGAAGGCATCATCAGAGTCGTCGAACGACAGCCCGGTGCGACCCTGAGAGAATGCTAGCGCAGCTTCAATGATAAGCCAGAGGGTCATCCCCAGTAAAATCCCAGCTAAGCTGAGCTTAAACCAATCCGCCGTCCGCCAAAAATCCAGCATGTTCAGACCCATCGCACAACCGGTGACCATCAGCATGGCAGCCATCGGCAGCAGTGTGAAGGCGGTCGATCGACCCAATTTGAAAAGAAACAAACTGACTGCGAGCAAGGTCAACCCAGCAAGCAATTGATTGGTTGCCCCAAAGAGCACCCACAAGCTGGTTCCCCCGGGAATCAACGCGATCGCAGCGATGGCCCCCACCGCCACAGTGGAGGCGACGTAACGGTTTGCCAAAGTGTCCCATCCGAGGGACCGAAAGATCTCCTCGGTGTTGTAGCGTAACAGGCGAGTCCCGCTATCGAGGGTGGTCAAGGCAAAGGAGACGATGGTCACCGCCAGGAACGCTCCGCCGTAGGCAACGGGGATGCCCAGCAAACTGAGGTAGGCCGCTCCGCCGTTGATCACCATGCCAAGGGCTCCCTGAGAGAGATCCTTCCAGGGGCCTGCATACAGGCCGTCACCTGACCAAGCAGCCAGGCCCACGCCAGCGGTACAGGCCATCACCACCAACACGGCCAGACCGCCTTCGGTCAACATTCCGCCATAGGCGATTGGGAGAGCATCGGTTTCTTTGGAGAGTTGCCGGGAGGTCGTCCCGCTGGCCACCATGCAATGAAAACCGCTGACAGCCCCACAAGCGATGGTGACAAACAACAGTGGAAACATCGGTGGGGGGTTGGAGTTGGTCGGGAACTCTTGACGAATCGGTGGGACTTGAAAGGTTGCCAGCTCTCCTGCGGAGGCCCCCAGCAGTCCCAAAACACCTGCGGCAAAGATCCCCACAAGCAGCAGCCCAAAACTGAGATAAAGTTGGAAGCTGTTGATGTAGTCGCGGGGTTGCAACAGCAGCCAAACCGGCAACACCGAAGCAACAAAGGCATAAACCAACAGCGAATAAACCCACATCTTTTGGGCCGCAGCACCTGCCTGCTCCTGATCGCCTGCAAACAACACGCGAGCATCCAAAGGAAACTGAACGCCTGTAACGATCAGACCGGCAAAGAGGGCCAAGGCCACGACGGTTGCCGCCCCCCAGGACCCCGCAAACTTGTAGGTGTAGACCCCGACCCCGACCGCCACGACCATCAGACCCAGGGAGGGAATGACAGCGGTGCTATAGCTGGAGATAAACAGTTTGGCGATGACGGCCACGAAGACCCCCATCGCCAGAGCCAGGGCAAAGAAGATGACGATCAAAAACAGCAGCCGAGCCCGGGGACCAGCCAGTTCCCTGGTGACATCTCCAATGGTCCGCCCCCGGAAACGAAGACTCACCGACAACGCCCCGAGATCATGAACAGCGCCGGCCAACGCAGACCCCAACACGATCCAGGCAATCGCCGGCAGCCATCCCCAATAAACAGCGATCGCTGGCCCGATGATCGGCCCCAGGCCAGCGATACTGGCAAAGTGATGCCCAAAAAGCACCGGGACTCGCGCTGGGACATAATCCACACCATCCTGACAGCGGTAAGCTGGAGTCTGGCGGTTGGGATCCAACTGAAAGACCCAGCGAGCAAGGAACCGACCGTAGACAAAGTAGGCGAGAACTAAGGCCGCCAAGGCCAATCCCGTCACCACCGTGGCATTTTCAAACAGGGACATCATCGGGTCTTCTGATTCTCGGATTGGTCAGGTTCTGGATTGGTCAGGTTCTGGATTGGTCAGGTTCTGGATTGGTCAGGTTCTGGACTGGTCAGACTCGACGGGGGCCTTGGAGTCGCACGCCTGACTGGCCATTGTGATGCGTAACTCTGTGTTGGCTGTGACTTGTTGGCTGTGACTTGTTGGTTGTGACTTGTTGGCGAGGGCTCCCCATCCGGTGGTACGCTTTACCCTAACTGTGCTTCAAATCGTCGACAAGGAAACGGCCTTGGAGAACCGCTGCGGCCAACTCGGTCCTGGCCTATAATCCGATCCGGTCGTTGACGGGAGACTACAATGCTCGTGCCTGCAGATTTGCCTGCAACGACCTCCAGCAGCAGCCTCCTGCAGCAGCCAGTGGTGCTCAGCTGAGATCCCGCCAACGGGAGTCGGGCACCAAGACAGCACAACAACCTATTTGGCAGATCGAAACAACCACTGAGAACAACCACAAGGACGGGTTTTCTGCCCGCTTTGGTTTTCGGAGACCTCGACAAGAAGGGCGAATCCAATGGCTGAGAAAGTCGTCATCATCGGAAGCGGTCCAGCAGGGTGGTCCGCTGCTATTTATGCTGCTCGTGCAGAACTTCAGCCACTGGTTTTCGAGGGAGCAGTCAACGAAGAGAACCGCCTGGCAGGAACCTTGCCCCTCGGCCAGTTGGCCCTGACCACCGAAGTGGAAAACTACGCTGGCTTTCCTCATGGGGACATGAGTTCCTACCTGCGAGAGGCCGTCAAGGACCAAGAAGAAGTCGAGAACCTGTTGTATGGCTATCACAAGGCCGGCGTGACCGGCCCGATGCTGATGACCCTCAGCCGCCAACAAGCGGTCAACTTCGGCGCTCAGGTTGTCACCGACGACATCGTCGAGATCCAACTGGAGAGTCATCCGTTTCGGCTGAAGTCTCGAGCAGGACAAGAGGTCGAGGCCCACTCTGTGATCCTCGCCACCGGCGCTCGGGCAAATTACTTGGGTCTGGAGAGCGAGGAAGCCTACAAAAATCGCGGGGTCAGTGCCTGTGCGGTCTGCGATGGTGCTCTCCCGCGGTTTCGGAATAAGCCGGTGGTTGTCATCGGCGGCGGCGACTCGGCTATGGAAGAAGGAACCTTTTTGACCAAGTACGCCAGCCGGGTGTACATCGTTCACCGTCGAGACAAGTTACGAGCTTCACGGATTATGGCTCAGCGGGCCCAAGAGAATCCCAAGATCGAGTTCGTCTGGAATAGCGAAGTGCTGGAGGTCTTGGGCCAAGAGCCTGAGGGACTCACCGGCGTGAAGGTCAAGAACACCAAGACCGACAAGGAGCACATCCTGGAAGCAACCGGGATGTTTTTAGCTATCGGACACACCCCCAATACGGACTTCCTTCGAGGGAAGATCGACTTAGACGAAAAGGGGTACGTTAAACTGCAACGCGGCGATCGAACCTTCACCAATATCGAGGGGGTCTTTGCCGCCGGTGATGTCGCCGACGATTACTACCGACAGGCCATCACCGCTGCTGGCACCGGTTGCCGCGCCGCTTTGGACGCCGAGCGGTGGTTGGCCTCAAAAGGAATTGAGTGACCTGCAGCCATTTCCTGATCGCACCGGTGGCCGCGATCGCTGGGATCCTGAGGCTTCAGGGTCCCAGCGTCTGCTGAGAACAGCGGTCACACCCTGCAACTCTTACAGCCTGCATGTGGCCTGTCGACACTACTGATTCCCAACATGCCGATCTTCCTTCCGCTTGCCCCGGCGTTTTGCTGGGGCACTGCTTTCGGTTTTAGCGGTTGGACTTCGCGTTGCTGTCCTCGACGACCTGAGAAAGCACAGGCGTGCGTTCTTGAGGCTTTGGGGAATTCTGACCAGCCAACGGTGCTGGGGCAGGGCTGCGTGCAAGCTCGGTCGCGCGGCTCCGGAGAATCACTCGGGCGGCCTGGCGAAACTCTGCGGGGGCCAGACGTCGTAACTGGCCCAATTCGGTTAGAGGCCGCAGCATCTGCACAGTCTGTTCAAAAGAAGGTCGCAGCAACAGCACCTCGCCCATCCAGCGGCGGATGTCCTCGAAAGCCGGCCTGAGCTCGGCGTACTGCCTCTGCAACTCGCCGGCTAGCTCCAGGGTCTCAACAGCCGGGATAAGCGTGTCATTCTGATTCAAAAGCTTGTCCTTCAGCTGAATCAGACGGCTGGCGGTCTCTTCGCCGGCGGCCAGGGAGCTGCTTGTGTTGGCCAATTTGTGGTTCAAATCGGCCATGTGCTGGGCTGTCTGGTGGGCTGCCTCCAGAACCTCTCGGTTCTCCAACAGTCTTTGTTGAAGTTCTTCGACAGCGGAAAGCTCTCCGGCGGCCGAAACGGCCTGAAGCCCCACAGCACTGACCTGGTGGCAAAGCAGGGAGATTTCCTCAACCGCCCTCCGGGAACTGCTGAGCCGGCTGGCCTCCGCCAGGGTGACGTCGCGGAGACTCATCAGATCGTTCTGAACTTGTCGGGCCTCTTGGGTGATCGCATCCTGGTTGGCAGCTTGCTCGATCAAATCGGTCATCTGCTGGAAGACCTCAGCAGCCTCTTGTTGGGTTGCCCCACAAGCGATGACCTCTTGAGGCAAGGCGGCGAGCTGTTCGCAGGCGAAACGAGCCGCAGCGGTGCTTTCTTCCAAACCAGCAACATCTTGGGTCAATTCTGCCAGCTGCGTGAGAACCCCCTCGGCTGCTGGGACGTCGGCGGCCTGATCGATCAGCCGTTGGCGTAAAGCGTTCATGGTCTCCAAAACCTTGAAGGCCGGAGCAGTCTGGTCCTCGTAGGCCAGCAGCCGAGTTCGCAGCTCGGTCATGCCCATCCAAGCAAGATGGGCTTGGTCGGTCAGCGGCTGACCGTCGATGAGTTGTTGTTGAATCTCGGTAACCTGAGCCAACGCCCCAGCAGCATCTTGAGTTTGTCGGCTGGTCTGCCAAATCCGTGTCTGCACATCAGCCAGTTTGGCTAGCGCCTCTCGGCCCCGTTGGAGCGTACGCTGCTCGGTAGCAAGCGTCTCGGTCAGATCATCCTGGAGTTGCTGCAGTTCCGCCACGGCCCGAGTCGCCTCAGAAGCACGACGCCCCTGATCGACCAACGCCGCCAGGAGGCTGTCTGACTGCCGCGCTCGGGCGGTCTGGCCGCTCAAGTCCAGCAAGTGGCGTTTCAGGCCGCCCACCTCACGGTGAAGCTGATCCAGCTGCTGAAGCGTTGGACGCACGAACACTAAATGAACACCCAAAAACCCAACGGCGACTCCCAGCAAGAGCATGCTCCAGGTGCCCCCCAAGCGAAATGCTGAGACTTGAGGAAGGCCGGCTGCCGGCTGCAGAACTGGTCCTGCAGAAACCTGAGGGCCAGAAACCTGAGGGCCAGAAACCTGAGGGCCAGAAAGCTGGCCGGACTCGTCTGAGGTCTGTGACGAGCAAGGCTGCTGGGAACTGCCTGTTCGCCCGCGTGGGGCGGGGAACTCCTCTACAAGGGGCGGGCGAGGGGGTGTCTGAGTCATAGGTGGGCTCCCATCCTGCGAGTGGTCGGAAAGGATAGCCGCCGAGCTTCGGATGATTGAGTGGGTTGAGGGTCGGGCCGTTTCCTCGAGGGTAGGGCCTCCCTGAACCAACCTGACCGGTCCGAGCCAACGGGCGAATCCATCAAAAGGGCCCCAGAGATCAGACAAAGCTCCCAGTTGGCCCACAGCCCGTTATCGGCTGACTTGCAACAGCCGCTTCAGTCAGAGCCTCTTGGCCAAAGCCCCCGTTTGCTCACCCCTGGACCAAAAGGATGAAACCAAACTGTGAGGAAGGTCACATCAAAATGCAGGATCGCAACGACAATCAAAATGGTGCCAAGACGACTTCCTGTGCTGTTTGTGCCGGCGCGTGGGTGCTGGTGCGTGGGTGCTGGTGCGTGGGTGCTGGTGCGTGGGTGCTGGGTCAGCCCCTCCAACCGCAGGGCGGCTGGAGAAGTCCGCCCAAGACAGAACGTTGGGCCCCTGCTCAGGCTACGACGTTTTGCTGCCGGTGTGGACTGAACTGTTGCCCTGGCAAGAGAAGCTGACCTGGATGGCTAAAGCAGGTCAGAAACGAGAGGCGAGTCGGACAGAATTCTCAGTTAGGCTGGGTGGTTTCTTGACATCCATCAAACATTACTAATAATAGCGTCGACAGAACCAGAATTTGATGCCACCGTCCACCTTCTCACAACAATCATTTTGAGACCCATTTCAGACATTGCTGGCGGATCTGTTGCTGTCAGCAAAATCCAATCTCTGGCAAAACTGATCGTTCCAGAACCAGCTTGGCTTCGGCGAATCTCCGATCTCCAACGTTCCACAGGTTCTGAAAGTCACCGAACTCTGAAGGTCCAAACACTCGGTAAGCCTGAGGACCCCAAGAGTCAAAAGACTCAGTCGTTGCCAACGCCTGACCAAGGTCGAAAACCGCTTCAATGGCTGAATCCTTGGCAGCAGTTGAGGACGTTGCGTTTTCCGCAGGTTGTGGTTTCTGCATGTTGTGTTTTCTGCAGGTTGTATTTTCTGCAGGGGGTGACCATCTCGAACACAGCTCCTCTTCTTGGTCGACTGAGAGTTAACAATTGGGCCACTCCAACAATCGGTGGCCTTTCAAGAAGGACGATTGTTGACTGTCTGTCAGCCGTTTCGGAAGTGGTGTTTTTCGAAGAGCTGGTGACTCTTGGCCGGCGGTGAGTCATGGAGAGCTGGCGATCACCTCCCACCTCTCTTTTCGGTTCTGCTTGTCTGTGTTGTGTTTTCGTCTGGTAGGTTCAAGTTGTTTCCGACCACAAGGAGTCCAACCATGTTGCGCCCCACGACCATCCTGAGCTCGTTTGCCGCTGTGCTGCTGGCTGCTAGCTTCGCCATCGCCGAGGTGAAGGTTGGGGACAAAGCCCCTGCCTTCAAGGACGCCATTGGCGTTGACGACAAGACCTACTCTTTGGATGACTTCAAGGACGCCAAGGCCGTTGTCGTCTGCTTCACCTGCAACAGCTGCCCTGTCGCCATTGCTTACGAAGACCGCTTCACCAAGTTCGCCCAAGCATACAAGGGCAAAGATGTCCGCTTCGTGGCCATCAACGTCAACAATCGTACCTCCGACAAGCTGGAAGCCATGAAGCAGCGTGCTGAGCAAAAGGGCTTCACCTTCCCTTACCTGTACGATCAGACCCAAAAGAGCGCCCGTGACTTCGGTGCTCGCGTGACCCCACACTTGTACGTGCTGGATGCCGACCGCAACGTTGCTTACATCGGTGCTTTCGACGACAGCATGAACGCCGGCAAGGTCACGAAGGAATTCGTCAAGGATGCTGTTGATGCCGTCCTGGCTGGCGAAACCCCCAAAGTCCAGAACACCCGTGCTAAGGGCTGTGGCATCAAGTACGAACGCTGAGCCATCCCTCGGTTGAGCCACTGGCTCTGAAGCAGCAGACCCAAGATCAGTCTGCGTTCTCAGTTCTGCACAAACGCCGCTTGGTTGCTGTTACCAGCCAAGCGGCGTTGTCTTGTTCTCCCTCCGGCAAACTGCTCGGATCCGGCCTCGTCGCTCGTTGGCCCTTGGCCGACGGCAATTCTCTGGTGGTCTGGGAAACTGCGGCCATGCGGAGAAACAAGGCACAGGTCGTGCAAAAGCTCTGGCCAGAAAAGCACCGGCCAGAAAAGCACCGGCCAGAAAAGCACCGGCCAGGAAAGCACCGGCCAGAAAAGCACCGGCCAGAAAAGCACCTGGTCGGAGACCACCGAGCAGAATGCCTATCGGCTGAACAACAACCGCCAAGCCCCGTACAATCATCGAGTTGCATCAGGGGATGTAGAGGTCCGGGCACGCAGGATCTTCTTGCACACTCCTGAGTAGGATCGAGTTCAGTTAGGAACTCGCTCAGTATGCTTTCCGGCTAGCCAGACTTTTGCCCGGTTGCGTCAATTGGCTGACTGGGGAATGCCGTTCACCACTTTTGCCGCGTGTTATTCTCAGGAGAAGTTGAATGTTGGCACGTTCGCTTGCCTTCGTTGTCGGGGCCTTCTTGGTTTCCAGCCTTTCGGACCATCCTGTCCTCCTGTCGCACTCTTCCCAAGCAGCCGAGCCCAAAGAGTCTCAGAAGGTGACCCTTAAGAAGGTTGATCCGGCTGGCCTCGCTGCTGAGTTGAAAAAGCACCAAGGGAAGGTTGTTGTCGTCGACTTCTGGGCCACCTGGTGCATCCCTTGCGTGAAAAAGTTGCCCCACATGGTGGAACTCCAGGAGAAGTACCGCAAGCAAGGGCTGGTGGTGATCACCGTGTCCATGGACGAAGCCGACGCCGCTGGAGAAGCAAGCACCCGAGCAATGCTGCAAAAATTTCAAGCTCAAGGAACGATCAACTTCCTGAATACCGATGAGGACTGGGGATACGACATCGACGGCGATTCCATCCCGCACTACAAACTCTACAACCGCCAAGGCAAGCTGGTCAGCAAGTTCTACAGCGACCCTGCGGGCAAGGCTCCTTCCCCTCAAGAGCTGGACGAAAAGCTCGCCCAAATGCTGAGCGACTCCAAGTAGCTGGCTGTTTTGAGTCGCTGGTTGGTCTCAGCAACTGGTTGGTCGAGTGACTGGCTGGTCGAGTGACTGGCTGAAGCAAATTTTGCGGAAAAGATCGAAGGGTCCTCGTCCGACTGGCCGATACAGAATCGCAGACTCGATTAGGTCGAACGCCGCGCCGACGGACACTTGAGACCGACGGCAGGGGTTCGGTCCGGTTGCGTCTGCCCTGTCTTCGGTGAGAGGACCGATCGGCTTGTGGCCTCCCAGCTGAAAAAAATTGCTGCGACACGACATGCCGATCGAGGAAAACCTCACCGAACCGACCAGGTGACTGCGATCACAGAATAGCCGCCCTCCCCCGGGCTCAGGCAGGCAATCTGTGCCCAGAAGACCCACCGGCAAGCGGTCCAGCCGCTGCCTTTCATGTGCAGGAAGGGACTCCCGATGAACCGTCTCACGGTGCTAGCCGTCATCGCCGCGGCTCTCAGTACCAACTCTGGATGCTGCACCCTCGACTGGCTGTTTCGCTGCGGGCCGATCGCTGGATGCTGCCATCCCAAACATCACCACGGCCATGCTCACCATGGCCCGCCCATCCATGCTGGATGCGGTCATGAAGGTTGTGGCTACGGGCATCCCGGCCACCCGGGCGGTGCTGGCGGTTATCCAGGTGCACGACCCGGTCCAGCTAGTGGCTTCGGCCCACCGGGAGCGTTCTACGGCGCGCGTCCCCCGACGGGTGCAGCCCCGGGCGAACCGGCCTTTGGACAGGTTGCGTATCCCTATTACCGCAGCCGAGGGCCTCGTGACTTCTTCGCCAACGACCCAGGTTACCCTCGCAACTAAAGGGTGCATCCAGTGGGGCATCGCGTTGGAGAGGCCGGCGGCTCAGTTTTTGTTGTGCTCGGGGCCACGGAGCACGTGAGGGCGTTCCCTCGAGGGATTGCTTAATTTTGGCGTGAGCGTCCCACGACGTTGACTCCGGACGATGGGTCGTTTGACCGACCATCCGCTTTCACCAGCGTGCTCTCGGCTTCTCAATCGACGCAGGCCGACGAAGCTTTGATCGACTCTCCTGCGGAACAACGCGGAGGGTGTTGGAGATCGCATCCCACCTGACCATTGAGGCGTAAAAAAACCGCGGCGACCTGGAACTCGCCACGGTTTTTGGTGTTCAGCTTCGACAAACGTTTGAGAAGGCTGGCTAAGAGCAGAGGCTGCAGGGACTTCCGGCTCCAAGGCGAACGGTTCAGAGGTCGTCCAGGTGGGGAGATCGCTGAAAGATCGTCTGCAGAATGAAGGCTCGCTTGAGGGTCAACGGATCGGAAACCAGACTGCGTAGGTCCCGACTCAAATTCTCATCGGGGGCCGGAATGTCGGCAGGGGTGGAGGTCGATTCCCTGAGATCCGGTGTCTCGAAGCTGCCAATGTTGTGGTCGAAGGCCTCGTGAATGTGATCGTCGATCCGACTGTCGCTCTCTTTGCGATCGACGGTTGTCCGAAGGTGACGCTCAGACAGCGGGGCCGATCGCTGAGAGGATTCACGCCGCTGCTGCGAGGACTCGCTGCGACGGGGGGTCTCTCGGCCAAGAGCCTCACGACCAGAAGACTCTCCCCGCATCGAACGAGATCGATTTTGCGCTGGGCGGCTTGATCCTCGACGAGGCCCAATCAATTCTGTCTCCTGTTGGCGTTGGCGGTTCCGCTGTTCGACATCCCGGAGGAAAGCCTCCACTTCTTCCTCAGGATCCCGCCGTCCTGCTGGCCCAACGCGGTTGGGGCCACGCCCACCCGGCTTAGGCGCACCTCGTTGTGGGGGACGGCTACTCTCCATGAACCAATTGATCAGAAAAATCACTAAGCCGACAATGGTGATAATCGCTGTGGCTAAATTCTCAATTTTCATCTACGACTCCGAAAAACCGCCAACGCTGAGTTATTCAGGAAAATTGCCAGGCAGAAGATCCTGCTAAAATCTTTAGCTTCCTCGATGGCTCCGCACGCATCGTTTCGGTCATCATCTCCAGCTCGACTGTTCTAGATTGTGGCGGAGGCTCACTCTGCCGAGGCCTGATCGAGTTTTCAGATGCCCGAGTGAGGAAGTGATCAAGTCCACAAGTGACCGGGTCAGCGAAATCCCCGCCTCAACAAGCCATCAGTTTTGCTCAGGAGTTGTTTGAGAAACGTTGAGCCCGGCACGAGCGATGGTTCCCCGCATATCGGTATCGGCTTGGATGTTTCGCAACCGATAGTAGTCGAGGATTCCCAAGGTCCCCTCACGAAAAGCCTGAGCAATCGCCTTGGGCACTTCAGCCTCGGCAGCGACGAGCTTGGCCCGGCTTTCCTCGATCCGGGCTTGGTTTTCTTGCTCGGTTGCCACAGCACTGGCACGGCGAGTTTCGGCCTTGGCACGGGCCACCCGCATGTCCGCCTCAGCCTGATCAGCCTGCAGCCGAGCTCCGATGTTATCTCCGACATCAATATCAGCGATGTCGATGGAGACGATCTCAAAGGCTGTTTGACTGTCCAACTTGCGGGCTAAGACAGCCTTGGAGATACGATCCGGATTGGCCAGCACCTCCCAGTGGTCCTCGGCACTTCCGATCGCGCTGACGATTCCCTCCCCGACCCGAGCGATGATGGTGTCCTCGGTCGCCCCGCCGATCAAGGCCCGAAGATTAGCCCGGACAGTCACGCGGGCCTTGACCTTCAGTTGAATCCCGTTTTTGGCAACCGCATCCAATGAAGTTCGGGCCTGATTGGCTGCGGGGCAGTCGATCACCTTGGGGTACACGCTCGTCTGAACCGCTTCGAGCACATTGCGGCCGGCCAGGTCGATCGCTGTGGCCAGTTTGAAGTCCAGGTCGATCGTCTTGGCCTTGGCCGCGGCGATCATCGAACGAACAACCAAGGGCACATTTCCCCCAGCCAAATAGTGAGCCTCCAAAGCCCGACTGGTGATCCCGGTGCTGGGTTCATCCAACCCCGCCTGGACAGCCATAATCTTGCTGCGAACGATGATCGTGGGATTCACCTTCCGAAACGTCATCCCCAGCATGTCGAACAGGCCAATGTTGGCGCCGGTTGTCACACTCTGGATGTACAGTCCGAAGTAACGGGCGAAGACTGCAAAAAACAGCAAGCCCAGAACCACAAGCACCAAAGCCAGGATGAGGAAGAACAACCCGTAGTCATCCCCATCTTGTTGTTGTTGGGCAAAGAACAAAGGGACAGCAAAACTGGTCAAGGGAGCAAAAAGCGTGGCAAACATAGGGTGTCCAATACGAAGCCAAACCGTGGGCAATGTGGCACGACTCTTCAGTGTCTCCAACCGAACGGGCGATGACCAGTGGGGATGAGGGATCCCCACACAACCCCCGAATTTCCAAGCAAACGCACAGCAAGCAAACGCACATCAAGCAAACTTAGCGGTTGTCCCAATCGGCACCAGGCGTTTTGTTGGTCAGTACCACAGAGGGTGTTCGTGCAAACTCCTCTGCAGAAGGTAACTTGCTTGGGTGCTGCAACCCCTATTGGTACGGCTGAGCCATTTCTGAAACCAGCTCCACCAAGTGGAGGGTTGTGGACCATGATGAATCTCAACGCAATTGTTAACTGAAAGGGTTCTCCGACGGATCAAAACCAAGGGATTCAATGGGTTGAGAAAGCGGATCTCCGGCAGCTTGGGCTTTGTCAACTGTTGGACCTCGGTTCGGTTGGTCGGTCTGGCGATCTTGGCTTTCTGTGGGCTGTGGGGTTGTTGGACTGCCAGTTTGGATTGGTTCTTGTTGATTCGTTGGAAGGGAATCGTCCTGAGAGGGAGCTTGGCCCTCAAGTGTCAAGCGTTCGGCATCGGCGAAGAGATCATCAGCTGCCGCCAAGGCATCACGTTCTTGTCGTTGCTGGCTCGAAGGTTCTGGCTGTTGCTCCAAATGGGGATACGGCAGTGTCTCTGCCAACGATGGTTGCTCAGAGGGCTCCTCAGAGTGTGAGGGCAGCTCGGCAGTGCCAGCAGCACTTTCGCCGAACTCACTTGATTCCAAGGCGGTCAGATCCGGCCCAGACCTTTGGGAAGAAGAGATTGTCCGATCTGTCGGCGTTTGCGAGCTGGCATCAGCCAGTGGCACGACAACCACACGATTACCTCGCACTTCGGTGATCTTGACCAGTTGCCCGGGCTCAATGGGAATTCCCTGGCTGACAGCATCAACGGTTCGGCCGCCAACTTCAATGGCCCCGCTGGGCAGCATACGCGTGGCGGCCCGGCCGGTCTGCCCAATCAGCGAGCGAAGGCGATCCCAAGGATCCGAAGCCTCCGGTTGGTCCGACGGGGCTGTCAGCACCACCCAGCGACCGACCGGAGTGTAAGGCAGCCAGTTCAACGCGAGAATGGCGACTGTCGGTGCTCCACCCAGAACGACCAATAACACCACCAGAAAGGCATTGACGCTGTGTTGGCTGGCCAAAACCAATGCCACGATCAAGGCAACCGCAGCAGAAAACCCCAAGATGCCCCCAGAGGGGATGAAGAATTCCATCCCAACCAGAGCTAACCCGACAGCTAAAGCCAAGGCAGCCCAAATCAGTTCAGGCAGCATCGTATACACCTTCGGTAATGAGTTCTGTGACCTGAGGATCGAGTCGAGTGTCGCACCCGAACCACGGAAACCACGTACACGCCCGTCGGCCTGTCTCATTATAGACCGGGACGACTCAGCAGTGCGAACAGCCGACAGGAGATTGCCGAAGATGCCTGCACCCGACAGGGCTAGCATCCCAGACGCCGTGGGGCGGCAAGCGTGCAACTCAATGCTGTCGAAGGCAGCCAGCAGAGGATCAAGCCGAAGGGAGGAGTTGTCCCCACATGGTCTTTGCGAGGCTGATCCGTTGGTGTTGGACAAATCCCACTTGAGACAGGACGGAGATGTCCCAAGTCCGTGACTTGCCAAGTCAGTGGACTTGGGGCCTCAGTGGACTTGGGAATTCGCCAACGGCCTTTGCCGTGGTTTGGAAGCCTCGCGTCACAGTCCGCGGACGACCACCCGATTCCCCCGCGCCTCAACAACTTCGAGTTCTTGGCCCCGCTCGAGGTACTGGCCTTCAGCAATGACATCGAGGTAGCGTCCGTCAATGGTTGCTTTGCCGGCAGGTGCCAGGCGTGTGGTGGCGGTGCCTCGCTGTCCCACGAGCCCTGCGAGGGGATCGGTCTCCACCGAATCGCCGGTGTCCGCTGGCGAGGGTGGGGCCAGCATCAAGCTGCGGAACATCGGAGTGTGGGGCAGGAAACGCCTCATCAACAGGCCGGCGATGATCGTGCCGATTCCCGCCACTCCCACCACCAACAACGAGCTGGTCATCTTCCACACTTCCTCTCGGTTGGTGGGAATCACAAAAGTCTGGCTGGCAAGAACCAGGGAAGCAACGATCAGGAGACCCCCAGCCAGTCCGAAGATGCCAAAACCTGGAATGACAAACACCTCCAGCAGCAAGCAGAGGGCGCCAAAAATAAACAGGCAAACATCAAGAGCCTGAGCGCTTCCGTCGAGAAACTTGGCCCAAAAGAACAAAGTAAAACACAATCCGCCGACAACCCAACCGATGCCGAAGCTGGGCATCTGCATCTCAGTCCAAATGGCCATCATCCCAATCAAGAGCAGGAACATCGCCACCCCCTCATTGCTCAGGGCCTTGGCGAGCTTGTGTGCCCAGGTCGGCCGCATCAGTTCCGGCTCCCGCTCCAGGCCAAACAGACTTTTGGCCTGCTCGTAACTCTCCACGTTGGCGGTGGCAAGCTGATACTTTTCTACGGCATCCAGGCCAGTGGTCTGAAAAGCCCCTTCCGGATTGAGCAGCTCGCCCTGCTGCCACACCTCGTTGGCCTTCTTCGGAAGAGCCTCAACCTCATCAGCTTGTTCTTGAACCTGATCGGCTTGCTTGGGTTGTTCCTGATCCGCTTGGTCGTCTTCGGCTTGCTCGCCTTCTGCCTCGCCTTGGACTTCGGCTTCGGTGAGGTACCGCACCTGGAGCCCGTTGGTGTATCGGTGGACCTTGAGGGTGGGGTCCAGCATGGCAGCCACCAGCGTCGGCGGTCGGAACGTCTTTTCAGCGATCTCTCGAATCGCCGGGGTGTAGCTGGCCATTTTTTCGCGATCCAGCGGACGTCGGCCTGCGCCGCCCAAAACGGCGTCGGGATTGAGCACCACCTGATTGCAGGCCATGGCAATGATCGCTGCGTCGGCACGGGCTTCCCGTTGGATGTAAGCGACCGTGCGGATCTCTCGGGGAAGCTCAGCGATCTTGGTCGCCAGGGGAATCGCCCTTTTGGCATCACCTCCGGAACTGTTGATCACAAAGAGCAGGAAGTTCTTGTCCTGAGAGAGAGCCCGATCGATTTGCTTGCTGGCGACTGCAGCACGTTCATTGACACTCAGCGGCCCCTCTAAATCGATCCGGGCCGCTCGGATCTCCCCCTCCAGATTCACGTCCGCCAGCAAGGCGTCACGGGGGAGATTGAAGGCTCGGGCGACCTGAGCACGATCCTCAGCAAATTGGGAAACAAAGCCGAGGTCCCGGCCTTCTCGACCAGTGAAGATCGCCGGATCGTTGGCTCCCACGATTGGCTCCTCTCCAACGATCACCTTCCCCTTTCTGAACTCCTCAAGGTCTTCGGCCAGAACATACTCCATCTGGGCGGCATTGACGTTGACTTTCAGAAGTTCCTGCGCGGGATCCAACATCGCCCGGACGATCGGCTCGGGCACGGTGCGGCGGAGGTTGGCAATCGTGACGGTCAGTTCCTGGAGATGTTTGGGCGCCCCCTTCGGATCGATGTTGCCGATTTTAGCGTCGGCTGCCATGACGATCTGTTCACAAGCCAAGGCCACAAGAACCCCGTAGCCGGTCAGCTCCTTGGGGATGTACGCAACCGTCTTGGCCCCTGCCAGATCTCGGCCGGTGAGGTAAGTCGCCAGATCCATGGCCCGACCCGGTTTGGTGGCCCCTGGTTGCAATTCGAAGATCAGAATCAGTTCCTGACCTCGACGGGCGGCACGGGTGCGGGCCTGGGCGGCAAGTCGTCGGATGCGGCGATCAACGGCATCGTTGAGCTCACCATCGACAACAATCACTTGCCCGTACCACCTTTGCTGGGAAGGTTTTACACCAGGCGCAGGCTTGGCTGGCTCTTGTTTGGCTGGCTCTTGTTTGACTGGCTCTTGTTTGACTGGCTCTTGAGGAGAACCCTCGATGACCTCAGCAGCTTGATCGGATTGTTCCTCGGCCTGAAGAACGGACGCCCCGTGGCTGCTGAGGCTGAGAGCCAAGAAAGCAGCAGTGGGGGCAGCAAACCAAACCCAGAGATCCGTCCAAGGACGCATCCAGGGATGGGCCGGCCGTGGGTGGTTGCATCCCCACAAAGGCCGTACACCTCCTGGGGAGCCATTTGCAAGCAGCCGCCTGGCGGCAGAGTATTGTCCCATGGTTTGTTGGAGTCTCCTCAACCTGCGGTTCGCCTTCACCATTGGAGCGGTCGCTCCACACAACTCCACATCATGCTCGTCCTGAAAAGACTCGTCCTAGAAAGACGCGCGGAGGGCCGATGCCGGGCGTGGACAAGCCCGCGGAGAGGTCCTCTCCATTGTTTAGGCCAAACCGGGGCCGGTCAATTCATCACTCTATGGTCCGAAAGGGAAGTTGCTCGAAGAAGCGGGGCAAATTCCCATTGAGGCAACGGCACTGAAAGCGATGCCAGCAGGAGCCCTGTCCGCAGGAGCCCGTGTCCGTGAGAGCTCATGTTTGTGAGAGCTCATGTCTGTGGAGCGATCTCAGCGAAGTCGATGCTGGAATCCGGCTTGCCGAGAGTCTCGGTTCGCCGGGGCATTGGTCCGTCGCGTGGCAAAGGTCACAGCATTGACCGGCCAGCTTGTGAAGTTGATGGAAATGGAAGAGAGGTGATGCCGCTAGCTTGGACTTTGCCCTGAGTCAGTGTAACACCCTCGGCCTGTGACTGGCCACGCGCAAAGAACCAGAGACAAAGCCTGAGCGTCAGGAAAGTCGGAGGAAATGGTGGTCGAGTCGGCAACGGTCGTCCGCGAACTGCCGAGGTCAGTGAGTGCCCCAGTTGGTTGGTGCCTCGAGTGAACCCTTCAACTGGATGGTCAGCCACTTGCTGATACACGTGCCGAGACTGAACCGCTTGTCAAAACAGGTTGCTTTGCCGTCCATTTGGGGGCAAGCTATTGCTGGAGGTTTGGGGGTGAAGATCTTGAGGGAGCAAGCGAGGGATTCGCAGCCAGGTCTCCGGTCTGGGGGGGGGACGACCTGGATCCTCTGAGTCAGACTATCTCACATGGACGGGCCTTGACCACAATTTGGGACAGTCGAGCGAAGGGTACGGCCCAGAGCATGAAGCAGAACCCTTTTGATGATTGATTCGCTGAAAAGCGTTCAACCGCGTGGGTTGTTTGCCGACGAGGTTGCCTGCAGGGATTTGTAGAAGAGGTTACGGTTTTTCTTTAGGCTCCGCGAATTTGATCTTTTCGATAAAGCGAGTGATCGAACCATCAGCGTTGCGTTCGCCGGTCACTGCTGTGATGGCGTTGATCAAATGGACGTAATTGAGTTCGTAGGCTGGCTCGAATTCGGCTTCCAGTTCGGCACGTTGTGAGGGATCATCCCCCACGGTGTCGACGACCTTTTGATGGAGCTGACCCCAGCCGCCGGTAATGGAATCCTCTCCAAACTGAATCCCAGCGATATCGCCATTGGCATCGGCTCTGAGGACGATTTTGATCGGTGGCAACAGCTCTGGGTCGGGAGGCCCTTCGCTTGGTGCCGCCAAGGGCATCTTGATGTTGAAGTCGCCTTCGGGGGCCACAATCTTGAAGGTCATGATGAAGAAGACCAAGAGCTGAAAAACGATGTCGATCATCGGCGTCATCGGAATTTCCAGCTTTGTCGCCTTCTTCTGATTTCGTACTTTCATCGCTCGCAGGTCTCCTGATCGATGACGCCCGACCGTGCTTGGCCCTGAAGAAAAAGCTCAGCAAGAAAGGGTTCAGCAACTGATCGGCCGGTTAAGACTGTCCTTGGGGTAGGTCACATCCCGTTGTGAGAGGACCTTCCCGAACTGCTCAGGGCATCCTCGACGAAGTGGGACAAAGCCTCCAGCCGACTCACTGTGGACGCTGGCGGCGTCGATGCCGGTGGTCTCTCACTGCGAACTCCGGGTATCGCAGCAGTGGCTACCACGCCGAATCAGTATCGCAGTTTCTCTTCGGCACGCAAAGCAAACTGCTCGAACTGGGCGTCTTGGCTTTTGCGAATCACGTGTTGGATCAGACCGGTCGGGGCTTTCTCGTGAGCCCGGATGATAATGACCACATCCTTAGGAGCTTTGCTCTGTTTGACGAGGAATTCCCGCTCACGATTAAGCTGATCGACCAGAGGATCGAGCTCCTCTTCTGTCCCGACTGTTTGGCCGCCCATGAAGACTCCCCAAGGGCCGGAATCCCCGGAACGGCCGATGTTGATGGTCAAGGTGTCTTCCAACGGGGCGTCAGGAGGCTTGGCCAGCTCGCTGGTGGGGAGTTTGACGCGATTGTCTTGATCGACCTCAGTGAAGTTGATGAGCACCATGAAGAAGGCGATCAACTGGAAGACCATGTCGATCATGGGGGTGCTATCACCCTCCAGAATTTCATCGTCGGATTTTTTAATACGCATCTGTGAAAGGCCCTACGCAGTTGCAAGCTCGACTGTTCTTGATTGTGGCCCGGGTGGCGTTGGTGCGTCAGTCTCTTGGGGGCTCACGAGGGAGCGTTCAAAATTGCGGCGGTGAATTTCTGCCGTTGGGGTGTTGCAAGCCCCAGCAGATTTCCAAACCCCAGAAGACTTCCAAACCCCAGAAGATTTCCAAGCTCTTGAAGAAGGTAGCTAGTACCTTGTTTCCTATGATTTTGGCAGTCGGTTGATTTTGGCAGTCGGTTGA
>CAZYKP010000124.1:0-22757 GCA_964648025.1 uncultured Pirellulales bacterium | reverse complement strand
GATCACCAGCTGCCAGATCACCAGCTGCCAGATCACCAGCTGCCAGATCACCAGCTGCCAGATCACCAGCTGCCAGATCACCAGCGGTTGCGGCGGTTGCCGCCTTTGGGATGAGCAAGAGCTTTCCGGAGGCAGCCGTAGGACAAGATCTTGGTGGGGGCTGTGGTGGTGGGAGAGTCCCGTTGGATCGGTTAGGCTTGTTGCTTCTCCGCAGAATCTGGAGCCCCTTGCTGTTGAGGGGAGACCGACAATCCGGGGTTTCGGTGGCCGCTGGCTTCCCTGAATGTGTAGGGGATCAAAGGGGGCAGATGGAGCCCTGGTTCGGAAGGTGTCCGAAAGTCTCAATGGGGCACTGCGGTGGTGTTGTTTTTTGGGTGATTCTGCCAACGTTGCCGCGAGGGGTCGCCCGAAACCCTGGAAATCAACTCAAGGACGGAGGCCTCTGCCGATGCGATTCCCGTTTGCCCTGACCAGCACCATGGCCAATTACCTGTTTCGCCAGCGTCTGGCCGGACGGAAGCGGTTTCCGCTGGTTCTGATGTTGGAACCCTTACACGCCTGCAATCTCACCTGCACAGGCTGTGGAAGGATTCGGGAGTATGCCAGCACCATCAAGGATAAGCTCTCCGTCGAAGAGTGCCTGGAGAGCGTCGAGGAGTGCGGTGCGCCGATTGTCAGCATCTGCGGTGGGGAGCCGATGATCTATCCTTGGTTGGAGGAACTGGTCGCCAAGCTTCTGGAGCGGAAGCGTTTCATTTACCTCTGCACCAATGGCATGTTCATCCAGAAGAAGCTGGCCGGCTACAAACCCAGTCGGCGTCTTTTCTTCAATGTGCATATGGACGGCATGGAGGAGACGCACGACCTGATGGTCGAACGCCAAGGCGTCTTCCAGGCGGCCGTCGAGGGTATCAAAACGGCCAAAAAGGCGGGCTTTCAGGTGTGTACCAACACCACCATTTACCGCGAGACCAACCTGCACGAAATCGATGTGCTCTTCGCCTTTTTGACCGAACTGGGTGTCGACGGCTTGATGCTCTCACCGGCCTATGGTTACGACGCCGTTCAGGCAACCAACCCCTCCGGTGCCGCCGAGATCTTTCTGACTCGCGAAGAGATCATCGCCAAGTTCCGCGCCTCCCGAGACCTGCAGAAAAAATACAAGCTGACCGCTTCGCCGGTCTACTTGGAATTCCTCCGCGGCGAACGAGACCTGGACTGTGCCGCTTGGGCGAACCCCACACGCAATGTCCGCGGTTGGAAGGGCCCCTGCTACCTGATTACCGACGGGCACTACAAAACCTATAATGAGCTGATCGAAAAAACCAATTGGGACGCTTTGGGACGCGGCAAAGACCCTCGTTGCGAGCACTGCATGGTGCACTGCGGCTTCGAACCAGCCGCAGCCCTTGGCCAAAATGCCCGGGCTGGCGATACCTTGAAAATGGCCCTCTGGCAGCTCACCTAAAGAACACTCCGGTGAGACTCCGCCTGGGCCCCCCTTGAACTGTTGACCTGGCCCAGCCTGGAGTTCACGGGCGAGGCGTGATTCCTTGAGGCTGCTGTTATGTTTCTGCGTATGCTTCTTGCGAGTTGGCTCCGCGATACTGTCTTGAACGAATTTCAGCGGCAGACCGCAAAACAACCAGCTCAGCAGGCAAAGGCCGGGACCGCCAGCACCACCGACTCCCCGCAGGGTGTGCACCAAGCCGATCAGCAGACCCCTCCCGGCGATCAGACCACAGCCAGCCAGGGGTCGAGGGACACTCATCCCGAGCACCCCAGCCGTGGGGCAACCCTGCGGGAGTCAGAATGTCAAATCGGCCTCGTTTTTGCCCTCGGAGTGGAAGCTGGCGGGACTCTTGATCAGCTGGAGCATCGTCAGGAGCTTTCCGGGGCTGGTTTTCGGGTCCATTTGGGCACGTTGGCAGGAGTTCCTGTGGCGGTCATCCAAGGTGGTCCGGGTCGAGCGGCCGCCGCACAGGCGACCGAGTGGCTGATCGACGGGCACCGACCGCGTTGGGTGATTTCGGCAGGCTTTGCTGGAGGGCTGATCGACGAGTTGGCTCATGCTCACTTCTTGCTCGCCAATGAGGCGGTCGATCCTGCAGGGACCCGGTTCTCCATCGATGTGCATCTCTCGCAGCAACAGCGTGCAGCTCACCCCGAACTCCACGTTGGTCGGCTGCTCACGGTCGATCAAGTGGTGACCACCGAAGCCACCAAGCGGCAACTGGCCGCCGAACACCACGCTGTGGCAGTCGACATGGAAACTGTTGCGGTGGCCGAGGTGTGCAGCCGCCGACACACCCGGTTGCTCTCGGTGAGAATCATCAGCGATGCGGTGACCGATGAACTCCCGCCGGGAATCGGCAAACTCCTCAAGCAGCGGACCACCGCTGGCAAACTCGGGGCGGCCTTGGCCAACGTGTTCTCCAGCCCCAGTCGCTTGAGAGACCTGTGGAAACTGCGAGAAAAAGCCCTGCTCGATGCCGAGAAGCTGGGGCAGTTTCTCGCTTCGGTGGTCCCAGCCCTTGCTGAGGCATCGTAAGCTGCGAGAGCTCGCATCCCCTATCCCCAGCCCTCAGCAAGACTCAACCGTTTTCTCGTCAACGGCCAATCAGCCGCTGAGTGTTCACGTACTTGTAGCGTCCGTTGTTCTCTGCGGCGAGGTCGCGGAAGGGATTGTAAACGCCCGCCACAGGGGCTCCCTCTCCCAAATGGATGACGTGGATGGTCTTTTGGCTGACATTGGCTCGGCGAACTTGAGCAAGGGTGGCCGCATTGATGGCGTAGGTCTTTTCGCTGATCAGTTTGGTATCAGTCAGAAAGTAGATCACCTCACCGGCGTTTTGGCGCAGAGCCAACATCAAGGCCTGGCGGTGATTGGAACCGCCCTCGGCCTGCAGGGCCTTGATCCAGCCACGAGCCCGACGCTTGGAGAGATCGGTCGCAAACGGCTGGCGTCCGTTGCCAGCGGGATTGAGCAGGCTGGGCTCGTTGGTGTAAGCGATCACCAAGAATCGTTGTGTTTCCTCCAGGGCGTTGATACTGGAGAGCAACTGTGCTTTGGCTGCGGCCAAGGGCGGGCCGTTCATGCTTCCGGACCGGTCAATCAGATAAATGAAGCTGTTGGCCTGGGCAGCCACGCCAAAGAAACTGGTTTGGGGTTGGCCGCCCACTTTGGCGGCGGGTCGGCCTCCTCCGATCGCTGGCATTCCCCCTTGAGGCGATCCAATCGCGGCACCAGGAAGCGCCCCCAGGCCCGGCAACGGAGGTGCGGTGTTGGGCAAGCTGGCAGTGGGGTTGGGCGAGATCGGCGTTTGAGAGAGCGTCTGGGCCAGTTGCTCGGCCGGGTTGTCGGCTGGCTGAGGCAGATTGGTGGGATTGTTCTCCGGATCCAATCCCTCATCCAAAAATTCCGCCTCGCCGGAGTCGCTGAGGCTCTTGAGAACAATGGGCACATCAGTCCGTATGGTCTGGCCACTGATCCCTTTGGGGACAGCCTGAAAAGTGAAGGCCAACACAACCACCAAGATCAGGTGGATCAGCACAGAAATCCCCCAGGAAGGCCAACGGAACTTCCGTTCGATTGGCTCCGTTGGATTCTGACCGGCCAGAGTTTCTTCGCTCTGCTTGTTTGGCTCGTTCTCAAGCGAATTCTGATGGACCTGGCCTTTCAACCGGCCGGGCTGTGGCGGGGCGTTCCGAAAACGACGGCCGGCCAAAGGACCCCCAGCCAATCCAGGTCCAGAACCAGAATTTCCAACTGCGCCAGCCTGACCGTCGCCAGACTGACCTCCAACGGACGGACTTTTTGCAGGCCCAGATGAAGCAGGCCCAGATGAAGCAGGCCCAGATGAAACAGGCCCAGATGAAACAGGCCCAGATGAAACAGGTAAGTGTGAGCTGTCCATACATCCACCAGCGAGTTTTGAGAGTTGCTTCTGGTGCTACTCAAATTTCTACAGATTCTTTATAAAGCCTAAGGGATCTCCGATGAGCCGCAGCCCAAGGGAGCCGCATGGCGTTGAGGAGGTTTTAAAACCCTCTTTGGTCACCGCTTTGCTGAATTTCGCAGGGCTTGCGTGGCAAACTTGAGGTTTTCAACCCAATTCTCGTCGTGGTCAAACGGCCTGTCCGTATTGGCCTCTGGCCCCATCGAGAAGCTGCATCGAGAAGCTGCATCGAGAAGCTGCATCGAGAAGCTGCATTGGGCCCCAAGGATTGTTCTGAGCACACCTTCAGGGCAGTCACTTCAACCAAATGTCGGGAGTGCGGTGCTGTGTCACTACGACTTGTGAACTATCCTCATCCAACTTTACGCCACAAGTCCAGGCCCCTGAAACGGGTTGATGTGGAGTTGAAGCGTTGGGTCGAGGAGATGTTCGAACTGATGCATCAACATCAGGGCATCGGTCTGGCGGCCAACCAGGTGGACCTGCCTTATCGGGTCTTTGTGTTGAACCTCTCGGGTGACCCTGAGGCCACCGATCAACGGCAAGTGTTTCTCAACCCGGTTGTTCAGGTTCGCAAGGGCTCGGCTGAGGACCAGGAGGGCTGTTTGAGCCTGCCGGGACTGTACGCCCAAGTCCGCCGCCCTGAGAAAATCACCATCAGCGCCTACAACCTCCGTGGCGAGGCGATCAACCAAGAAATCGATGGGCTCTTTGCCCGCGCGTTTCAGCACGAATTGGATCACCTGGACGGCGTGCTCTTTATTGATCGCCTGACTGTCAGTGGGGAACTCAAGGTCAAGGAAAAGTTGTTGGAGTTTGAGGAGGAGTTCCAGCGGGAACGTCAAGCCGGTCACATCCCCAGCGACGCCGAGATCGCCAGCCGGCTGGCCAGCCTCGAACAGGCTCGCACTTAACCGGCACACACTTACCAGACTCGCACTCACCAGACTCGCACTTTTCGAACACTGACGTTATCACTGCTCACTTCCCAATCAGGGAGAAGGCAACTCCGTTGCGAGAACTGGCATGCTGAGGCAGGTGAAGCGGACCCACCAGTCTCTCCCTAACTGGAAGCTTCCGAGGGCTTCGAGTCGGCCTGTTGAGTCAGGTGAGCGAAAACCTCGGGTAACGGATACTCCGTGATTGGGATGGTCGACTGCAGAACCTCTTTCAAACGACGCCAGCCGCGTGTGACCAATTCCTCCCGTTGCTGAACGAACTCGGGATCGAGCTTCCGCTTGTCCCAGAGACCCTCACAAACAACCGGTTCAAACCGATCGTCGACGATGAATTGCGCCAGAGATGGGTTGCAGCGAATGTGACGATCTGGCGCTGTATGAAGGGTCTCCGGGTCCACCATGCCGATGACATACCGCAGGTAGAGATCGCTCAGTGTGATGCTCTCCACGTAGCCGCCGCAAACCGGGCAGGGATAACCTTCGTCGCATTTCGCCATTGACGGCCCTCATCCTGTTGTCCGTCCTCGCTCGAGTGTTGCAGCTTAGGACTTGAGAAGCTGTTCAGGGAGCCATGTCCTGGTGCAGCGTGTTAGAGTCCAAGCACATCGTTCATGCTATAAAGTCCAGCCCCTTTGCCAACGAGCCACTTGGCTGCGGTGAGGGCTCCGGCTGCGTAGCTGTCACGGTTGCTGGCTCGCACGGTCAACTCAATGGTTTCTCCCAACATGCCAAAGATGATCGTGTGCTCACCGGGGTTGTCCCCGGTGCGGATCGCGTGGTAGCCGATTTCTTCAGCGGATCTCTTTCCAATTCGCCCGCTTCGGCCATGGGTATGAGTCGTCTGTCCCATGGCCTCGGCAACCATATGGCCGAACTTGAGGGCGGTGCCGCTCGGGGCGTCTTCCTTAAAGCGGTGATGACGCTCCAAGATCTCAACATCGACCCCGCCAGGGTAATCTCGTAAGACGCCAGCGGTGATCCCACCGAGCTTCATCACCAGGTTGACCGCCAGGCTCATGTTGGGAGCCAACAACAGGGCGATTTTGTGGCTGAAGGCGTGGATGTACTCCAGCTGAGCACTGGTCTGCCCGGTGGTCGCCATCACCAGCGGAATGCCATGGGCAGAACAGGCAGCCGCCGCTTCAACGCTGGCCTCCGGCAGGGAGAAGTCGATCACAACATCAGCGAGTTGAGGGATCTCATCGGTCAATGGCACCCCGATTGGCCCGACACCAGCGATCGTTCCGGCGTCCTGACCCAACTGAGAGCTCTCAGTCGATTCCACGGCTGCAACCAGCCGAAAAGTGGGGTTGGCTGAGGCCAGAGCCACCAGGCGTTGGCCCATCCGGCCTGCCGCTCCATGAATCACCAAGTCCAAGGACGTCTCGGCAACGGGTGGTTCGGGGTTCATCAGTCACTTCCTCTGTGGAGACGCTTGTGGTTGCCCTGTGGGAGTTTCAACCAACAAGATGAAGCCAATCAAGGCCCTGATCCAGTCTTGTGGGCCCAACAGGCTTGTGAGGGACACGGCGAAGAAGGGATGGACGAATCGCCTCCTGAGCTCAAAGGCAACTTTCCTGCCTGCAAGAGTGTCCCCAAGTGAAGCACAAGCAGGTCCGAAGGCAACGAGGTCTCATCAGGTATACATCGATAGGGTTCGCACAACTTCGTCGATATCGTTGGAGACGGTGACGGCTCGGTTGGCATAGCTAGCGCGTTTGACCCCTCGACTGCCCAGCACCTCATCAAATTGGTTCTGATCCTTGGTGTGGTAAGCCACTGTGGCTGTGGGGTCTTTGAGTTGATGGCCTGTCAGCACACAGACCACTCGGTCGCTGGGGGCGATGATCCCTTGACTGCGGAGCAGTTTGGCCCCAGCCACGCTGGCGGCGCTGGCCGGCTCGCACCCGAGCCCCCCTGCGCCGACTTGTGCCTTGGCGTCCAAGATCTCTTGATCGGGCACCTCGCGGACAACGCCGTCGCAGACCTCCAGCGCCCGAAGGCATTTCTTCAAGTTCACCGGGCGATTGATCTCAATAGCGCTGGCGATGGTGGAGGCCCTGCGATCAGCGGCATCGAGTTCAGCGTAGTAGGAGTCAATCAGTGATTGGTCCGGCAATCCAGCGTTCCAACGCAGATTGCGGTTGTTATACAGCTCGTGGAGTGTGTTGGCCCCAGCGGCATTGATGACTGCCAACCGCGGGCTGCGGTCGATCAGACCAAGTTGCTTGAGTTCCAAGAAGGCCTTGCCAAAGCTGGACGAGTTCCCCAAGTTGCCACCGGGCACCACGATCCAGTCCGGGACTTCCCAATTGAGCCCCTCCAAGACCCGGAACATGATGGACTTCTGACCTTCCAACCGAAACGGATTGACGCTGTTGACCAGATAGATCCCTAATCGAGAGCTGGCCTCCCGAACTCGCTGCATGGCATCATCAAAATCCCCAGCGATCTGCAGCGTCAAGGCTCCATAATCCAGTGCCTGCGAAAGCTTGCCATAGCTGATCTTTCCGCTGCCCACGAAGATGATCGCCCGCAGCAAGTTGGTCACGCTGCAATAGGCGGCCAGGCTGGCGCTGGTGTTGCCGGTGCTGGCGCAGGCTGCTCGCTTTGCCCCGATGGTGCGAGCATGGGTGAAGGCAGCGGACATGCCGTTGTCCTTAAAACTCCCGGAGGGGTTCATCCCTTCGTACTGCAAGAAAAGATTGCCTTCTGCCACACCAACGTATTGGGCCACTTGGTTGGCCTGTTGCAGCAGAGTTTGGCCCTCACCGATGGTGACCACGTAGTCCGGCGGTGCAAAGGGCAGCAACTCATGGAATCGCCATACCCCGCTGAAGGCCAGCGGCTCGGTTCGACGCGACCACTTGCTTTGAAAAAACTTCCAATCCGTCGGTGGTTGGAGTTGATCCCAATCGTAGGCCACATCCAGCAAGTCGCCACAACGCGGGCACGCCACCCGAACCTCCTCGACCCCACAGGTTGTGTTGCAGGAGGGGTTGATGCATTGTTGGAAGGCGACATCGGTCTTCAGAATAACGCTAATGGCTACCGCCCCTTCCTACAGCATGTGGGGTTGTTTTCCCGTCGGGCGATGATGCGACGGGTTGGGATTGAGGATCGAAACAAGATCGAAACAAGGTGGGCAAGTTCTACTTTAGGACGCGGTTGGCAAGCCATCAAGCTGAACCGGGCCAACCGAACCGGTGTGAGCGTCAGGAAAGAGGGAGGGAATTGCGGTCCAGATTGACAACGGTGATCGGCCAACTGCTGGCCCCAGCCGGCCTCGGATGGTTGATGCCCGCGGTGACCCCCGTTCGCTGGACTCTGCCTGCAGGACCGGCGGGCTGACCACCGGCTTTCTGGCGCTGAGACGCTCAACCCACGGATCAGCTACCGGATCGTGTGTTGTGGGCCAGCGTTTTGAGCAGGTGAGGCAGCGACGGTCTGTTTGACCGTTTTGGAAGGGGGGTCCTAAGATGAAAGCTCCCAGGCCCCCGCGGAACCGAAGAACAATCAGCTGGGTTGAGGAGCACAAAGCCGAACAACCGGCAACAACGTCCTGCCTGGTGGCGGTTGACCTGGGCAGCTGTTAATCGTGGACAGATGCAACCAGTCAGCCTGAGGTCCTCTAACCAGCTACCAATCAACCCGCCTTGTTGAATCTCGGACTGGCTGAATCTCGGACTGGCTGATTCTCGGACTGGCTGAAGTTAGAACTGGCTGAGACAACCCCCAGGCCAGATCAATCATTTTGGGAGCAGTGCGCCGCCGTGCCTGGAGATGTCCTTAGGCTAAGCCAAGGCGAAACTGTTAACAGCAAGTCGGCCATTGGGCCGCAAAGAAGAAACCTTTGGGGACATACCGGATGACACCGGCCGAATTGGCAAAGTATCAAGCAATTCTTCTGGCCTTGCGGGCACGGATGCGGCAAGATTACAACCACCTGGCCGAGAGCGGGCTGCAAGGGGGAGATGGAGACCTCTCATCACTGCCGATCCATCTTGCTGATATGGGAAGTGACACCTATGAGCAAGATTTTACCATAACTTTGATGGAAAGCAGCGAAGACGCTCTGGAACAGATTGAGGATGCTCTGGAGCGAATTGAGGAAGGAACCTATGGCACCTGTGTTGAGTGCGACAGCTCCATCCCACAACCGAGGCTGGAGGCAATTCCTTACACGCCTTACTGCTTGGAATGCGCTGCTCGGATGGAAGACTCCTCCAAGAGAAGTTGACCCCACTTCCAAGAGTCGTTCTGCTGGCAAAAACAGTTTCGCTGGCAAGAGCAGTTCCGCTGGCAAGAGCAGTTCTGCTCGCAGGAACAGTTCTGCTGGCAGGAACAGTTCTGCTGGGGCTCATGACACAGGCGGTCTCAGCAGCTGGGTTCTTTTTGCAGACTGGGCTGCCGACCTCGTGACGGTTGGCCGACATTTGCTGAGCCAGGCGGCCATTCCCACACCGACTCAACGGCCTTCTGGCCGGTTGGCCGATCTCCGGTTGGCCGATCGCCGGTCGGCAACTGACCCAGTTGAGCCGAGCGACCAGACCATGCCCAAATCAGATCAGACCCATGCTGGGCCGTCGCCTGGCGAAGCCTCAAACCAGCAAGTACGAAGTCCAAGATGGCCGTGGGCCAACATCCTTCTCTTTGCTGGCGTTGTTGTTGTGGGCCTCACCGCGGATTTGTGGACCAAATGGTGGATTTTCCAAAAGCTTGGCATGCCTGGTTCCAGTCCCCGTTGGTGGTTGTGGGAGGGCGTCTTTTGTTTTGAAACAAGCCTCAACCAAGGGGCCCTCTTTGGTATGGGACAAGGTCAGGGAGCGATCTTTGTCACCCTGTCTTTTGTTGCTCTGCTAGGCATTCTTTACTGGCTGCTTGTCGTCGGGGCAATCCGCGACTGGTGGATGTCCTTGGCACTGGGGAGCGTCGCTGCCGGCACATTGGGAAACCTGTATGACCGGTTGGGTTTGCCTGGACTGTTTTGGCAAACCGCTGGGGCCTTTCACCAGGCAGGAGAGCGGGTTTACGCCGTGCGTGACTGGCTGCACCTCTGTTTGATGGACCAATCCAAAGTGTTCTTCAGCTGGCCGATTTTCAACTTGGCCGACAGCTTTCTGGTCTGCGGGGCAGCAATGTTGCTCTGGCACGCCTTTTGGCATACAGAAGATAGAAAAAACATCGGTTTCTACGGTTGAGAACACATTTGACCCGGAGTAAACTCACTGTCAGTTAGGTTAGGCAAGAAACGGAGGTTCTCCGGTTCGGGAGCTCGGCACTTGAAACGCCGAGGATGACGAGCTGTTTCAACTTACTCCATCCAGGAAAGGAATCCCCAAATCCTCCAATTCAGCAAACCCAGTCACTTACCCTGCTAGTTGCCCCCTCTGCAGAATCTCAGACTCGCAGAATCTCAGACTCGCAGAATCTCAGACTCGCAGAATCTCAGACTCGCAGAACCTGGGGTCTCAGTTATCTGGATTTTCCTGGTCCGGATTTCATTGCTGACCGAGGTGTCCCTGGCACCGTCAGCAACTCAGCAAGGTTGATTGGGAAGGCGATTATCAGAGGATTTTTGGGTTCTCCTCTTGGAATCTGGAGTGAGACGAGTCTGAGTTGGCTCACCCGAGGTCCCCAACCCATAACCAACTGTCGTGTGGCTCTCTAGGCCACACTCGGCATTGATGCCTGATTGAGTTTCCATCCTCTGCCGCATGGGCAACTCTTCCAAAGGCTGGTTTTACCCTCATCTTGCCATTGGTCGGGAAGTCTCCCACAGAACCAGATCGGATACCTGGCCAGCACCGGTTCTTCACCCGGTCTGGTTGTGTGTCTTCACCTGGCCACTGTATGGAAAGGGGCGTGCTGCGGTCGTGACGATCACGCCGCTTGCGGTGCCTATCATAACAAGCAAAACCCACCTGCCCTTTTCGTGGGCCGAATTCCAATACTTCCGCCTATCTGGTCCCAGTTCATCTGACAACAGGAAAGCAACAGACGACCTCAAACATTCAAGTCACCAAGTGACTGTCCGAAAAGTGTTCCGGCACAACCAGGATTCGTTGCATCAAGCCTCGTGAACCGTCAGCCATTGTGCCTCGGCCACGATTTCGGACAGACCCAAAGACCTCGACACTTCAGGCCAACCCGGTCCATCAAGACCAACGAGGGAAGCAGCCACCTTCAGACCCAGAGAGCACCTCTTGAGGCCTGGACTGTCTGAATGTCCGAGTTCGCTCGGTCGAAACCCCCCACAATCAGGAACCTAGATTTCCGTAGCTCATCCCTAGGAGCAACTGCTGACCTTCGGAGAAGTTTTCGACCCAGGGCTTTCCGTCTGCCCTTGTTTGTGATGACCTCAAGGGGGCAGCCTGAGGCACCACAGCAAGCCCGGATTGCCGGACGAAACGCCCCGCTTCGTCGAAGACTTTTCAGGGAATCAGTAAGCCTCAGAGAAGTCTTCGACTCAAGGCGACCAACGGAAGCCTGGATTGTCGGACGAAACGCCCCGCTTCGTCGAAGACTTTTCAGGGAATCAGTAAGCCTCAGATCAGTCTTCGACCAAAGGGCGACCAACGGAAGCCCGGATTGCCGAACGAAACGCCCTGCTTCGTCGAAGACTTTTCAGGGAATCAGTAGTACCTTGTTTCCTATGATTTTGGCAGTCGGTTGGACGTGAATCCCCCGATTCCACGAGAACCAACTGCCAAATCAGAAGGAAACCGACCACTAGGGCGCAGTCGACACCCTACCGACTGCCTCTGTGCGGTCCAACGAGAGCCCGCCCACTGGTGCTTTGGGTTTTATTGATTCCCTGAAAAGTCCTTGAACTTGTTGGTGAGCGATAACCTGCGATCCGGGCTTTCGGTCTCTGGCTGCTTCACTCAGCGCGAGATCAACGGGGGGCAGACGGTCACCCTCGGTCAAGAACTTTTCCGAAGTCTCAGTAGGATCCCTGCGGGGCACCATTGGTTCTGTTTGGTGATACCCCCACATTCCGGCCATGACCTACCTCTTGGGCGGATCTGTCTCGAAGGTCACGTTATGAAACTCTCACGAACGATGCTCTATGCCCTCCAAGCAACTCTGCAACTTGCCGAGGCGGGTAACGGTTCCCCAGTAGCCTGTCGGGCCCTTGCGCAGGAGGGGTGTATGCCGGAGCGGTTTCTCTTGCAGATTCTGCGAAACTTGGTCACCCACGGGATCTTGCGAAGCACCCGAGGCGTCGACGGTGGTTACACTCTGCTGATGGACCCCAACGAGATCTCGTTGCTGAAGTTGATCGAAGCGATCGACGGTCCCTTGGTAAGCACCCTTCCCCGCGAAGACGGACTCTCCCCCGAGGTGCTGGAGCGACTGCAGCAGTCGTTAAACAACATCAGCGGCGCTCTGCGAGAAGAGTTGGACAGCATCAGACTGTCCCACTTCATGGTTGGCAGCGGTTCCAAGCCTGCTTCCCCGTCGCCCAAATAGCCCCATCCCAGAACTCATGATGCCTTCGAGAAGTTCGACACCGAGGTCCCTCCGTCTGCCCGGATGATCCCGGACTCAGGATGGCAGTGAGAGAACTCCCGACATCGCCCTCAGTCAGAACTTCCTGCTTGGGATCTCTGGAGAACCTCTCCAATATTCAACCGACTGTGACCGATCGTGTTTGCTGAAGTTCAACCCTGCTTGCTGAATTTCCCCCAAATCCGTACCAATCCCATAAAAACGAATGATCCTCATGACCCAACCAAAGCTTGCTAGGTAGTTGTCAAGCTCACATCACTGTGATCAGCAGAGTGGGCCGAGACGGCAAGGCTGCTTGATTGCAAACTGGCAGACAACCGATCCTTGGCACGTTTTGGTTGGGATGTTGATTTCTCACGCACCCTCGGCAGGCACCGGCAGGCAGCGGCAGCCACCGACGGTGAGTATCTTGGATTGGTTGAGGCCAACGAGAGCCTAGCACATCCGAGTGCTAAAAATCGGCGAGGCTTTTGTCTCCCCAAAAACTTTGAGGCTCTCGAGTAACCCCTGGGGCCCAAGATTTTGGCGGCTCAAGATTTTGGCGGCCCAAGATTTTGGCGGCCCGAGAGGTTCCTCTTATCAGTGGCACCAACCTTTTGTCGCCTCTTCGGTCGCGGCAGCCTCAGGCCACAATCAACAACCTCAAGCAACTGCCGAACTCCCCTCAGTTTGGCGCTTCCTGCTGCCTGACAACCAGTGCCTGCCGACGAGCCGTCGGGGCCCCGATTACCGCACCGGTTACAAGGGCTGCCAGAACTTCCCAGCCGAGAAGACACCGGCCGAGAAGACACCGGCCGAGAAGACACCGGCCGAGAAGACACCGGCCGAAAGACCCGGCCGAGAAGACACCGGTTCAGAACCCACCGTTGAAAAACTCACCAGAAGGCAACTCCGAGGGTATTTGCCCGGCGGGTTCGGCCCACCCTTCCCATTCTCTGGTGACCCTTGATAGCTTGATAACAATCCAGACCAGGTGACGCGCTCAGGTACCCCCCTTGCGACAAGGCAGGAAGAGCACAGGGCTGAGCCTGGGGGTTCAGGTATGCCTGTGGCAGACTCTCGCAGGCTGAACAAACACTGCCTAGCCAAGCACGTTTCAGCTATGCACAGACCAGCTAAGCTCAGGACAGGCCAGCTGAGTGCTTGGCAGCTGGTTCTGCCCAGCTGGTACTTTCCAAAATGACTTCCCTCGACTCAACATCCATGTAGGAAGGGCAACTCCGTGGCACCAGAGACCGCTGAAATCGGCACCTCGGAACCTGCCAGTTCAGCGGGTGAGGCTCAGTTCTCAGGCCTCACCGCTGCCCAAGTGGAGGCCAGCCGCCGCGAACACGGCAGCAACAAGCTCACCCCCCCGAAAAGAGACCCTTGGTGGAAACTGTTATTGGAAAAGTTTGACGATCCGGTCATCCGCATCTTGATGATTGCTGCGGTGCTGGCCATCGTCGTCGGGGCCTACCGGGGGGAGTATTATGAGGGGGTGGCGATTATCGTGGCCATCTTGCTGGCCACCGGCATTGCCTTTCTCAACGAATACAAAGCCAGCCGGGAATTCGACATCCTCAACCAAGTCAACGATGAGGTGCCCATCAATGCGGTCCGCGATGGCCGCTACACCACCGTCCCTCTTCAAGAGTTGGTCGTCGGCGATGTGGTGTTGATCGAGGCTGGCGAGGAAGTCCCGGCCGACGGCCGACTGCTGGAAGCCGTCTCCCTGACAATCAACGAGTCTGGCCTGACCGGTGAATCCGAGCCTCATTCCAAAGTGACCCAGCAACAGCTCAAGACGCACCAACCTGAGGCCCCCACCACCTACCCGGCCGATGTGGTCCTGCGTGGATGTCCTGTCGTTGAGGGCCATGGCGTTCTGGAGGTCACCGCCGTTGGCGACAAAACCCAGATTGGCCAGACCGCCCGCAGTGCAACGGAACTCACCGGGGTCGATACACCTCTGAACCGCCAGCTGGACAAATTGAGCAAAGTCATCGGCGTTGTCGGGCTTGGGGTTGCCGGGATGCTCTTTGCGGTGCTGGTGGTGACCGGAGCGGCCAGCGGGCTGTTGGTGCTCTCGGCTGGGCAGTGGGCTGCCGCAGCGGTCCTGGGGGTCGGTGTGATGGTGGCTCTGGCTCTGGTCTGGTTGCCGATGGTCTACGACGGCCTGGAGCTGATTGGGGACCTGTTTGGCCGCTCCGTCTCACGCCCTGCTTGGCTAGGCGGAGAAGAAGATTCGCCCGAGAAGCCCGAGGATCAGTCAAGCACCTGGCAGGGCCTGTGGCCTTGGATCCTCAGCGTTGGCGGGGGCTTGGCGATTGTTTTGGTGGGAATGCTGGTGCTGATCCTCGCGGGTTTGGTCGACTGGTCTCCCGGCAGTTGGCTGCCTCTGACAGCTGTCGAACTCCTGCTGGGCTACTTCATGATTGCGGTGACGATCATTGTGGTTGCCGTTCCGGAGGGCCTCGCCATGAGCGTGACGCTGAGTTTGGCCTACAGCATGCGGAAGATGACCGCCTCCAACACGCTGGTTCGCAAGATGCACGCCTGCGAGACTGTCGGGGCGGTCACGGTGATCTGCTCGGACAAGACCGGCACCCTGACCAGAAACCAGATGCGACTGTACGCTTCGGTTTTTCCCGCTCTGGGCCAGGACGGCTCGGAGGACGGACCAGGGGGACTTCGGGGAGAGGGCCTTCTTCAGTCCAGCAGAGCAGCCAACCGAATCGTTGAGGCCATCGCCGTCAACTCCACGGCCAATCTCAGCCGCGAACAATCGGACTCGTCTCGTGCCCCCAGCCAGAGTTCGGGCAGCCGACAGCCCGCCAGGCAGACAGTGGAGGACAAGGCTTCCCAGCAAGTTGCCTCGGGCCAAACGGCCACCCCGGAACGCCAGGTCATCGGCAACCCAACTGAGGGAGCTCTTCTGTACTGGCTGCAGGACCATAAGATTGATTACCTCCGAATTCGTCTGCGTTTCCCGGTTAAGAAACAATTGACCTTCTCGACCGAACGCAAATACATGGCAACCCTGGGCAAATCACCGGCGACCGATCAGACGACGCTCCATGTCAAAGGAGCCCCAGAGGTGATCCTTCATCGGTGTATTGCCATTCTGACTCCCGACGGGGTCGAAGAGCTCGATGACGCACGCCGCAACGACATTCACAATGCCTTGCTTGACTATCAAGCTCGCGGCATGCGGACTTTGGGGTTTGCCTATCGCGAGGACCTGCCCGAGTTAGCAGACAATCCCGACTTGCAGCCCCTGGCCCAAGAACGGCTTGTTTGGCTGGGATTTGTGGCCATCTCGGACCCCATCCGTGAGGATGTCCCCGCGGCCATCGATGCCTGCCGGACCGCCGGGATCCAGGTCAAAATGGTCACCGGGGATACCTCGAGCACCTCCAAGGAGATTGCCAGGCAACTGCGGCTATGGACCGATGAGGACGAGGCCTCCGGCTCCGAGAGCGGAATGCACCTCAGCGGCCAACAGTTTGGCGAGCTCTCCGATGGCGATGCCGGGCCAGCGGCCGAACGTTTGAAGATCCTCTCCCGCGCTCGACCCATGGAGAAGGTCAAGCTCGTCCGCAGTCTGCAAGCCGAGGGTGAGGTTGTCGCGGTCACCGGAGACGGGGTCAACGACACCGGCGCCTTAAACTACGCTGATGTGGGCCTGTCCATGGGAATGACCGGCAAGGCGGCCGCCAAAGAAGCCAGCGACATCGTTTTACTAGACGACTCTTTTAGCACGATTGTTAAAGCAGTGGTCTGGGGCCGGTCGCTCTACCAGAACATTCAGCGGTTCATCTTGTTTCAGCTCACGATCAACGTGGCTGCCTTGGCCATTGCTTTTCTGGGTCCCTTTATCGATGTGCAGTTGCCGCTGACGGTGATCCAGATGCTTTGGGTCAACCTCATTATGGATACTTTTGCTGCTTTGGCCTTGGCCACCGAGCCACCTTCTGAAGAAGTGATGACTCACAAACCGCGAGATCCTGACGCCTTCATCGTCACTCCGGCGATGGCCAAGGGCATCTTTGGAGTCGGTGCTGTTTTTGTGGCAGCGCTGCTTGCCCTGTTATTGTTTCTCCAGCCCACCGCTGTGGAAGAGGCGAGTTGGGAACTGACAGTCTTTTTCAACATCTTTGTGCTCTTGCAGTTCTGGAATTTGTTCAACGCACGGCGGCTGGGAGTCAACAAGAGCGCGTTGACCGATTTCTTGACCAACCCTTCGTTTCTCACCATTGCGGTGGCTATCTTTGTCGGCCAAGTCCTGATCGTTCAATTCGGTGGAGATGTCTTCCGCACTGTCCCTCTTACCTTTCTCGAGTGGTTGGCGATGGTCGCAGGCACCTCAGTGGTCTTGTGGGCAGGTGAGATCTGGCGGTTGCTCAACCGCCGTCAGGCTGAAGAAGAAGCCGCGATGCAGGTCGCGGCAACCTGAGCATGCCTCTTAGGTGAGCTGGCCAACCAACTCGACCCGGCCGGCCATCGACTGAGGTGGGGGAAAACCTTGGCTCGTCCGGCTTCTGGAAAAGCTGCCAACTCAGTGGCGATGCTGGGAACGCCTTTGGAATCGGCGGTTCGGCCACCAGCTTGCTCTCCACGCTGCCGGATACCCGAGGCCCCGTTCTTCGGGCAAACAAAAGCTTCTCAAGGCGACTCTCCGTGTCGGGCGAGCCGATCCTGCCAGCAACTTCCGTCAGCTGGCTTCGATCGGTTGGCCTGTGTCAAGTCGCTTGTGTCGGGTCGCTTGTGTTGGGTCGCTTGTGTGAAGGACTGACCAAAGCAGCCTCGTCTTTTTTGGCCAAATGGTGAGCAGAGACCTTCGGGGTGCTCGCGAATGTTCGTCCCTGAAGGTCCTGTCCGCAGCAAGGAACCAGTGGGCTGGGTTAGGCGGATTCCCGGTCTGGCAGCTTAGCAATCCACTGCTGCACTTGAGCGACCAAGTCCCCGAGAGAGTGGACAACCTCCACTTCCTTGCGTTCGAGCCTGACTTGGGTGACCACATCGAACTTCCGCGCGTAGTTGGGATGACATCCCACAAAGAGGGGCTTATAGACTTGATGGGGATTGCTGGCGCCGTTTTGTGCGATAGCGATAGGCTTACCCAGCCATTTTCCTAGTTCGAAAAGGGCAATCGGGCAGAGGGTTTCCTGCGGAAACCAGAACAAGACGGCACTGGCCATTTGCAGGTGATCAAACTCCCACTGGATCTGGTCTCGCGCAGCGTTGGGATCTTGGATGGGCCAGCGTCGCTGTTTGGGATTGAGCAGCACAAGCCAATCGGGCGAGTCCTCCAGACGGTCCCGCACTTCGAGTTGCCAGTCGGGACAGCCGGTCATCCCTCCGGCAGCAAACAGAGCGTGTCGCCAGCGTCCGACAAATGGGTCTTTGTCAAGTCGCTGCTGAACCGCTTCCAGATATTGCATTGGTTCACCCCCCTGATCGACCTTGGATTCACCCAACTGTGGGGAAGAACGTCTTCTCACCAGCGGTGCTAGCTGGGATGTCGAACCCTTTTTTTCGCCCTTCCAATCCAGGCAAGCTGTCAGAGCTGTTCAAGATTCTCCATCGAGGCATCAGCTCTCGGTACAAACGCTGACCAAAACCTGCAAACATGAAGCCCTAGAGTCACCCCTACTGAGCTTGCGGAAAATCTTGGCTCGTCCAACACAGCGTAGAGGCTGGCAGATCAACAGCTAGCAGATCACTGGTCGTTCCGGCCGCTCGCGTGTTTTGGACGAGCAAGACTTTTCCGAGGGGAGCAGTAGCTCGACTGTTCCAGATTGTGGCAGAGGCCCAACCTGTCGGCCCCTCAACAGATCTATGCAACAACGTATTGGTGGGCAACCGCCACATCTAGGACAGTCCAAGGAGACAGGACTCATTTTAGCGACGACTTACTGTTGTGGGGACGGATCGTCGGTGGGGTTGAGTTGGCCCTCAGCCAAGTATTGAGCGAAGGCATCGCCAACATCTTGGAGCACGCGTTTCCACCGCCCTGGACGGGACTGGCGGAACAGGCGTAACGAAGGGTACCACACACAGCGGTCGCCCATTGGACCCCACATCCAATCAGGCACACGAGGAACGACAACCCAAGCAGGGACCCCCATCGCTCCGGCCAGATGGGCCATGACACTCTCACAGCAAATCACTAAGTCTAACTGAGAGAGAACCGCGGCAGTATCAGTAAAAGCCCCGCCAGCTCCGCTGTAGTCTGGTCCGAGCTCGCGAATCGCCTCAGCAGAGTGGATCTCTGCTAGCTCTTGCTGGACCGAGCCCAGATGCAGACTCACCAGAGAAACGTTCGGTTGAGAGAGGGCAGCAAGCAACCGTCCCAACGGAAGCGATCGGTCCTCTCGTTGGTGGTCGCCCCGCCAGGACAGGCCGACCAACAGGCGGCGATCTTCTCGCAAGCGGCTCAAGCGTTCTGCCCAGGCCGAGACCAGCTGAGGGTCGGGGGCGATGTAGGGAACCGAGGCCGGAACCGTCTCTGGCGTCGTCCCAAAAGCGACTGGCAGAGCAGACAGCGGAGTCTGCCAGGTACAACGCGGAATGATTTCTCCTCGGCCGATCAGCTGACTCACGCCAGGGCAGCGCCGCAACAGTGGAATCAGCCGCGGGGGGATTTCCAGGACCACCCGGCCTCCTGCTTCCTGGACCAGCTGGGCGTATCGGAGATACAGCAGGGTCTCCGAAGTGGTCTCGTCGGCATGGAGCAAGATCGGATGCCCCTCCAGCGGTCCGCCCCACCAGCGGAGTTGGGTCAGTTCCGGACGGGTCGTTGAGACCCTCTGGGCCGGTTCTGCCCAAGCAGCCGACCAGCGACCGGCCAACAACAACGCCTCACGCCGCCGCTGAGCCAGGTCCTCGGGGATTCCCTCGGATGCTGGGTCCCCCCGATCTCCACCTGCGGTTTCCGAGTCAGCTTCCTGAACGTCAGTCGCTTGGGAGTCAGCCACCACAGGTTCGGCCGCCTGCGACTGGATCGAACGGCTGTCGCGTGATTGATCGCCGGCGGTGCTGAGGGCAAGCAGCTGGTCGTAGACCGGCAGAGCCTCAGCGGGACGCCCGTCTTGGACAAGAGCCTTGGCCCACCAGGTGAGCACTTGGGGGAAGGAAACCGTCACCTCGACGGGTGCTTGGGAAGCTGAGGTCTTAGTGCCCGAGTCTGTGTCGCTGGGATTTGCTGTGTTGAGAGTGCCTCGGGGCTGATGGCTGGGGAGAGTGATCTGGCTGTTGGGCGAAGCCGAGCGCATTCGCTCGGCCGCTTTGGCCAGCAGTGGGACCGCCCGGCCGGGGCGTCCTGCTTGCAGCAGCACCTGACCAAGCTGGAGGATGGCCGACAGATTGTGAGGTTGTAGCTGGAGAAGTTGGCGGAGTGTTTCGGCAGCGGCTTTGTGCTCTCCGGCTTCCTGATGGAGGTAGACCTTCTCTTGAAGGGTTTCGGGATCGGCTGCCTGCTCATCAGTCAGCCGACGCAGTAGCAAGGTGGCGCGTTTGGATTGGCCGATCTCCCGATAGCTGCGAGCCAAGTTCCTGAGAGCTTCGGGATAGTCCGGACGCAGCCGCAATGCTTTGCGGTATTCTTGGATGGCCTCTGGCACACGTCCGGCTGAGGCCAGGGTGGTTCCCAGGTTGTTGTGGTAGATGGATGCTTGGTGGGACCCTAACTTGAGAGCTCTTGTGATAAACTCCTCTGCTTGGGCCAGATGGCCGGTCGCCTGGGCAACCAGTCCCAGCAGGTGCCAGGCTTCGGCTCGGTGGGGATCGGTTTTGAGGATCTGGCGGTATTGAAGCTCAGCCTCTCTGAGTTCTCCGGCCCGATGAGCCGCTAAGGCTGGCGCTAGGGGGTCGGTGGAGTGAAGTGGAGTCGCTGCATCCCGAGCAGCTCGGGGCTGAGAGTCTGGGGACGGGGAACTGGTGGAATCCGATGAAGTTGTCACGGCTGATGGCAAGCCTGCTCCAAGCCTGGGCATCCGGCAATTGTTTGGCCAGCGGCTGTTTGGCCAGCGGCTGTTTGGCCAGCGGCTGTTTGGCTGGCAACTATTTGGCCGGCAACTGTTTGGCTGGCGACTGACGATCGAGTGTTGGCCTTTGATGTCCCAGGTCGACTCGAAGAGGCAGTCGGACTGAGGCTCCTTGAGTGCGGAGGATCTACGCGAGTTGGGATCGAGATTTAGTCCTCGAGGATTTCCTCTTCTTTGTGCTTGGCCAGATCGGTGGCTTGGGTCTCGTAATTTTTGGTCAGTTCTTGGATCTCTTCCTTGAGGGAGTCCCGATCGTCTTCGGAGATCTCCTTATCTTTTTCTGCTTGCTCGGCGGCCTTGTTGGCATCTCGGCGGATGTTGCGGATGCTGATTTTGGCTTCTTCGCTGAGCTCTTTGACACGGGCGACCAGCTTTTTGCGGACCTCGTTGGAGAGAGGCGGCAGGTTCAAGCGGATCACGCGGCCATCGCTATTGGGGGCCAGCCCGAGTTCGCTAGCGATAATAGCCTTCTCGATATCTTTGATGGTGCCAGGATCGTAAGGTCTGATGACGATTTGCTGCGGCTCGGGGCAGTTGACGCTGGCAACTTGCTTAATCGGCGTCTGTGATCCATAAACCTCCACGCGGAGGGAGTCGACCAAGCCGGGGTTGGCTCGTCCGGTCCGCAAGCCGGCCAGGGCATCCTTCATCACGCCGATGGCCTTTTCCATCCGCTCTTCGGCATCCAAAAGGGTTTCCTCGGTATTCATGGGTCTGCTCTCCTGATGATTGTGGTCCGGCTGGGAATGTCGTCCAGCAAGTTACCCTCAAAAGGTCCAAGTCGTCTGAGAGGTGAGCTTGGCTCGATGGCCCTTCGCTGAATCGATTGCTGACTTGTCAATCGGTGTGTGTTGAACAGTTGTCTCCAGAAGAGCGTTTCCTTGACTGACTGTCCTGTTCGTGGGAACCCGAGTGGGCTCAACCGTGGTCGCCAGGACAATCGATTGAGAACGTTGGTTCAGTCCGGAACGATTGGGGCAGAGTCTGCGACCGGTGGTGTTGTTTCCTGTCGTTGGGCAGCCCACCGGTGATGGACCCAGCTGCGGTCCACTTGCCTGCCACTTTGATATTACCGTTGTCCCGAGACGGGAAACACCTCCGGCTGCTTCGTCTCTGAGATCCGGGCCAGCCGATGGGTCGGCCTGACGACCAGAGAGGTGGCTTGTGGCCCCTGCAATCGTTCCTTGACAGTCTACTCGCGAAACGCCTTGCGAATCAGCTGCTGTCAACGGCAGGTGGACGAGAACTTGTTCCAAACCCTCGAGTTTGCCACGCAGGCTCTTCTGAGCCACGCAGATTCTTCCAGAGTCGGCTGATCGGTCACTCAACGAGGGTTTGGAGGCGTGCTGTGAAGTGATGCCCGGCTACTTGGCTGAGGGCTCACGTTCGTCCACGAGGGTTCCAACGGTCTGGCCGTTGACGGCCTTTTGGATGTTGCCCTTTTGCTTAAAGTTAAACACCAAAATGGGCAGCCGGTGTTCCATGCAGAGGGCAATTGCCGCTCCGTCCATCACCTGCAGGTTTTGGTGCTGGACTTGGCGGTAGGAGAGGTGATTGTACAGGATTGCATGCGGGTTTTTCATGGGATCGTCACTGTAGACGCCGTCGACCTTGGTGGCCTTCAGCAACACCTCGGCGCCCAAGTCCAGTGCTCGCAAAGCAGCAGCGGTGTCGGTGGTGACAAAGGGCAGTCCGGTACCTCCAGCAAGGATGACGATTTTCTTCTTTTCCAGATGGCGTCGTGCCCGTCTGGGGATGTAGGGTTCGGCCACCTCATCCATGCGAATGGCTGAGAGCAACCGGACTCCGCAACCGGCTTGCTCAAGGGCATCTTGCAAAGCCAAGCCGTTCATCACCGTTGCCAACATCCCCATTTGGTGGGCAGTGGCTTGCTGGACCGGCGACTCCTGCTGAGAGAAGGTGGCCCCCCGCAGGATGTTTCCGCCTCCACAGACGATACCGATCTCCACGCCGAGTTTGGCTGCCGCTGCGACCTCATGGGCGATCTTGGTGACCTCCTCCGGACTGATGCCACGTTCATCGGCTGGTCCCAGGCTCTCGCCAGAAATCTTCAACACCACTCGGTGAAATCTCTCCCGAGCGATTCGTGGAAGACTCAACGATGAGCCAGATGGGTCGGTCGACATAGCGACTACCGCCTCTCTTGGTCGAGGGTGCCCTCGGGAAGGCTTGTGAAGTCTCTGGATTCCCTCCTGCGGGGAGGGCCTCTCTGGATGATCCCTAGTGCCTTGTTTCCTAGGATTTTGGCAGTCGGTTGATTTTGGCAGTCGGTT
>CAZYKP010000123.1:0-24034 GCA_964648025.1 uncultured Pirellulales bacterium | reverse complement strand
CCCCCCCCCCCCCCCCCCCCCCCCCCCCCCCCCCCCCCCCCCCCCCCCCCATCCCGGTGGTTCGCTAACGCATCGCCAAGGTGATTTGGTCCCAGAGAAAACTGAGGTACCCAAGCTGGCGGTAGTGTTCCCGGCAGGGGGCGCACTTCTGCAAATGTCTCTCCACCTGCGCTCGCTGTGTGGCCGTCAAACCGTTGGGTTGGGAGTAAGCCTCGGCCAAATTCAATACCTCGGAGTGGTTCAATGCTGCCGGTTGCGACAGCCAGTAACCACCAAGCACGAGTGAGCCAGCGACCGCCAAGGCGGCAGTAGCCGATCGAATGACTTTACGACGGTTTCGACGACCACGAACTCGACGTTGCAGAGCGTGCAGCTCGCCCGACGGGCAGGGTTGCCATGCGTGAGGATCAGCGGGTGCCATCGCTCGCAGTTTCCTGTGACTAACCTAACGACCTCAACAAGTTCCGAACTGGTTGAGTCCAGTATCTATTCATACGGCCAGATCTGCTTGCCAGTCTGTGATATGCCTCACAACACGTCCGTTGGTGGCTCTGAAAATCCTTCCACAGCAACAACCCATGTTGGTCGACCATCGCATCCGGTCAAGCTTCTCGTGACGAAACCGTATTACGTTGCATCATTCGGCTCAGTTGGCCTCGAGGCAAAGCGGCAGGAAGCCATTGTCGCGCCCTAGATGATCGTCGCGGCTGACGCAGATGAAAGGTGGGTCTGTCATACTGGGGTCTGTCATACTGGGGTCTGTGAAACTGTGGGGTCTGTGAAATTTAGGTGGCTGGGGGCGTTCCAGGAGCCTTCAAAGTTGGTTGTGCTTTGGGACTGGAGGCGGTGCCATTGGACTGGGCGGAGTGTGCTCGAGCGGAACCCAGAGGTTTGGTGCTGGATTGCGTTTCGTCCATCAAGCCCGGCAAATCCAAAACGGTAATCTGGCGTCTGCGGACCTTAATAAATCCCTCCAATTGAAGCTGCCCCAACACAAGGGTGACAGACTCACGGGTGATTCCGATCAGGCTGGCCATGTCTTGGTGAGAAAGACGTAAGCGGATCTCCCAGAGGCCGGCGGCCTCCTGGCCGTGCGAGTCCACCAACTCAATCAGCAGCAGGATGACTCGATCACGATTGCTGCGGAAGAGAACGTTGCGGAGCCGATTCTCGATTCGTTGTCGTCTCAGGCCGACCAATTTGGTTAGTCGAAGGGCCAATCGGGGAAGCTGCTCGACTGCTTTGAGAAACTCGTCTCTGGGAATGGCTAAGATCGTGCAAGCCTCGACCGCCTCGGCAAACTCGTGACGCGGACGATCGTCAACCAAGGCCAATTCGCCAAAGAGTTCTCCCTCATCCACAAAGGCAAGGGTGGCCTCTTTTCCCTCAGGCGACACGTCCTTGAGCCTCACCCGCCCGCGGGCCAACAACAGCAAGTGTTCAGCGGGCTCGTTGGGAAAGTAAACCAAGGCTTTGCGGGGAAACTGACGGACTGTCGCCACCCGCTCGAGTTCTCCCATTGTCTCTGCGGGAAGGTCGGTGAGCCAGTCGCACTGCTTGAGCCACCAAATCGCTTCGCTCATCCAAGCCTCGCGCTCTCTTGGACACAGGTGGTCGGCCAGGTCCACAGTGATCCGAAATGCTCAACCGATTTCAGACGGATTGGGGGTCCTGGAATGCCTGGGAAGACTGCCAGGCCTGACTGCCCACGCTTGTCATTGTGCTGTGGCCGGCAAACCAAACCTCCCTGACCCTCTTTCAACAGCGATCGAATTCCACTCCACTCGAGTGGCACAGGAATCGAGATCTCCTCCCGGGCGCGTTGGCAGCAGCAGAGCCTCAATCACTCGGCCGCTTTTGGACAGGTGTCTACCGCATATTTGTGTGCCGTGACCAGCACCGAGGGTCTGAAGTGTCTTGGTGGCAGCAGGAAGTTCCGAGCAATCGTCGACCAAGCAGTTGACCCCAGACAATGGATCGCCAGTGACCAAGCCCTGCTGGCTGCAGGCCTGACCAACTGACGACTGCACGATCGATTTGCTCAAGAGTGCTCGGCCGCGCCAACTGCCAAATTGCCGCAATCCGAACTTCCGTTGGTCGCCGGTAGGGTCAGAACGGATTTGAGGCTCAGTGGTTTTGTGCTCCTCAGCAAAGAATTGCCGTGGTTTTGGTCGAAGCAGTGGTTTTTGGAGCTGGCAGAACGTACGAGTTTGAGAGTGATGTTGTTCGGCCAACGATGCATTGGGGGCGATTCCTCCCTTGTCAGATCGCCAGGATACCCCAACGCTCGCACGCGGTCCAATGAGTTTGAAGGGTCAGTTTGGCCATGGGGGAGGCGAAACTCAGCTTACGGTGTCACCTTGTCTGCTACCAATTTTCCCTGATTAGGCCCATGCAGGGGAGTCGAGTGCTTGTTGTCAACGGGTCACCAGTATTTGCAAAGTGCCACATTTTTCAGCAACGTTCTGAGGCACTTGCCTATCCGGGAGGCTGCGGTCACTCTGGCTACGGTCGAGGCCAACCCGATGAAATGAGCTTTTTCCAACCGTCAAACGGAGTCAAACCTGGGACCAAGCCTGAATCAAAACCGGACTGGAAGTTGGTTGGGTCGACGACGTCGGAACATTCGATCACCGATGACGACAATCTGTGAGGCCGAGGGCCGATGAAGCAGTATCAGGTGACTCACACAACTCGCTATCGTTATTCTCTGCCTGTTTCCCTCTGCCATAATGAGGCATTTTTAGTGCCTCGTGATGACCGCCACCAACAATGCGTCTCCACTCAGCTGCAAATTGATCCGACACCGGCCGTTCAGCAGGCGAGAAAGGATTTCTTCGGCAACATCGGAGTGTATTTTGCCATCCAACGAGCGCACACAACACTTCAGGTGACCGCAGCCAGCGTGGTTGAGGTTTCACCGCCGCCCAAAAGCGACGCCCCAGAACACGGGATTCCCTGGGAGGAGGCTCGTCAGCGTTTTCTCAACGATCCCCTCGCCCGGCCGTTTATCCTGGACAGTCAGCAGATCTCCGTACACCCGCGTTGGGCCAAGTACGCCCGAGGATCGTTTCGACCTGGACGTCCTTTGGTGGAGGCTGCAGATGATCTGATGCGGCGGATTCACGCCGATTTTGCCTATGAACCCGGTTTTACCACAGTTTCCACCCCGGTGGAGGCTGTCTATGAACATCGACGGGGGGTCTGTCAGGATTTTGCCCATTTTGCCATTGCCTGTCTCAGATCATTAGGCTTAGCAGCCCGTTACGTCAGCGGTTACCTGCAAACTCAACCACCGCCGGGGCGAGCCCGTCTGGTTGGTGCCGACGCCTCACATGCTTGGTTCTCCGTGCTAGTGCCCGACGGGGGATGGATCGACTTCGACCCCACGAACAACCTCCGGCCAGCTGAACAACACGTGACTCTGGCTTGGGCTCGAGATTATAGTGACATCCCTCCACTTAGGGGGGTTATTATCGGTGGGGGCGCCAACACAATGGAAGTCGCTGTGGACGTCCTTCCTCTGGCTGGAACTGCCCAACCTGCCGATCAAGCAGCCCCCAATGAGCCCATCACAACCGAGCCCATCACAACCGAGCCCATCACAACCGAGCCCATCACAACCGAGCCCAGTACAACCGCCACCACAACTGAGTCCGGTCCAGTAAGCTCAGTGCCCCTGAAGGCCGGAGAAGTTGAAGCTGGAGAAGTTGAAGCCGGAGAAGTTGAAGCCGGCGAGGTCGCGGTTGATCAAGTTGGGCCTGATCAAGTTGGGCCTGATCAAGTTGGGCGGGGGGAAGTTCAACCAGGGGCAGCTCACATAGGGGCAGGTCACTCAGGGGCCATCCCGCCCAAGGTGCCCCACCAGCCGCCGCAGCCAGGGCCGCAGGGCTTGCCAACGGAGGGGCAGCTCTTCGAGCGGCCAACTACGGATGAACGCCCTTAGCCAACACAGCTGCCTTCTCTCTGAGAAACCTCAGAGGATGTTCACTGCGAAGTGCTTGTTTGTCTTGGAATCCCCTTTCGGAGTTTTGTGGGGACGACCAATGGCGAGCAAAATGCGGGTCAAAGCGTCTTCGGGGATCAGACCACAGGTTGCGTCTTTCCCCGGGGCCCTGGCAGATGGGGCTGACAACTCAGCGTTGATGGCTTCCCCTGTTGCGATCAACCGAGTAGTTTGACGGCAATTCCCGAAAAGGACCCGGTGCTGTGGCGACCGGAGGAATTTGGTTTGTGAACTGGAAGCCTGTGGAGCACTATCGACCGACCGGCTCTCATGCCGGGGTCGAGTTGCCGAACAGTCAAGCTGATGGGGCAGAGGGGTTCGGGTCGTTTCGACCACGTGAGCTCCAAAAACAACCGGCGAGCGAGTCATGAAACGCATAGGGATTATCACAGCAGGCGGCGATACACCTGCACTCAACGCCACGATTTATGGGGCGGTCCATCGGGCCAACCAACTGAAAATCGAGCTTTATGGGTTTATGAAGGGCTTTAACAGCCTCTTTAATCCCCGAGTTCCCCATGTGCTGTTGAACCCCTTGTTCTCAGCCATCCCGGAGGTGGATCAAACGCTGGGGGGAACGATCCTGGGAGCAAGCCGCGACTATGTGGACCCTTCCGACGAGGAAGGGTTGGATGCGATTGCCACTCGGTTGAAGAAACTCCATATCGATGGGCTCATTTGTATCGGTGGTGACGGCTCCCTCAACGGCCTGCAGCCCTTGGCCGAACGGTTACCATGTGTTCTGGCCCCCAAGACCATCGACAACGACTTGGGCCTCAACTTTCCCAGCGAGCCTGACCTCTGGGAACGAGAGGCCTGTGAACCCAAAGGCCATCGGTATTACTGCCGCCCCAGCCGCGTCCAGTACGATCCTGCCCAAATGGTCAACTACGTCACACCCGGTTACGCCACAGCCGTCTTTGTGGCGGTCGGAGGTGTGCACCGAGTGCGGACAACTGCGGAAAGCCACCGGCGGATCGCCATCGTGGAGGTCATGGGCCGTCATAGCGGCTACATCGCTCTGGGAACGGCCTTTGGCCAGCCGGATATTATGCTGATCCCAGAGTTTCCGCTGGACATGAATTTGATGGTCGAGCGGGTCAAAGAGTTTTATGCCCTGCAGAAACACTGCGTCATCGTCTGCGGTGAGGGCATCGTCGATCAGACCGGCCAGGAACTCGGCGCCGCACGTCAGACCACCGACCCGGCCGGAAACATTCAACTCTCCGGCGCCAGTGAGGCGCTCAAGGACCTGCTCATCGAACATCTGGGCGATGAATACTTCCGCAGTCTCCGCCGCGGGGCCCTGGCCAAAGACGCCGTCTTCACCCGGAAAATCGGCCACACTCAGCGTGGTGGCCGCCCCTTGCTCTTTGACCGCTTCTACGGAGCCCAGCTCGGCGGCAAAGCCGTCGATCTGCTCATCGAGGGCCAAAACAACGCCGTTTCGGTGCTTCAGTGGAATCCCGCTGACGGATTCCATCTCGATAGTATCCACGCCAATGTCCTGCGTGATCGCTGGGGACTGATCCACGCACGACGGGTGCACCCCGACTTGTACGACCCCGAGAAAATGGGGATCAGCCGACGCGGTGCCGAGTACTTGCTGCCGATCTTTTCGCAATGTATCGGCCAGGACGACGTGGAGCACATTCGCGAGGCCACCTTTGACAGCGGCAACCTGTATCGCCCCTACCACTCGGTCAACACCGACATCAACAAGCGAATCCGTTTTGACGGGTGAGCTCTCAGGTACACCAAGCTGCTACACGCGAGTTCTCACGTGCGGAGCTTTGGTCGACGCTGGCGTACAGGCCTTGTGGGGTAGGCCAGCTGTTGCTGTGTCCTCGAAGGTAGGTGGCTGAAAGTCCATGACTTGGACGATCCCGGGTGTGGGCTTGGCCCCTGTGAGCTTGTGGCCACCCAGATGTTGTTGCATTGGCTTCCGGTCCCGAGGGAGCGAGCCTTTGCCACAATCGGCACCAGTTGGGTTATCCCAAATGGTTGATTAGGGCTTGGGCGTATTCGGCGGTTGAAGCCGAACCGCCTAAGTCCCGGGTGACTGTTTGGCCGAGGCCGATGACCAGCCGAACGGCCGCCTCGATTCGCTCGGCAGCCTCTTGTTCGCCAAGGTGCCGGAGCATCAACGCCCCGCTGAGGACCAGGGCGGTGGGGTTGGCAATGCCCTGACCGGCAATATCCGGGGCCGAGCCATGGACGGCCTCAAAAATGGCAGCTTGGTCACCGACATTCGCGCTGGGTGCGACTCCCAGCCCGCCGATGAGGCCGCTGGCCAAATCGGAGAGGATGTCTCCAAAGAGGTTCTCCATCACGAGAACGTCGAAGCGGTCCGGATCCAGCACCAACTGCATCGCAGTAGCATCAACAATCGCCTCGTCGTATTCGATCTGATCGGCATAGTCCCGCGCGACACGCCGTGCCACCTCAAGGAACAAACCGTCGCTGAGCTTGAGGATATTGGCTTTGTGAACAGCGGTGACCTTTCGGCGGGACTGCTTCGCGGCTGTCTCGAAGGCAAACCGCACGATGCGTTCACTGGCACTCTCGGTGATCACCCGCAGGCTCTCGATGACCCCAGGCACCACTCGGTGTTCCAGCCCAGAATAAAGCCCCTGCGTGTTCTCCCGAATGACAATCAGATCGACATCCTCATAGCGGCTGCGGACGCCGGGGATGGTCTTGGCCGGACGGAAGTTGGCATACAAGTCCAACCGTTGCCGGAGTTCCACATTGACGCTGCGAAAGCCAGTCCCCAGCGGAGTCCCGATGGGACCTTTGAGAGCGACCCCGTTTTTTCGGATGGAGTCGAAGGTCTCAGGTGGCAGCGGTGTTCCATGACGTGCGTTCACCTCGGCACCGGCATCGCACTGTTGCCAAGAAATCTTGACCCCTGTTGCGTCGATGACTCGCTGAACCGCGGCGGTCACCTCAGGGCCGATCCCATCCCCAGGAATCAGTGTGACGCTATGGGCCATTGCCGGACACCAGAGGAGCTAAAAAGAAAAGCAGAAACCGACTGCGGGAGTCTATCCTGCTGTCGTCTCAGACACAACGCACCCCAGACAGCTCGTATGCTTGAGAGCACGCATGCCTCACCACACGCAAACCTCACAACATGTAACTCCGAGAAGGCACAGTTCCGAGATCACGAACTGCAGGGCAAGAAACCGGAAACCGACGCTGGCCTGAGCAGCTTGCTGAGGGGACAGAAAACTCGCCAAGAAGCAAACTCTGCCAAGAAGAGAACTCGTTGTTTCCCCCAATCAACGGATGCCTTGAGGATGGCGTCTCTGGCCTGGAGACCTCTGAGTTGTTCTCAGGGTGAGAAGTTCCGAGGAAAACGGGGTGGTAAATTTTCTCGGGTCTTCGATAATGGAACTGGATCGCGATTGACCGATCCAATCCTTCCTGGGCTGTCTGGCCCTCCGCCACTGCGGGGCAAACTCTCAGGTGTCCACCCCAGTAACCTCATCCAAGATCGTTCGTGAGCAGTTCAGCGGCCGATACCGCCGAGGCTCTGCACTCGGACTCCCTCACAGCAAGCCGACCAGCTTTCGGTTGTGCCACCACTCCCTGGGCAACCGCTATCTGAACAGCTGCTTGCTGGTGACCGGTGACCGTTCCCAACGCCCAACCTCGTTCTGGGCTGTTTGGATGTCATTGGGTACCGAAATTGCAGCATGTCGTCGAGCCAGTGACCAACCCGATCCCCCTGAACTGAGGATCTTGGCCAGCAATTCGCCTGGCAGCCGAGTTCTCACTTGGGTTGGTGAGACCCGGACAGACGGCGGAGATCAAGGCCAGAGAACGAGGCGGCTTGCTCCTTGTCGATCAGCACCCCGCAAGACAGGCAAGGACGGTCCTCTTGGCTGGTCGTTGGCCAAGTGCCAGAGAGTTCAACACCACAGAGTCCAGCTCATGGGCACAGGGCACCGGAATCTGCAACGCCGAGGAACTCTTTTTCGCCAGAACGATCCTGCCGGCTTGGCTTGGCTTGGCGGCCAAGACTGTTGCCATGCGACGGCCGGGTTCGGGAAAGGCAGATCTGAGAGGGGAATCTCGGCAACGAGCGAAGTGGCCAGTGGATCTTGGGAGCAGACTTCCCATCCCCCAGCGGCGGACCAAGGTAGAATGCCTCAAGGGACTATCCCTCGAGGCCAGCAACCAAGAAGCCCAGGCTGGGTTGGCGAGGGATGCAAGCGTTTTCCCTCACCAGATTGTCCTCAAGCTAGGGTTGGTGCTCAGACAACCGTCTCGGTACTGCCTGTTGGGGACCCGCAGCGAGGGCAACCGCTGGAAGTCGCCCTCCGTTGGAGTTGGCCGGAGCCCTTTGAGCCAGATGTCCACAGGCGCTCAAACAGGGTCCGATTTTTTCAGGAAGATTCTGCCAAAGGATTTTCCTATGAAATCGCGGCTGGTTCCGATAAGGTTTTCTTGATATCAAGCGTCGTTTGTGTATCTGAGGCTGCCGGCTGGCAGTTCTGGGTGCATTGTTTTGAATACGGAGTTCGAGCAAGTCGACGGCCGGTCGTGCTCGTTGCGGGTCTTGACCGCAATTGATCACCGGAGGTTTCCCTTTTTGGGGAACCCCTTCAAGGTGCCGCCGCTGGGATGCCACCAACCTGACCATGAACGTAACCGACTTGACCTTAGATGCTGCCAACTTGCCGTTTGTCGAGGAATTACTCGCGCAGTACCTCCATGAACCAAGTTCCGTTGAACCCGGCTGGCGAGCTTTCTTTGATCAGCTCGTCCAGGACGATCCGGATCTGCGATCGTTTCAACGCGGTTGCTCCCTCAGACCTCCAACTCTCTTTGGCAGCGCCGGGCAAGCACCCGTCGCCGGAATCTCACCTGGGGTATCCCCTCAGGTCAGTTATGCCCCGGAACGCCGCGACTCAGCAGCCGACCAAGCCGCTGACGGGCTCGGCCAGGAGAACGGATCGGTTCAGGTCGGGGCGATGCTTCCGGAGGCCGACCATATGCGTCGGACCGACCTGGAAGGGCACGATCCGCTGCCGATTCCGACTAGGCCGGGATCGATCACCGATGAACAACTCCGTCTGCAAGTCTGGCAGGATCGGGTTGACCAGTTGATCCGTGCCTTTCGGGTGCGGGGACACCTCAGCGCGGAACTTGATCCCTTGGGAAGGCCGGTTCCCGAACAGCCTGAGCTGGACCCCAAGTTTTATGGGTTTACCGAACCAGCGCTCGATCAACGCTTCAGCACCAGGACGATCAAAGGCTCTGGCGTCCGCACGCTGCGGGAGATCGTCCAGCGGATGCGTAATACCTACTGCCGCAGTATCGGGGTGCAGTTTATGCACATCGATGATCTGCACGTCCGCCACTGGCTGCAGGAACGCCTGGAGGGCACCGAGAACCGGCTGGAGATGAGCCGGGCCGACCAGCTGAGGGTGTTGGAGAATCTCACCAACTCGGTGCTCTTTGAGGAATTCATCCAGAAGAAGTTCCAGGGTGCCAAGCGGTTTAGCCTTGAAGGGGCCGAGACGCTCATCCCGATGCTCGATTTGGCCATCGAGACCGCTGGCGAACAAGGCATCCGGGAAGTCATCCTGGGCATGGCCCATCGTGGTCGGCTGAACGTGCTGGCCAACATTATGGGCAAAAGCGCCAAGACCATCTTCCGAGAGTTCGCCGACACCGATCCGGATCTGCACCGTGGCCGCGGCGATGTGAAGTACCATCTGGGCTACAGCCGCGACTGGGTGACCAGCTCGGGCAAGAACCTGCACGTCTCCCTCTGCTTCAATCCAAGCCACCTGGAGTTCGTCAACCCGGTCGCGTTGGGCCGGACTCGAGCCAAACAAGACCGTCGCAAAGATACCAACCGCGAAAAAGTGATGGCTCTGCTGATCCACGGGGATGCAGCCTTCGCTGGCGAAGGGGTTGTTCAGGAAAGCCTCAATCTCAGTTACCTGCCTGCCTACCAGACCGGCGGCACCCTGCATATCGTCGTCAACAACCAGGTCGGGTTCACCACGCCCCCCGAGCAGGGCCGCAGCACCAGTTACGCCACCGACATCGCCAAAATGCTGCAGGTGCCGATCTTCCACGTCAACGGCGAAGACCCTGAGGCGGTCAGTCAAGTCGTCAAATTGTCCATGGATTTCCGCCGAGAATTCCAGCAAGACGTTGTCATTGACCTCTATTGCTACCGCAAGCATGGCCACAACGAAGGTGACGACCCGAGCTACACTCAGCCGGAGATGTACCGGCTGATCAACCAAAAGCCAGGTGTACGCGAGGGCTACCTGCAACGGTTGTTGGCGCTGAAGGAGATCACCCGGCAGGAGGCTGACGCCATCGAAGAGCAGCGTCGCGAGGCGTTGGAGCGCGACCTGGCCGAAGCCAAAAGCGAAACCTTCACCCCACCGCCTGAGAAAGTCGCCAAAGTCTGGACCGGGTACTACGCCGGACTCGAATCAACAGCCGAAGAGGTCGATACCTCCCTGCCGGTCTCCCACTTAAGCGATCTTTTGCTCAAGCAGACCGAGGTCCCCCCAGGCTTCAGTGTGCACCCGCGGCTGGAACGCATGCTCTTTGGCGCCCGGAAAAAGATGGCCCAGGGTCAGACTCCCCTGGACTGGGGCGCAGCCGAAACACTGGCCTTTGCCAGCCTGTTGGCCGAAGGCCATAATCTTCGCATGTCCGGACAGGACTCCCAACGGGGGACCTTCAGCCATCGTCATTCTGTCCTGCATGACTACAAAAATCCCGGCCAGTACATGCCTTTGCAGCACCTTGCCGCCGAGCAAGGGCGTGTGGAGATCCTCAACAGCACACTCAGCGAGGCAGCGATCCTTGGGTTCGAATATGGGTACAGCCTGGATAGCCCGAGTGCTCTGGTGATCTGGGAGGCCCAGTTTGGGGATTTCTGTAACGCCGCTCAGGTGATCATCGACCAATTTATCGTCAGTGCCGAGGATAAGTGGAACCGCTTCAGTGGGCTGGTCTTGCTGCTTCCTCACGGCTTCGAGGGGGCCGGGCCGGAACACTCCAGCGCCCGACTAGAACGGTTTTTGATGCTGGCCGCGGACGACAACATTCAAATCGCCAACCCCACAACACCGGCTCAGTACTTCCACCTCCTCCGCCGCCAGGTGATTCGTAAGTGGCGGAAGCCTTTGGTGGTGATGACCCCTAAGAGCGGCCTGCGTCATCCCAGGGCCACCTCGGCTCTGCAGGACCTGGCCTCAGGAGGATTCCACCAAGTCCTGCCTGACCTGAAGGTCGAGCCCAGCAAAGTCGACAAGATCCTCCTCTGCAGCGGAAAGCTTGCCTACGAACTGGAAGCCGAACGAGAGAAGCTGGAACGCGACGATGTGGCGATTTTGCGGTTGGAGCAACTCTATCCGCTCGGGGACCATGTGTTGCCGGCTGCCTTGTCAGCTTACCCAGAAGGAACACCAGTGATCTGGGTGCAAGAAGAGCCTGAGAACATGGGGGCCTGGCGGTTCTTACGCTGTCGGCTCGGCGAATCCCTCTGCAGTGGTCGGCATCCCTTCGTGGGCGTCACCCGGCCTGAATCGGCTAGCCCTGCCACAGGCTCTGCAGCTGCTCACAAAGCCGAACAGCAAGACCTCATCAGCGAAGCTTTCGCTGCCGAGCCAGCAAGCCTCTCTGGCGCAAAGACCTAGCGTTCTTCAATTCGGGTTTGGCAACTGCTGGGATCTCGTTCCAACTGACTGACTCAATCGGCTTGTCTTCAGAAGCTGTTGGCTGCCGGGCTCTTCTCACCGAAGGCCCGTTGCCTTGGACCATCCGTCTCGCTGCCGGGCTGCCGCCCCCGGGGGACCAAGGACCGCAAACCAACACGTGCCCGAGCAACACGTGCCCGAGCAACACGTGCCCGAGCAACATGCCCTGGAGCCACGTGTCCTCAGACCAAAGTGCCTCGAGACCAAAGTACCTCGAGACCACAGTACCTCGAGACCACAGTGCCTCAGGCACGACCGGTCGGGTCAACCTCGGCAGGAACTGAGGTCGGGTTTTCGTCCTGGTGCCTCTGGTGCAAAATCGGTCTCGGGCCTATGCTGTCGCTTGTTGTTCCGCTGGAAGTTGGTCCCCGAAGGCTCCGGCGGGATTGCAACACCTGAGCGTCACTAACACCGACGTGGACCACGATGCTGACGAGGGGTCCAACGCTCGGGGCCGACCTAGGGCGGTTGGAACTGCCGACCCGCTGGCACCTCACCTCCCTCCGCTCGACCTCCCGCGTTGTTGGGAGTCCTCTCGCTCCCCTCTTGAGCCAGCGGTCGATTGCCGGGGACCCCATCTGACTCATGCTGTGCAGCAACTCACCTTTGCAGTCTCAGCGCTTCGTGAGATCATGATCGGTTCAACGATCCCAGAGCATCGCGATCCCCATGGCGAGGTCCGCTGGAAAGCTTCTGCCAGTCGGGCTTCCCAGCCGGAACCGAGCGGTTGAAACTTCAAGATCGGGTGACCCCATGGGGGCTGAAAAAGCTCAAGGACGGACCTGAGGTATTGGTGCAACCGGAATCTGCAGCACCTCAAGGGCACAAGATCTCAAGGGCACAAGATCTCAAAGCACAGACCGGAGACAGAGAATCTTTGTGCGGATTGTCGGTCGCGATCTCTCAAAACTAAGGGGTTACCAAAAGATCACCATGCGTGTTGAAGTCAAGGCTCCGCCGGGCGACGATAGTATTTCCGAGGTGCAACTGCAGCCCTGGAAACGGCAAGTTGGCGATTTGGTGAAAAAGGACGAAGTCCTTGTGGAGATCGAATCGGCCAAAAGCACTGCCGAGATCTATGCCCCCACCAACGGCCGACTGGTCGAGATCCTCAAACAGGACCATGAATTCGCAGCCCCCGATGAGGTAATCGCTTATTTGGATGAGGTGGACGCCTCAGTCGTCGCCGCAAGCCAGAGCCCCTCCCCGCCTCCACAAGCCAGCCAGACACAGCCGGTGCAAAGTCAACCCGGCCAAGCCCAACCAGGCTTGACTGTCCCGAGCCATGGGAATCAGCCCAACCTCCATCCGGCAACCGCCGGTCGTGAGCCCTTCGCCATGCCCTCAGCGGAGCGGTTGCTCTCGCAGCATGGGCTGACGCCGGAGCAAGTCCATCCAACGGGGCCCGGGAATCGGATTCTCAAAGAAGACGTTCAGCGGACGCTCTCGCAACCAGCGGCCCAGGTGGGCACGCCAGTAGCTCCCGGGACACAACTGGCTCCCAAAGGGGGCAACCTGAAGGCTGGTCCGGCAGTTGGTCCCGGGGTTGGGTCGCTGACTCCAGGCCGTGAGGAGGAGGTCAAGCAGCTCTCGCCGCTGCGGCGGACCATTGCCAAGCACCTGGTCGATGCTCAGCAAAACATGGCGCTTCTGACCACCTTCAACGAGGTGGACATGTCAGAAGTGATGGCGGTGCGTAAACAGTACAAGGAGCCTTTTCAAGAAAAGTTCGGCGTCAAGCTTGGCTTTATGAGCTTTTTCGTCAAGGCAGCCGTTGAAGCCCTCAAACAGTTCCCTGCAGTCAATGCCGAAATTCGAGACGATCACATCGTCTACCGAAACTACTATGACATCGGCATTGCCATCGGCGGGGGAAAGGGCTTGGTCGTCCCCATCCTTCGAGACGTCCAGAGAATGGGCTTTGCCGAGATCGAGGGAGCCATCACGACTTTTGCGAAACGGGCTGCGGATAATAAACTCACCCGTGAAGAGCTCTCCGGTGGCACATTTACGATCTCCAACGGAGGAGTCTACGGCTCGCTCCTCTCGACACCGATCGTCAATGCTCCCCAGAGCGGTATCTTGGGGATGCACACAATCCAAGACCGGCCTGTCGCACGTGACGGTCAGGTGGTGATCCGGCCGATGATGTATCTGGCCTTGACTTACGACCACCGAATTATCGACGGCCGGGAGGCAGTAAGCTTTCTCCGGCACATCAAAGACATCATCGAAAATCCATCTCGGATGCTTTTGGAGATCTGACTGTTTTAGATATGGCAACTCACGAACACGACTTGGTGGTCATCGGCGCAGGACCAGGAGGGTACACAGCGGCCATCCGCGCCGCTCAACTGGGGATGAATGTTGCTTGTGTCGAGCAAGAACCTCAACTGGGTGGAACCTGTCTCCGCATCGGCTGTATCCCCAGTAAAGCCATGCTTGAGAGCAGCGAGCTCTACCGCGAGGCCTCGGCTTCCTTTGCCAAGCATGGTATCGCCGTCAATGGCGTCCAGCTTGACCTGGCCGCGATGCTAAAACGCAAGAACGAAACAGTCCGTGCCCTCACCGAGGGGGTCACGGGGTTGTTTCGCAAGAACAAGGTCACCCGATATCACGGTCGGGGCAAGTTAGCAGGTCCCAACCAGGTCTTAGTCAGCTCGGCAGAAAACGGAGCAACCGAGCTGAGGGCCAAATACATCCTCATCGCCACCGGCAGCAAGGCAGGCTCCCTCCCTGGGATTGAACTGGACGGTGACCGCATCGGCACCAGTACAGAAGCACTAAGCTATCCTGAAGTTCCCAAGCATTTAGCAGTCATCGGTGCCGGGGCCATCGGGCTGGAGCTCAGCAGCGTCTGGTCACGGCTGGGCTCTCGCGTCACTGTGCTGGAATACGCCTCTCGGATCTTGCCAGAAATGGATGCGGAGATCGCCGAGGAGGCCTACAAAATCTTCAGCAAACAAGGACCAGAGTTCCACCTCTCCGCTCGGGTAACCGGCGCCCAGGTGGAGGGTGACCAGTGTGTGGTTCAATTAGAGGGCCGGGACGCGATTCGCTGCGATCGGGTCTTGGTGGCTGTTGGCCGCAAGCCCAACACCGAAGGGCTGGGCTTGGAAAATGTGGGGATCGAGACCGACGCACGCGGCCGCATCCCCATCGGCGAGAACTTCCAGACCAGTGAGACAGGGATCTACGCCATCGGCGATGTCGTCGTTGGCCCAATGTTGGCTCACAAGGCCGAAGACGAAGCGGTCGCCTGCGTGGAGCATCTGGCCACCGGCTACGGACATGTCAACTACGATGCCATTCCGGCGGTTGTCTACACCGCTCCTGAGGTGGCCGGCGTTGGCAAAACGGAGGAGGCCCTCAAGCAGTCCAACGTCGAATACCGCAAGGGAGTTTTTCCTTTTATGGCCAACGGACGAGCCCGGGCCCTCGGCCATATCGAGGGCAAAGTCAAAATGTTGGCCCATGCTCAGACCGACCGGATTTTAGGAGTCCATATTGTTGGGCACCATGCCGGCGATCTCATCGCCGAAGCAGCCGTCGCGATTGAGTTTGGCGCCACCAGCGAGGATCTTGCCAGGACTTCTCATGCCCATCCCACCCTGGCAGAAGTCATCAAGGAGGCTGCCTTGGCGGTCGACCAACGCACGCTGAACCTTTAGGTGGACCGTCCCAGATGTGGCCGTTGCCCACCCCTATGTTGTTGCCTGAACCTGCTCAGAGCCTTCCAGGTTGGGCCTCTGCCACAATCTGGAACAGTCGAATGAGGCCTAAGTCCTGAAATCTCCAAGCTTCACTTGGCAGACCCCTACTTGCTGGCTGTTGGCCGGGACGCCACGCTTACGAACTGTTGCTCTGCCCGAGGCGGTGCTTTCAGCGAACGCAGAAAAGCGATCAGCCGGGACCGCTGGGCAAGGCTGAGACGGAGATATTCTTCTTTGGCTTGTTTGCCTTGACCATCATGAAGCTCAATCGCAAGGTGGAGCGTGTCGGCACGCCCGTCATGGAGATAGGGAGCTGAATCGGCCACTCCCCAGAGTGGCGGAGTTTGCCAGCTGCCGGCACTGACGGCCTCGACGAAAGCGCCGCTGGAGTCGGATCCGCTTCCATAGTAGGCGGTGCTATCAGAGAGCATCGGGCCCATCTCATGCAGCAGCAGATCGCTGTAGAGTCCAGCCACCCCACCCAGGTCCGGTTTGTGACAGGAGGCACAGCCGATGCGGTGGAAACTCAGCTCACCTGCCTGGATGTCCAAGGAAAGATCAACATCCTCGGTTGCATCCTGAACCGGCCTGGGCAAGCTGGCGACGTAACTGATCAATTCCGAGGTCTCTCGGCGGGTCATGTCGTAGCCGGTTGGCTCAACGTGGGTGACGTCCCAGGGAGAAGAGGGCTGCTTGTTCTCGGGGAGGTTCAGACCCAGTTCCATGGCACAGGCTCCCTTGACGAAGTCGGCCAATCGCGCCCGCTCCCCCCGCCAGCCGAACCGCCCGATGCCTCCTGACTTGAGGTAAGGGACCTTGCCGTTGCTCCTGCGAGCCCCTTTCACGATTCCGGAATTGGGGATGGAGTCAATCAACCCAGCCCCCCAAAGAGCGGGCGTATTTCGTTCATTGACCAAAACAGCCGCCGCTCGGCGTTCCTCGACAGACGACCAAGGGCCAGCGGCAACCAACAGCACCCGGTCACGCCATCTCTGGTAACTCCTGTGAGTGCTGTGTCGATGCAGAACGGGAACCGCCGGGCGAATTGTGAATTGCCTGGAAAGGATCCTTCCCTCAGGTTGGAGCAAAGAAAGGACAATCCCGAGCTCCGCACTGGAGCCGTGCCACCCTTGCCTCAGCGAACGGGCACCGCTTTGGGTAATCGAAACGGTCTGGACGTTTCGCTCGATCGGCCCAGCCCCCCCGACACCCGGCTGCGAATGGCAGGCTGCACAACTGGTGGCGTTGAACAACGGCCCCAAGCCATCTCCTCCCTCAGGCGGCTTGTGTTGTGACCAGTCCCGCACAAAGAGTTCGTAGCCACGCTGTTGAGGCGTTGGGAGACTTTGCTCAGGAGATTCTTGGTCAAACCCGTGCAGCCGAGGACCCCTCGCCGCAGAGTTAGCCTGAAGAGGCAGCTGCAACGCCAGGGGAGTTGGCGATGAGAGGGCGCCACCAACGTTGAGGTGCCAAGCCGTCGAGGTTGTCTCTTGCTGGCCTCTCGGAGCCTGAGCAAGGGCACCAGTCCAGGCGCTCTCTTCACGAGCCTGCTGGCCAGCACCATCGGAGACCTGCCGGTGAGTTACCCACATGGAACCTGTCCCGACAAGAAGCACCAACACCGCTGCAGCCGGTGCATACCAGCCGTAGCGGCCCAGATGAGCCGGAAGACCCCAAGTAGCGGGGAGTTGCTCGAGTTGGCCGATCCAATGTCGCAGCTTGAGGACAACCATCGGTTCGCACCGTGGCGGGTCGGCTGCAACAAGGGTGTTGGCGGGGCTGCCGCTGGGCAGGTCGCCTGTACCTTGGTGGGGTTGGTTGACTGCTTGATCGACGGGTGGTCGTTGCGAAAGTTGGATAGACTGTCGAGCGGCTTGTGGATCGGGCAGTTGCTCGAGGGTGGAGTGCCTGGTTGCGAGCATGACTCCTCCTTCGCTGTCGCGAGCTACGACTGTGGCGGCGAAAGCCGGGAACTGTGGCGGCGAAAGCCGGGGACTGTGGCGGCGAAAGCTAGCGTCCAACGACTGAGATTCAGGACCGTTCCGACCCGGGGCTTTCCGTCTGCCCCCGGTTGGTCATGATCGAGTTGGTCATGCTCAAGTTGGGACAGCCAGAGGCACTACCGGAAGCCAGTATTGTCGGTCGTGCGTCACTGATGTGGTCGTAGAATCTTCAGCGAACCAATAATATTCACTAGTGACAAGTTATTATGAATAGACAGATAGCTGCTGGAGTGTTCCGGCAGCAGCTTTGTGGCTGAGATGTTCTTCTAGGAGCTCTGCCAGTATCGTGGCAGCAGGAACGCGGGCTGGTTCACTCGGGCTTTCGGCGGCCCACGTACGGAGCTGGCGTATCGCCTCCTCAAAGCGATCATGCTGCATCAGCAACCTCACCAAATGTTCGCGAGCATTTGCCGTCACGGCCCAGGACAGATCGAGATTCTCGGTGATTTCGCCCAATTTGGCCGCTACTTTGGCAAGCACCTCGCCGTCTTCCCCATCGCTCTGGTCGGTGGTCACCTCCTCAGATTCTTGCTCAGCAGATTCTTCTTGATGGGCTCTTCCTAATAACGTTTTTCCGCGGGAGAATTTTTCTCCGTTGAGGTCTGCTCAGTTGAGTTTGTCTGGCCGAACTCCTTCTCGATGAGTTCTTCTGCAGTGGGATCTCCTTCCCCCTCTGAGCTGTGCCGCAGCCGGGTCAACTCGGACTGTAACAATTCAACCGCCGCCTGGGCTTGGCCATGGCCACGCAGCAAAAATGCCGCTCGGTGCGAGAGCTCCAAACGCTCAACGCCAACCAGATCAGGAAAGTCACTCAGCAGATTGCTGATCACCGCAACGGGCTGCTGGGATTGCTGGCGGACCAACTGCTGTGCCTTCTCGCCGGTGGACAGAGGTATCCGCAAGGGTAGTGCGTGCGCATCCAAGGATACGCTCCCGGCAGAATCGGGGCAGTGCCATGGCAAACGATCCGCATGAGACGAGACCCGCCGCAGGGCCCATTATTCCCGCCGCTGCAGCCAAATCTCGAATTCCCCTGTATGAGACTCTGAGAGGAACTCGACCCAGGGCAATCAGCGCATGCTCGAACGCTTCGGTGTCGCTGGCGGCTCAGGGAGAACTCGGTCACTGGGTGGTCAACCGGTAAGAGGTCACCAGCGAAATCCCTAACTTCCCGGTGCAGGCCGGAGACCGAATCGACTTGGTCGTCAGCGCTCGTCGAAACAGCCAGCACGATGTTCATGGTTGAAGTTGCACTCTGGCCCTTCTCGAGACCGATGTCCACGGGCGTGTCGTCCGAGAGATCCTCGCCTAGGGGAGCGTTTTTCGGGGCCGTGGTGACTCTCGCTCGACTGGTAGCGATTGTGGCAGAAGCACAGTCTGTTTGGACTGGAACAAGCCGAGGCAAGGACATCTTCGGCGGCGATGGCCACATCGGGGACAGTCCAAATCCTGTCGCCTTCGGAAGAACCTTGCGCACCCAAAACGCGGGGACCTCCGCAATTACTGGTGATCTGGCAGCTGGTGATCTGGCAGCTGGTGATCTGGCAGCTGGTGATCTGGCGGTCTTTCCTCAGTGACGGAGGAGCCAAGATTTTTCCTTGAACCTCAGGAGGAGAGCCCCACCAGGATCTTTCCCAGACGATAGGCGCCGGCAATATCTGTAGCGTAGCCGTCAGCGTCGCATTGCTCGGCCAACTCCGGGGCAGACAGAAACGCAGCACCGCCCACGATGACCTTGGTGTCTGCCGTTGGTGCGTAATTGCGGATCGCCGCAATGGTCTCTTGCACAATCGGCACTTGGCTGGCAAGGGCTGCCGAGATGAGCAGCAAGTCGGCGTCGAAAGCCTCTGCAGCTTGCACAAAATCGACGATCGGGACATTCGCACCCAGGGCGATCGTTCGCCATCCGTGAAGTTCAAAGATATCCGTGATCATCTGAAGACCGAGGTCATGATGGTTCTCAGAGACCGACGCAGCCAAAACCGTTTTCCCATTAGATTCTTGAGAAGGAAACGCGCTGCGGAGTTGGGGCATCACCAACTTGGTCGTGGCGGTGGCGAAGTGCTCCTCGGCGATGGTGATCTCGTTGGTGACCCACAAACGCCCAACCTCCTGCAAGGCCGGCGTCAGAACCCGCGAATAGAGATCCAACAGGCTCCAGCCATCCCGAACCGCACCAAGAAGGAGTTGAGTCGCCTTCTGCCGATCCCCCTCTAGTAAGGCCAACAGGTAGCGTGAAGTAAGCTGGCCCACCGGGGTCTTGGTCGTCAGGGCTTCGCTACTGGAGAGGCTCTCACACGAGAGCGTGTGGAAGTCGATCTTTGCAATGACTTGGTTGAGGGACTGACGGGCCAGAGCCGCCGCAGCCTCGGGAAGCTCGGTCGCCAGAACCTCACAGAGCACAACAAGCCCTTGCCGGATCGCTTGCAGGTCAACGCCGCGTGAGGCTGCCCAACAAATCGCCCATTTGGTCGGCTGCTCAAGAACGTGTGGTTGGCAAGACTGCAGGGCAACGGCCAGTTCCTCGACACGCTCTTCCAGCCAGCGTCGCCAGATCGTCCAACGGTCTGGACCCAGCTCACTGCCGGCTCCAGGAGATTGCTCCAACAGTTCGGTGGCTGCATAAGCTGCCATACTGCGTGCGCTTCGACGAAGGAGCAACGCAGCAAACTCATGGGTCTCTGACATAGCAGGTCGCCAAATTGAGGCTGTCACCAGATGAAGGTGCGGAGAGATTCAATGAGACTTGTTGGAGAGTCCCCGATGCGGCCCTTGCCCGGAGAGCTCTTGCCGCCCGGGACAATCTGCCGCCCGGGACAATCTGCCGCCCGGGACAATCTGCCGCCGGAGGCCTTGGGCCGCCGGAGACCTTGGGCCAGCAGAGACTGGTATTCCGGACTCAAGAGGTCAGCCAAAGGCCGATCGGAAGCTCGCACTGAAGGGGGTTTTTGACCTCAAGCGATCAACAACGGCTTGGACAATCACGAATTGGGGCTCAATCAACCCCGGCAATCCAAGTATCCGACGAAATGGAACATCGGTCGAGAAACTCTGTGGGTGGGATTCCACCGATTCTGACGACTCACAGGACTACACAGCCACTGCCGACAAGTTTTCTTGATTTTTAAAAAGTTTTTCAGTCCCTAGAACCGCAAGATCCCTGAGGCTTCCGGGCACCCCTGGGTCGCCTGCGGTTGAGGGACTTTTCCGTTGCTCGCCGGTGAGACGGAAGAACTATTCCAACGCGTGCTTCGGAGGGGCACATGGTCTGGTGGAACAACTAGCAGTTCTGCCTGTCGGGACAATGAGGTCGCAGGCCTGAATCTGCAGAGTGAATCATGCAGAGTGAATCATGCAGAGTGAATCGCGTTCAGCTCACCAGCTGGGCCAACTTAGTGACTTGGCCAATTGGTCGCTGGGGATTGCTGAGCTGGTTCTTGATCGCTGAGCAGTTTCCGCAAACGAATCAGGCCGCGACGTGCGTGTGTCTTGACCGTCCCCAGGGGCATGCTTGTGGCCTGCGCGATCTCAGCTTGGGAGAGTCCTTGGTAAATCGACAGTTCGAGAACACGGCGTTGTTCGCCCTTGAGCTGATCGAGGGCCTTCCTGGCTTTATCTGCTTCGTCGGCGGTTTCCAGCTGATCGATGCTATCGGAATCAGCAGGGATGCCCTCTTCCACGAGCGATGTGGCGGGGACCTGGCGTTGTCGCCTGCGGCGTTGGTCGATCAGCCGGCGGCGGGCAATCATGGCCACAAAGGTGACTTCCGAAGCGGCTGAGGCATCAAATCGGGCGGCGTTTTTCCAAAGGTCGATAAACACGTCCTGAACAGCGTCCTCTGCCTCGGTGTGATCCAAGCACAGGCGACGGGCGAGCGACCAGACCAAAGCGCCGTATTGCCGTAGACAGGCATCCACAGCGGAGGGGTCGCCGTCGGCTACACGCTCCAAGATGCTGTCGACCATGGGAGATCCTTCAGGACGAGCCCGCACGCAACTGCTGAAGTTGCTGAGAAATTGTCTTCCGACCTGTGTGGTGAGGTCCGCTTGATTGGATTGTTCCAACAACAGCCACCCGGCTGCAACGGTGCACCAATGAAGTGCAGCTCACCTGAGCTTGCCTGCGGAGGATGAAATCGTTTCGTCACGTCCCGCCGACGGCAGAGGCAACCAGCCGCCAGCATTGTGTCTGAGCTGTTGAAGGGCAAAACTCTCCAGATTCCCAATCGGGGAGCCTCTTTTTCGAGACACACTCGCTGCAGGCTGAGAGAAAGTTTCGCTGCGGTTGGGTTCAGAAACAAGCTCGTCAAAAACGACACACCTCAAGTCAGCCGCCAGGATACGGACTTGTTGCAGAGCTCGATAGCCCGGCGGCTCGAGCAACTCGGATCAGCCAACCTGAAACAACAGCCCCCGCCCGGTTGTGACAAGAGAAAAGTGCAAGCAACTCTCACTCCGTACGAATGAAGCCACAGAGACCTTTTCGGTGGCAGATACCGGTCCGAGCTGGAAGTCCTCCAAAACCAACAAACCATCTTTCCAGCGGGAGGACCCCATTTCGGCTGTTGGACTGATGGATGGAACTCGATGGTCTCCGACATCTTGACCAAGACCAGCGAGGTCAGCTGCTGATCCAATCCGGATGTGGCCGAGAGAGTCCTGAATTCTACTGACCGGTCAGGTCTTATCCCAGCAAAAACTCCCAGAGGCAGCGGATCGGGCGGCCAGGCTCCCGTGGGTCGCTGCTGCAACAATTGACTCAGAGATCCACAAATCCGACAGACTCCCAGTCCGTCCATCACCCCCGCAACTGCATCAACAAGGATGTCTTTGTTTTTGGCCCCAGCTGGATACGCCGTCCTTTGGTCGCCACCCCTCGAGCTTGGGAAACGTTTTCTCCGGTACCAGCCGCGGGAAGGATCCGCCGTCAGAAGTCCCCGCGATGAGCAGAATCCCATCGCTTTGAGAGTTGCTGGGCCTTAACACTCAAGATCAACCAAAAACCCGGAACTTGCCCTTGTTAACTTGAATTCCGTGTTATTTAGTGATCACGACCTTTCTTTCTTGAGGAAGCCTCATGTCAGAGCAAGAGCGTGGCGACAACTCCGGTAAAAATTCAGCGGACTATTCTCCAAACACTCTCCTAGAAGATCCACGAACCCATTCCTGGACCGCTGGCGGCATTCCCAAGCAGGCCAGCACAGCTGCCACCTCCTCGGGGAGGTTCAAAGGCTTATCGACGCGTGGGCCATCGGGGGGCCAAACGGCGCTAGGCGACCTGGATCGCATCTTGCGTGGGGAGGCGACGCGGTCGGTTGATCTTCAGCAAGGTCAGGTGCAGTTTGGCCTGAGGCGGCTGATCGTTGTGATCACCTTGCTGGCTGCCAGTTACGGTTTCTTTTTGGCTTGGCACGGGGTATTCAATCGTGACGATTGGCAAGGATTGCTTCAGGTCGCCGCCACCGCTGTCAAAGTGCCGCTGTTGTTATTCCTCACTTTATTAATAACGTTTCCTTCGCTGTATGTGTTCAACGCTTTGGTAGGATCACGGCTGACTGCCGAATCCATGGAACGGCTTCTGATCGCCGCAGTCGGGGTCACCACTGCGGTCTTGGCCTCTTTGGGCCCTATTGTGGCGTTCTTCTCAATGACCACGCAAAGCTACCATTTTATTTCTTTACTAAATGTCGCCGTTTTCGCCGTTGCTGGAAGCCTGGGCATGGTCTTTCTCCTTCAGACGCTCAACCGTCTCAACAACGTGTTGGTCTCACCTCACGATACGCCGCAGCCTCCCGCAGAAAGCCAGCCCAACCCGAGCTCGGTTCACTCTCAACCGGGAGAAACAGCAACCAGCAGTTCTGGACCTGCCGAATCTTCGTTGGAGGATGCTTTGGACCCGACAGGGCAACCTCCTCTCGCCGAGGTTCAACCGCAGATTAAGGTGCCAGGCAGCAGTCGACCCCCCGAAACCGCAGGTTCCGCAGACCAGCTCGGAGCTCTGGAGGGTGATTCTCAACAGCTCGCCCGAGACGTGAAGGTGGTCTTTGGCTGTTGGGTCGTGGTTTTTGCAGTCGTGGGGGCACAAATGAGTTGGGTGTTGCGACCGTTCGTTGGAGATCCCAACTCAGAGGTGACCCTCTTTCGAGCCCGTGAATCCAATTTCTTCGAAGCTGTTTGGAAGACAGTCCGTCAGCTGCTGGATCTTCTCTAAAGAAGCACTGGTAACGGACACCCGCGGAGTCCCTCAACCGGGTCGTTCCCAACAAGTCGGCTCGAGCCTGGCGAGTTCCGCGGCAGCCAACCCTTTGCCGATTGACCTGTTCAGACAGACTTGCCCGCATCGAGATCCGGCGACCCAAGAGGGCCTCCTATGTTCATCGTGAGTGTCCATCTACGTGAGTTGCTCTCTGCTGAAGGGGTGAGCCTTGGACCACAGAATCTCGGCAGTCGCCTTGGTGGTCGTGGAGGGCTCGACCTGAGCGAATTACTGATCGGACTAGCCCTGGGAGGCTTCGTTGAAGTGGACCCCAAAAACTGGACCGGCCTTTAAGATAGACCAGACCGGCAGATC
>CAZYKP010000122.1:0-24100 GCA_964648025.1 uncultured Pirellulales bacterium | reverse complement strand
AGCGTCCAGGGCGAGTTGAGCTTCCTGGGCGAGTTGAGCTTCCTGGGCGAGTTGAACTTCCTGGGCGAGTTGAGCTTCCTGGATGGGCTGAACCTGCTGGATGGAATGTGGGCCCGGTCCCTGGATCAACGGTGGTGTGGGCCGTCGTGTTGGAGCGATCCGTGGTGCCCTGCTGACGATAAACGCGAAAGTCCCGAAACACCGCTGCAAAGGAGTCCACCTCCGCGTCGACTTCCCCGTAAGCTTGTGCGAAAAAGCTGGCAAACTCTCGGAAGTCGATAGGTTCCTCCGCTGGGCTGCCTCGTTTGGGGGGCGACTTGGTAGCAGAAACGGCGGCGTGTTGCCGAAACAACAGCCGGCAGCGGTCATACAGCCTCCTCATATCCGGATTCATCAGCACTTCATAGGCCGTTTGGACGTCTTGAAAACGTTGCAACGCTTCCTCATCGTCCGGATGGAGATCAGGATGGCATGTTCTGACTTGCTTGCGATAAGCTGTGTGGATCTCCGCTTCTGTGGCAGATCGATCAATCCCCAAAATGTGGTAATAGTCGACGGCCATGGTTCTGAGATTGGGTCCCTGAGTTTCGTACGAGTCGGGGCGGCAATTCCTCTCACACCTCCTAGTGGTCGGTTTCCTTCTGATTTGGCAGCTGGTTCTCGTGGAATCGGGGGATTCCCGTCCAACCGACTGCCAAAATCAACCGACTGCTAAAATCAACCGACTGCTAAAATCATAGGAAACAAGGCGCTAGTTGGCCCGGCCAGTTGCTCGCAGAGGTGAGGGAGAAAGTTCACTGGATCGAGAAAAAACAGCCACAGACAACAGGAGCCTGGCTCTCAGCCAGACGGATCGCCCGGCGTGAGTGCGGGGCAATTCTCTGGTGCGATTCTTTGGAGGTGAGTTGAGGTTTCCTGGGGCCTGCCTCTCAGGGTATAGTCCTTGCAGGTCGTACACAACCTGGGTGGTGCCGCTGGTGGCAGCGTTCCGTTGTCGAGGCGGTTGCTTGCGTTGGTCTGAAGGATGCGGATCAGTCGGGACTTGAAGGAGACCGCCACCATGACGGAGTCCCAGCACCGGGAGGAGTTTCATTCTGGGCCAGAGAAGCTTGGCTCTTCGGCGATGGTGATCATCCCGGCGCGGCTGCAAAGCACGCGTTTGCCAGGCAAGTTACTCCTCAAGGCCGGCGGAAAAAGTGTTCTTCAGCACACCTACGAGGCGGCGAGAGAGTCGGCCCTCACTGGCATCCCTGTGGTGGCCACCGACTCTCAGGAGATCTTGGCTGAGGTTGTTAGTTTTGGCGGACGGGTGGTGTTGACTCGAGCTGATCATCTGTGCGGAACCGACCGCGTGGCCGAGGCGGCTGAGCACTTTCCTGAGGCCCAAGTGATCGTCAACGTCCAGGGAGACGAGCCCGAGTTGCCGCCTGGAGCCATTGATCAACTTGTCGAACTGCTCCGTCGCCACCCTAGTTGGCAGATGGCGACACTGGCCACGCCCATCCGCGACCAAAAGCATTTGCACGATCCTTCCTGTGTCAAGGTGGTCCTCGGAAAAGTCCCCTCGGAAGCTTCCATGGCGACTCAGGGCACATCAGCGGGGCTGTTTTCTGGACGAGCCTTGTATTTCAGCCGCGCGGCGGTGCCGTTTGTCGCTGAGTCGGATCCTCCCTCCTTCGACCTCGACCGTCCCCTCTTCTGGCACCATGTGGGGATTTATGCCTACCGTCGCGCGTTTCTGATGGATTTGGTCAGCCGGCCTGCCAGTCCGCTGGAACAAATCGAAAAACTGGAGCAACTCCGCGTGTTGGAGGCCGGCGGGGGGATCCTGGTGGGGAGAATCGAACAAGCAGCCGCAGGCATCGATACCCCCGAGGATTTTGAAGCCTTCCGACTTCGGGTTGAGGGCTCGGCGGCGACCAGTTACAGTTCAGTAAACAAAGTTTCACCTCAGGCTGCCTAAGTATTGGCTCAACCTTTCCTTTCCTGGTCGACACAGGACTGTTTGACCCTCGACTCGTTGGTGCTGGACTGCACAAACATGGACTGTTCAAACATGGACTGTTCAAGCTTGGACTGGTCAAACATGGATTGTTCGAGCCTGGATTGTTCGAGCCTGGATTGTTCGAGCCTGGATTGTTCGAGCCTGGACTGTTCGAGCCTGGACTGAGAACTGGTTGTCGGCCAAGGGCCTCGAACCTCCAAACGAACCCGAAGCAGGACTCAACCTGCTGAGTCCGGCCAGGCGGGTGTTTGCTTGTGGTGATCGGCTATTTCTTTTCTTCTGAACTCTTGGATCACCGGCACCGGAGCGGATCGAGCCGTGCTGGGGATCCTGCATCGTTGTCTTTCATGACCAAGCACATTTTCGTCACCGGTGGAGTGGTCAGCTCACTGGGGAAGGGGCTGACCAGCGCCTCGATCGGGTTGTTATTGGAACGACGTGGGTTGAAGGTCCGCATGCAAAAGCTGGACCCGTACATCAATGTCGATCCAGGGACAATGAGCCCTTACCAACATGGTGAGGTTTATGTCTTGGACGATGGCAGTGAAACCGACCTGGATCTCGGCCACTATGAGCGGTTTACTCACTCGCCGCTGACCCGCGACAGCAACTACACCACCGGGCAGATCTATCTGCAGGTGATTGAAAAAGAACGCCGAGGGGAATTCTTGGGTGAGACCGTTCAGGTCATTCCTCACATCACCAACGAGATCAAGGGAGCCATTCGCAAGCTCGCTGGCTCAGGCGTTGATGTGGTGATCACTGAGATCGGTGGGACTGTCGGCGATATCGAGAGTCAACCCTTCTTGGAAGCCATCCGGCAGTTTGCTTTGGATCTCGGCAAGGAGAACTGCCTGTATATCCATCTCACGCTCGTTCCCTATTTGAAAGCCGCAAGCGAGCTGAAGACCAAGCCCACCCAACACTCTGTGGCTTTGTTGCGGCAAATCGGAATTCAGCCGGATGTGCTTGTTTGTAGAACCGAACGGGATCTTGCCCACGCCGACCGAGTGAAGATCGCCCAGTTTTGCAATGTGCCCGTCGATGCGGTCATTCAGGAGAAGGATAAAGAATTCAGCATCTACGAGGTGCCCCTCTCGCTGCACAACGCTGGTCTGGACCAATGGGCCATCCGCAGTCTCCATCTGCAGCCTGGGCCTGTGGATCTGAGCGATTTTCAGGACATCCTGCACCGACTCCGCCATCCCAGCCACGAGATCTCCATCGCTGTGGTTGGCAAATACGCTGCTCATCGGGATGCCTACAAGAGTATCTACGAGGCTTTGGACCACGCTGGAATCGCTCATCGAACGGTCGTGCGTATCCAAAGGATCCAAAGCGAGCGGTTCGAGAGCGAAAGCCCGGAACGGCTGCTGGCCGGATTCGACGGGATCTTGGTGCCTGGTGGATTTGGAGAACGGGGGATCGAAGGCAAGGTCGCCGCCATCCAGTTTGCCCGTGAGCGGAAAATCCCCCTGTTGGGGATTTGTCTGGGGATGCAGTGCGCGGTCATTGAATTCGCTCGCCATGTGGCCGGTTTGCCCGGGGCTCACTCGACCGAGTTTGAGAAAGAAACCCCCCACCCGGTGATCTGTATGCTGGACGATCAGCGGACGATCACCCAAAAGGGAGGCACCATGAGGTTGGGGACGCAGCCGGCTCGACTTCAGCCAGAGAGCCACGCCTTGGCTGCTTACCAGCAAGAAGAGATTCATGAGCGGCACCGGCATCGTTTTGAGTTCAACAATGCCTACCGAAGCCAGCTTGAGGCCCACGGAATGCGGTTTTCAGGCCTCAGCCCAGATGGCAAACTAGTTGAGGTGATCGAGCTGGCCGATCACCCTTGGTATCTCGCGGTTCAATATCATCCAGAATTTCAGAGTAAGCCAACGGCCGCGCATCCCCTCTTCACCTCGTTTATCGCCGCAGCGATTGCTAAGCGGCAGCGGCAATCGGAAGGCCATCCTGGTTCTTCGCACAGCTCACCTCCCGAGCACGACTGTGCCGGTGAAAACTCGACAGAAAGTGAAAGACCTGTCACTCGTGAAAACCCAACGGAGACCCAAGATCGTAGGACCCCTGGGTCAACTGTCCAAACCTCGCCCCCCAACGAGGAAATCGAGGCCTGGTAACGGCTTTGCCACGACCGGCCTGTGGGCAACGGGCCTGAAGAAACCCTTTCGCGAAACTCAGTCTCAGCGAGTTTCGCAGACGGGCGAAATTCGCAACCAGACCAAAACGCAACCAGACAAAAACGTAATCGGACCAAAACGTGATTCAGACTGGCATGTGAGCGAGACCGGCATGTGAGCGAGACTGGCATGTGAGCGAGACTGCAAGCGTTGGCCAGAAGGGTGGCTCTGCCGGCGGCCAATCTCAAGGAGTTCTGTGCCAAGTGTCTTTCTTGGGAAGTCGCGATGTCTTCAGAACCTGAGCAAGAACAATCTCCACAAAAACTCATCATCGACGAAGGTTGGAAAGAGCAAGTTCGTCGAGAAAAAGAGGAACTTCAGCAACAAAGAGGTGCGGGCGGAACCCCCCAGAAACCTGGTTTGCAATTTCCTCAGCAGGCTACGACCCAGCGCCAATCTGCAGGCGAAGCTCCGAGCTCCGAGGGGTCGATTTCACCAGAAGCTCCCTCTGCGGAGTCTCGCTCGGCAACAACCTCTGCTCAGTCGAGCTCTGGCGGAACCGCCCGTTCGACACAAGAGGTTCCGCTGCCGGAGGCCTCGTTGCCGACTCTGGTGGCCATGCTGCAGACACAGGCTTTTTCGGCTTTGGGCTTGATGCCCCATCCCATTTCAGGACAGGCCGAACGCGACCTCCCCCAGGCGCGGTTGTTTATTGACTTGCTGGGAGTCTTGGAAGATCGCACTCGCGGGAACCTTACCGACGGCGAGAACCGACTGCTGACGGAGGTGCTGCAAGATCTGCGAATGTACTTCATCAAACTGCAACGAGAAGGCTAACTCGACTGTCCCAGATTGTGGCCAAGACCCCGCACCTGATGGACCCTGAGAACAACATCTGCCCGGACAGCAAGTCTTTGGGGACAGCAAGTCTTTGGGGACAGCAAGTCTTTGGGGACAGCAAGTCTTTGGGGACAGCAAGTCTAAGGGGGGACAAGGTCTCAGGGCAGGGCCCACACCTGGGACTGTCTCACTCACCGGGCAGCAGTCGGCTGGTTTCTTGACCAATCCTCCTGCAGCGGCAGAGTTCGGAAATCCTGGCTGCAAAGCTGATTCTCATCGTCTCGTCAACCTGCGACGTGTTTGCGCAGGTCGAGGCCGTTGACAATCTCAGAATCGCTTCTGTAGATTCGCTGCACGCCCAGGGGGCGTGTGCAGACGTTTCGAGCCTCACTAGTGCCTTGTTTCCTATGATTTTGGCAGTCGGTTGATTTTGGCAGTCGGTTGATTTTGGCAGTCGGTTGATTTTGGCAGTCGGTTGGACGGGAGTCGCCCGATTCCACGAGAACCAACTGCCCCATCAGAAGGAAACCAACCACTGGGAGGTTCAAAAATCGTCTGGGAAATCTGTGCGTCTCCCTGTCCAACTGGGGCGTTGCCAGGAGTGTTCACTTGTGACACTCACCAGCTGACGTTTGGGGTCTCTCCAGGGCGGCTCTGATCGCTGCAGACGGCTAGAGCCCCAAACAACCGCCAAACATCTGCAAGGAAAACTCCTAAAGCCAAACGGCCCGGGATCGTTGGCCGGTGGTGACACCCATCGTGCCCACCACTTCAAGGAGCCGCCCATGGTGCAAACTCAGTGATCATCTGCAGTTTGGTAATCGGGAGCGTGATGCTCTGCAGAGTGATGATCTGAAGCGTGATGATCTGAAGCGTGATGATCTGAAGCGTGATGATCTGCAGTAGCCCAGCGAAAGACCCCACTCCACCGGCGAACCTCCGGCAAACTCACCGGCGACATTGGTCGGGACAGACCTTCGACCTCAGAATTCCCCCCAAGGGGAGACGGCTCGGCGAACGGAGAGGCCCTCCGGTGGGATCCCCAGGTGATCTGCTGCTGGGTTGGATCTGTCGGCAGAGGTCAGCTTGGCCACCGCCGCAGCCAACAAGACAACAAGCTTTTTTACATCGATCCTCCCCCGACTTACGGAAGTGCCGGGTGACATGTGGTGGGCAAGCAGAAAGCCCTCTTGCTGAGCGTTGGTGGATGAGACCAATCCTTGGGGAAGCGGACAGCATCTGAGCTTGCACCAAGCCGCAGCGAAAAAACCCAGTGCCCCGACAACTCACAGTTCACCGGAAACTTCATTCCAATCCGGAGTCGTTCCGGATTGTTCCTCAACCATTCCGGGAAGCCGTCGACGGTCGTGCTGAACCACCGTCGGACTGCCCCGCAGGTGCCTCATGATCTCAACCGCGGAATTCATTTGGCTGCTGGTCTTTTGGCTCTTCGCACTGGGAGCTGGAGTAGCCGCCCTCATCCAGGCTTACCGTTTCTACCAAGGCATGTTGGCGGAGGACGAAGGGACTCCCCGAATGGTGGAGATCGCCGGCTTCGTCCGGGCCGGAGCTGCCGCTTACCTGCGTCAACAGTACATCGTCGTCAGCATCGTCTTTGCCGTGGTCTTTGTGCTTCTTTCCTTCGCGGCCTTTGGCTTGGCTGTCTTAAGCCCCTTTGTGCCCTTTGCCTTCCTCTTAAGCGGCTTCCTCTCCGGACTAGCCGGATTCATCGGCATGCGTACGGCCACCTGGGCCAGCAGCCGAACCGCCGCAGCGGCACAAAAGTCTCTCAACTCCGGCCTGCAAGTCGCCTTCCGCAGCGGGGCTGTCATGGGATTGGTCGTGGTGGGCCTGGCCTTGCTGGATATCTGCTTCTGGTATCTGGTATTGCGAATGATCCTGGGATTTTCCCCGCAAGCTCTCTCCGTTATTATGCTAGGATTTGGCATGGGGGCTAGTGCCCAGGCCTTGTTCGCCCGTGTTGGCGGGGGGATCTTCACTAAGGCGGCCGATGTGGGGGCCGACTTGGTGGGCAAAGTGGAAAAAGGGATTCCCGAGGACGATCCCCGCAACCCAGCCACCATTGCTGACAATGTTGGGGACAATGTCGGCGATGTCGCGGGGATGGGGGCCGACCTCTACGAGTCCTTTTATGGCTCGCTGTTGGCATCGGCCGCGTTGGGTGCTGCTGCCTTTTCCAATCCGGCCTTGCTTGAGTCGGTGGGGATCACAGCCGATGCAGCGACGATTTCGCTGTTTCAAACTCGTGCCATGCTACTTCCCCTCTCGGTGGCTGCCGCCGGGGTGCTGCTCTCGATTGTGGGCATCTTCGTTGTTCGCACTGAGGAGGACGCCCAACAGCAGACCTTGCTGAGAGGTCTCAATCGGGGGATCAGCCTGGCGGCGATCCTGGTTGCCCCAGCAGCCATCGGATTGACCCTGCTGCTGCTGACTCCGACCTTTTGGGGCGTTGGGGTGAGTATCATCACCGGGTTAGGCGCCGGTTGGGTCATCGGGAAGTGGACCGAGTACTCCACCAGCGACGAATACAGCCCCACCCGGGGCCTCGCCGACCAAGCTGTGACCGGACCGGCGACCTTGATTATCGGCGGAGTTGCCGAAGGCATGCTCAGCACCTGGGTTCCCGTTTTGGCAGTCGCTGGAGGAACATTGCTGGCCTTTGGTTTTGCCTGCAACGGCAACTTCTTCGATCTGAACTACTTCGCCTTGGGTCTCTTCGGCGTCGGAGTCGCTGCCGTTGGGATGCTCTCGACCCTGGGAATCACCTTGGCCACCGACGCCTACGGCCCGATCGCCGACAACGCTGGTGGCAATGCCGAAATGGCCCACCTGGATCCCTACGTCCGCGAGCGAACCGACGCTCTGGACAGCCTCGGAAACACCACAGCAGCTACCGGCAAAGGCTTTGCCATTGGCTCGGCCGCCTTGACTGTGCTGGCACTGATGGCCGCTTATCTCGAGGCGGTGCGAACCGGTCTGGACAGTTGGGGCCGCGCTGCTGTCGCTCAAAAAGAGCCAGGCATCTACAAGGTCAACGAAACCTTTATCGTTCAGGTCCCCGATCCTGATCAGGTCCCCGAGGGCCAGCAGCCTCGCCCTGAAGGGTGGCTGATTATGCAAACACGACCTTTGCCGGAGAGCTGGCAAAACCTGCAGCCCTCCGGCGGAGCTTTGCGTGTCGATGCCAACACCGAGGGGACTTCGTTTCGGCTGCCTGAGACCACAGACCAGACCGGCATGCTGTTGGTCTCCGAGGACAACAAAGTTCAAATGGCGGCAGTCCCGGTCAGCCGGGCGACGCTGCGAGACTTTATGAATTACTTCGAGGGCTCGTTGATCAACCCGCGAGTTCTCGTCGGGGTCTTCCTCGGCGCGATGGCGACATTTGTGTTCTGTGCCCTGACCATGAAGGCGGTCGGACGGGCGGCCAAACAGATGGTCGAGGAGGTCAGGCGACAGTTCCGAGAGAAGCCGGGAATCATGGACGAAACCGAAATGCCGGATTACGACGCAGCCGTTCAGATCAGCACCAAGGCTGCCCAACAGCAAATGCTCTTCCCCACTCTCTTAGGCCTGTGTGTGCCGCTTCTGGCAGGCCTGTTGCTCGGTGTCGCTGGTGTGGTGGGATTGCTCGTGGGGGCCCTGACTACCGGTTTCTGTGTGGCCATCTTTATGGCCAACGCAGGCGGCGCTTGGGATAACGCGAAGAAATACATCGAAAGTGGGAAACACGGCGGCAAAGGCACCGAAGCCCACAAGGCCGCCGTTGTCGGCGACACCGTCGGCGATCCTTTTAAGGACACTAGCGGGCCAAGCCTGAACATCCTCATCAAGCTGATGAGCATGGTCAGTGTCGTCATCGCCGGGTTAACCGTCCGCTATAGCCTTCAAGCCTTGGGCTTGTTCTAACCGTTGAATGCCCCTGCCGTTTGTGGGCCTCGAGGAGGCGTCTCTCTGGGCCCATTCCAACACAGCGTCGCAGCGACCGGTCTACTCTTGTCCGAGTTTCCCCTGGCAACCGCAGAGCGTTCGTGGGATGATGGCTCGCCAATGCCGGGTCTGGGCCCGTTCCCCTGAGGTACTCTGTCATCAACTTGTTTTCCAAACATTCCTACCTCGGCGATCCCGTCCTCAATCATCCGCCTATTGCTTCGTCATCCGCCCAACTGCTGAGAGGGAGTTCAACCAATGGCTGACCCTGTTGCCGTGATTATGGCCGCTGGGAAGGGGACACGCATGAAAAGCGAGTTACCCAAGGTCTTGGTGCCGGTCCTCCAGCGTCCCATGATTCGCTATGTGCTGGAAACGGTCTCAGCCGCTGGCGTCCAGCGAAAGCTGGTGGTCGTTGGGTATCAGGCCGACCTCGTCAAAACGGAACTTGAGGATGTTTCTGGTGTGGAGTTTGTTCTCCAGGCAGAACAGCTCGGCACTGGACATGCTGTGATGGTGTGCCGCGAGGCGTTGGGGGATTTCGACGGGCCTGTTTTTGTTCTGGCGGGCGATAGCCCGATGCTTCGGCCGGAATCGCTGTCGAAGTTGTTGGAGGGATTTGACTGTCGGACCATGGCCTGCCGCCTTGGGACCGCTCACAAAGACGACCCTACTGGATTGGGCCGGGTCCTTCGTGACGAAGGTGGCCGATTCACCGGAATTGTCGAACACAAGGACGCCACCCCTGAACAGCGAGCCATCACCGAAGTGAACCTCAGCTGCTATTTGTTCTCTTGCAAATCGCTGTTCTGGGCCCTGGACCGCATCGATCGCAAAAACGTGCAAGGGGAGTATTATGTCACCGACTGCCCGGGCTTGCTGCTTGCCGAAGGACAGCACGTCGACGCCATGCCCGTGCTAACCGCCCGGGAGTCATTAAGTATCAATACCCCCGAAGACCTGGCTGCCGTTGAGCAAGCTCTCCAACTTGATGATGGCCACTGATTCCGGGCAGCTGACGCATGGCTCGAAGACCTGGCTGCCGTTGAGCAAGCTCTCCAACAGGGACTGTGAACGCTCCGCCCCTGAGCCAACGCTGATGAGTCATCTTCATGCCAGAGCCGGTCACAACAGGGCAGGTCACAACCAAGCAGGTCACAACCAAGCAGGTCACAAAGGCCGACCCAAAATCGTGAGGCCCTCACGGACGTTCTTGGCTTCTTGCCAGGTCCCCTTTGGGGCGGTGATGATCGGCGGTCCAACGAAGTACTTTGGACGAAGCCGTGAGGGCCTCTGGACTCACCTGGAGATGCGGGCAGTTGAAAGCGACTGACTGGTAGGCTCACAGGCTTCGGGGGAATGTTCTTAACCGCCGTATGATTCAGGATGCTCGCCTGCTTGCAGAGCGTGCTGTTTGAGAAATGGGGCCAGTCCAGACAGATGTGTCAGAACGGATGAACGACTTGAAAGTCTTTAGTGGACGAGCGAACCCCCAGCTTGCTCAAGAGATCTGTGACTACCTGGGAATCACCCTGGGCGAGGTCGAAATCCGCGACTTTCCTGATCAGGAGACCTTCTGCAAGGTCGAGGAGGATATCCGCGGGCGTGACGTCTTCCTGGTCCAGCCGACCTGCCCGCCAGGCAATAACAACTTAATGGAATTGTTGATTCTGATCGACTCCTGTCTTCGTGCCAGTGCCGATCGCATCACCGCGGTGATTCCTTACTACGGCTACGCCCGTCAGGACCGCAAGGATGTAGGACGCGTGCCCATTACTGCCAAGTTGGTTGCCAACCTGATCACCCGAGCCGGCGCCGATCGCGTGCTGACGATGGACTTGCACGCTGCTCAGATCCAGGGCTTTTTCGATGTTCCGGTCGATCACCTCTATGCCCGACCTGTGCTGGACGAGTATTTCCTGGGATTAGGGCTTCCCTCCGAAGAGATCGTTGTGGTCAGCCCGGACTTGGGTCGAGTGAAAGAGGCCAATAAGCATGCCGCTCGTCTGGGGGCGGCGCAGGCGATCATCGAAAAACGCCGCCGTTCCGACGAGCAGACTGAGCAGGTCAACCTTATCGGTGAATCGGTCGCCGGAAAGATAGTCCTCATGTTCGACGACATGATTTCCACCGCCGGCACCATTGTAGGGGCCACCAACATCGTCTCCGGCTTCGGCGCTCGAGAAGTGTACGTCTCGGCAACTCACGGGGTTCTCTGTGGCAGTGCACTCCAGAGGTTGTCCGAGGCACCTGTTCGAGAAGTCGTCATCACCAACACCATTCCGCTACGGCCCGAAGTGTTACAGGCCGCCAAGCACGATGCCAGCGGCCGTCCGGCAGTGCCCAACATCAAAGTTCTGAGCGTGGCCAAACTCATCGGCGAGGCCATCAAACGCATCCATCGTAACGAATCAGTCAGTAAACTGTTTCCCTCCTAAACGCGACAAGCGGGAAAGACACCCTAGCGTTCAGGACACTCTAGCTTTCAAGGCACCCTAGCTTTCAAGGCACCCTAGCGCGAGGGTTGGAGGATTCGGTGGTGTTGCCCAAACGGAACCTGCAAGCCGGTGCGGCCAAAAGCAACATCACACCTCGGCTGGGTGTGTCGATCAACGGTGGCATGCGTGATCGTACAGCCGAGCACATTCACGATGAGCTGCATGCCCGGGCTCTGGTTCTGGATAACGGTCACATGCAGTTGGCGATCGTCATCTGCGACAGCTGTCTGATACCTGCGGAGGTGTTTGAGGCTGCCAAACATCTGGCTCACAGCCATACCAAAATTCCCACCGACCGCATGCTGCTGGCCGCGACCCACACGCACTCAGCGCCCACGGTCGCTGGGGTCTTTCAGAGCGAGCGGGATTTGGATTACCAGGAGTTTCTGGCCATCCGCATCAGCGATGCCATTCGCCGGGCGGTGCACAATCTGGCTCCTGCGCGGGTTGCCTGGGGGGTTGGCCAACTGGCTTCTGAGGTGCACAACCGGCGTTGGCGAATGCGAGAGGGATTTCCGCTGGTGGATCCTTTTGGCAACATGGATCAGGTACGGATGAATCCGCCGCGTGCGAGTGCGGATCTGCGGGAGCCAGCTGGTCCGATCGATCCGCAGATCGTTGTTCTGGCGGTTGAACATGCCGATGGGCGTCCGCTGGCCTTGCTGGCCAATTATGCGTTGCATTATGTCGGCGGGATCCCTGGCGATACCGTATCGGCGGACTACTTCGGTGTTTTCTGTGACCGGATTGCCCAACTGTTGAGGGCCGAAAGACAGGATCCACCGTTTGTGGGCCTGCTCAGCAACGGCACCAGCGGCGACATCAACAACATCAATTTTCGCCAACCGGCGGCCCGGAGGGCTCCCTACCAACGGATGCGTCGCGTTGCCGACAAAGTGGCCAGCGAAGTCCAGCGGGTCTACCGCAACCTGACCTTTACGGAGTCCCCCTCTCTGGCGATGAAGCAAACTCAGCTGACCTTGGGGGTCCGTCGACCCACATCCGCTGACGTGCAACGTGCCAAGCAAATCCTCGCCAACGCTCAACCAGGCGAGCAACTGCGGACACCTCCGGAGATCTACGCCCGTGAGACGCTGCTGATGGCCGATTGGCCCGCGAAGATCACCACCGTCCTGCAGGCCATTCAAATCGGCGAGCTTGGTATGGCCAGCAGTCCTTGCGAGACCTTTGTGGAGACGGGCTTGGCCATCAAAGAGGCCAGCCCCCAGTCGCCATGTATGGTCATCGAGCTGGCCAATGACTATTGCGGTTATCTGCCGACTGCAGAGCATCACCGGCTGGGTGGCTACGAAACGTGGCGGGCCCGTTCCAGTTTCTTAGACACCAAAGCGGAACCGCTCATTCGCGAAACGGCTGTTGGCTTGTTGAAGTCGGTCTCATCCTCTTAAACCCTGGAAGTCTGCGGTCTGAAAATCTGAGGTCTGAAAATCTGAGGTCTGAAAATCTGAGGTCTGGTCATGTGAGCTTTGGTCCTGCGAGCCTTGGAAAAGCGTTCCTCCGCTGGCTTTCCCTCTGCCGGCGACCGATGTGAGGCGTGCTCCGGATTTTGAAAGGCCCGACGTTTTCTAAGGTGAGCAAAGCCGATGGATTCTTCCCAGTTTGCCGCCCATCTTGCTCAGTTTGGTCCGCACGCGAAACACCCTGAGACGTTCAGCCGAGAACGGGCCGAGGCTTACTGCCGAGATCTGGCAGCGCGACACTACGAGAATTTTACGGTGGCCAGTTGGCTGCTGCCGCGGCACCTCCGGCAACCCTTTGCCAATGTGTATGCCTACTGCCGCTGGTCGGACGATTTGGCCGATGAAACCAGCGGTGGGGAGGAAAGCCTGGCCCTGTTGAGTTGGTGGGAAGAGCAGCTTCACGCTTGCTATCAGGGCAACGTCCGACATCCGGTGTTGGTGGCCTTGGCTGAGACGGTTCGGCAGTTTCAGATTCCGCCGGAGCCGTTTGCGGATTTGCTGGTGGCGTTCCGACAAGACCAGCATCAGCGACGCTACAGCTGCCATGAGGAAGTGCTGAATTATTGTCGGTATTCGGCCAACCCAGTGGGACGATTAGTGCTGTATCTGGGGAGGTGCCACGACGACCACCGTGGCAGGTTGGCTGATTCGGTCTGCACGGGTTTGCAACTGGCCAACTTCTGCCAAGATGTGGCTGGGGATTATCGGCGAGGGCGAGTTTACCTTCCTCAGGACGTTTGCAGACAGTATGGCTACACCGAGGAGATGTTTGCCCAAAGCCTGGCCAATGAGGCCTTTGGTCAGTTGATCAGCCACGAGGTTGAGCGTGCCGAGGGGTATTTGCGTGCCGGTTTCGCGCTGGTGCCGTTGGTTCCTCGAGAGCTCCAAGTCGATGTGGAGTTGTTTGTTCGGGGCGGACTTGCCATCCTGGAGCGAATTCGCCGCGTTGGGTACGACGTGTGGAACCAACGCCCTGAAGTCCCTAAAACGCAACAAGTCGTTCTGCTGTTGCGGTGTTGGTGGGCCAAACTCAGACGCCCTTCGTCTTAGCCCAATCACTGGGAACTCCCACGCCTTGGGGACTCTCAAGTTCTGACTACGCGTCGTCAAAAACCGCTGCAAAGGTCGAAGACGCTGGTGGTCATTGAAGCCGATGGCGTGTTTTGAGCTTGTACATCGAGAAAACAGATCGAGGTTTTCTTGTCGACTTCCTTTACCTCCTTTGGCAAATCCTTATTCGTCGTGAACGGTCAACTGGATGACAGCTACGACGCCTGCCGACGCTTAGCCCGCCGAAGGGCTAAGAATTTTTACTATGCTTTTTTGACCTTACCTCGGCAGCAGCGACTGGGCATGTGCGCGTTGTATGCGTTTCTGCGGGTCACCGACGATTTGGGAGACAATTCCGCCGCTGCCGAGAAACGACGGGTCTCCCTGCGGCGATGGCGGGAGTCGCTGCGTCGAGCTCTGGAGGGGACCTTTGAGGATCCGCTTCTTCCGGCTTTGGTGGATACGATCAATCGCTACCAGATTCCCGTGAGTTATCTGCAAGACGTTCTTGACGGCGTCGAGATGGATCTGGAACAGCGTCGCTATCAGACCTTCGATGAGCTGGCGGTGTATTGCCAGCGTGTCGCCTCGGCTGTTGGGCTATGTTGTCTGCACATCTGGGGATTTCACAGTCCTCAGGCCCTGGCCCCAGCCAGAAGCCTGGGGATCGCCTTCCAACTGACCAACATCCTTCGCGATGTTGCTGAGGATCTCTGCGAAGACCGGATCTATCTGCCCGCTGAGGATCTGAGGCGTTTCCGCTTCACCGAGCAGGAGTTTCGCTCTCATCCCAACGATGCTCGGTTTCAGGCGCTGATGAGCTTTGAGATCGACCGGGCCAAGCGTCTCTATCAAGAAGCCTCGGAGTTGGGTCGTTGGGTCGACCCGGTCGGCCTGCCGTCTTTGGTCGTCATGACCCGGATCTATCGACGGCTGTTGGACGAAATCGAACGGTCCTGCAGTCAGGTCTGGACTCACCGCATTCGGGTGGCACGCTGGACGAAGCTGCGGGTTGTCTTAGAGGCTTTTCTCGGGCGATCGACCCCGGAATCATTCCGGCTGGCCGCACGTGGCAGCTGATCGGCCAACCAACCGGTCACTCCCGCAACAGCTAGCGATCGCCGCTGGCTGCAGAAGCTAGGTTGGCTGCGGAACCGGGTTGATGCACAAGGCCTGTCGGTCAGTTCCGATCACCTCGGGCCACGGCGTCCGTTGAGCTGGCGATTTCAGCGTGCAAGTCCTGAGGGACGACCTCAATGGGTCGGCACGAACCTGTCGTCGGCCAAGAGCTGTGCTTGGAGTGTTGAATTTTGAGAGTGGAATTTTGGGGAGATTGAACTTTGGGAGTTTCGGCTGGGGATTTGTCTGCTGGGGATTTGTCTGCTGGGGATTTGTCTGCTGGGGGAGGTTTGGCCGGTCCGATGCCGTTGCTGAAGATCTCGACGCAGCGCCCGATTGCAGTGGTCGGGGGCGGTTTGGCCGGACTTGCTGCTGCCTCGGCGTTAGCTGAACGAGGTTGGCCGGTTGTCTTGTTTGAAGCACGCCAGCAGCTGGGAGGTCGGGCGAGTTCGTTTGTGGACCCTGGCACGGGAGAACTGCTGGACAACTGCCAGCATGTGGGGATGGGGTGCTGCACCAACCTGCAAAAGTTCTGCCGCACAGTCGGCATCGAGGGCGGGTTTCGCCGCGAGCGAACTTTGTATTTCATTGGGCCCGACGGACGGGAATGCCGTTTCCAACCTTCCAGCTGGCTCCCTGCCCCGCTTCATCTGGGGCCGGCCCTGTGGTCGCAGAGCTATTTGAGCGTTTGGGATCGACTGGGGATTGCCCGGGCGTTGTGGCGATTAGCCCGACTGCAGCGTGACAGTCCCGAAATGCAGCTGCCGATGAATACCTGGCTTGATCAACAGCGCCAGTCTGCAACAGCTTGCCGGCGGTTCTGGACGGTTGTCTTGGTCAGTGCTCTCTCGGAGACGCTGGACCGCATCGCCGTGAGTCAAGCTCGCAAAGTCTTCGTCGATGGCTTCATGGCACATCGGCAGGCTTACCAGGTTGATATCCCGCAACAACCCCTTGGGGTACTCTACGGCACGGACCTCGAAAGGTGGCTGGGGCAAATGGGAGTGCGGCTGCATGCCGGCTCACGGATCAAAAGCGTCGACCGCGATGGGTCCGAGCAGTTTCGAATCTGCAACGGTCAGGAGACGATGACCGTCGGCGCAGTCATCCTGGCCCTCCCCTGGCGGCAGGCGGCCTCCATACTTGGTCAGGACCTCCGTCTGAGGGTGCCGGAGCTAGCGCCAGCAGCACAGCTGCAAGGCGCTCCCATCACCAGCGTCCATCTGTGGGTCGATCGACCCATCACCTCTCGCCAGCATGTGGTGTTGGTGGATCGAACAAGCCAATGGCTCTTCAACCGCGGGGAAGTCCCAAGCGTCGATGGAACTGGGCCAAACCAATGGTATTACCAGGTGGTCATCAGCGCCTCACGAGATCTCTCCGGACGTGACCGTCAGCAGGTGGCCAACGAAGTGATGGACGAGCTTCGCGCGATCTGGCAAAACGCCTCGGCCGCCAGGCTGATCCGTTGGCAAATGGTCACCGAGCGTTTTGCGGTCTTTTCCCCTCTTCCGGGGGCTGATGAACTGCGGCCTTGCCAGCGTTTGCCTGTGGCGGGTTTGTATGTCGCAGGCGATTGGACGCAGACCGGATGGCCTGCGACCATGGAAGGGGCTGTGCGCGGTGGCTATCTGGCTGCCGAGGCCCTGCTGGCCGATGCAGGCTGCCCAGAGAGACTCGTGGCCGAGGACTTACCACGCGCGGCCTTGGTGCGGTGGCTCTTCCCCTAAACCATCTGGTGGAAGCCCTCTCTGCCCCGGCCCGGCGAGCTGCCTGGATCAACCGGGCCAGCTGAAACCGGGCCAGCTGAAACCGGGCCAGCTGAAACCGGGCCAGCTTAAACCGGGCCAGCTTAACCGTCTGATTCCTTTCTTGACTAGCTTGAGCCAGCTGGTGGCTAAGGTTTTTGGTTGGGTGCTCCTCCAGACCTAGTCCTTAAATAAGCGATGTTTTTGCATAATTGTCTAGCGAATTTATTGAATCGAACCGGATATGTATCTTCACCGGACGACCTGAGGCCGGACCTGCCTGACGGGTTGTTTCAGTGCTCAACGACTGACTCCTTGGTCCCACCGGACAGTTCGAGGGTGACTGGGATGCTGCCGGCGCCCGTTACGTCGGCTCTTTCCGCCGACGATCAACACCGGAGGACTCGGCAGAGACGGAAGAACACTGGCATGTATTGGTTGTAGTTCAGTACTCGCAGTACCAGTCGCCTGGCTTGACGAACTAACTGGCAAGGGATCTTGATCATCAGATTGACAAACGTCCGAAACTCCATCTTCAGCAAGTGGCTCTGTTGGCTCTGATGAAGGCTTTTCCATCGCGGGGACACTGGCACCCTCAAGGCCAGCCACGCTTTCAGCGTCCACGCCAAAGCCGTCATCACCATGTACGCCCAATTGCTCAGGAGGTTATCCACCGGTGCTGATAATGCCCGAATTCCTCCCGCTAACTGAGCTATCAAGTTTTCTTGGTGGCAGCGATCGTTGCAGCCGAAAACGACCTCCTCTTGTCAACTGTTCATCGTTGGTGAGATAGAAAAAATAGCGTGACTCGTCGAACAGTTTCTTCTGGCCTTGTTCGCAGGAGATGGTTTTCCGGACCACAATCATTCGATACGCCCGTGAGCAGGCGGTGGGTTGATACGAAAACTCTGCGACATGTTCGCACTGCAATTCCAATTGCTTGAACTCTCGTTGACGAATGATTTCGCGTTTGACTCGAGGTGGCTTGTGGCGAGTCTGGGTCTTCACCTGGTACCGAGCAGGCCGTTGCAGTTGTGTCCAAGCCTCTTCTGGCAGAGCATCAGCTCGTTTCACCAGATTTGGGCAGGCATCGTAGCCAAACTGGAATATGACGCCCTGTTGATGCCAACTGTCGAGAAAGAGGGTCTGGCTGAAAGCGGTGTCTCCTCGCAATCGAATGCTCTGGAATCCGCCTTCGCGGCAAACGGCAATGGCTCGGTCGGCTTCGGCGGCAGCCCCTTCCTCGCTTGGGCGGTTTCCCGAACGATTGACCACTGAGAGGATTTCTCCAGTGTTGGCTAAAGAGACGATCAGCGGGTGATATCCCCAAGTTCCTTTGTAAGAGATATCCATTCCTTGCTTGCATTCACCCGAGGTAGTGACCATCGTGCCATCCATATCGATGACCGCTTCCTGAAAGAATGCAGCAGGTTGTTGTTGCCAAACCTGCAGGCGGGACTGATTGATGACCTCTTGCAAAGTGCGAATGTGGCCGACAGTAAAACGGCGGCAGAAGTCTCCTGCCGTGGTTGGATCGGGAAGACTCCGGGCTCCGACAGCATCCAAGAACACCTCATCCTGACGCCGGAGCTCGATGTCCTCCAGGCACCGTCCTTCACAACAGGCATTGATGACGAAGTTCAGAACATGATCACTTTCCCGGTAAGGTCGATAAAACGTCAACAAGTTGAGATGTTGGTTGATGCCATCGATCAAACCAACATCTTCAGCGAATCTGAGCATCAAGGGAATGCCACCGTAGGCCAAACCACGAGAGCGCTCAGCAACATCGTAGTGCAAACCTGCAGTTGTGAGGGTTGGGTGGTGAGGATCAGCACCGCGCTTACGTGCCAACCGACGGGCGAGTCGACGCTTGCGATTCTCCAGTCGCTGAAAGATAATGCGTTTCACTTGAAATCCTCTTTGGCTGTGGGTGTCGGATTGGTCTGGTAACCTTTCGACTCCCTAACACCGAAGAGGATTTCATTTTTTTCAGATTTTTCTCTACCTCGAACCCTAGCCGCTTCGCTTGTTTAAGGTTTAGTCAAACGCTCGAATTCGGGAATGATTCGGCCGGCGGAACCTTTCGAGGCACGAAATAGAGCCAGAAGATCGGATTCCGGTACTTAGCTGAGTAGGCTCTGATCACTATTTTTTTCTGCCGGTGTACAACCTGGAAGCAACAAACCGACCATGCGTTTTGGGGCGTCGACGCCCTCTTTGTCCCAGCAAGATTGGTCGATCTCACCGCCACGAAGGTCTGCCAGACGGTACCGGGCACTGGCAGCGTAGAGTTTCATGGACGTGTTGTCGCAGCGTTCTGCCCCGTCTTCAAAAGCTCGCACTGCTGTTTCCCTGTCACCACGGATGGCCGCGGAGCTGGCCCGAATCAGTTGCGCCAACGCTTGGGACCAAGCTGCATTTTCTCGCCACAGACGGCGGGAGTCTGCTTCAGCGGACCGCAAAAATCGCCCGTATCCAGTCCCTTTCGCTGCCATTGCTAATGCCGCTCGGGCTCGAAGGTAGTACATGTAAACCCGAACTTGTTGGACGTTGAGGAACAGGGATTTTTTTAAGAGCGGCCACCCCTCTTGAAGTCGCTTCCACGCAGATTCTGCCTTCCCCGTATAGAGGTCGATCTGTGTTTGATCGTACAAATACTCCATGTGTTGGACATGGAAGCCTGTTCTGGCCCATCTCCGCATGACCTCGTCCAACTCTTGCCTCGCCTGTTCAGGTTGGTCTCTGGCGAGGGTAACACTTGTCCGAATGACTAAACAAAGATTGGTGATCCCGTAGAGGTCGTCACGGGCCCGCGCTTCGTCGAGAAGATTCGGTAACCGGCGCGCGATTGTGGCAAGTTCGCCCATGAACACTAACGGCCAGAGGGCGAATCGCTGGGACGTTCCAACTTCCCACATGACCCCGGGGTGTGCTTCGCGAAGTCGGTTTTCAAGCAGCCTCTGGTTGGCATCGTCGCAGAGTTCTTGCGCGCGGGGCCAGTCTCCGGCCAGGGCTTTGATGACGCCTCGGCCGAGGGTGACCATGGCCCTGTGGTAGTCGTCCAGGTCTTTCGCTAGTTCCCAGCATGCATCCATCAACTTGTCGGCTCGCCGGCTGCGTTTCGTGCCCGCGATGGCCTCCTGAACAGCTTCCATCCCCAAGGCCAAGACCAATCGCCGTCGTTCGCGGGCACTCAACGCCAGCAATAAAGATCGGCTTTGAAACACGCTGGCTTGAATCGTGTGAATGACGCTCAAGCTGAACGAAGCCGTTTGGCATACGTCCAAAGCCGCAAGTTCCGCCTGGGGGATCTCACTCTCCTCTCGCAGAGGAACGGTCGAAGCTTTGAGACGGAGCCGAAACTTCAGCCACAAGAGCGTCGTCAGTGTCTGCAGCCAGCCTCCGGGCATTTTTAGTCCGACCGTTTTCAGAACCTTCCGTAAGGCCGCCTCACCGGCTTCGAAGTGCCCGCTGCTCAGTAACTGTGAGGCGGCGCGCCGCTGCAACTCGATCGCCTCGAACTGCGTCGCGCCTTGGCTCGCTTCCAAATACTCTTGGGCCGCTTCCGCTCCTCGACCGTCCGCGACGAGCACATCGCCTAGACGGATACGCAGCTTGCGTGTTTCTTCCGGGGGGAGCCGTTGCAGCTCCAGTGCCTCGCGGTAATGACTCGCCGCTCGTTCGAATGCCAGTCCCTTGGCGGCTTCCGCTGCGGCCTTCTGGAAGTATTCACCGGCGCTATCCAGATGACCAGCACTTCGCAGATGGGTGGCCAAAACCTCTGGCGGAGAGCCGACGAGAACTTTCGCCAACTCAGAGTGATGTTGCCGATGTTTCTCAGCCGTCAGATTCTCAAGGACCACTTCGCGAATCGAATCGTGATAGGTGTGAAGCTTCCCCAAACCTTCGACGAGCTGTACTGACGAGTCCGGGAACCAGACTGTGCAGCCGTCGTCGAAAAGTCGCACCCAACCATTGCGATTTTCGACAACCTCCCATTCCGCCCCTCGTGAAAGGGGCCAATCGCAAAGTTTCGAAACGGTTGCGACACTCAAGTTGTCCTTGCGACGTTCCTCAGCAGTCAAGCAGTCACGAACGCTCTCGGGGATGGGTCCCTGAAACCCGTCGATCGACTGCGACATTTCAACGACCGTGACTGCCGCACTCGGGAGCCAGACCTCACGACCGTCGTCAAAAAGTCGCCCCCGCATCCAAGTACCTTGGGTTTCGACGATCACCAACTTCGCTTCTTTGGGAATCGGAGGGGGCAGTTTCCTAACACGGGCAGTTCTCCCTGCTCCGATGCTCCGCGCCAGCTTCTGGTCGAGCAGTTGCTTGATTGCTTTGTCATCGCCGCGCGTGACCTTGGCCGCCTGATAAACCTGGGCAACACCAATCGGCCGACTGGCAACGGCCAAAACCTCCAACAGCTGCCGTTCGTCCGAAGACAATCGCTCGATGCGCCTTCGCAACACGGCGGATAAGGTATTGGTCTTCTCCTCCTCAGTTGCCGAACTTAGCTGGTGGCCGTCAAGGGTCAACTTATTTCGCTCAAGGATATCCTTGACCATCTCCTCAATGAAAAGAGGATAACCCGCCGATTGCTCGCCGACTTGTTCGACCAGCGCTTTGGATGTCACACCGCCCCTGCTGAGCAGGTCTTCCGCCAGTTGGACACGGTCACCGTCGTTCAACGGTTCCACAGCGACTTCGTGCCAGGCGAGACAAGCTTCCCGATTCTGCAGAAACTCCCTCAGAAAGGGGCTCGTAAAGGGGCTCGTATCCAGATTCTCACGCCGATAACTGACTACCAGCAATAGCTTGGGTGAAGCCCGCTCTGCCGAAGAGCGCGGGGGGCGAAGCACGTCGGCCAGAATACGGGCGCTGTCGACATCGCCCCACTGCAGGTCGTCGATCACAAGGATTAAGCCGCCCTTGAGGCTGGTCCCAAGTCGGCCAAACAGGTCCCGGAGCTCTCCGGCAGCACGCCGGCGCAGCTCCACAACATCGGCGGTGGAATCGGCCAACGACACCTGTTCGGCCCAAGCGACGGCATTCAGTACTGGGAACACGCGAAGGAGCGGCCTGATAGTGGTCGGCTGGAAACGCTCGACGTTGGCCAGCTTTCGCAAGTAATCGCAAAGTTTCCCCATTAATCCATCCATCGCTTTGAAGGGGATGGCATCCTGCTGATAACACCGCTCGGAAAGAACGACAAAGTCTTCGATTCCAACGAATTGGTCGAGAAAGTGCTTCACCAGTCTCGTCTTGCCAATCCCGGACTTGCCGTGAACGACGCAAATGGCTGTGTGGCCCTGCTGCATCTGCTGAACAGCCTCGTTCAGCTCGGTTAGCTCTTTGGTTCGACCGACGAAGTCCGTTGTTTTGGCTGATCGGGACGCACTGCTGGTCGGAGCAACCGAGAGGAGTGCCAGGACCTCGTGCCCTTGGGGTCGTTTTCTTGGGTCTGGGTCAAGCAATTTGAGGGACAGCTCCGCGAGATCGTCGGGAACATCGGGAACAACCTCACGCGGATCTGGTGGCGGCTTTGCACACTTCTCAACAAGTTCTGGCAAACTTTTAGCTGCAAAGGGAACTTGACCGGTGAGCGTTGCAAACAATACCACTCCAAAGGCGTACCAATCGGTTGCCGCAGTCGCGTTCAATTTCTGAATCTGCTCAGGGGCAAGGTAGTCCCAAGTTCCTATCAACTGGGAGTGAAAATACTCCTCGTTCTCCGGGATCGGAGCAGTCAGACCAAAATCCAGCACAACGACACGCACCGCCGGGCTGGCCGTGACAAGAACATTACTAGGTTTGATGTCGAGATGCAGCTTGTGGTTGAGATGGATGCAGTTCAGAGCATCGGCCAGTTGAGGGAGGCAAATGCGGAGACGCTGGGCTGACTCATTCGTAAGCGGTGCGCCAGGTTTCACGTCAGTCCCGCGGATGTAAGTCAGAAGATCAGACCCATGAACGAACTCCATCGTGTAAAAAAACCTGCCTTGATAGACACCGCGTTCGAGGATTCTGACTAAATTTTCATGCTGCAGATCCGCCAAGCTTCGGAACTCGCGACCAAAACGTCGGACATGGTCGGCAGAATCTCGCTGCATCACCTTGAGGGCGATGTCAACATCACGTTCACGATCGCGGGCTTTGTACACGACCCCCATGCCGCCGCGGCCGATTTCGTTCACGATCTGGAACGGGCCCAGCTGTTGACCTTCAAGGTCGATCGAGACCGCATTTGGCTCAGGGCCGTCTGTTTCGGCAAGATCAGGCGGGTCGAGATTGGGAAACGCATCGAGCCTCTTGAGGCAGGCTTCAACAGCAGACTCCAGTTCGGGTATTCCATGCTTCAAGCAAACCTCATGCGGAGTGAGTGGTTGATCGTTTTCACGAGCCGCCTCGATTAGGGCAATCATCTTGGCGATTTCGTCTTCGTGAGTGGAATCCATGAGAACCCATCTGCGGAATTTCGGCTGGTTACCATCTCTGTTCATAGTCTGTCAGACGTTCGGAGAGGCGCATTCTTGCTCTAGCCCACAAGGCTCGCGCTTGACGCTCGGTGATGCCAAGACACTCTCCAACCTCGCGGTGCTTGAGCCCATGGTACCCGCGCAAATCGACCACCATGCGGAGGTCCTCGGGGAGTTCGACGACCTCCGCATGGTAGTCAAGCCAGAAGTCGAGTCGCCGAACATCGTCCACCCGCTCGTCCTTGTAGCAAACCTGATCCCTTTGATTCCGCAACATGTCGACGAGCACATCCTGCATGAAAAGACGCGCGCGGTGGAAGTACTGGTTCTCACACTGGATCGGGCCTAGCTCACTGTGCTCACCGAAGAAGTAGTCCCAGCGATCCAAAATCTTCTTCATGGTCTCGTGCAGCACTGACTGCGCTCGACCTCGCATTGAGGGGTATCTTCCGTAAATTTGCCTTCTGGCCATCTCCTCAAGGCGCTCCAGCGTCACAGTGAGCAACTGGTTGCGTGCCGACACATCACCTTCCCGAAGCCGCAAGAGACAGGATCGGATGATTTTAGTCGTCTGTTCAGTCGCCATCAGAGAGTTCCCCCAAAGCACGCTCATGCCCAGCCGGTTCCCTGAGCAGAACCAATTTGGCAGTGATTCCAACAAAAATCAAACAATCGGCTGCGCTTTTGCAGGGTTGGCACGGGTCTCAAAGGGCCAAGGCGAACCGCAGTTCGACGGCTGATTTTATTCGTCTGTTCAGTCGCCATCAGAGAGTTCCCCCAAAGCACGTTCA
>CAZYKP010000121.1:0-24298 GCA_964648025.1 uncultured Pirellulales bacterium | reverse complement strand
AGCAAATGAAACGGCAGCAGCCAACAACCCGCTTCAACCCCGTGAACGGTTACCTCCAAACCTAGCCCATGTATTTTCCGGTGATCAGGGTGATGTTCTGCCCACCAAAGCCGAAGCTGTTGCTCAGAGTGACATCGCACTTCTGCTGACGGGCCTCGTTGGGCACATAGTCCAGATCACAATCGGGGTCGGGGTTTTCGTAATTGATGGTGGGGGGAACAACGCCATCACGCATTGCCAGTAAGCAGACGATCAGCTCGGTGGCTCCGGCGGCGGCGATCAGATGGCCCATCATGCTTTTGGTGCTGGAGACAGGCACTTTGTCGGCTAACTCACCAAAGACCTTGCGGATGGCCAAAGTCTCCACTTGGTCGTTGACCTTGGTGCTAGTGCCGTGAGCGTTGATGTAATCGATGGCCTCCCGAGGGAGTTCGGCATCGGCCAGGGCCAGCTTCATGCAACTTTCAGCGCCGCGACCCTCCGGATGCGTGTCGGTGATCCGATAGGCATCGGCGGTCGACCCGTATCCCAACAGTTCGCCGTAAATGCGTGCGTTCCGGCTTAGGGCGTGCTCGAGTTCCTCGAGGATCAGCATGCCGGCTCCTTCGCCGAGGATGAACCCATCCCGCAAGCGATCGAAGGGGCGTGAGGCCTTGGTCGGTTGTTCGTTGTTGGTGCTCAGGGCAGTCAGCAGATTGAAGCCGGTGACGCCAAAGGGATGGATCATGCTGTGAGCCCCGCCAGAGAGCATCACATCGGCATCCCCGCGGCGGATGATCTCCACCGCTTCGCCCACTGCTTGGCTGCTGGCCGCACAGGCGGTTAGACAATTGGCATTGGGTCCTTGAGCGTTGAACAGGCCAGCCAGGTGAGCAGCAACCATGTTGGGTTCCTGCTCGAGCTCCCGAACAGGATGGAGGATCTCCAGACCCGTCAAGGTGAAAGCCGCCACATCGAGCTCTTCGCCTTGTAACGCCCGGGTCATCATGATGCTGAAGCGTTCAAAATCCTGCTGCCCTTCTCCACTTCCCAAATAGACCCCAAAGCGTGTCGGGTCCTGGGTGATGTCCCCTAATCCGGAGTCTGCATAGGCTTGCTTGGCAGCCCCCACGGCAAAGATTGTGTGACGCCCGCAGTACTGCCAGTCAGCAGGGTCCTCGCCGACTTGGGAGACATCCCAGTCTTTGACCTCAGCACTGATTCGGGTCGGAAAGTTATCCGCGGGAAAAAGCGTGGTGTAACCCACGCCCGAGACGCCTTCTTGAAGATGCTTCCAGACAGTCTCAACGTCGTTGCCAAGTGGGGTCACACACCCAAGGCCGGTGACTACAACCCGTCGTTTCATGGTAGGCCTTTCCCCAGCAAGTTGTGCCAGTGCCTTGTGGGATGGATATCGGCAACGCTCAGCGTCCAGCAGTTGCCTTCGGCTTGAAGAGATTCCGCAGGAGTTGACTGCTTTGGCAGTTGCCCGACTGCTGTTGGGGGTCGATTCTTGCTCGTCGGAAACACTCTCACCGGGTCAACAGCCACTGATCGGGCGGCCTTGCCGTAGGGGTCAAGATCTTCCTCAACCTCAGTGAGACCGCAGCTTTGTGAGAGGATTTTACACAGCCTTGAGATTCCGAAGAAGTCGAAAGTCACCCTTTACGAAGCGCTCTGGCTGGCCAGGGCACGCAGACGCGCGAGGCCAGCGGGAGGTTCTCCATCAGTTGGTGTGAAGTCCAGCACACCGAGGGTCTTCATCATGGCGACGAAGTCCTTGGCGTCCAGGGCGAGGCCGCCCTCCGGGGGATTCCGGAGGAAGGCAAAGACGATCTGCATCTCCGCTTGCAGTTGCCGCTGCTCGGCACAAGTCTGGGTGGTTAAGGCGACTTTGGGGAGGATCTCGCTGGTTGCCGAGACGATCGCACCATCTTCTCGGACATCTTCGATAGTCGCTGTATAAAGGAGAGTGTCTCCGGGTACAGCGTGTTGGTGGAAGATGGCCTTAGGGACTTTGGCCAGCACAACCATCTCGCGGAACTGGATCTGCTCTCCCACCAACAAACCGCCGGTCTGAGCGCACCCTTCGGTAATCAGAGAAGGAGGCATGACCGGGTAACCAGGAAAATGATCGTGGAGATGGTCCTCAGCCAGGGTGATGTTTTTGATCGCCGCTGCCTGTCGACCGCTCTCAAACTCGACAAATCGATCAATCCAGATCCACCTCATCTGGCACGCCGCTCCCTATCGGGGATTTTGATGGTCAGCACACCTCAGTTTGTCCAGCGTCGCCCTGTTCAGCGTCACCCTGTTCAGCGTCGCCCTGTTCAGCGTCACCCTGTCTGGTCGGCCCACCTTCTTTGAGGCAGGGCCAGTCCGGTGCGATTCTCAAGCGTTGGCTGACTCGGCTGTGATGGAGACAGTGGACGGGCACGGCAACGGTGCAGGACGCGTCGCGTTGCCGTACTCCAACTTCCCTATGGACGAAAGCCTCTTTGAGGGCACGACCTCTCACCCGAGTGGGTCTCCCGCCCCACGGATCAATCGGCTCGAAGTGCGGCTGCCGTAGCCGCAATCGGTGCGTCATCCGACCACCTCGACGAGGCTGACTCCGAGGCGGGCCTCCAGGCTTGGCTGGGCTCTGCCAACGCACCGGCATCCAGCAGCGGTGACCCGTTGGTCTGCTTGCTTGTTGTTAGGCTGCTTGTTCTTGGCTGGCGAGCTTAAAGCGGATGTAGTTGCAGATCATGTTGACGGTGAAGAGCTCGCTGATTTTTTCCAGCTGAGGGTCTCGAGCGAATTCGTCGAAACTGACAAAGGGCATCTTCTTGCGGAGTTCGGCCAGGCCGAAGTCGGTGACTTGGTTGTTTTGGACAAGGTCTGGGTTGGTGGCCAGATCCTCGGGGAACATTTCCCCTCGAGGGATTTTGATTTCGAATGCGTGTTCCAGTCGGAAGATGATATCCAGGAAATCGATCGACTCAGCGCCCAGATCACCCTGCAGAGTGGCCTCTGGGGTCACCTCGTCGTCCTCGACACCGAGGGCTTCGACCAGGGCTTCCTGAACTTTACGGAAAATGTCGTTATCAGTGGGCATCTGTCCCTCCGTTCCTCCGTCTGGCAAATCCGCTTGACGTCGCCTTTCGGGTTTCGCCAGCGCAGATCATTTGTCAGCCAATCGTTTCGACTCTTACTATGGCAACGGCAAACAACTGCCGAGTTGTGGGCTGCCCCAGAAAACTCGGCCGGTTGTCCCCAGGCCGTTCCCGCTTGAAAAACCGTCCGACCGTCGCGGCCAACTGGTGACCGCTGCTCTCCAGGCGACCACCGCTTGAGACAAGCGAGTCGCTGATGTTGAGCACACCTCAGACGGGCACTTCGTCTTCAGTTCTCTCATGGCTCCCCCCGACGGAAGAAAAACCGTCAAGAAGAGCTCGGCCGAGCATCACGCCGGCTTTGTCGATTGACCAGCCTGTGTGATCACTGGCCGATCTGTGAACCAGCCAGCGTGTTTGTCGGCCAGCTTGATTGCTTGAAAATGTTCAGAACCTGCGACCAACTCAGGTTGACACACACCAGGGTGATTCTCGGATAGTATCGGTCAATACGCTTGATTCGACCAGAAAACCTCAGCAGGCCCGACTGCTCTTGAGGACAATTCTTGCCCGTCCAAAATGTGGGAACCGCCCGATTCACCAGTGATCTGCCAAGTGTTGATCTGCCAAGTGTTGATCTGCCAAGTGTTGATCTGCCAGCCTCTTTGCTGTGCAGAAGGAGCCACGATTGTCCTCGACCGCAGGAGGTCTTCAAAACCAGTCCCCGGCCAGATCAGTTTGTGGACCGATCAAAGGTTGAGGGTCCGATGGTTACGCGGACTTCCGCCTTGAGTCGGATCTCTTGAGTCGGGTCTCTTGAGTCGGGTCTCTTGGCAACCCCTCACGAGACGGTGACGCTTTGCCGGATTTCAGGAAGACACTTCACGAGATCTTGCTGCTACGCCGTTGGATGCGGACGAACCGCCTGCCACTGGGATCTCGGGAGTCGAAACTGCTGGTGTTAATACTGAGGGACTGGGGGAGACTGGGGCTTGGGCCCACAGCACCGCCAGTAAGCTCTTCAAGTTCTTGACAACCCAGCGATCCGATTCTTCCTGATCCGGCCCTGCGAGGTTACTCTGCTGCAAAGTCAGCCGTGCTGAGACAACTTGCTTGTCGCCAATGAATCCAGCCGCCTTCAGTTTGCTCTGGTGTTGTCCCTGTTCCAGCAATTGGGCCTGCACAAGCAAAGTCTCAGCAGGCTTCACAAAGCTAGCATACTTGACACTGCGAGCTTCCTTGAGCATCACCACGCTATGCGCGAAATCCTCGCTGACGCGGACAAGCCAAGCTGCCGTCTGGGTCATCGCTTCCAGCATGAGCACCCCCGGCATGACCGGAAAACCAGGGAAGTGGTCGGCCAGATACTCTTCGGCCAAAGAGAGATTCTTCACAGCGGTGATCGATTCGCCGGGCGTCAACTGCGTGACCCGATCGATGAGTGTGAACCGCATAAATGCCTCTTCAGATCTTCCTGCACCCTCTCGGTTGGGCGGAGCCCGCCTAACACAAGGGAGGTGCTGGTCAGAGTAAGTGGAGATGGCCGCCACATCGCCCACAGCGGTCACCCGACGGGTGCCCGGGGCGGCCCACCACCGACGGTTGGCCCAGCGTAGATCGGCTCGAACTCTCAATTTCTTGAGTTTGCTTGTGCCCACTCAAAATTGGTCAAACACCGTGGAGAGCCCCGGAGCAATCGCCACCAACGACCGTCTCGTTCCACCCGTGGGCAAATTCCCGTGGGTTTTACCGGACGGAGATCTGAAAGCCTCCGCCGCTGCCTGGGTGAGATGCGGTCCTTCAAGTTTGGATCCGTTTCGATCAGAGCCGGTCCAGCTGAAATCAAGTGGGTCCGTCCGGATGCATCAACAAGGTGGTTCTCCGTGTTGTGCATTTGATTCTTGGGTGATGGATTGATGACAGCGGCAGGTCGCCAACCACACCGGCGTTCATTCCATCACTCCTGGACGAGTCTACTTCTCCTCCCAGGAACTCACAACCGGGAAATAGTTCCCTGCTTGCGTCTCTTCAGCTCGGAGGGGGGTCTGAGCGTTCCTGTTCGTTTCATCGGAGAAACCGGCAAAGCAGATCCCTTTCTGGTGTGGTGGCACCAAAGCACAGCCGAAGCAACTCTTTTAGGTTGGAGCCTAAGGTCAGGTTGGCCCCCTTTGGTCCGAGGCGGTCCGTCCGGGACCACCTTGCCAAGTGCATCTCTTCAGCCTGCAGAGGCTGTTGGCGTTTTGTGCAAAAACAGTCTCAACGGAAACAATCCCAACAGGAAGAACTGCAGCGGCAAGAGTTTCTGGCGGCAAGGGTTTCTGGGGGCAAGAGTTTCTGGCGGCAAGAGTTTCTGGGGGCAAGGGTTTCTGGCGGCAAGAGGAGCGAGGAAAGCCGCAGATTTCTGGCTGATCCACGGCGTCGCCGATGGGTTTCGAGGCCGAAAGTCAGCTGGCGCTCTCTTGACCCCCCTTTCCGGCCGATGCTATAAGCAAAGTTTGTGGAGTTGGGCAATTTGTCTGTCCGACTCCACGAGGGAAACCTGAAAACAACCTTCAAGCGTTACTTTCACAATCCTGAAGTCCAGGAAGGTTCTCTTGATGAGCAAAATTCCCCTCTCCAATGCGTTTGCAGAGAGAGGGGACGTTCCCTCCCCAAACCATGTTCTGGGGAGAGCACGAATCTGCAGGGTAAAGCGTCCCCAAAGGTGCCTGCTGAGAAGGCACCTGCCAAGGACAGGAATCAACCCCCTGACACAAAGGGGGGGTTGGCACCAGAACTTTTCTTGCATGAGGGAAGCTTTCCTGAGCTCAAGGAGTTATCCTCAAAGGGTATCACCTCACCACTGACCCCCCGGGTGAAACCGAGCTGACGATGACCAACCGGGTCGACCCGACCGGTGCTGAAAACCGCCTCAGCGTTGGGCCACGGCCTGCTGGTGATCGCTCACGTTGAGAACCGGCCGTTCAGCAGAAACTGTTGCATCAACAACGACTGAGCTTTTGTCACCGACGAGAACCTGCGGATCTTCAACAGGTTGATCTTTGGGGGCAGGGCGGTTTTTGAGGGCAAGTCGGTGTTGACGGACGGTTTGAGCGGCGGGGCGGTTTTCACGGGGTGCAACCTGTTGGTGGACCGGATCCTCTCCGAACTTTTCGGATGGTCGAGCTGGGATGCGGCCACTGCTTCAAAGCTGGCAGGTCACTGATTCGTATGGCCTTCATCACTCTACAAGTGCTCGACGGGGCCGATCGGGGCCGCGTGTACGAGAACCTCATCACGCCGGTGACGATCGGACGTGAAGAAGGAAACACCATCCAGCTCAACGATGAGCGGGTGAGCCGATTTCACCTGAAAATCCAGGAAGACCAAGGTCGCCTCGTGCTGACGGATCTGCAGAGCACCAACGGGACCAAGGTCAATGGAGAGGATATGCAGTTGCGGATCTTGCGATTCGGCGACCGCGTGACCATTGGGAGATCGGAGTTACTCTTTGGATCGCGCGACCAAATCGCCCAGCGGTTGGCACAGCTCCGCAGGCAAGAGGACAACGGTTATCGCGAGAACGCTCGTCTTCAGGATGGGGCCGATCCTCGCAAGACGCTGGGGGCTGAGGAGTCTTCGGAAGAAGCGCCGGTCGAAGCCGCCTCTTTTGAGTACGAGATCCTCACCGATGATCCTGAGTTGCAGGCCAAGCTGGCCGAATTAGAGCCTCCTGGGCTGCCTGATCGGCTCAGTCCCGGTCAAGCGGCACAACTGGCCGATCTGTTGAACTATCTGCATAGCCGGCTGCGACAACTGATCGATTCGGTCCGCATGCCCAAAGACAGCGAAGAAGTCCACCTCCGCCAGCGACACTGGCAGAACTTGCTTGACCTGCAGATGCGGCTGGCCACCTGCCTACGTCAAATCGGCGAGCCGGGAACTTGGGATGATCCCAACAGTCAACCTCAAGACTCTCCCAGCCCCTCAGACCAGCTCGACTAGCTTGAAGAGCCACCCCCTTGGCAATGCTGTGAACCCCTCTCGGGTCCTGCCTCCTCCAGCGTCTCAAGCAAACAGCAATCGCGGCCAGTCAGTCCAGGGCCCCTTCGAACTGGATGGGCAAACTGGACGGCCGAACTAGCTGGGCGAACCGGATGCTGGCCGCGACACCTGCTTGCCCGGCCACCAAAGGGCCTTTCCTGAGCGATCCACACACAGAGCTGGCTGACACTTCCCACGCTGTACCCCTCAAGACGACGCTCTGGCAAAAACAATTGCCGAGGATCGGGGATCCCCGGCAATCGATTCGAGCTTCAACAAGCACGATGGTGCTCGGGCTTTGGCCGTTGGTGCCGGCTTACTTCTGCTGCAGCTGCTTCTTGATCGCTGAGACCAGCTGTTGGCTGGAGGGCTTCACGCTGGGGGCAAATCGTCCGACGATCTGGCCATCTCGGTCAAGAAGAAACTTCTCGAAGTTCCAGGTCACCCGGCCGGAGAACTTCGGGTTGGTCTCTTTGGATGTCAGGAACTTATACAAGTCGCACTGCTGCTTCCCGAGGACGCCCACCTTGGAGAACATGTCGAACTCCACTCCGTAATTCTTCTTGCAGAAATCGGCGATCTCTTCATCGGTGCCGGGCTCCTGTCGGCCGAAGTCGTTGGAGGGGAAGCCCAAAATCGCCAATCCCTCAGGCCCATACTCCTTGTGGAGTTCCTGAAGACCTTCGTATTGGGGGGTGAATCCGCACTCGCTGGCGGTATTGACGATCAAGACGACTTTGCCCTTGTAGCGGCTCAAATCAACCGTCTTGCCCTTGAGATCCTTCATTTTGAAATTCAAGGTCGCCGGAACCTCTTTGTCTTCTGCCTGAGCTTGTGGGACCTCCAGCAGGGAGCTCATCGCTCCCAAAACCAACAGTCCCATGGAAAACCACGTTGTCAATCCACCAAGTTGTCGCATTTCCAGACCTCGTTGAGAAATTTGCTAAGACGCTCTTCAGTTGAGCCAATCGAAGTGGGAAGCTGACGCGGTCCATGCCCAGCCTCAGAACATACAACCTCACACAACAGCTCGCACACCCAACAGGGCCTTGCACTGTTGTTTGCCCAGTCCAGTGAATCCAGTCCAGTGAATCCAGTCCAGTCAAGCCAGTCCAGTCAACTCAGGTTACGGACCTCACCCCAAGAAAGGTTTCCTGCAAAATAGCTTCTTGGGCAAGGGGATCCCCCGGCGGTTTGAGTTTCCAGTGCTGGGGAATTTTTTCCAGAAAAATTGTAACTCAATGGATGAGCAGATGAACTGAGGTGATCAGGTGGTCTGTCCTGTCGGTGCATAGGATCGTCCTTTCCAGGTGTTCGGCAGCCCGAGCAGCGACCACAACAAAGACTGCCATTGGATGCCCAGCAGCAGCAATATGCTCACCGGGTGGAGAATCACGCCGAGCCAATTCTGACGGAAGCGGATTGCTGCTGTGAACCTGGGAAGAAAACTCACAATCGTGGCCAACAACGACAGAGCCCAGAATTCCGCAGTCCCACGCCACCAGGCCACGCTCAACAACACCACAGGGAGGACCTGGCCGCCTGACAGCAGAATTGAGGCAGGGAAAATCAAGCCGGGGTTGGCCAGGCCCTCACCGGCGTTTTTGAAGAGGCCCCACCAAACTTGGCTGGCTGAGCGGTACATCCGGCAGGTGGCCACGTCGGTTGCGTCACACAGGTCGGTCATCAACCCTGCTTTGCGAAACGCCCGTGGCAGGGTGATGCCGTCGTGCAGGGAGGTCTTGATGGCCGCATGGCCACCAAAGGTTTCGTACCCGCTGCGACGTGCCAGAAAGAGTTGTCCACAGCCGGCCCCATAGCCAGGAAACGGACTGGCCCGCATTCGCCCCATGGGCAAAAACCCTAACAGGAGAAAGTGAATCAGCGGAATGACTAACTTCTCCAACCAAGTTCCGGTCTCTTGATGAGGCACTCCGCTGACCAGTTCGGCCTTGCTGGTTTGCTGGAAGGCCACCAGACGGGCGAGCCCGTCGGGTTGGAGCCGGACATCGGCATCCAGAAAAACCATCAATTCCTTCTTGGCCTGCTGAGAGAGGACATAACAGGCTCTCTGTTTACCGCACCAGCCCGGCGGCAGGGGTTCTGACCGCAGCAACCTCACCCGGGCATCGGCTTCGGCCAGTTGGGCAACAATCTCGGCGGTGCGGTCGGTGGACTGGTCGTCCAAGACAACCACCTCAAAGTCAACACCACGGCTGGCCAATACAGCCTCGACAGCCGGACCGATGGATTGTTCCTCGTTGCGAGCGGGAATGAGCACCGAGACCTGCGGGGGATCTGGCGAGTGGGGATCTGGCGAGTGGGGGTTTGGAGGAGGTCGGTACAGTCTCAGGTTTCCGAGAAAGATGACCGCCGGGATGGCAGCCAGCACCAAGGCCAGCCCCGCCAGCCCTTCTGGCCACCAAGTGACCAGGATCTCCATCGCTCCCGATGCTGCCAGCACGAGTGGCTCCTTGCTCAAGGCTCGATCACCTCCTGAGGACATCCATCAGTCGAAGGTGATCCCAGTTACCAAATCGGCACACATCGAACGACCGTCCATTCCCAAACGAGCCGTGGAATCCCGGAAGGTGAAAAAGCGGGAACTCGAAATCCAGCCCTTCCACGTTGCCCATGGGCGTCGGAGACATCCTCGAAAAATGCAAGCCTTCCCGAACGGATGGTTCAGCAGAGTTCAAAGCTCTTAGGGCGACGACTCCTTTGTCGAGAGCGGTACCGATGTGTCAAGGTCTTGAAGATGGCTCTGGATCGTGTTCGGGCTGAAACTCACGCCCTCGAGCCCAGGCGACCACCCTCCGCCATAGGTCGTACAGGCCGCCGATGCCAGCGGCCCCGCGAGAGAGCGTCTGAAAGCCACCGGGGTCACGCCTGATGGAAGCTTGGGCCAAGGCATCTTGGGTGGCGTGCAAACGCTGTTGGAGCATCTCGGTCCACTGCTGATGACCCAAACCAGCATGCGCGACCGACCAGACAGGTTCTCCAAAGCGGACCAGGGCTTCGGGATAACGTTCATTCCAGAAGGTATATTCCATCGCCAGGGGCAACAGCACCCCATCGGACATTCGCTCAGCCAGATGCCCCAAACCTCCCTGAAAAGGCGTCGAACGATCCCGTGGGTCAGCAAATTGGCCGGTCGGTGTGATCAACATCGCACTGGAAGGTTGCTTCAAAATCCTTGAAGAAACCCGCAGAAAAGTCACGGCTCCTCGCCGGGCATGCTGCTCAACCCCGAAAAAACCCATCCGCTTGAACACCCCGTACTTCTGGAGCATCTCCGCGTCAATCGGGGCATAGTGCGGACGATCCGCGTAAAACCGTTGCATCAGAAGCAACCCCAGGACAGGATCCCACCAACTCGGGTGGTTCGCATACATCACCAAAGGACGGTCGCCGAGGTCGGCGGTGGCTGGGGGCAAGCCGTCAGCGGCGATCCGCACAGCATGGAAGTTGCTTTTGAGCATAAAGACTCGGCAATACCACAGGAACCAGTCGCGGGTCTGCCGGTGAAACATGGGCAGATCCGTGCAATCCCCCGGCCGAGGCTGGGACGCCTTGTCTTGTGAGGCGGCTCCTGAATCCGATGCGGCTCCTGAATCCGATGCGGCTCCTGAATCCGATGCGGCTCCTGAATCCGATGCGGCTCCTGAATCCGATACGCCAGCGGGGGTGTTCTGCTGGACGCTGTGTTGAGAGCCAGAGATCATCGCACTCAGCCTTTTGTGGTTCCCAAAGCGGCAACAGTTTGAAGGTATTGTAAGAAGGATCGACACACCGGCCATGCGAACCTGAGGATTGCCCCCTCTGGCAAACCAAGCAGCAGAGAAGCACTGCCGATCTCATTGGCCGAGCTGGTTGCTTGTTCGGCCGGCCACTGAAACGCTTGGCCGATGGGCCACTTGGCCGATGGGCCACTTAGCCGATGGGCCACTTGAGCTGGGAGCCTCTCAAGCTCCATCGAACAGCCAGCAAAACAGGGTCACAGCAGCACAGGCGGTTGCTGTCCCCACCGCGACGGCCGGGCTCACCGGATGGTCTTTCTGGTTGCCCAGACCGATGTGGCCGACGACCTCTCGGCCGAGCCAATAGCCTCCTGGCACAGTCAACAATCCGAAGAGCCATAGCATCCAGGTGGAAGCTCCGTGACGCAACAACACGCTGGGGTCATCCAATGCCCAGGGTTGGGCCATCAGAGAACCGCAGGCAAGATAGCTCCCGTTGGCCACCAAGCAGAAAGCAGCAAAGACCTGCCAGATGGGCCAACCCAACCAACCTCGCCAACGCCACCAGATCCAGAAGGGGAGACCGATCAAAGAACCAAACACCGGGCCTGCCCAAGCGACGAGCAGAGGTTGGGGATTGGCCTGCAGGTCCGTGTGAAACAGCGTGCCAAGGCCCAAGACAACTCGCTGAACTTGGCCTCCAGTCGCCCAGGCCGCCAGGACATGCCCCCACTCGTGAACAAGCATCATACCCCACCAGCAAAGGAAAGGCAGCGAAAGCAACTGAACAACTCGTGGCCACTGCTGCATGTTGCAAACGCTCGCCGGTGATCTTGAGCCCAGAGATCTTTCAGCCAGAGAACTTTCGGCCAGAGAACTTTCAGCCAGAGAACTTTCAGCCAGAGGTCTTGGAGTGGGTGATTTCTTGGGGAGGATCTCTGACAGTCTGTCCGAAAAGCACCGGAATCCACCTGGATCGTGTTGCACCATGACCTCGGCTCCACAACATCGTGGATTGCCGGATGCTTTTCGGAGAGTCTCTGAGAACCAAGAAAGAGTGGCTCAGAACCATTTTGATGCAGCCTCGGTAGGGTTTTCGACCCACGGGCGAGCGACGGAAGCTTGGACTATCAGGGGGTGTCAGGACGTGTCGCTTGCGTGGGGGTCACAAAGCTTTTCGAGAATCGATCAGGTGCGGAGAACACGATTTTTCGCCGATGTGGGGCAGAGTGGTCTTGACGGTCTGCACTCTTCCGGTCTGGTCGCGGGCCTTTACAATGCATCCAGCCTGGACTGGTATTCTGTGTTTGTTTTTCTGGCAGACCCCGGGGCGGTCCCAGCGAGGATTCTGCGGCTTGCTTGTGTTGGTAAAACGCTCAGGGCGGTCCTCGGCCGGGAGTTCTATCTAGTGAAGGCTCGCGTTGCGGAAAACTCAGTTTGCCTGAAGAATTCCATCCACGTCTGAGTTTCCTTCCTTCACGCTGATGTGACCGCCGGGGCGTGACCGCTGTGACCCCATCGGCTGACCTGTTGAGTCTGCGAGTTCCCACCTATGGAACCTACTGAGAATCTGAATGTCCGCAGTGCTGTGCCGCTGATCACCCCGGATCATCTCAAAGAGGAACTCCCGCTGACTGAGCAGGCCAGCCAGACGGTCGTGGCCAGCCGTGAGGTGATCAAGCGGTTGCTCTCCGGGGCCGATCAGCGGCTGTTGGTGGTTGTGGGGCCCTGCTCGATTCACGATCCGCAAGCTGGGCTGGACTATGCTGTGCGACTGAAAACTCTTGCCGATCAGTTCGCCCAACGGATGGTCGTGTTGATGCGGATCTACTTTGAAAAGCCGCGGACGACAGTCGGCTGGAAGGGACTGATTAACGATCCGCACTTGGATGACTCTTTGGATATTGCCACCGGGCTGCGACGAGCGCGTCACTTTTTGCTGGAGGTGGTCGGCCGAATCGGTTTGCCAGCAGCTTCGGAAATGCTCGACCCGGTGACGCCCCAATACATGGCCGATCTGGTCACTTGGGCCAGTATCGGAGCCCGAACCACCGAAAGCCCCATTCATCGCCAGATGGCCAGTGGGTTATCGATGCCCGTCGGCTACAAAAACGGGACCGACGGCAGCTTTGAGGCAGCGATCAACGCCATGCTGGCTGCCCGCGGTCCCCACGCCTTTGTCGGCATCGATTCCGCCGGACACGTTTCCCTGATTAACACCAAGGGGAACCCCTGGGGACATTTGATCCTCCGAGGAGGGCGTTCCGGGCCGAATTACTCACCGGGGGATTTGGCCGAGGCTGCCGCTCGGCTGGAAAAAGCCGATCTGCCGACTCGGCTGATGGTCGACTGCAGTCATGCCAACAGCAACAAGGATTATCGTAAACAGCCTGAGGTTTGGTCGGCGGTGCTTGAGCAGCGACTCAGCGGCAACAACAATATTTTGGGCATGATGTTGGAGAGCAACTTACAAGCCGGCAATCAAAAAGTGGGCACTCCCAGCGAGTTGTCCTACGGGCAGTCCATCACCGATGGCTGCCTCGGCTGGGAACAAACGGAAGAGCTCCTCGGCCACACCTATGATCGCTTGTCCTGCTTGGTCACAACACAGAACTAGCCGCTCATAACAGCCAGACCCAACAAAAGCACCTGGTATGACCAGACCGGGCATGACCAAACCGGGCATGACCAAACCGGGCATGACCAGACCTGACACGACTTGAGCTGGCTTGGTGAGCAGTGGGTGAGAGCTTTTGCTTGGCCCTGGAGGACCTGACGATGTGTATTTTCTAACGCACCGTGGCCTCGGTCTCAAAGACCAACATTTTTGCTCGCTCTTTTCAAGGTCAGCACCAGTACCTTGCCTATAGCATGCAAGTTGAGGCCAACGAGGAGTTGGCGATGATCTTGCCGCTTCCGGTTCCGCACCAAACGGCCGAGACCGCGGTCGAGTTCATCAATCTTGAAACCTATCCCTCGTTCTTTGACGATTTGTTTTCAGGCTTTCCATTGCCTAGGGGTGCGTCCAAGAGCACCGGTGACTTGCTTGAGGTCGTCAGCGTTGGCAGCTTGGCCGCCTCCTTTGTGCCCTCAGCCGCAGACTTCGACCGTCTGGACCCGCAGTTTCGCTTACCGAAGTCGGCGTGGGTCCAATTGCCGATCTACCACGATTATGGCTTCGCCGTTTTCCAGCTGAAAAAGGGTGCCCAAAAGGTCCACCCCATGGCCTTGAAGTTTCCCTCGGCCCAGCCGGAACGTTTATTCTTTCCCACAGTGCACATCCACGACCAAACAGTGCCCGCGACGGCGGAATTTCAGCACGACCTCTTTTGCCAACCTCCTGGTGATCAAGATCTCAGCCAGTGGACGGAGTCGACCCAGCCCGCTGCGATATTCATGAAGGTCTCTCAGAGTGGTGGGCTGCTGGATCCCCTGCGACGTTGTTACCGGAAGACCCTTTCGGGCAAGTTGAAGAATGAGGATATTTGGCTCTCTTGAACAGTTGAGACCTGACGGTCAACTCTTGATCGAGCAGTCGACTCCCAAGCTGCGTTCATGTGAGCTGAATTGATGGGAAGCTGCAGACAGGTTCTGTGTCAGGGACTTCCTCAGTACACTCTTCCGGGACAGCCTCCGTGCGTAGCTTGTTGATCACCGGCGGGGCGGGATTCATCGGCGGCACGTTCATTCGCCAGCGGCTGGCCAGCGATCCAGAGACTCATGTCGTCAATCTGGACTTGCTGACCTACGCTAGCAACCAGCGCTGGTTCTCTTGCACCAGCATTGACCACCGGCACATCTTTGTGCATGGCGATATCGCCGACGGATCGTTGGTGGCGGAGTTGCTTCGGGATCATCAGCCGCAGGCGGTGATCCACTTTGCTGCAGAGAGCCACGTCGATCGGTCCATCGACGGCCCCGCCCCGTTTGTGCAGACCAATGTTGTGGGCACATTTCGCTTGCTGGAGGCCTCGGTCGCCTATTGGGAGTCGCTTCCGCCCAAGCAACGTGAGGAATTTCGCTTTCTGCATGTCTCCACCGATGAGGTCTTCGGGACGCTGGAGGAGCAGACCTTCTCCACCGAGCGAAGCCCTTATCGGCCCAATTCGCCCTACTCGGCGACCAAGGCAGCCAGCGATCACCTCGTTCGCGCCTATCATCAGACGTATGGTCTGCCCACGTTGACCACCTATTGTTGCAACAACTACGGGCCTTATCAGTTCCCTGAGAAACTCGTCCCCTTGATGATCCTCAACGCCTTGGAAGGACGCCCGCTGCCGATTTACGGAGATGGCCAGCACACTCGTGACTGGATCTATGTCAACGATCATTGCCAGGCTTTAGAACAGGTGCTGGCCGAAGGCCTCCCCGGAGAGAGCTACAACATCGGGGGAGAAACCCTTAGCACCAACCTGGATCTGGTGCGACGGATCTGTCAATTGGTCGACCACCTGGTGCCGGGTTTGCGCCATGCTCCCTGTGAGGGACTGCTGCAGTTTGTTCAAGATCGCCCAGGTCATGATCGTCGCTACGCGATCGACTGTCGAAAAATCCAAGAGGAGCTCGGCTGGCAGCCAGCCGTCCTTCTGGAGGAAGGTCTTGCCAAGACCATTGGTTGGTACATCGACAATCGGGACTGGGCCAACGAGATCACTAACTCCCGCTACCAGCGAGAACGGCTGGGGCTGCGGGGCGGGGCTGATCGTTCCAGCCAGGATCCGCCGAGGAAACCTTCGGGAAAAAGTGGTTCTTGATTGGGTGCCTTGGGGATGTCCTGTGAGGTTTCTACCGGTCCAACACGTTGGCTTTCACCTCGGCGATTTTCTGGACACTCAGCCAACCTCGGAGTAGGTAGCCGACCTGCCGGAGGTTGGCCTCGGTGGGCTTGTCCTTGCTGCCGATCTTTCGGCCTCCAGGAAGCTCGATCTTGGAAGAAGGGTGCACATCGTTTTTGCCAAGCAGGGTTCCGTTCCAGCGATCGGGTTGGCGTTTGAGGATCTCCTGCTCAAAGTCGATCAGTGGCAAACTACGCTGACGCCCGATCTTCCGAATGGCGTCATTGTATTGTTGGCCCAGTTCGGTCTTACGGGGGTGCGGCGGAATCGTGCTGAGGATACAGATGGTGCCTTGTTGGAGAGCCTCGTCGATCATGGCCTCCAGATCTTTGGTGAAATTGTTGACCGATCGGCCGGAGCTCACATCGTTTGTGCCGATCATCAACACGATCATCTGGGGTTTGTATTGGCTCAACAGCCGAGCGAATGAGGGGAGTTTTCGGAAACCCCCTTTGCGGAGTTGGTCGGCCTTGATGCCGCTGGCGGCGGTGTGTGACCGTCCTCGACCCGCATCGTCGGAGGCCAAGAACCATCCGTCGGTATCGTCTTTTTGCCCCGTGTGCATCCAGGCAAGGACTTCTTGATCGTGTTTGGTTTTGCCCTTTCCGCCACGGGCCCATTGCGAGTACGGGTTGGCATAGGTGATGGAGTCCCCAATGTGCAGCACGACCCCCTCTCGACCCGCAAACCGCTCGGCCACCTGCTTCATCGCGGCCCTGTAATCCCAGGCCTGCTCGCTGACCCGACCCTGGCCCCTTTGCGAGACCGCCGCGGCAATCACCGCCAACCAGCACATGGTGGCCCAGATCAGGGCGATCCCCAACAGCTGCCTCCAACGACCTGTTCCCCAACCGGTTGTCTTGATCTCAGTCACGGGTTCCTCCTGGCAGCAACCGCCGACGGACACTGATCAGTGTTTCGGAGATGGTTTCTTGCCTGGTTGTTCTGGCTGGTTCGGCAACGTCGGTCCGCGAGTGTCTGGTTTCCGCTCTTTTGAGCGTTGCTCTCCAGGAAAGCCACCCAGCCAACCGGCGGTTTGCCGTGCTAACGGAAGGGCACTTAACGGCACTGAAGGATATTGGATTTTTCGTAATCTTGGCAATCCGCCCTGCCTGAACCCCCGCAGGCGAACTGCGGTCAGCGTCTGGGCAGACAGCGAAATCCTGGTTCAGCGTGTAGAAAGCTCCTGCTGGTCGACCGGGACTTTCGGCTCGAGGTGCCGACCTGCCACAGGTCGAACACCCTCCAGAGAAGTTCGCCACGCTCAGCAGTCCGGACGAATTCTGAGGATGTGGCGATTTTCAAGCGAGATTCGTCACAGTGACACGTTTCTTGCAGGCATCCAGGCTGTCTCAGCTGTTGGATTGGAAGGCAGCCAAACCTGTTGCCAGAACACCGGGAGCTTTCTTGGCCTCAAAAAGGGGAGATCGGAGGTTCGCCTCCTGCGTTTGAGGCCCTGGCCGGCCGGAACGCCTTGATTTGACGACCCCTTGGGTGCCAACTTGGAGAGCAGTTCGCAAGAATTGATCAGGCCATCGAGTCGTTGGGAGGCGGTTTGTGGATTTCTCGAATCGGCTCAGCCACAGCACGATCCTCGCTCACAACTCAGATCCCCTGCGACAGCCAAGCCAACGGACCGCCGTTGCCCAGCCTGAGCGGCAGCACCCCAGCAACGCTGCCGTGGATCAATCTGAGTCGTGAATACTCACTCGGGTAAAGGCTTGCCCTGGCCGGTAATCTTTCAAGAAATCCAAGAGAGCGTGCAGTGATGAAACGATTGCCAGTTGCCCGGAATCGACATCCGCTGGCCGGTACGAATTCCTGGGAACCAGATCACTGGATGCCGGATCACTGGGAACCAGATCACTGGGAACCGGATCACTGGGGACCGGAAGATCCTAGCCTGGGAATACACAGCCTGGGAAAACACAGCCTGGGAAAACACAGCCTGGGAAAACGCGGGGGTTTTACGCTCATCGAGCTATTGGTGGTCATCGTCATCATTGCCATCCTGATGACGTTGTTAATCTCTGCCGTTCAATCGGTGCGGGCGATTGCTCAACGTGTACGTTGTGGCAACAATTTGCGCCAGGTTTTGCTGGCTGTGCACAATTCGGTGGGCGCTGATGAGAAGCTGCCTGGGGAGTATGTTGCCAAACCGGGACGGTTTTCGGTGCATTCGGAGTTGTTGCCCTACGTGGAACAGCAAACGGTGTTTGATCTGATCGACTTCAAGATCAGTCGACCGACGATCAAAGAGGTTTTGGTGGCCACGCGTGAGCTGGACGTGGATACGGCCTACGACAACAACGTTCGAGCTTTGTACGCGACGATTCCTGTGTTCATCTGTCCGGTGGATAGCTCACCCACATCCAGCCAGAACAATTATGCCCCTGTGGTCACCCCTCGGGGCGCCCGGAGTCGAGCCAACCGAACTCTCCGCAGTTGGCTGATCCCCGATGGAGAGATCACCTTTCCCTTGCCGCCGATGGTCCCGCCAGAGACGGTTCAACGCGCTCGGCCGATCCTGATCACCGAAGTCAGCGATGGGACCAGCAATACGGTCATCTTTGCCGAACGGGTGGCCGGCTCTCACTCCTCAAATCGGACCAACGCTCGCAATCTGGGGATTGCCTCGGGGATGGATTCCTCCTTCCAGGTCGACGACGGACTGATCCTGCCGGCAAGCAACAACACCGCGCAAGTCGAAGCCTGCCAACAAGCCGCCGGGAGTTCTGCCGAGGTTTCGGACAACGATGTCAGTGGCTACCTCTGGATGCAACATACCTGCCGCTGGCTCGGCTGCGCTAACCTGATGGCCCCACCCAACTCCCCACCATGTCAGGGGGCGACCACTCAGGCCAACTTGGCAGACACGGGCTCCGCTCCTCCAAGCAGCTACCATCCCGGCGGAGCCAACCTCGGCTTGCTCGACGGCCAGGTGCGTTTCATCTCCGATCAAGTGGATCTCTCGGTGTTGCATGCCCTCGGGACAATCGATGGCCGAGAGGTGTATACTCTCCCCTAGAGCGTCGATGAGATGCATGAAGCGTTGCGGTTGCCAGGGTGCCGCCGTGTGTGGTCTGCCACAGAGATCAGCTGGTTATTGCTGTATTCTGGCTGGGTCTGCGGAGACTGGCATCTCGTGTCATCTGTGGGAGATGTGATCTGTGGCCACAGAGGGCATTTCCTCCAAACAATTCCTCCGGCTTTGCGGGCTCATGGTTTCACGGGCTCATGGTTGCAGAACAGCAGGGCAGGCCGGTGTGACCGACCGCCCGACGGAGGTGATCTCCGCTGTTTGTGCCCTTGGTGTCTGGGTGGGGCAGCAGCTAAGGGTGACCGAGAAAAGCCGGCAAGCAACGCGTCTTTGCCCGGTGAGATGAATCAACACGGAGAGGATCAGCTGGTGTTGACTCAAGAATCGGGAGAGCGCAAACCTGGACTGCCTTCGATGTCGTCGGTTCCGTTAGTGCGTCTTGAGGACGTGGGTCGTACTTTCACCATGGGTGATGTGAAGGTCCATGTCCTGCAGGATATTTCTCTGAGCTTCGATTCCGGTCAATTCTCGGTTGTTGTCGGCCCAAGTGGTTCTGGCAAGACCACGCTGTTGAACTTGATAGGCGGTTTGGATCAACCAACAACTGGCCGGATTTTCTTTGAGGATCAAGAGCTGTCGGCACTCTCGCCAAGTGAGCTGTCAGCGTATCGTCGGCATGCTGTGGGATTTGTGTTTCAGTTCTACAACTTAATCCCCAATTTAACGGCTAGGGAAAACGTGTTGCTGGCCACCGAGATCAGCGACGATCCCTTGGATGTGGACGAAACTCTGGAGCTGGTCGGCTTGAGCCACCGTTTGACGCATTTTCCAGCCCAACTCTCGGGAGGAGAACAGCAACGTGTGGCACTAGCGCGGGCCCTAGCGAAAAACCCCCGATTGCTGCTTTGCGATGAGCCGACCGGAGCCCTGGACTTCCAAACCGGCAAACGGGTGCTGGGCCTGTTGCGGACCTTTCAGCAACAGTTTGGCAAAACGATCATCTTGATCACTCACAACATCGCCATCAGCCAAATGGCCGACTCGGTGATCCGCCTCAGATCCGGGGAAGTCGTCGAGCATCGCCTGATTGACCACCCGGCTGATCCTGAGACCATCACCTGGTAACGTTCTTACTGATTCCCTGAAAGGTCTTCGACGAAGCAGGGCGTTTCGTTCGGCAATCCGGGCTTGCTGTGGTGCCTCAGGCTGCCCCCTTGAGGTCATCACAAACAAGGGCAGACGGAAAGCCCTTTGGTCGAAAACTTCTCCGAAGGTCAGTAGCAGGTCGTTCATGGCTTGCTGAATCGTTCATGGCTTGCTGAATTGTTCATGGCTTGCTGAATTGTTCATGGCTTGCTGAATTGATGAGGGACTGTTTGATTTGACCATGACAGCGTTACGCCGCAAACTCCTCCGCGATCTCAGCGGTTCCGGCGGGCTGCTGGTGGCCATTGCGGCCATCATGGCAGTGGGAGTTTCCTGCTATGTGAGTATGTCCGCAGCCCATGCCAATCTCAGTCAGGCCCAACGAGAGTATTATGCTCGTTGCCGCATGGCGGATTTTCAGATCGATTTGAAGAAAGCCCCTCTGGATGCCCTCAAGCCGCTGGCAAGCATGCCTGGGGTGCGTATTCGTCCGCGGATTGAGTCGCGGTTGACGATCGATTTGCCAGGGGTGCAAAAGCCGATTAACGGCCAGGTGTATTCCCTGCCCCTCCAGCGGCGTTCGGTGATCAACGACATCGTGGTCACTCGGGGCAGCTACTTCACGGGGCTTCATGGCGCCGAGGTGATCGTCAACGATGCCTTTGCCAAGCAGCACCGGCTCTATCCGGGCAGCAAGCTGACGGTCTTACTGAATAACCGCCGCCAAGAATTGGTCGTGGTGGGCACCGCCATCAGCAGTGAGTTTGTCTATGTGATGGCCCCAGGGGGCTTGATTCCCGATCCGGACAACTACGGGATTCTGTACCTTTCTGATGACTATATGGAGGAAGTCTTCGACTTCGATGGCGCGTGCAATCAAGTCGTCGGCACGCTGTCGCCAGATTTACGCCAACAGGTTCAACGATTTCTTGACCACGCCGAACTGATGCTGGCGGATTATGGGGTTTTTACCACAGTCCCCAGGAGCGAGCAGCCCTCACATCAATTTCTAGAAAACGAAATCGAGCAGTTGTGGGTCTTTGCTGTTTTGTTGCCGGGGATTTTCCTGGCTGTGGCCGCAGCGGTGTTGAATTTACTCTTGGGGCGGCTGATCGAGCAACAACGCACCATCATCGGAACACTCAAGGCACTGGGGTATAGCAACTGGCACCTGTTGTTGCACTATCTGCAGTTTGGGCTGGTTGTGGGGCTGATCGGCGGGTTGTTCGGCTGTGTTTTGGGCTATCTCTTAGCTGGCACCTTTACCTCGCTTTATCGTACGTTCTTTGAATTTCCTTCCCTCAACAACGACCTGCAGCCTTCTGTCTTTGCCATCGGGATGCTGATCAGTTTGCTCTGCGCTTTGGCCGGGACAGCGTATAGCACCCGGAAGATGCTGAAACTGGAACCGGCTGAGGCCATGCGGCCCAAGCCACCTCGGCAAGGCGGGGCGATTTTGCTGGAGCGACTGCCTTGGCTGTGGAATCGCCTGGATACCGGATGGCGAATGGTGCTGCGTAATGTCTTTCGCAATCGAGTGCGGACTCTGGTCGGCGTCTTTGCCGCAGCAATGGGCACCACTTTGGTGGCCAACGGTCTCTTAGCCAATCAGTCGCTGTTCTATTTATTGGATTTCCAATTCGAGAAGGTGCTTCTCAGCGACATCGATTTGGTCTTCAAAGATGAGCAAAACCGCTCCGCTCTCTACGAAGTCAAGCGGATGCCCGGCGTGGATGCTGCCGAGCCAACGCTCCAGGTGGCCTGCACCTTCCGGTCGGGCCATCACCGCAAACGCGCAGGGATCACCGGGCTGATCCCAGAGAGCCAGCTGACTGTCCCCCGTGATCGGCAGGGACGGGCCGTGCGAATTCCTTCTGCTGGTTTGGTGATGGGACGAGCCTTAGCAGAACGTCTTCATGTTCAAGCCGGCGACACCGTGACGATTCGGCCGATCAAGGGACTGCGTCGCCGACATCAGGTGCAAGTGGTCAGCGTCGCCGACGGCTATCTTGGTCTGAGTTGTTATGCCAATCTGCAGTATCTCAGCCGGCTTATCGGAGAAGAGGACGTCCTGACCGGCGTCCAACTCAAGGTCAACCCGGATCAGCGTGTTCGTCGAGAGTTTTATCGGCAACTCAAGCAGTTGCCGGGCGTTGCCGGATACAGCTCACGAGATGAGGTCGTCAGCAATCTCATGGATACCCTTCTTGAGACCAATCTTGCGGCTGTTGGAGTGATCATTGCTTTTGCGGGAGCGTTGTTCTTTGGAAGCACCTACAACGCTGCCACGATTGCTTTGACCGAGCGGCAGCGTGAGGTCGCCACCATGTTGGTCCTCGGTTATACCCCTCAAGCGATCAGCCGGCTCTTCTGGAGAGAAAGTTTTGTGGTGCAGATGACCGGCACACTCTTGGGGATGCCACTTGGCTACCTCTTGCTGATCTATGTGGCTGAAACAGCTGCCAACGAGATTGCGCGACTCCCTTTGGTGGCTCCTCCGATTGTTTGGGTGTGGGTCCTTGGGGTGAGCTTTCTCTTCAGCCTGGTCAGCCATCTGGTCGTGCGTCGGCGAATCTATCAGCTGCACTGGCAAGAAAGCCTGCAAGTCAAGGAGTAGATCTGCACACCCTCGGTTTCCCATCCGGCGGCCACCATGCCAGGCTCAAAACGTGTTCCCGCCCTTGGAGCTGTCAGTCTGCCAAACGCTCCGTCGATCTCAACCGATGCTTGAAGAATCTGGCGAACAGTCGGGGCAATTTCCCGGAGGGAATGCCCTGCATGACAGTGCTGTCAGCACCTTCCGGGCCGTGTCTCCGCCGGGCCGTGTCTCCGCCGGGCCGTGTCTCCGCCGGGCCGTGTCTCCGCCGGGCTCCGGGCCGACGCCTGCCCGAGCAATCGTCCCTCCGTGCTGCAAACGCCACGCCGGCCAACGAGCAAGAAAACACCCCTGAGAAACGGAACGTCACGGAGGACGTTGCCGACAGACGGCTGTTCTCTTCAGATGACAGAGCGGACCTCACTGGCTTGGCTTGAGGACTCTGTTCTGCAGGGATTTCGGGGGCTTCGAGGCTAACGAGGGACCGGGGAGGCACTCGTCCGTCCGACATCCTCCGCTTTTTCAGGAACAGCCTGAAGGATCTCCGCCAGGATGGTATCAGGTTCAATGCCCTCAGCTTGGGCCTCGAAGTTGAGGATGATGCGGTGCCGGAGGCTGGGCAGGAACACGCGACGGATGTCTTCGAAGCTCACGTTGTAGCGGCCTTCAAGCAACGCTCGGACCTTTCCAGCCAGCACCAGTGCTTGGGGGCCGCGTGGACTGGCACCGTAGCGGATGAAGCTATTGGTTGCCTTGGCGGCATAGGGGCCTTCTGGGTGGGTTGCCAAGGTCAGCCGAGCCGCGTAGTCCTGCACATGGGGAGCCAGGACCACCTCGCGGACGAGTCGTTGCCACCGGAGGATCTCCTCAGTATCCATCACCGGTTCTGCCTCAGGAATTTCGCCCCGGGTGGTGCGGTCGAGGATGGTGTTGAGCTCCTCACGGGTGCTGTAGCCGATGACCAATTTGAAGAGGAAGCGGTCTAATTGGGCTTCCGGAAGCGGGTAAGTGCCCTCCTGCTCCAGAGGGTTCTGGGTTGCCAAGACCAGAAAGGGTTTCTCCAGCGGACGAACTTTCCCCCCTGCGGTGACCTGTCGTTCCATCATGGCTTCCAACAGGGCCGATTGGGTCTTGGGGGTGGCCCGGTTGATTTCATCGGCCAGGCAGATCTGTGTGAAGATCGGCCCGTACTGAAATTCAAAGGTCCGGCGGCCTTCGGCCGTCTCCGCAATCAGGTTGGTGCCCAAGATGTCAGCAGGCATTAAGTCCGGCGTAAACTGAATCCGGTTGAACTGCAGGCGGAGGGTCTGTGCTAGCGTGCGGACCAAAAGCGTTTTGCCCAGTCCGGGCACCCCCTCCAACAGGCAGTGCCCGTTGGCAAAAAATGCCGTGAGCACTCCGTGGACGATGTCCTCATGGCCGACGATCACCCGAGCAATCTGGGCTCGGACATGCTCGTATCGCTCAGCAAACTGCTCGGCTTCTTGTTGAATGGATTCGGCAAGGCTCATGATAACGGAGGATCCTAGGGCAAAGCGGCCATCCCAAAAGGCGTCTTAGGCCGTTTGGGGCATCGGCTCAGAGACGCCAGAAGATGCAGATGGGCCAGACAATGTTGTAGTCGCCGCCGAAAAGTCACCGCAAGCAGCCGCCCGAAATCAGCCCCGTCGGGTGTCACTCCGAGCTTCTCGTTCCTGCTGTCAATGCCGGAGCACGGGAGCGTGCCTACGGCCATCGGCCAACGCCTGGGCATCAGCCCGTCGGTGCCCCCACCCAGAGCGTGCCTCCACCCAGAGCGTGCCTCCACCCAGAGCGTGCCTCCACCCAGAGCGTGCCTCCAC
>CAZYKP010000120.1:0-24375 GCA_964648025.1 uncultured Pirellulales bacterium | reverse complement strand
TCGCAGACTCTCCTCAGTGCGGTCGCGGGCCACGTACAGCAGCCGGCGGCAGCCACTGTCGATTTGGTACACCAGCGTCAGATACTTGTGGCCCCGGCGGTAGGCGATCTCGTCGACGCCGATCGCCTCGATGTCCTTGGTTTCCCGGTGAACCAAGCCCCAGCGGACCACCCAGTCGACCGCTCGAAACACGGTATCCCAACTGGTGTGAAAGATCAGCGCCTTCTTTCCAGCTCAGCCGCTTGGCCCAAGAGGTCAGGAAGATTCGGTAGCTGAAGGTCGACTGCCGCTTGCCATCGGCCCAGGGCACTTTCTCAACGGTGACTCCGCAGTCAGGACAATTCACCCTCCGCATCGCGTACAGAAAAAACACCGGGATGGCCCACAGCGGCACGAATTGAAACCGACGCACCGGCCGCTTGTCGTAACCGGGAGCTGGTTTTCCGCAGCCGCTGCAGACCGGTCGGCTCCGCCCATGCGGCCGAATGTCGATGAGGATTTCCGTCCGATGTTCGTCGAATCGGGCGTTGGCGTAGACGAAACCCTTTTGCTTCTCGACGGCGTTGAGGATAGTTTGAAGTTGCATCTTGTTCTCGGGCGGGGTTGGCGGCTTATGTGGTAACACCACCAATACCCGATCTGCGAGCAAGATGCATTTTTTTCCTGGCGCAAGAGAGGGCCGAGCTGCCTTCGTGGGAGAGGCCCGAAGAGAGCGGACCCTCACGAGTCCACTTTCGGCTACGGGTTCACCCACTCATTCTGCGGAAGAACCAATAAGTGAACGTCCGAGGAAGGTGCGAATGGACAGTAGCACCGAAACACCGGCAGAATCATTCGCCGGGTGCGACGCACTACCCAACAATCAGAAGTGTTTTCGGGGAATCCTAGGTTCGTCGACAGGTTCGCCGACAGTCTGCAAGGCTTGAGATCAGGTGGAACTTTGAACTGGACCGCGGCGGACCGATTCCAACAGTCATCCGGAACGTTTCAGACTCTCAATAGGAGCAGGTCCGGGAGACTGTGTTGCCCCCTTCGAGTTCGCGTGCAAATTCTGCAAGCATCTTCGCCCCGTCCAAAGAATCGTGACCGTTGGGAGGGAATCCTGTCCACAGTGCCACGGGGCGTCGTTCACTTGATGAAGGAACCCAGGAACCCAGTGAGTCAAGCAGAGCCGATTCTCCAAGTGCCCTGCCGGGAGCATTTCTCAGTGTCGAGCACTCGGTCCGGCAGCGTTCCCACGCTCTCGCCAAAGTGAGTTGATGTCCACTTCGACGAAGGGCGACACAGGGGCGACACGTTGACCATCGCAGCATTTCACTCAGGGACACTGTCTTTTCCAGCAACGCCATGACTGCCAACACCGTAATCTGCACCGTCGGCACCAGTCTGTTCTTTCCCAATCTCAATGGACTGAAAGAAGGCGACCCAGACCCGGTTCGGGCCGAACTCGGCGCCCGGTACGCAGCCGAGGACTGGCCCGGCGTCACAGAGCAACTTCGTCAGATCCCCTCCCACGAACGCGTCTGCGGAGCTGAGATTAACTCGTTGACCAGCCTCGCCAACCGTTCGTTCGTGGCTCCCAATGCCAACTTGTTCTTCTGCCATTCCGCGACCGATGAGGGGCGTTCCATCGGGGAAGTCCTCAGGCAGTATTACCTTGCTGGCGGGCATATCAAAGTCGAATGCTGCGAGGTGGAGGACCTGCAGGATCAACAACCCGAGCGGTTTCGAACGCACGGGCTGCGAAATCTGGTGAAAACGATCTGCCGAATCCTGCAGGACTATGGCGCTACCCACACAGGGATTAACGCCACAGGAGGCTATAAGGCCCAGATCGCCTTGGCTGTGCTCGTCGGTCAAACGATAGGCGTTCCGGTGTACTACAAACACGAGCGATTTGACGAAATCATTACAGTGCCGCCGATGCCCGTTTCCCTCGACTTCGATCTGTGGATGGCTGCGAGTGGCCTGCTGTACATGCTGGAAGACACCGCCGATTTCGTCTCCGCTGAAGAACTGAGGGAACTTTGCCCCGAACCCGTCGATGAACGGCTGGAAAGTCTGCTGGACCGAGTCACCATCGACGACTGTGAATATTGGACTCTCTCACCGGCGGGCACCTTGTTCCACCAAACCCTCTCCGCCCGGTTCGCCTGCGACCCAGAACAGTTTGCCCCACGGGCCGTCAGTCCAGATCGTAAACGTCCCCCGCATGTGGAAAACAGCGGACACATGAAGGCCCAGTCCACGATGATCCGCTTTCTGCAACGACTCACTGACGAAGTTCCGCCTGTCATCCAGTGTTCCACGACTGACATCAACGCCAAACTTCCCCACCGAATTCAGTTCCGGCGCGGCTCTCACGGGGTCGAGGGGCTGTATCCTTGCAACGAGTATACTGTGCGATTTCGCGTGGAAAGTGACGCCAAGACCGATCGCGAAGAACTCGGCTTGGTCGCCCTCCTCAATCGATGGTCCGCAGAGCAACAGTGAGCGTTCCCACTCCTGCCGACACGATTTCCAGACCAACTCAGCTCAGTGACAGCACAGGCGATCAATAAATCTCGGATCCGTTGCTTCGGGACGATTAGGAGCGGAGATCATCTCAGACCCGCGCCCAGAACACGTCGTCGACGACTTTGCCCCGAGGACTCGCCTTCAACGTTCAGCCTGTCGACCCGGCACTTAGCGGCCCTTTTTCGATTCTTCTCAGCTCAACGCAACGCCAGACTCACCTGTCCAATGCTGCGCTGGGGCAGCGTTGTACAGGTAGGAATGCCTTCGGGCCGAGAGGCGACGAATCGCAATCATTCGACAGTTCGCCGCCCTCATTCCAGCAGAATTTGGTTGCAGCCCAATTCTTACTGAGAGTCAGAAAAGTGTTCGGAGGATCGTAGGTTCGCCGGCAGTCAAGAGGGCTTTGAAACTGGTTGGGGGCGGAATCCGGCGAACCGAGCCCGTCCGAAACTTTTCTGACTCTCAATAGAGAGAAGAGAGTTGTTCCTGGAATGATCACAAATCGAGAGGCAGCACACTGCTGATGTTGAGACTTGTTCAACTTGGAGGACCGTCTTCCCTTTCTTCACGGCCTCAAGGAGAGCACGTTTTCCGTCTGTCATGATCTTCTGGCGTCATCCAAGCCCGGGCGATCACCAACGTTTGATAGGGAAATAGAAAGGCTTCGATCAATGTCATCTTCGATCAGACCTGCCGAACACCTGTTGCTCGCGAGCCTGGGTCGAGCTTCGGGTACGGTCCTCGGCACACTGGACTGGCTCAATGCCCAAGCCAGTCAAGCTGAGAAAATCACCAACGTCGGCTCTGGCACGTCGCAGGATAAACCGTTGCAGGATAAGCCGCCGCCAGTGACCCACCTGTGGTTGGTGACCACTCAAGACGAGGTCGCCGAGCGGACACTGCGGGAGAACATCGTTCCTCCTCTCAACGAACCGCCACCGGGAAGTGGGTTGGAGGGAATCCGTCGCCGTTTTCTTTCGGTGAGTGGAGTGACGGATATTACAACCGAGACCGACCACAAAGCTATGGCCGAGGTCTTGTATCGTTTGGTCTTACAGGGAGTCGCCTGGAGGAGAGCGCGCCCTGAGCGATTCTTGACCGTCAGCCTCACCGGCGGTCGGAAGACGATGTCCGCCGTGCTTCAGCACGCAGCAACGTTCTTCCCTGTGGATTGGGTGATGCACCTCGTCTTTGATGACCGCGAGCACCGAGCGAACAGTTGGGCGGAAGTCCAGCAGCTGCGCCACTTACATTATCCGGTGAGCATCAGTTCAACGCCAACACTGTGGCATGAACTGTTGGCGCACGCCTGGGAGCGACACCACCAAATCGGATTGTTGCCCGAGAATTTTCCGCTCTCGGATGGTTGGCGTGAGGACAAGGACTCGGCTGAGTTGGTGGCGGTCCAGAGGACAGGTGACTCGAATCTCAGGCTCGCGGATCTGATCCAAGGAGCGGCAGCCCACACGCATCAGTTCGCCGTGCAAGGGTTGGCCTATGGCGTGGGGCCTTCGTTCGTGCGACATGACTTGCGGCAATTGGCGAGAGAAATCGGCTACCAACTCAAGGATGTCGCTAACGCTGTTGAGTCTCACCATCAACTTCCAGGAACGCTCCCCAAACTGATCGAGCCTGTTCAGCAGCAAGTCAAGGCGCTGCAGAAGTACCTCAGCGGACTATCCAAGATTCTGGAAGTCAATGATAGCCCGGTGCCATCTGCGAAAACTCCCGTCAGTCAACTTGTCGTCCTCTTGAGTCAAGCCTGGATCCTGGCCATTGGTACCCCCGACGCGCCCGAACAGGTCGACGGCGGGTGGCGTTGGTCACGGGAGTCCTTTTCCATGACGTTTTCTTACGGTGAGGAGCTGAATCAGGAGCAGTTGGAGATTGATTCGCGTGCACTGTTGATTGTGTTACGGAACCTGGTCGCCAACGCGAACAAACACGGCGGGGGACAGACCCGGGTGCTCACAGTTGACTTGACAGCAGATTCTACAAATCAGGGAGAACCGGCAAGAGAAATGCGGTGTTTGCGTTTGACATGCAAGAACCCCGTCAGCCACGATCGCGTCGCGGCGCTGCAAAAGAAGGCCACACCCAACGGCGAACTGTTGCAATTGCTGCAACCCTTTCAACAGGCAGTCTCGGGGCCGACAGCACGGAACTCTGGGGACGGTTTGGGGCTGTTCACAGTGGCCCGGGTGATTTCAGCCAGCGGGTCCCATGTCAAATTGATCGGGCCACGGTTGGATCCCTGGCACTTGGAGAACGGCCAACAGATCCATTTTGCCATCGCACTGGAATTCTCGGGATCAAGCCATGAGTGATGAGAAGCCGAATTGGGTGGAATTGCAGGTCGTCCACTTTGATTCTGTCGCGCCGGAGGTGTCCTTGAACGCCCCGACACCTTTGGCACCCTGGCACGCTTGGGTTGCCGAACAGTATCACCGTTGCCACCAGCCAGAGGAATTTTGCCAGCGTTTGACCGATGCCCGTGGTCCGGTGCTGGTGCTCCTGCATTTCACGGACCTGGAGGATTGGGGGGCTGCGGCCTCGGAGTTCTTCGCAGACTGGATGCAAAGCGATCCGGTCGGTCCAATGGCGGCTCGCCCGACACGACAGATCATGGTTTACAGCGGCTCGTGGATGTACGGGGATCAGAGTCGCGATGTCGACAATCTGTTGCCCGCAGAGGAACACCGCCGCCGGTGGACCACCGTCCCCTCCGATCATCTTTACAGTTGGGCTTGCCCGATGGCCTGGCTGGGAAGCATCGAGACATCACTGACGATCGACCAACTGTCGGCTTGCTTCGATACATGGCGGCCGACTGCGTGCCGGACGATCGTGATTCCCCGTTCGGGAGATCTCCCCATCCGATTCGAATATCAGGCCGAGGAAAAGCCTTTCTTAATGTGGCTGCGCCGGCATCTCAGGGAGTCGTTATTGATTCACGATTTGAGGTACGGCATGAACAACGCGCGTCTGGCCCAGAATCGTAGCCATGCCGATGGCCAGCGTGTGGTCTACGGCCGGCTCGATGCGCTTTGGGTCCTCCAGTGCGTCGCCGGGGACCTAGAATGGCAACGATCCCAAGCTCTAAGCAAAGAAATCCTTGCGATCTGCGGTCTCCGTTTGCGGTCCGGGATGAGTCTGACCGACGAGAACGCAGTGGCTTGGCAAGAGGTAGGCCAAGCCATTTGTCGGCTGATCGATGATGTCTGTCCCGAGTGTGAATGATGGCGCAATTCCGTTTGTTGATGGTTGACGACCAGCCGACCGAGATCGAACAGATGCAGTCGGTGATCAAAGCCGAGGTTCCAGAGGTCGCGGAAGTTCGTGGTGCGCGACATGCCCGAGAGGCACTGGAGTTACTTGCCAGCAATTCGTTTCACCTGATCCTCTTGGATCAACAATGGTTGCCGGGGAGCGTGACTCCGGAGGAGCTGGTCGATGAGGAGGGCCGCTTGCCTGGCCGAACTCAGGACTGGGATCATCAGGGCTTCCATATCATGCGGTTGCTCCGGAAGACCGTGGATCTTCCGATTGTCTTTTGCACGCGGGTGGGAACGCTGCAAAGTTCGCTGGAGGCGACTGCCGCTGGGGCGCACACCTATTACTCCAAAGAAGATCTGCTGGCCAATCCGCACTGGGTGCTCTACCCGCTGACCGGGGGCCTGCGAGACATGGCCTTCCTCCGTCGCGAACTCGATGGGCTGAGGATGGATGCCGACGCGTTCGCCCGGCAGTGGTTCGTCGGCCAGAGATTGATCTGGGGACGTCAGTGGCCAGGAATCGTCAGCGCGTGTTTGGAAAGGCTCTCGGCGCAGGGCTTGCTGCATGTCAGCATCCGAGACCTCACCGAGTTGGAACTTCGCCTGCTGCCGAGTGTGCTTGAGGAGCATCGCGAAAGCGTCTGCGAAGCCGATCTGGTTGAATTGCTCAGTCGCCGGGGGCTGCCTGCCAAGGAGGCTCGGCGGTGTGATCCCTTTTGGCTGGTCAACACTGAGGATCCGCAATGTCCCTTGTTGATGGTTGTCGATCCAGGTCACCAGCGTGCCAGGCCTCTCCTCCCCGCCGACTGGGATGTTGCAACCAGCCGATGGCACGCCGATCATCCGTCGATCATCCCCACGAACCTGCATCGTTGGGCCTTGGGAGAAGACGATCCCTACTGGGGCGTGACCGAACTCTTTGCCCTGGCCCCGATCGCGCGCGACGACGTCCCGGACTTGCGTCAATTCGTCCCCTTTCTGGAACGGACAGGCCAAACGGATGGACTGGATCGAGAGGACTGGTCCCAGCTCATTGACCACTGCCGTCAACTGGAGAACGCAGCCGTTTGGAGTCGCGCAGTGTCGATTCCCGCTGCTTACTTCTTAAGGGGAGACGACGCATCTGAGAACGTCGCAACGGTGAGCAGGGAGACCAACGAGGATGAAACCGAGGATGTCGAAACTACGCACGCTGAACCCAGGGATGAATCTAACGACGTTGAGCCCAAAGATGTCGAAGCTCAAACCAAGGACGTTGAAACCAAAGGTGCTGAAACCAAGGCCGTGGCAACGGCGAGCGTTTCAAGCCAAAACGCTGGGACCGAGATTGCTGCACCTGAGACCAACCTTCTGTCGCCCGTGTGCCTTGTGGTGCCCGTGCCGGATCAGCTGCTGACTCGCCAGGCGATCCATCGCGAAAAGCTCTCGCCCTTGGGTCAAGTCTATCGCTTGCACTTCGGCACTGTGCCGGAACACCTCCCCGCTGATGGAAGCGAAACACAACTCGATCTGCTGACTCAAGTCACCGTCTATCGTGGTCCCTCTGTCGATGCCTTCGAGGAGCAAACACTCAGAGTCGTTCTGGAGGTTTTGGCGCAGGTAATCCCGACCACCCCAGGGCCCTGGTTCGTTTGGTTGGGATGTGATTTTCTCCGCCTCCGCTTTGTGAACCCGCCCCGGTTACTGGCCGAACCGAGTGAGTTCGATGTCCTGATCCTCGGCCCTCCGGGCATTTGCCTGCTCGAGTGCAAGGGTAGCCTCAAGCTCGGAGATTTCGACCGAGGCCGCGATCAACTGATCAGTCGGTACCAATTCATTTGGGCGAAAGAGGACCAAAAGCATCCCCAAGGGGGCATATTCCTTCGGCCAGTCTTGGCACGTCGGCTCCAAAATCTGAACAATCAGACAAGCATTCCAGATGACATCTTGCAGGCCGTGCCAGAATCTTTGGCCGGTCACTTGAGATCCCGGACTGTGAAGGAAGCTCGCCAACGGATTCAAAGTTATTACCAGCCGCTAGAACCCCTCAAATTTGATCACTGGCAGCGGTTGACCGAGGACGTGCTCTCTCGCCGCAAGACGTCCGTCGTGCTCGGCACCGTTGTCGTCCCTGATGCCTTGGGGCAGGCTCAACTGGCGGATTACATGGCGCGGATTGGCAAGGATCTCCCAGGCCTGCTTGCACGCTGGGCGAGACGAAAAGCACTCCTGTTGGACCCCGCCTTTGATCGAGTCAGCGATGCCCTCCATCATTTGGCTTACAGCACCAGCCGGTCTGGGCTGCGGCAGGTGTACGGCTTCACGCCACAGACGCGGTGTGCTGACCTGGCAGATGGATGGCAAGTCTTCAGTGGGCAAGCTGATGTGACTCAAGTCCCACAAACAACACTCTTACACACCTTCGAGGGCCCCCCTGAGATGGCCCGCGTTCACCAATACGGTCATTGGCAGGCAACAGTGCTCGGTCATTGGCCTTGTGAATTTCGTTGGCTCGATGTTAGAGGCCTCCCTCCCGAAGACAAGCGACACATTCGCCGGATCGCGATTGTGGTCCAGGGGGAACTGGCAACTGCGGCGGATCTGTTGACCTGGGAACCCCCCGAACGGCTAGCTGCGGTCGAGGTGCTGTGGCGTCTGGGTTCCGATCCTGCCGTGCGGAGCGTGTTGGGTCAGAGTGATGATCCTCCGCAACCCGTAGCCCAGCGGTTCCTGGCCGGACAACCCTGGCGATGGGCTTGGCTGCCACCTCACCCGCTGGCCAAGCGCGGAGCCAGCGGGGTCCGTTCGGCGTTTCGGTTGGCACCCGCCCGTTTGCAACGGAAGGGCTTGCGGCACGTAGTCACGGCGTTACTCGAACTCGTCGATCACTCCGCGGAAGTGCTGCTGGCACCAGTGGCTGACTTGTTGCGGAGTTTTCGAAAGCAGCTGCAGGGCTCACGCGGTCCCGTACCCGATCCTCACTTGGTGGTCGAGGCCTTGGCAGCCGCCCGGCATCTCGCGGATGCGGTAGTGTCCAGCCGCTCAGTCGCCACAGGAACCACGGGAACCGTGAGATCCGAGCCCTCCACAAGAACCAGGACCCAAGCCGATTCCCCGAAAAGTGAGGACTTCTGATGGCGGGACGTCTGGTATTAGTCATCGACGACCATTGGGATTCTGAACAGTTGATTACAAACAGCCGCGTCGGAGCGGCGGTGCGCGAAGCTGTTCCCGGCAGCAATGTTCAACTGCGTAACTTCCAGCCAAAAGAGGGTTTGTGGGAAGACAAACCACTCGTTCACTTGGTGGGTGTGCGGGATTTCGCCCAGGCGGAACCTTTCCTGTCTTGTCCAGAGTTGGCAGCAGTCATCCTCGATCAAGTCTTCGACCACGCCGACTGCCAGTTGCTCAACGAGGAAGGGCGCATTGCTCCGACACCCGTTCCTGCGTTTCGCTCCGAACAAGGCTTTTGGATTGCCGAGAGAATCGCCCAGCATTTGGGAGAGCTCCGGCCGACCGACTCCAACAGCAAGGAGTCTTGTCGGGGTACTTCGACAAACCTGGAGAATATGAACAGGGAGAAGCAAGTTTCGACGCCCTGGTGAGTTTCCTGCGTGCCTCGCTCAATCCCGCTGGTGCGATTGGTGATGCTGCCAACCGTGGAGAAATCCCTCCCCTCGACGGGGCTCTGCAGCGTTTTTTGGAATCGCAGCAACAAAACTGGCGCAGAGATGCCCCGACGCTGGTGAGCGTTTTCCTTGATTGTGCTCGTCGACACCCGAGCCCCCAGTTGGGACCGCAGCTCTGGTCCGAGGTGACGCAACATCCGGACCTGGTGCAGCTGAGCCAGGCCTGGGACAACGATGAGCTCTGGATCCAGTTGCTCGCTCCGTTGGGACGTATGACGGCTTGGCGTCCCTGGGGGGCCGGCCAAACGACCGGACGAGTGCACTACTTCAAGACCGAACGCAATCCGGGCAAAAACCTGAAAAGAATCTTGGTCTGCCTGGATCCGCGTGTGGTTCCACCCGGTTTGACGTCCCGGGAACGGCAGCAACTCGCCAATCTGCCGTTGCTTCGAGGTTTTGATGACGGCGTCCAGTCGTGCCGGCGGCTGTTCCGGCTACCACTGCCCCCACGAGCCCCCGGCGGATATCTTCCGTTTTTGCTGGGAACGTATTTTGAGATTCCTGAGGGCAATTGGATTCCGCTTTCGGTCTTCCGCGATGCCCAGCTCCGTGGGGGCCGGCCCCTGCTTCCGGCACTGCAGGAGGTGTTGCAGGCCTTCGATCATGGTGTAGAGCAATCGGAACGGCAAACCAAAATTGCGGTTCGGCACGGACCGTTGATGGAAGGCATCCTCATCAACCGCAACCCCGAAGGACAGGGCCAGTTTGCAAACTGGCGAATCCCCGAGTTCCCACTGGGGGTTCTCGAACTTTCTCCGGATCCCGGCCAATCTGAACCACTGTCACAGCGGGAGTATTTCCAGCTGCAATCGATGGGCCAGTGGTTGCAAGCGGCAGCGGATTGGTTCGCCAAGGGGTTTCTGCCGGAAATCCGGAACGCCCAGCAACTGCAACGAAGCTGGCGAGAACTGCGGCAGATCGTTGACGGTCAAGCCGTGGACAAAGAAATCACCACTTGGTGGCACAGAGACACGCCGACGGCAGGATCCACCGCTCGCCGGGTGGAATCCCCCGATGTTCCACTGGTCCAAGAGGTAGGAAGTCGGCTGCGGTTTTCCTCGGAGACTCGCTGTCTGGGAGAACCCGGCTCGACACCCCGTCGCGTGCAACCGCCCGTCAATCTTGTCGATTGTGAACTGGTGGTGCCCTCTCATGCTGGACACGCGGTGACCCTATTCGAGCAACTGGCCTTTCAGCAACGGGTCCTCATTCGTCGCAGCCGTGTGGTGGATGAACACGGCCAGCCTGCCGTCTTGCGGATTCGTGATTGTGAATTCTGTGAAAGTCTCGAACTCGATCGACTCGACGCCGCAGGCATCGAACTGATTGATTGCCGCTTCACCAGCCCGGATGCTCAAACCGGGCTCATCATTTCGCGGACGCAAGTGGCGGAGCCGATTGTTCTCCAGAAGATTACCGCCGAGGGGCTGGTCCGAATCAGCCAAACCGAGGCGCCGGTTGTCAATCTGGCCGGTTCGTTCGCCCGCCTGGAATTGGGCCCCGAAACTCACGTCCGGCAGGATTGCTCCCTCACCTTGGAGGATCGCGGCCCCCAGGGTTCTCAGGTGCATCTCCAGCAAGTTGTCCTTGGTGGCGCAATGTTGCTCGATTGTGGCGCGGGGACGGAATTCACCGCACAGCACAGTCGGCTGGGGAGATCTTTGGTGTTGGTCAAACCCGGCACTCGTCGACTGCTCTTCGAGACCTGTCGCTTTTCCGCCGAGGTGTCCGTCGCAGGTCCCAAAGTTCCTGACCTTGACGGTCGAACTCCCACGAACCCCGCCGACACAACAAGGCTTGCCGGCACAACAGGGCCTGCCGGCACAACAGGGCCTGCCGGCACAGCAGGCGATGTGGGCATGGCAGCGCCCACCGGTACGACTGAACAACCCGTGCCGGTTAGCTGGCAAGGTTGCCAGTTGAGCCAATCGTTGGCTGTCAACGGTCACCTCGCCGTCTCGCTATCTCGCAGTCGGCTCCGCGAAGACTTGATCTGCAGCCCCGTCTCTCGACTCACGCACATCGCAAGCGCCGAGGCCCAGTCCTTCGGCTCCATCCTCGGACTCAAGCGATCTGTGCTGGGAAGTTTGACCCTCGATGACGTCGTGATCGGAGGCATGCTGTAATTTTCCAGTGGAGAACTCCGTGGACTGTTAGAACTCCACCGCTGCACCGTGACGCAGATGGTGCGAGGCGAACACGCCCGGTTCCAAGAAGTCCGGGTGTCGGCCACGAGCTGTGTGGGCATCTGGTTATTTCGTGAGGCCGAGTTCCAAGGCCCTGTCTGTGTGGCACAACCGGGAGAAATCACTGCCGCCGACACAGTCCCCCGAGGTTTGGCGGGGGTTGTCCTTCGGGAACAGATTGACTTCACCAACGCTCGGTTTCACGCCGAGGCCGACTTTTCCCATTTAGTGATTGAGCACGAGGCCAAATTTCAAGGAGCCATCTTTGCGGGTCCGGCGGATTTTCGGCGGTTGCAGTGCAGCAGCAATCTGGTACTCAGCGGGTGTCTCTTCCAGGGCCCGGTGAGTTTTGACGGCGCCATCATCAACGGGCTTCTGGAAGCCATCGAGTGCACCTTTCACGTTCCTCCAACTTTCCGGCAGGCGACCTTGGCCCGGGGCCTCCGGCTGAGTCAAGTCTGCTGGTCCGCTTCCAGCTCACTCCAACACAGCGATTCCCCGCCAAAGACGCCCAACCTCGACCTGACCGACTGTTTTGTCGACGGGCCCTTGGATCTGGCGGATCCCTTGGATGATCAGGGCCGTCCCCTGAGGGCTTTCTGGGTGGAACTCACCGGGGCGTCGGCGACCCATGTCGGTTTGACCCCGCAACACATGCGGTCCTCGTTCCTGAAATCGGCCGCCGATGTTCGCAAGCGAAATCTTCCGAATCGGCGTCATCAACTCGCTGCCTTGGCACGTTTATTCGAGGCATCCCTCATTGATGAAGTCCGGTTCTCCGAGGCCGACTATTTCTATCGCCAGGCCAACAATTACGGCGACCGCCCTGTCTCCTCTTGCCTGATGAGTTTTCTTTGGGGTCACGGCACCTTACCGTGGCGAGCGTTCCTTTTCCTGCTGCTTATCTCGATGACTCTCGCCGGGTTCACCATCTGGGCCGCCCAGGTCCAGGGTCGCGACGCCAGTCAGGTCATCCTCAAAGCCTTCGGCCGTTCGGTCTTGGGTGAAAGCCCTCCTGTGCAAACCCTCCAACAACTGCCACTGTGGTGGGGGCTGGTTGATGGGACGATCCTCCTGATGATCCTATTCCAAGCTGTCCTTCTCAACCTGTTCTTCGTTGCGCTGGCTCGCAAAATGCTTCGATAGGGATGCCCGTTTGAAAGGATTCACGTTGAAGGGATTCACGGCTCGGCTGCATGAGATTCCCGGCAACCGAGTGGATGGAACGGATTGTGCGTTCTTGTGCTGTCGTTGATCACCGGAGTCAGGGCTCAGGCGTGAGCGGCCTGGAGGGCCAACAAAGATGACCCCCGACGGCGACGATCAACAATAGCGCAAGATCACACACTTCGTACATTACACTAGTGTTATTAACCTATCAAATCTCAGTAAGAGAACTGTCAGGTCTCAAAACCGCCTTCGTCTTCCTGTTCTTCTTCGGCTTCTTCTTGTTGGCCGATCGACACCGGAATCGAGAGCCGTCTCCTCATCCACTCTGCGTGCCAGGAGACAAAAAACACACCCTCAATCGAGTCGATCAAGCGATTGCCCACCGACGAGCGAACCTCGATGTTGCCATAGCCGAAGAACAGATACCGCCGGATTAGGCACCGATACACGGCAATAAAGTTCTTTGCGCCCCGTGAGATGCTTCGGTCTCAATGCTGGAAGTTCAGGTGTTCGATGTAGTTGCCCACCGAGGGGAGCCTCCAACGGTCATTGAGCCGCTGGCAGGTCGCCACACCTGTAAACAGAGCCCCAAGCACCAACGAAACCATCAGGGGCACCCCCCACTCAATCACAACGGGAATCTCAGACGCAATCTTGTAGAACGTTTCTGAGAGCGGAAAATGAACCTGTGCCTCCAGGATCATCCCCAACAGCCCGGCGATGACGACCCCTGCCGCTAAGAAGCCACACGCCACCCGGTTGAACTCCAACCCCAGGACAATGATTGTGCATAACACCGCCAAGACCCAAAGCCAGTTGAACAAATCCATCGGGATGATCCACCAGGCGTTGCTTATGGCGGCTAGGTTGTAGAGCCCCAGCAGCGTGACGAGCCAACCCAACCAAATGAGATGGCATGTAAGAATGAAGGGAGGATGGCTGTAGAACTCGACCCCCGAGTCTGTGTTAAACCGTCCAACCAGCTTCGACCGCAACGGGCCGAGTGGCAGAGGGACAAGCAACAGCCCAATATTGCTGATGAATCGCCGCAACCAGGCCAAAGTCGTTGTTTGCTTCCTCCCATGGCTGTGGGGTCTCTGAGGCGCGTTGGGCTGTCTGATATCTGTTGAGTGCATGATGAGACCAAGTTTGGACACAAGGACGAGTTCAGGGCGTCGACTGTCGGGCACGCTCATCCCCCAAGTCTGACACGTTCCGGCTACAGACGTTCCAGCTACAGACGTTCCGGCTCGGAACCATGCAGAAAATCATTGCCGGATAGTGCGAACTGTCAATGCAAGCACGAGACGCCAGTTCTGAAGTTGCGCACTTTCCGGGGAGCCGAAGGTCTGTAGGGAACGGCCTCTGTGCCGTTCCAAGAGGAAACGCTAGTTCGGGTACACGCCCAACGGAACGCCACAGAGGGCGTTCCCTACAGTTCTCGCCCTCCCCAACCTCCCCACTCCAAACCGCGCAACTTCAAAAGGCGCCAGCGAGTGTTTGTTCTCGAAGGTGATCACCGCACCAGCCCCTGGGCCGTATGTTGAGGCCAGGTCGGATCGTCCACCCGCTCTCGCGGCGTGCTTGCATCGAGATGCTTATCTGCAAGATAGTTCTTTGCCATGCCGTCCTAAACTACTAACAGTCAGAAAAGTTTTCGGAGGATCGTAGGTTCGCCGACCGGCTTTGGCACAGGCTGGAGCTGGACTTCGGCGAACCGAACTCGTCCGAAACTTTTCTGACTCTCAGTAAGGGCTTTCCGCCTCGCCGGGACGACGCAGTAACCCGCTGGCAATCTGGCCTTGGTAGAGATCCTCGAGCAATTCGGAGATGAGTGTATATTTGAGGTGACTTTCAGTCCGATTCTGCACCTCGGCAGCCTGCGCGGCGACCTTGAGGTACCCGACCAGCAATACAAGAGTCAGCTCCTGCGGGCGAGTTTCGGCAAGACCCCGGAGTTCCTCCTGAACAACTCGCAGAGCATCCTGCCGGGATGGACTGAGGTCGAGGGTTCGCGGAAAAGCAGCCAGCTCACGGAGGAAACGCTCGCGCCAGTCTTCCGGTTCGCTCCTCTGCCGCCGCTCTGTCCGTTGCAGATCAGGCCAAGCACAGGTGTGCGGGGTTCTCTCCCGTGAAGGTTCCAATGATTCCAGGCGGAGCGAGGGCATCCTGGTTCGTCGGCCGGGCACCACTGTCACTCGATATTCTATCGGAAGTGATGCGACTGGTGATGCAAACAAAAACGTCTGTGGTGTTCCCCGCTGTAAACTCTCATAGCGACGGGTGAGTTGCTCTTCCCAACCGCGAAGGAGTTCCGCGCGGACCTGCCGACCTTCCAACACACGGAGTCGGGGCAATCCCGAGGCTGGCTCTTCTTCGTAAATCAAGACCACGTTGGACATTGGATCCTCCTTGGAAATTGTGGCTGTCGTCGGTGGTTCATTCACGCCAATCCGCTCCGGACACGGACGACCCACGCGTCGGCATGCTGCAAGTCGTTGCCCAACGCACGAGCTGTGCTCGCCAGAGGAGGTTCTTGCTGGCCCCGACATTCGACTTCCTGAGGCAGCAGCCCTGCAAGTAATGTCCAAGTGATGAGGGTGTCCACATTGTATGGCACAGGATAGGCGCCATCTTTGAGGACCCACTGCGGCTCCTCGTCCCGCTCGGGGTCTTCTTCAAACTCGGGATTGATCGGACGTTCTTCGAGCCGACGGGCTCGATCCCAACCCAGTGCACTGGTGGGAATGATTGCCGCTGAGGCGACACGATCAGATCGAAGCACCGTCTGGACCAGCGGATCGAAAGAGTGTCGGAGAATGTCGTCGGTGAGCCTTCGTCGCGCGTCGGCTTGATTGTTGAACAAGCCGTCGAGTTTGGTCGGGACGATCGCCACCGAACATCTCTCGTTTCGCCCATGCAGCTCCAATGCCTTACGAAGGTAAGTGTTCGTGATCTTGAGGTCCGCGTCGAACCGAGCTTGATCAGCCGCCGTCATCTCGGGGGGAGGTGAGGCGATGATTGCCCAAATGACATGAGCCTGGGCCAATCGCTGACAGTAAGACTGATATCGGCGTTGCAACTCCGGAGGGCTCTCAAGAGTCGTATTTGTTAGAATTTGGCCGACGCATTCCTGGGTGATGAATTCCACACGCTTGGTGTCCCCGTCAAACAGATCGTAGCGGATCTCCGTTTCCTCAAGCGTGGACGCAAGCCCTTTCTTCTTGAGATCGCCGGTGAGTTCCTCGATCCGCCGCATCATCGCGGCCACTCGCCGTGGATCTCCACCACCCAGGTAGAGCCCAGAAGGAAAGTGTCTGTTGACCGCCGTGAGTTCCAAAGCGAGCAGCAATGCGGATTTGCCTGAGCACGCTCGACCCGTTGCCACCGTCTGCACCTGGTAGAGCTTCTCCGGAGCCGTTCCGTCCTGCGGCGGTCCACTGAGCCAATCCTGAAGAGACGATCGCTGTTTGCCAAAGAAGTTGATCATGAGAGAACCTCAATCGGAGTGCTGCGCGTCGACAGAGAAAAGAAGATGCTACTGACATGACAGTCAGAAAAGTGTTCGGAGGAACAGTCACTCGCCAGCGAGACAAGCAGTCTGTTCAGAGGCCAAACTCGCCCGAACATTTTCTGACGATCATGAATACGTGTTTCTGAATCTTGGTTTACGTCGATCAAAGGAAATCAGTCAGAGGCCTTTGTGTTGTCCCTGGCTTGTGGGCTGTCCGGTTTGCTTCACTCATGGCCTGAAGGGCAGCCTGAAGTTCGCGGGTCGGACACCTTAGTGCCTCTACTGGAACTTGCTCTGGCGAACGCGTCTCGGACTTCTTGGGGGAATCTGCCTGGGCCTTTCGTTGGCTGACCCGGATTGTGTGCCGGGCAAAGTCCAAAAGGGTGGCCATCGGGAGCAGGACAAACGTCAAGGCGACTGTTCCGGTGAGCCACAACACGGGCAACGGCGCACATTCAAGTCCCTCCTGGGCGAGTGATGGCAGGTCCTGGAGCGGAGGAAGCCCAGGAGGTGGCACAAATTGCGGCGCGAGGGTCACGAAGAGACCTGCAGCAATAGCAACCGCCAAAATCGACCTCAGGAGCAAGCTGCCAATGAACAGTAGGCCAATAACCACCCGAGTTGACGGAGTGCAGACCAGCCCCAACAACAAGAACGCCGCAGCAACACCAAGCGTGAGTCCCATCGGGAAACTCCTATGTTTGAGACGACTAACAAGTCTGAGATGCCTGAGATGTCTGACAAGTTCGAAAGATCGAGACACCGAGGAAAGGGAGATCACATTCTGCCCCTTCCTATCTTCGTAACGACTGACTCTCAATAAGCTGACAAAGGTTCGTACTCATCAGCCGCAGATCGGTGCCCTGGCTGTGGTTGTCCAGAGAACACAGCACAAGGGAGAATAGAAGAACATCGCACACGAAAAGGAGCGGTGATTGGGAGCATGATCGATGCCGATGACACCAGGCATCCACCCCATTTCCTGAAGTTCGGAGTTTGTCATCATCAGCAACTCGGTGCTTGCTACTGAGAATCATGTGCGTTTTTGACGAAAGAAACTCCGGAAACCCCTGAAATACAAGGGCTTTGAGCCGCGCGGCCGGCCAAGACTTATCTGAGTCTCAGTAGTCCGAGCAGCACCGTGTGAACATCACCGGGTCCGCTGTACGCCCCTTCCGGAAGGCAAGACAACCATACCTTCTTGGGGCGAAGGACGACCATCGTTCCTGGACCCCAGAATCTGGCGGACCATGGCCAGCTTCGCGCACTCCGTCCATGTCGCACTTGAACTGCCAGTTCAACTGGACGTGCTCACCAGGAGGTGCTCGGAGGACAATATGATGCGATTCTATGAAGAAATCACTTTTCAGTGAGGCTTCTTTCGTCGCTGTTCCTCGCCAAAAAGCTTGCTCGGGGCGTCCAGGAGCAAGAGGCGCTCTGTTCCCGGCTGAGGTTGTTTCAACTCCCGATCAAAGTCGCCATCGAGGTAGCACAAGGGCAGGTCCAACTGCCCAGCCGCAAGGGCCGCCGTGGCGCTCATCACCTTCTTCCCTCCAGTGATGTCGATCATCGCCGGGAGCCATCTCGAACCGGCCTCTCTCGTTGAGGTGCTCTCCCGTCGATCCGATTCGAGATCCTCAATCGCTTTGCGGACAATTTGGTAGATCTCCAGCGGATTGGTTGGATCACAGGTTGCCTGCCGGAATTGCGAACTCGTAAGCCTTCCGGCTCTGACCAGATGCTCGCCGATGACATCCACGAATTGCTCGGTTTCCACGCCGCTGACGATCAACACGTGCTGCGGGCGGAGAACCTCATAGGTCACCACAGTTGTCCCTGGACTGAACCCAGCCAGACTCACCAACAGCTCAACGTGAGGGAGATCGGTCCCATTGACAGCCCGAGAGTTCTCCCGAGCGATCTCTCCCGTTGGTCCCAGCAAATGATCAAGGTGAAACTGCTTCGCCTGGTCCACCGGTGTCCCTTGTCCGTATGTCTCCTGACCTCGGACGATTCGGCGCAATTGATCGACCAGTGTGTTGAATTCCGTCATCGAAGCCTCTCAAGCGAAAACTCTTCTGACTATGATGTGAGTAACGTTCACAAGATGCCCTATTCTCCCGACAACTCACGCCTCACGCCAGCTCTTCACGACTCATCACGGGCGAGAGCGTCCCCAAATCCATCCACAAGGTCGTCTTGTGATCCTTCCTCGAATTCGTCGCCGGGACTCCGCATCTGCTCATCGGAGCATTCATCGTACCCTTCATCGTCACCGACATTCGTCTCTCCCACTTCGTCGTGCTTCGGTGCACGGCTGCGCGAGTAAATTTCTCCGACGATGGTGTTGAGAAGGGTTTCCAGAACACGGTCTTGATTGAGTTCCCCGATCCATTGCTCCCAAAACAGAAGGATTCGCCCAAACTGATCCGGCTGCAAGCGGACACCTTGATCAGTTTCGCGAAAGGCGTGAGGAGCCACCAACTGCCGATTACACAGATTCAAGACCCACCGTTCTACTGCCGGCGCACGCAAGGGCTCAATGATGTCACAAGCCAGCGAGGGTCGCCCCGGGCGGAACTCATGCAACACACCCAAATGAGTCTCTAACCCGCGTGCCGACAGGCAGGCCAACGCCCTTTGAAAAAGCCAGGTACTCCCCAGACTGATCAACGCGTTGACCGGATCCGTGGCGGGCCGCCGACGGCGACCAGGAAATCGCCAAGGATCTTCTAACTGCTCTGCAAACACCTGATACCAACTTGCTGTCGCTGCCCCCTCGATCCCGCGGAGTTCGTCCACCGTCGAAGCCTGAGCACATTGCCGCTGGCGATCTTGGAGGCGTTCGCGCCAAACGCTGACGGCAACAGCCCCGTGACGCTGAAAGTGACGCAGAGACTGCAGCTGTGAGTCGATCTTGCTGGCAACGAACCACCGGGTCAGCTCAAGTTTGTGTCCCGGGTGGCCAAACACGTCATATTGATGCAAGCGGAGAGACGCTGCCGAATCCCGGCGACTGACCAAACGACCCCGGCACTGTCCCCCTGTTAGCGTCAGGAAGCTCACTTCGATGTTCTTCCGCAACAACACCGCAATCGCCTCGTCTGAAAGACTGATCCCCCCATAACAGCACACGCTCCGCAGACGGTGAGCATCCAGCCGAACAGTCCGCTTTGTGGGAGTTGAAAAGACCAATCGTCCCGAGACGACTTTGATTTTTCCCGGCCCGACTAGATGCGCGACCTTCGGTGAGAGCGTCGTCAAACGTGGCATCGACATGTTCCTCCAAAACTTACGACTCAAAGCAAGAATAGGTGAACATCACCAAGGACAGAGTCGTCTTTCGGTTCTCCGCGAAAGAACGATGTCAGAGTAATCTCTATGTGAAATATAAGTCCCATCAAGAAGTTGAAGACGGTCGTTCTTTGGCTGAGAAAGACGATTCTGGTCGACTATGGTTCCTACCCCCGAAACCTGGCCTACAAAGTCCGGTTGCCGACGTGTTTACATGTTTGTGCTCGAAGGAATCAACCACGCCCACGCGGACTGATCAGCACGCCGGTGATTCCATTCACCGGCTAGCCAAACTCCCAGTACTCGGACCTTAGACCGCCAACAATCCATCGTCGGCGGCCTCGTCCACCCGCTCGTGGTCCCCGGCTTCCTCGTCCGTGTCCATCCGGATATCAAAGGCGATCGGCTCGCTCCGCCGAGGCCCGGACTTCTGCCATCGCGGTGGGTGGATCAGATACGCCGGGTGCCGAGGAGCGAGAGCCGCAAGAGTCACCAGGCGCACCCCATCAATCTGCCATGTCCAGTAGCCACGGGCTTGCTTCAGGCGATGAGCGTTGGCCAGTCGCCTCCCTCGGAGCCCCGTCAAACGCTCGAGCAACACCTCAACGCGTTGGCGGGCGCGGTCATCCAAGGCTGCAAAGACCACCGGAGCGTTGTCGGCATAGACATAGGCCTCGCGCCAAGCTCGGAGCTGATCGTTCAGTGATACAATCCATCGTCCGGCATCGAACGCACTGGCGTCCACACGGTCGCTCGGCAGATTGGTCATCTCGTCAATCGTCTCTAGCATCTTGCGGACCTTGTCGCCGGGCACCTCGTAGCCATAGCGCACTGACTCGGTCCACTGTTGCTGCCGCGGTTTGAGGAGCACACCCAACCAAGGAATCCCTTCGGTCGCTTCCAGGGCGCGTCCTCCTCCGCCTCGCAGAGACAGCCGCAGTCCACCCAACACACGGCTACAGTGCCTCATCGTCCGGAGAGCCGCAACGCGATCGCTGGCGAGGATCAGCAAATCATCCGCATAGCGTAAAGTACAGGCAGATTCGGAGGCACCTGCCAGTTCTGCATCCAGTGTATGCAGGACCATATTACACAACAGCGGGCTGAGGCCGCTGCCTTGCGTTAGTCCCACCGAACGCGGCCGCATCCACCGTAGCGACCACCCCACGCTCCGCCCAGCCGAATCCAGCAATCGCCCCAGCAGCACATTCAGGTGCTGGTCATTCACGAAATCCCCCAGCGTGTCCAAAACGACACGATGATCGATCGAGTCAAAGCAGTCGGCCACATCAAGCGGGACCGCCCAAGTGTAACGGGAGTGCGGACGACCGCGGACCGCACGCCGATCGGTGTCCGACAAACAGTCGGTCGCCCGCTGAAGCGCCGCAGCCACAGATCGACCCGGCCGAAAACCGAAACTGTTGGGTGAGAAAGCAGGTTCCAACACCGGCTCCAGGACCTGTTTGATCGCCGTGTGAACCACCCGATCCTCAATCGACAGGATTCCTAGCCGGCGATGCTGGCCGGGCTTGTTGGGCTTCGGGACCTCCACAATACGTGGGGCCGAAGGCTGGTAGACACCTTGGATCAGGCGATCGGCCAAGCGTGAGAGCCAACGTGAGAGCTGTTTCTTCACGGAACTGCATCGCAGGCCGTCCGGTCCCGGCGTCTCAGCCCCTTGACTCTGGGAGACACGATGCCAGGCGGCCAGCAAATTGCGGCGATCCACCACCCAGCTCATCAGCCCCGAGACCGCCCCGTCGGATTGTTGGGCGTCGCGGTAAATCTGCGTCTGAATGTCAACCAGTGCCTCGGAGATGCTCGTCCCACTGGCAGTTTCTTCCAGTGAGTCGCCGACCATCCGCAGCGCTGTTCGGGCGGCCTTCCGTGGCCGCAAACCCCCATCCGTTGAGACAGCCAGGCCGGAGGTACCTGTTGGATCATCCGGGACGACGGAAACAGCAGACTCCCCGCCGCTGGCATTGTTTCCGGGGCCGATCCGCAGTGGCACATCCTCGGCGGGCTGCACCCCAACGGGAGGTGTGGTCTTCGAAGAATCCTTTACCGAGGAGTTGGGACTCGGTCGCCCGTTTCGCCTCCGATCGTTGCTGGAGCGATGCTCAGCACCGTCGAACGGCACCTTGGCGGGACGCTGACGCCTCGACTCGGTGGATTTCGCTTGGGCAGTGGCCCCGGTCGTTTTCTTGGATTCACTCATGGTTGCTTGGAGACGTTGGAGACAAACGGACGAGCAACAAACAGGTGGACTCACCGCGATCCACCCACTCAACAACGAATGACAGAATCTCCGGAAAGTACTCTGAGCACAAACCTGTGAACATCACCGTGAGGATTGCAGTCCTTCGCTCCGCCATAAAACAGTTGTGGAGCAACCTCCACGTGAGACTGAATCCACAGACGGTTGGCTCAAGACGGCGTTCTTTCACGGACGAAAAGACGACGAAGGTCCTGCATCCCGGAAATCCGGCATCCAAAGACCAGTTGCCAGAGTGTTCAAATGTTTGTGCCCGGAGTACGCGAATCTTGCGTCTGAGAAAAACCGCGCTCAGTGTAATACCAATCCTCCGCTGTCACGACCACACACTGCGGGTCTTGCGGATGGGCCGTCCCCCGTGCCAGTGGCTGGCCACGCGCCACCAAAGGCCAGGCTTGAACAACATCACAAGTTTCAACGATCAGGGGTTCAAGGTTCGACAGTAACTGCTCGGCCGCCCTCCGAGATCCCTCAAAGACGAATACCGATTTCTGAACTCGGATCGCGTGACGCTCCATCACCCGCGCAACGCGCCGTAGGCGTTTGGGATGGGCGATGTCATAAGCAATCAACCAGTGCATGGTCTTGTCATCCTTCAAATGAGAGTCAGAAAACGGTGGAGACGCTTCCCTGACTATCAGTCGGTGAAACGTGACTGGGTCCATAGTCGTCTTTCGCTCCGCGAAAGAACGCGAGTTGTGAGCAACCTCAATGTGAGACCGTCAACTCGAAGGCCAACCCGGGCAAGCGTCCTTTCACGGACAGGACCAGAAAGAACCTCGGAGGTATACCATCGATTGCCCTTCGGGCAACCGTAAAACGCCATCAGTGGTGTATGTGGTTTGGTGTTTCTGCCCCGCCTGGACCCTCCACCGATTCACCGAAACCGGAAAAGCACCACCGTGTTGGTAACAAGTCTGGGGTAGCTCGACCTCACAGCTACTGACAGTCAGAAAGTGCTCGGAGGATCGTAGGTTCGCCGGCAATCAGGCAGGCCTGAAAGTAGGCTGAGTTGTGCTCCGCCGAACCGAACTCGTCCGAACCTGTGCTGACTCTCAATAAGTGGGCCAACTGAGCAAGAAACCATCGGTTCTGCGTTGCTTGACCTGTTCATCTGACTGACGAAGAACCCTCCCGAATTGGACAAAAGAATTGCAATCTTCAATCGAGGTTCTCATGCTCGTCTACCTGCTTGACGCACCGGGCCGCAGGACTGGACAGTCCACGACGCATCTTCAGCCGATTGACGAAACCCGTTTGCCCCACAGTACGAGCACGGGCTGGGCGCGGGGTCACATTTCCAGAGGTGCCGAGATTGCGGCCAGACGAGCGCAGTTCTCACGGCGCCAGCCCAATAAAAAAGTCGAGATGAGTTCAGCCTCATCGGCCGAACCCATCTCGACTCAAACAAACCCGTTCACAGTCCGAAAGCGGCTCCATGCTCAAAGCTGCCATGTCCCTTCAGCGGACAACGCCCGCTAATGGCCTGTGGATGAGGATCGATCTTCAGTATTAGCCCAGGGCAGGCATCCCGACGGGAGGTCGGGACGCCATTCAATCCAGGCGTTTCAATCCCCAATGGCCCGGGGCGGGCATCCCAACGAGATTCAGATGTTCACCTACGATCCTCACACTGACGTTTCAATCCCAATGGCCCGGGGCGGGCGTCCCAACACGCCAACACGGGCGACGTGCGATACTATGTGAACTGTTTCAATCCCCAATGGCCCGGGGCGGGCGTCCCAACGCCAGTAGTGTCGTCCACTATTCCATCCGGGACGTGGAGTTTCAATCCCCAATGGCCCGGGGCGGGCGTCCCGACGAGCTAAACTTGAAGGCGCCGAAAACGACAGAACCGTTTCAATCCCCAATGGCCCGGGGCGGGCGTCCCGACTGTGAACGGGCGGGAAACGCTAGTTTGGTCACCACGGTTTCAATCCCCAATGGCCCGGGGCGGGCGTCCCGACGCCAATCGCCATGCCAGCAAGGTAGGCTAGCAAGGGTTTCAATCCCCAATGGCCCGGGGCGGGCGTCCCGACCTGACCCAACGCCCTCTGTCACGCCATTCGGCCACGGTTTCAATCCCCAATGGCCCGAGGCGGGCGTCCCGACCATATCCTGCGTGGTCCACCAGGAGTCGGAAAATGTTTCAATCCCCAATGGCCCGGGGCGGGCGTCCCGACGGAGCGGTATGCTGAGGAGTTCGTTAGGCAGGCCAGTTTCAATCCCCAATGGCCCGGGGCGGGCGTCCCGACAAGGCCGCAACCGGAGCGGCTTGGGTCGCCAAGGTGGTGTTTCAATCCCCAATGGCCCGGGGCGGGCGTCCCGACGGCTGGCCCAATTGGGATAACGCCTTGTCGGGTGTGTTTCAATCCCCTATAGCCCGGGGCAGGCGACGCAACACATTGACAAGGTACGGCGTCAGCAATTCGAAGCGGGGTTTCAATCCCCTATAGCCCGGGGCAGGCGACGCAAC
>CAZYKP010000119.1:0-24500 GCA_964648025.1 uncultured Pirellulales bacterium | reverse complement strand
CTTCTCAGGTGAAAGCCTATCGACTCTTAGGCTATGAGAACCGATTGCTGGCAGCGGAAGATTTTCATGATGATGCCAAGGACGCCGGTGAGATCGGGGCAGGACATACCGTGACCGCCTTTTATGAGGTGATTCCTGCCGATGGTCAAGAAAAACTCACAGCTCTCGATCAGCTCAAATATCAGCGACCGTTGCACACGACACAGGCTGCCCAGAGTAACGAGTTGTTGACGCTGAAGCTGAAGTACAAGAAGCCGGATGCCGAAAAAAGTGAGGACGCTTTAGAATTCCCGCTGGTTGATCCAGGGAATTCTTTTGACAAGGCCTCCGAGGATTTTCAGTTCGCCGCCGCGGTGGTGGAATTCGGCTTGCTTCTCCGCAACAGCCAGCACAAGGGACAGGCCAACTACGAGGCCGTCAAAGAGATCGCCGCAGGAAACGTCGGAGATGATGAGTCGGGGTATCGGGCGGAGTTCCTCGGCCTCGTCCAAAAAGCCCAGTGGCTCTCCACTCAACCCTAAGCAGTCCCGAATCGGCCGTCTGACCCCCGGCGACCTTCCCATCTCAAGCAACGGACCGTTTGCGTTGCCTTGACTTACCCAGCTTGACGGAGTTCCGCCTGACGCGGTTCAGCTTGAGCGGTGGGACGCGGGCGGGCTTCCTCGGCCAAGGGAAGTTTTAAGGTAAAGGCTGTTCCTCGGCCCAAGGCGCTCTCCACGCGGATCCGACCTTGATGTCCTTCTACAATGCGGCGACAAGCCGACAGCCCGAGTCCGGTGCCTCCATGTCCGCTGGCATCCGGGCCCGCCTTGGTGGTGAAAAAAGAGTCAAAGATGTGTGGTAACTGGTCGGCAGGGATGCCTTGTCCGTTATCACGAACCCCCAGCTCCACCCAACGGTCACCGGGCTGATGCTGGAGGCTCAAAATCACGCGTCCTCCTGAGGGCATCGCCTGCCGCGCGTTGATCAACAAGTTGACCAACACCTGCTGCAGTTGATAGGGGATACCCCAGACTTGCGGCGTTTGGGCGAACCGCCGCTCAACGCAAATCCGGTGTTTGGAGAGGTCCCGCTCCAAGAGCATCAAAGTGTCCTCGGCCAGACTGGCCAAGTCGATCGGCTCCCGTTGATCCCCCCGTCCACGAGCAATCCCCAGCACGCTCCCGGTCAGCTTGGCCGCCCGTTGGCCGGCCGCCAGTATCTTTTCCAACGCACGTGTGCGTGTTGCTGGGTCGGACTGGCGAAGACCCAGCTGCGCATAGTTGATGGTGGTCGAGAGGATGTTATTGAACTCATGCACAAGGGTGCTGGCCAATTCGCCCACCGCAGCCATTCGCTGAGCCTGAGCGAGCTGACTTTGCAGTTGCTCAACCAGTGCGGCTTGGGATTGTTGGTGAGTTGGCGAGGGGTCTGCGTGCATAGCAAAAGCCTTCGGGGGAGTCTCCCAGATCCGCCTGTCCTGGAAGTGCCTGTTGGGGAGGTGCCAGTCAGGGAAGTGCCTGGGGCCACAATCTGCAACAGTCGCGTTTGGCTTGGCAAGCTCGTGTGCCTTCATCGGATTTCGACCGATTGGGCTTGGTCGCTGGAAGCTTAGCGTGGTAGATAGCAGCCCTCTCCTGCTGACCCTACAGCCTGCGGTTTCTGCGTCTTCTCCGACCGGTTGAGGTCACCCGATGCACACGGTCACTGTTTTGGATGAGGCCCTGGCCGCCGCCAGCCACCTCGGATACTCCCTGCGCCATGATGTTTTTGGCGGTCTCGGCGGCGGCCTTTGTGAAGTCAAAGGCCAACGGTTGCTCTTTCTCGACCTCGAACAAACGCCCGACGAGCAACTCGCCGAAGTCGTGTCCGCCCTGCAGAGGGATCGACGCCTGGCCGCGCTTCCGCTGTCCAAACCCCTCAGGGCCTTGTTGGGCGTGTAGCACTGGTTCTTGCCAGGCTTACACCGGGCTCCGCAAATTGAGATCTTCAACCACCGTCTCACAATCGCTTGGCACTGGGGCAGGTAACCCCTAAAATCGACCCCTTCCTTAAACTGTGGGTTCGACTAGAACTTGTGGTTGATCCCAAGCTGGCACTGATCCTCATGGGAGTCGTTTTGCTGCCAGACCCACGCAACCCAGTGAACAAGCCTTATGCGTCACGATGGCCGCCAACCGGCCCAACTTCGACCCATTCAGATGCAGCGAGGGTTCATCTCTTCAGCAACTGGTAGCGTACTCATTGAGGCAGGACGGACCCGTATCATTTGCACCGCCAGCGTGAGTGAGGAAGTTCCCCCGTGGATGGCTGGTCAGGGGACGGGATGGGTCACTGCCGAGTACAGCATGCTGCCGGCCAGCACCAACAAGCGCAAAGCTCGCGAGCGAGGAGGCAAAGTGGATGGCCGGACAACGGAAATCCAGCGTCTGATCGGACGGAGTCTCCGGGCGGTGGTGGACTTTGCGGCTTTGGGGGAGCGGTCCATCTTGGTCGATTGTGATGTGATCGAGGCCGATGGGGGGACACGAACCGCAAGTATCAGCGGGGCGTTTGTGGCGATGGTCGATGCGTTCAGGACCCTCAACTTGGACCGCATTCCGCTCACTGACAGTGTTGCCGCCGTCAGCGTGGGGGTCGTCGACGGCGTGGCTGTGGCTGACTTGGATTATCAGGAAGATTCCGCAGCTGAGGTCGACATGAACGTTGTGATGACCGGAGCCGAAGAATTTGTTGAGGTCCAGGGAACCGGTGAGGGTGGGACCTTCAATCGCAGCCAGTTGATGGAACTGCTCGATCTCGCGACCGCTGCCAATACCGAGGTCCGGTCTCTGCAGAAAGAAGTATTAGGAAAAGATTGGCCCTTTTCCTGAGCACTGCAAGAGTGCCAGAGAAGACAAGAGACGACAGAAGCGGGTCAGCTTTCGCTCCAGAAGGCGGCTCCAGAAGGCCAAAGGATCTGTGGATGGCATTTTTTTCACGCGAAGCGATTCTCACTCGGCTTCGTGAGAAAGTCGCCCAGGGCAAACCGATTCTTGGTGGCGGCGCCGGGACGGGGATCACCGCCAAGTGTGCTGAGGCAGGGGGAATCGACCTGCTGGTGATCTACAACTCAGGCCGCTTTCGCATGGCCGGTCGAGGATCGCTGGCAGGAATGATGCCCTACGGCGATGCCAACGCGATTGTGATGGAAATGAGCCGGGAAGTCCTGCCGGTGGTCAAGCACACGCCGGTTCTCGCCGGAGTCTGCGGGACCGATCCCTTTCGCGTGATGACAGTCTTCTTGCGGGAACTCGACCGCCTTGGGTTCTCAGGCGTGCAGAACTTTCCCACTGTCGGGCTGGTCGACGGAGTCCTGCGAGCCAACCTCGAAGAGACCAATATGGGTTTTGGCCTGGAAGTCGACATGATCCGTCAGGCCAACGAGCTCGGCCTGCTGACGACTCCTTATGCCTTCAACCCCGACGAAGCGGCTGCCATGGCCCAAGCAGGAAGCGATATTCTCATCCCCCACGTCGGATTGACAACCAAAGGGACCATTGGGGCGACGACCGCTTTGAGCCTTGATGAGGCCGTCACCCGTGTCCAAGCGATGCATGATGCTGCTCGAGGGGTGAACCCAGACATCCTGGTGCTCTGCCATGGCGGGCCGATTGCCGAGCCATCCGATGCGCAATATGTGTTGGAGCACACCGAGGGAGTCGTGGGCTTTTATGGTGCCAGCAGTATCGAGCGATTGCCCACCGAGCCAGCCATCACTGGCCGTGTTCGGGAATTCGCAGAACTGAGACTCTGAAAGACCGGCTTGGAGATCGGTTGTCGACTTCGGGGGCTCAAGCCAGCATGCTCTGAGTGAGCTCGCGGAAGACTTGCTCGAGATTGGGCTCGTCTTGACTGAAGTGAGTGAATCGAATGCCCCCGTCAATCAGATAGCCCGGCAGATCGCTAAAATCCTCAATGCCGGGCTTGAGCGTGGCTTTGATCTGAGAGTCACTGACTTGCACGGCCTCAACGTTGTAGTGGCTGGAGAGTCGCTCAGCTGCCGGATTCGGATCTCCCACGACCTGGACGATGACGGTCGTTTGAGGGCGAACCCGGCGAACGACCCCTTTGAGCGAGTCGTTGATGGCCAATTCGCCCCGTTCGATGATGCCGATCTTGTTACAAATGTCAGCCAACTCGGGAAGGATGTGGCTGGAGACCATGATCGTCTTGCCCTGGTCACGTAGCGTTTTTAACAAATCTCTCATTTTGAGTCGAGCGTGCGGGTCTAATCCACTAGCAGGTTCATCTAAAAGAAGTACCTGAGGGTCATGAATGAGGGTTCGGGCTAAGCCCAAACGCTGAGTCATGCCTCGAGAGAGACTGGTGGCCAACTCATTTTTCTTGACGGTGAGGTCGACCAGCTCCAGCAATTCTTCGCATCGTTTCCGCCGGAGGGGTCCGCGAATTCGGTAAGCAGCAGCAAAGAATTCCAAATACTCGATCACCTTCATATCGTCGTAGACACCAAAAAAGTCCGGCATGTATCCGATCAGTCGCCGGATTTCCCTGGAGTCACGATAGATCGAGTGGCCGCAGACATAAGCTTCTCCATAGGTCGGCTCCAGGAGAGTCGCCAGAATTCTCATCGTGGTTGTCTTGCCCGCTCCGTTGGGGCCGATGTAACCAAAGACATCACCCTGTTCAAGGTCCAACGTCAATCGCTTAAGAGCGTGGAAGGAGCCATACTGCTTGGTCAACTCTCGTGTCTCAATCACCATAGAAAACCTACTGAACCTCAGCTTAAGTATTCAGATCAGGGCGACTAGTGGTTGGTTTCCTTCTGATTTGGCAGTTGGTTCTCGTGGAATCGGGGGATTCACATCCAACCGACTGCCAAAATCAACCGACTGCCAAAATCATAGGAAACAAGGCACTAGCTGCCCTTTGCTAGTGAAGACCAACCCGGGGCAGCCCGAGGCACTCCCGCAAGCCCGGATCCTGAGTCGTTTCTCAGGTCGGTTGTTTCTCAAGTCAGTCGTTTCTCGGGGACGAGGTGGAGAACTTTTCGGGGAATCGAGAATCCCTCGGTGAGCCTGAGGATCCCTGAGGGCAGACCTGCCGCAAAAACGTGTTGTTGGAAAGCTCTGCCGATAAAAAGTACCGCCGGTGCCTAAGGATTCTACTGCTGTCCTTCCCAAGGCAAGACAAACCGGAAGTAGGTCACCTGCTGATCTCCTTGGTTGCCCAGGGGTTCTCCGGCGTCGTGAACTTCGACCGCTTGAGTGTCTGCACGGCCGAGAAGGACCACACCGTCAGCAGCCAGAGTTCCACTGAGATCAACGAATTGCTGATACTGGTTGCTCAAACCCGTGTACTGTTTGCCCTCCACGGCTCGATAGAACATCATCAGTTTCAAGACCGCCGGGATCCTTCCACGGCCGGTCTCAAACCCGACTGTGCGTTCTTCAAGCTGTCCGCCGATGGTTCGCACTTGACGCACCTCACGCAGCTTATCTTTGAGCAATTCGCTGCTTGACCGGGACAGCTGCAGGAACACAGGCACCTCCGGGTCCAAAATGCTCTGCGCGTCCGGGGCATTGTTCTGGAGGGGATAGCATCGATCTCGGTAGCAGAGCAGACAATCGGTCAGCGGAAACGGCAGATGGCTGGTCAGCTCCACCGAGGCCACTTTGCCCCCGCCGGGCGGACGAATCACCGAAGCCTCCAGCCATTTCCGCTGAGAATTTGTTGGCTGATGGTTCTGAGAATCGGCCAGCGAGGCCTGCCAGCGTGATGTAAGTGGCTTGGTGGAGGCGGCCTGCACCCGCAGGCCTTTCAGGTTGGGAAGGTCTAGCCCCATCTGATAGGGAGCATCAGCGATCACCAACAGCGACGGAGGTTGGTACATGCCTCCGATCGCCTCGCGCTCCGGCAGCCCGAGCCAGCCCACGAGCGTCTCAGCTGAGTCAGCAAGCTCATTGGGTTGAATCTGCAAGTCGAACTGGCGGGTCGTCGGTGTGTAGAGATCGAGCCAGGCCGTACCACGTAGCTGTTGATTGGTCAGATCGATGTCGATGACCGCTGCCTGGTTGACCTTGACCGAGTCCCCTTTGAGCTCCGTTGACCAACGAATCGCCAGCACAGAGACGCCGATGATCACAATCGGCAGGGTGACCCAAGTCAGCATGGGCTGGCCTGTCAACTTACGGATCAACAGGAAATCCAGGGGGCCGATGACTGCGGCATACAAGGCCAGCAGAAGGGCCACAAGCGCCACGGACACCAGCGGCACTCCGGAGAATTTCTCGAGTCCGACCATTAACTCGCTGCTCAAATCGTTGATCTGAGTTCGCATGTAGGTCTGAGACCCCGCCTCGGCCTGGCCCTGGCGTGGCTCGAGTTCAGCTAACTTCAGCAGTAACTGATCGCGGTGGGGCCACTGCGCGATCAACCGGCTTGTCAGGTCGACGGTACATGTCGTCGTCGAGCCAAAGCCGAAGCAACCGCGAATGACCAGCGGCACACCACTTTGCTGAGCTAGGCTTGTGCCTTGGAGTTCATCCAAACGAAGGACCGAGAGGGACTCCCTGGAATCGCGTAACAACGAGGTCTCAGCACCGACAAAGGAATCCAGACCCCGAGAGGATTGGAACACATAAACTCGGTCCACTCTCCCCGGGAGCAACCGGCCAGCCAGTGGATCGGAAGCCAATTGTTCCGTGAAATCCGCTCCCAGCGACAGCAGCACCCGTCCTCCTTGACGAACCCAGTTGAGTAAGGCACTCGTTTGTCTCTCGGCGGGTTCGTCCTGGAGACGACTCGATGAGGTGTTCAAAACAAGCAGCGAAACAGACTCATAGGCTGACCAATGGGTCGGCAACTGGCGTATCTGATCGATTGGAATGACGACAGGCTTTTCACCCTCGGCCCAGGATTGGGCGTTGACCATCTCGAGGAAGCCGACCTCGGGCCCAAGCACGAGGATCACTGGCTGACGTGGGCCCAGGGGCTGAGGGATCGTTTCAGCTGCGTCACTCTCATCGACGCTATAGCGCTGACGAACAAGGTGCGTCTGTCCCTCTTGATCCTGGTAGGAGAGCCGAGCCTCCAGTCCGGCTGAGACGCGACCCACTCGGAGGGTCACCGGCACCCAAATCCGCTCTCCGGCAGGCAATTCCAGGCCCTCAGCGGCAGTCACCAGGGTGGGAACCTGATCGCCATCGGGAACGCGTAGGGACAACTGAGCCTGGACCTGTTCAGAACCACCGATGACTTCGAATTCCGCTGGGACCCAATGTCCGAGCTTGTAAGCCCCCTCCAACCCTAGTCGGACCCGGCCGACCTTCGGGCCACTTGGCTCACTGGAGTCAGCAGTCGCACTCAAGCCCCCAATGAAGACAATAAGGAGAACAACACGCAGATGTGGGCGATGAAACATAGAAGTGCGAAAAAGGTGAAGGATTTCTGATCAAGTCTATCGACGTTTCTTGGACCCATCGTGGTTGCGGAAAGCCGTCGACCTCCCTCTGACCTTGTTGGTGAAGACCGCCAGAGTGCAGCCAACGCAGGGAGTGCAGCCAACCCAGGGAGTGCAGCTCAAGGCACCACTGGAAGGCCAGATCCTCGGTCGTTGATCAAGTCGGCGGTTTCTCCAGTCAGTCTTTGCTGAAGTCGGTCGTTTCAAGTTGATGTCGGCGAAAACGATTCAGCAAATCAATCGACTAATAAAAATGACTTAAGGTTTTTCTTGAGGATTGCATTGGCATGTCAGTGCTTGGCAGCCTGGGCATCCCTCACCGTATTTCCCTTCAATTGCTCCTGTGAGGTCGACACCTTTGAGGTTGGCCAAGGTCACCAGCCAGGCCAGCACATCGGCAAACTCCTCTTGCAAGTTCTCAGCGTCGGTTCGCCGTAAGGCTGTGGCCAACTCCCCCACTTCTTCCATGAAGTACATGAACGTTCCGGCAACGCCCCGATCGTGATCCTTCTGTCCGTACATCTGCTCGATGAGTTCTTGGAAGCAAGCAAGGCTGCCGCGTTGTGCGGACGGACTTACTTGGGGAGGGTTTTCCATAAGTCGCTGGCCTCGGCATGATCGGGGAAACGCTGCAACAACTCAGCAAGCACAAGGCGAGCTTGATCGGGGCGGTTTGATTTCAGATGCACGCGGGCCACTGAAAGCGGCCACTTTGGCTCAGCCGGTTGCAGCTGGCCGGCGATGGTGTATTCAGCAATCGCCCTTTGCTGCCTGCCGAGGGCGAGGCTCGCTTCGGCGAGCCATTGGTGAATGTCAACATCCAACACATTGATGTACAGCGCCTCCTGACACCAATGCAGCGTCTGCTGCTGGTCTCCCGCCGCCCTTGCCAGTTGCGCTAGCTTTTTGCGGACGGTATAATCGTCAGCGTCAGAGGCTGCGATCTGCCGCAAGGCCTTGGCCAGTCGATCGTGACGGCCCCCCAGCAGATGAGCCCGGGCCAAGCCGCGTTTCCAGCGAAGATCATCAGGCCAGCGGCGGATCCCCAGGTGGTAGAGTTCGGCGGCCCGATCGTATTGCCTTGTTTCTGTCACAATCGCCGCCAGCAGTTGCAGCACCTCGGAATCCGGCTCTTCTTCGTCCAGGACGCCTTGCAGTAGAGTTTGGGCCTTCTTGAGCTGACCGCCAGCGATGGCCAGCCTGGCCAGCACATAAGTCGCTTGGGGCTGTTTGGGTTTGCCTTGTAAGGCTTTCTGCCCGTGGGTCTGGGCCTTGGTGATCTCCCGGCGTCGGAGGTAGGCGGAAGCGAGATCAGCTTGAAGATCGGCGTCCTCGGGATTCCGCTGTGCCAACCGCAGCAGCTCCCCGAGCGAGCGTTGAGTCCGAGTGTGAGTCGGTCGGATCTGTGCGACCACCTCGTCGACATAGCGGCGGTAGCCTCGTTCGAATTCGTCGAGGGAGACTGCAAAGGCGTGGCGGATGGCCTCAGGGGTTTGATGACCTTTTTCGTAGGCCGAAAGCAGACGTGCCGCCGCCCCCTCACCGAAGGAGTCGAACATATATTCAACGTAGAGTTCTGCTTGGCAGTAGGCCAGTTGCCAGTTCGACCTGGAATCAGGACGGATGAAGCCAAGATTGATCGTCTCCAGGTCAAAGGACTCCGCAGGCCAACGCTCCAGAAGCAGACGGTTCCAGTCACGTGGTCGCGGGTAGCCTTCGTTGATGACCGCCAAGCCTTCGGCAAACCAATGAGGCAAATTGAAGTGAGTCTGTTGCAAGTTGATCACATGAACAAATTCATGCTTCATCACCCGTGCCCAGTTGTAAGGCCTCTCATTGGGGCTGGCCACAGCGACCATCTTGCCAGCACAAGCCCCAACGGTTCCCACATAAGGAAGCCCGACCATCCTCGTACTAAACCAGGCGTGCCCCGGGTTGCCCTGTCCTGCAGTAAAGATCTCGAAAAGCGACTTCTGCGGGACCTGAAAGCCAAATTGCTTGCATAACAGGGGATACTGTTGCTCAAGGTACTCACCCACATAGTGAGCAAGAATTTGATCCTCAAGACCCTGATAGCGAATCACAAAGTGTTCCGTTTGATGAGTGTCATAGCCATCAAGCAACTCCAGCACTTGCAGTGTGTTGCTCACCCGCACGTTAAACGGGTCGCGTTCAAAAGACTCCTTGAGAAATCGCCGGCCTTGATCCTCTTCGGCTAACCGCAGTCTCAGCAAGCCCAGAGCAGAACGGGGGCCGATCAGCTGAGGCATTCTCTTGATGGCCAGCTGATAATGCCAGGCAGCTTCCTCAAAACGCTGGCGTGTATCCAGCGTCCGCGCTACAGCCTCATGAAAGACCCCGCAGGCAGGATTCCGCCGGTTGACCTCACTGACCAGCTCAAGAAATCGAGAGTGACTCGCTGGCTGCGGATCGCTGGCAGCCGGGTTCTCAATATCAAGGCTCAACTGCGTGCCCGGCGGGGAGTCCAAGATCAAATAGCAAGCCGCCAGCCGGCCCAGAGTCTGCTCACTACGCGGATTCAATGCCCGCGCCCGTTTTAGGTAGTCAATCGCTTGGGCAACGTGGAAGTTGGCCACCTCCAGATCGGCTCTCAGGCGGAGGGCGTCGGCAGAGTGAGGGTTGATCAATTGGGCACGATCGAGATGTCGTCGAGCGTCTTCCCAGCGATAAGTCCGTACGGCCATCTCCGCGAGAGCCACATGGACCTCGGCGGCGTTGGGGTTCAACGCCAGCGCTTGGGAAAAGGCCCGACTGGCCTCGGCTTGATTGAACTTTTCGGCGTAGAGCCGCCCGGCCTCGTAATGCGCAGGCCAATAACCTTTCTCCAAAGCTAACTGCTGCTGGGAGAGGTCATTGACCAGAAACGAAAATTGATCGCTGAGGGCATTCCAACGCGCATACTCAGCGGCGGCCAGCCCGATCCACCGCAATTGATGAGGATCGGCAAACTTGTCGGTTCGGTTGTAGTAGTCAATCAACCACTGAAAGTGCTGTTCTGCCTCGGCCAGCTTGCCGGTGTCTCGAGCCAGACGCGCGACGACCCAACGGGCCAACAACTGATTAGGGTCTTTTTGCAGGGCTTTTTTCGCTTGCCGAGTGGCCTCGGCCCACCGTCCCCGGGACCATGCCAAATCAGCCAACTCCGCCAGCAACTCCGCCGGCAACTCCGCTGAGGCAGGCTGCTCCTGGCCAGCATTCTTGAGCACACTCTGTGCTTCAACGTCTTGGCCCCGTTCCCGCAGACAGCGAGCCAGCCCAACGGCCGCCGGCACCGAGCCGGACCGGGCCAACGGTCGATACAGTTCCACGGCTTCGGCAGTGCGACCCCGCAGGGCCAAGCCCCGCGCTTGAGCCAGAATTTGCCCAGTGGCTGCTGAGTTGGCTTTCGCCTGGTCGAGTGGGGCCCGAGCCTCAGGACCCAACTCTCCTGTCTCGGGGACAGGATTGGTGGGCTGAACGACCTGAGGCGTCCCCTTGTTGGGCCCCTTCTCTTCAGCCAGGATGGTTTTCGAGCTGGGCCATCCCACAATCCCATGTGGCAGCACCAATCCACTCAAAAGCAGGGCAGCCACCCGGGTGAAGTGCTTGAGCCCCATGAGAAAGAGCCCATAAGATCGCAAAGACCGAGAAAGGCTGGGCATGAGTCGTGTTCCTGAATCGTAGGCTCTTTGCTGCTACGCTAACGGGGGTGTCCTTGTTCAGCAAGGCGGTCGCTTGCCCTCCCCGAGCCCTGTCCCACCGGCAGGTGAGCAACAAGGCAGGCCCGCGACATCTTAGGCAAGCACGGGTCTCGGAAAGCATCAGTCGAGGCAAGCATCGGTTTAGGCAAGCATCGGTTTAGGCAAGCGTTGGTTTAGGCAAGTGCTGATCAAAGCAAGCGTCGGTTGGCCAAAGCGTTGTTCACCGTCAGGTGCTGACGCTTGGGCATGCGGGTTGTGGAGAATGCGGGTTGTGGAGAATGCGGGTTGTGGAGAATGCGGGTTGTGGAGAATGCAGGGGGTTGCGAGTTCAGGCGATGGAGAGCTCAGCTTGGCCGAGCCGCGTTCATCGGCCGGGCAGAAGGAAATGATCCTGCTCTCTTGCTACCGATCCTGAGCCATCTCCGTCGGCTTGGTTGCAACATCTCAAGGAAAATGCCGTGCAACTCTCTGATTCGATTGATCCTCTTGGCTGCTTGGCAACTTCCACCCGACGCGAGTTTCTGCAAAGAACCCTGTGCTGGGGCGGCTTGTCAGCGGTGGGGACTTCTGCCTTGGACCGGGACCACGGCTTGTGGCACAGTCCCGAGGTCTTCGCGCACACAGACTCCACCCAAGCTGCAAAGGCCAATGCTCGCCAGTACCAGCAAAACCCAGGGGAGCGGCCAACACAGACTGGTGACTTCGAGGTTCTCAATCCGCGGGGTCGTGTTCCGCTGTCTTTTGTGATTGACGACTCGACGTGCTTGGTCAACTTGAACAAGTTCGCGCTCGACCAGTTTCATCAAGCCTGGCCAAAACGGAAGGTCTACCAACTCAACTGGAGGAGTTGGCCGCAGGAAATTCCCGATGCCTTTGTTCGCAAGTTTGGCCTTTGGTGCCGTGAGCATGGAGTGAAGGGAAAATACAGTATCGTCCCGTTTCCTGCCTGTGTCGGATGGATCGATCGAGTTGTGCCGGGCTGGAGCAGTCAGCAACTGCAAAACAGTATCAAGCTTGTGCAAGAGTTGATGGTTCCGGACTGGGACATTCATCCCGAAATGGTCTCGCACACCGTGGCGGTGGACATCAAGACCGGCCGACCCTATCAGCCCCATGCGAAATTTATGGAGAACTGGGGGTGGACCGACGGCAAAAGCGTCGAACAGTTGGCCGAATACATCGCTTATGCACTTCGAATCCTCAAAAACGTCGATCTTCCTTGCGAAGGCTTCACCACCCCTGGCGGGTTCGGCAACCGTGTCCGTCAGGAACTCTCCCGGGCCGCTTTGCAGTCTGTCTCCTCGGTTTTTGGGGCAGAGATTCCTCATTATTTTAAGTACGTCGTTGGCCGTGGGACCGATACGACTCCTCGAGTGGAGAACGTCTCGGGTTTGGCCACAGGCCAGGTGCAATGTGTGGTCAACGTTCCTGCCGGCACAGGCGACTGGTATGGCGGCTGGACCGGCGTGGACCTCCCCCAGGCCGAGCGATTTATCACCGAGGACTTACAAAGCGGTCGGATGGTGGAGCTGATCGAGGCAGGGGCCCCAGCAGTGATGCTTTGTCACTGGACCGGCATTTACTCCAACGGCACCGAGGTGGGATATCAAGCTTTCCAGAAAGTCGTGCAGCGGATTGCGCAACGCTTTAGCCATCAAACTCTGTGGATGAAGCTCAGCGACATGGCCCGCTATTGGGCCGCCAAGGAACTGACCACAATCACCCAAGAGTCCAACAAACAACAAGCCCAGCCCAAGCGGTCCAAAGCCCAACACCAGGCAGACAATCCGCAAGAAACTCATCAGCAACGCACTTACCGGTTTGATGCCCCCTTCGCGGCCCCGGATTTCACAGTCGCAGTCCCGGCCGGGCGAACCCCACCGAAGCTGCTGACCAACGGGCGACGGGCAACCCTCCGGGAGGTCCAGGATGCACGTGAGCTGAAGGCCGGGACTTGGATCAGAGACCAGGCCAAAGACATCGTCTGCTTTGACCTGCCTCGGAAGGACTCTCAGCTGACCGTTTCCTGATTCTCCAAACGTCCTGTGGCAGCCTGGCGAGTTCTGCCCGAGTAAGACGCCCGTCTTCGAGCCCGGGGCGATATCGGCACCAACGGGATTGATTGGGTCTGGTCAATGACCGGCCTGCAGGTGCGTGCCCTTTCGTGCCGACTTGCCAGCGGTTCATCCGGTACGCTACCGACGGCAAGGAGATGCCTGGACCATTTCGAGGAACACACAGCCTCCCACTCCGACTGAGCAGGTTGGCATCTCCACCGCGGATCATGCTAGGTGATGCTGCGGTTTGGCGGTGAGGCACGGGCTGTGTCGATGTCTCTGAGGTGACCGCTGGGGCGAACGCATTGCCCCCGCATGCAGTGTGCCGCTGCAGCACTGGTCTGCAATGGTCCGCTTTCCAACGAGTTGTGGTTTCTTGGCTGCCGAGAGGGTCCCTCGCTGAGCAAAGAGGTCCTAAGGGCCGAGGGTTGGGCTTGCTGAGTCGAAGAAACCAGTCAACACCAACAGTTTGGCTTTTTTGATTAAGGGAGACTCAAGGATGCAGCTTGGCTTCGTCAGTGCGATCTTGCCCGATCTGTCGCTGGAGGAACTTCTGACAACCGCCGCGGCCTTGGGCTACGACTGCGTGGAGGTGTGTTGCTGGCCACCGGGTCAGGCTGAGCGACGCTACGCGGGTGTTGCCCACATCAACGTTGTGGGGTTGGACGAACGAGCCGCCCAAGCCGTGGGAAAGCTGATCGAGCAAACAGGAGTCGGCATCAGCGGCCTTGGCTACTACCCTAATCCGCTGGCTCCGCAGGAAGCGGAATCTTCCCAGGCGGTTCAGCATATTCGCCAAGTCATCTCTGCTTGTGCAAAATTGGGGATCGGCCAGATGAACACCTTCATCGGCCGCGACTGGACAAAATCGATCGACGACAATTGGCCGCGGTTTGTCGAAACCTGGAAGCCGCTGGTTCAATTCGCCCAAGACCACAACGTTCGGATCGGAATCGAAAACTGCCCCATGTCCTTCACACGCGATGAATGGCCTGGAGGCAAAAACTTGGCGATCAGTCCGGCGATCTGGCGGCGGATGTTTCAAGAGATCCCCAGCGATCATTTTGGTCTCAACTACGACCCCTCGCACATGATCTGGCAGCAGATGGATTATCTCAAACCTCTGCGGGAATTCGCTGACAAGCTGTTTCACGTGCACGCCAAAGACGTACGGATCGATCGCCATCGGTTGGATGAGGTCGGCATCCTAGCTTATCCGCTGGAGTATCACACTCCCAAGTTGCCAGGGATGGGCGAGGTCAACTGGGGCAAATTCTTCTCCGTGCTCGGCGATGTTGGCTACCAAGGGCCGGTCTGTGTGGAAGTGGAGGACCGAGTGTTTGAGGGTTCCTTTCTCTCTCGTAAGCTCTCGTTGCAGCAGAGTTGCACTTACTTGCGAAACTTCGTCCCCCGCTTGGAGCTCTCCTCCGAAGAACCAACTTCGACGCAGCAATAGATCGAGGGAAACCTCAAGACCAGCCATCGCCCTTGTTTAACTGGGAACCAGTCGCCAGCCCAACAGCCCCACCCAACCACTCTGGAGGCCCGCAAAACTCCCAGGAACCGTAAGTGAAATGCTTCTCTAGACTTGTAAGAATGTAAAAAGGCTTGTTATCACGGAAACAAAATGCAAGACCGAGCCCTCATCTTCGGCCACCTTCGACAAGACGAACTCTCAGCAGATCATGCTCTTCAAGTTGGGTGTGACTGTTTAGTGGATGTTTGCGATTGTGCTGACCTGAATCGGATGGACGCTCAAGCCAGCCCCGAGCTGAGTGTTGATCCAGCCAGCCACTTCTCCGGCACAGACCCTCAGGGGGGCGGTATTGAGATGGGGACTCTCCGGCATCGCTGGGCGTTGCTCCGATTTGGCGGACCTTCAGAGCGGGGGTGCTTTCCTGAAAGAGCTGACAACTCAGCGGCATCACCGGCGGGGATCAAGCGGCCTCCCGGGAGCCGCCGAATTCGCATTTTCCCATTGGAGAATTTCCCCAAGTTCCCAAGGTCGTGCCATCTTTTTATAAACGGCGGACGCAAATCAACGTCCCTTCATTTTCTCTTTATCAATCCAGGGTAAGCTCGCAGTCTCGTGTCCCTGGAGTCCGCCCTGCCGAGCAATGCCATGAAGACTTCTGAGTTGGCCTGCATTTTTGAGGGCCTGATTTCTGGATTGTCCAGTAGCCTTCCCCCGTCGACTACCCAAGAACTAGAGCGGGTTCGCAATCTGTTGGGCCGGTTTCCCAACCAGAAGGTTTCCGAGTTTGTGGATTTTGTCGACGGAGCTCTGGACGAATCCCCGCGGACAGTTCCCGGTTTGGTTAGCCGGATTGAGCTGCTCCACTCGGGCAACCGATCCAACGGCGAATCGGCCGGTGAAACACGCGAAACGCTGTGGGAGGACTTACAACGGACCTCAGGCAGCGATCTGGTCCGAGTCGTCTCGGCCTTGAAACAACCTTGCTCGACGGAGAAGCAGCAGAACCTGCAGGTTCTACGCAGGTACTTGTTTCCTGAACGAGAAGGCGTTGCAGTCGGCGCAGGCCACCCTGGGGGACTCGAGGAGGCTGTCGCATCCCGAGCCAGGGGTAGCCGAGCGGACCACCTTGCCCAGCGGGGCGAAGACGGTTTGCCGGAGGCTGCTCGGCACGTCGTGCGGCAGTACCGAGACTTCCGCGACAGCATCGCCACGACTTCGCTCCAAGAGATTCGGGCGTGGATCCAAACGCTGCAGAAGCTGCCTGACGATGCCCTCTGGGCGGCGGTGCAGTTTCTCGGATATCAGGCCGAACCCACCAAAGAAAAGAACGTTGGCAAGCTCCGTTACGTCCTCGAGTTTCTCTACAACACTCGTTACTAGATCAGGTTGGCCTCAGATTCCGGGACGTCCCAGTGGCTGGGCTGTCCTGATCCGCCCGTTTTTGGGGAAGAATCTCGAGTGTCCCCACCCTAGACCTTTTCCTCTCTGATTTCTTGGACCTGATCTGCTTGGTCGTGTTGCCCACATCCACACTTCTGGAAGTAGGGTGGCCGGGCAATGCGTGCTGGGCATGTGAGCAGAGCCCACCGAGAGTTTTGACAAGCCTTCTCGCTCCTCTCGAGTCCGTAGGCTCTCGAGCCAAGGGTCACTGCGACTTCGTGGAGTTACTTGAGGCAACGAGTCTGGGCCGCAAGGGCTTCAGGGGTCTCAGGACAGGTGATGCCCCAACGGCGTGATGGTCGGGGAAGAGCTCTTGTTGTTGCAAGCTCCTGTTGTTGCAAGCTCCTGTTGTTGAAAGCTCCTGTTGTTGCAAGCTCATCTTTGTTGAAAGCTCATCTTTGTTGAAAGGTCGCTTGGATTGCGGCCATCTCTTCTTAGGCGACCTGGGATTGCTCGTAACCGAGCCGCAGGTCGGACAACCCGCTTGGCCTCATTGGGCAGGAGCGGATTCTGAGACACTTCAACAACGCTTTTCCTCGGAGATCTTCGATGACCAAGTCGTCAACGAAACCTGACCTCATCTACAACGGGACCAAACTCCACTGGGACGGATTGGGAAGTTGGAACGCATCCTCGGGACTGCCCGGCTACCAGGAACCAAAATACCAAAACTTACGCGACAAAGGCCCGATCCCAGAAGGGCTCCTGCGAGTCCCCCTGGCCATCGGGGGAAATGCGAAGATCATCTGGTATCAACGAGAGGGTCATGAGATCGTGGAATCCCAAATGGATCGCAAGCATGAGATTCAGTCGCTACAGTGCATTGAGCACCCTTGGGAAAAAGACCAGGTGGTGATCTTTGAACAATGGGGATCCAACCGAGTTCGCCTCAAAAAAGTGAGCCTCACCTACCCCAACTGCAATCACCGAGCCGGCTTCTATCTCCACGATTCAACCAAAGGTTTCTCTCACGGATGCATTGAGGTGGACACCGACTTCTTCCGGGCGTTGCGAGATTATTCCCGAAAGCACTTTGGTCAGGAAAAGTCCTTGCTACTTGAGGTGAAATACATCGGCGATTCCACCTACGGGAACACCTACAAAGATCAAGAGGTGATCGTGCAGTGCGATTGACCCAACCGCTCGCCGGACGACTCAGCCAGCTGGCGGCCAAGCTGGTTGTCAACTCCGCTTGCTGTCAGTCTTGCCTTCTGACAGTCCAATCAGTTGGGGCTTCGGGCTGCTGAGGCTTCAGGCGGTTCAACGGTGCACCTTTGGGTGGCTTGTGAAAGCGGGCCTCCTCGTCTGTTTGAGGTGAGGCTTTCTGGGTTCAGCTTGGGATTCCAGGCAGGCAAGCTGAGCCGTAGGGATCTGCCGAACGTTTCGGTCTGAGAGCTTCACAATGTGGGAGACAGACCCTTTGATCTTACGATGCCTGAAAATCGCTGCTGTTGGCCTGCTGATCCTCCTGCCGGTGATGCTGTATGGCCTGTATGCCCTCTGGACCGCTCCCCCCAAAAGTTTGGTGTTAGCGGCCGGTACCACCGACGGTCTTTATCACGACGTCGGTCGACGCTTGGCAGCCCAGATCCAGCAAAAGCTCCATATTTCGGTGACGTTGGTCGAAACGGACGGGTCGTGGGACAACCTCCAGCGTGTGCAATCCGGCGAGGCCGATCTGTGCTTTTACCAACCGCAAACCTGGGAGATCCTCAAGCCCCAAAAAACACCTGCCAGTCAGCCTGCAGGCTCGGCAGGAGAATCTTCAGAGAATCGCCCAGGGCGGCCGATCTCGACGGTGGCCAACCTTTATTCACAACCCGTCCATCTGATTGTTCGTCGCAACGCGGGCGTTGAGTCCACCGCAGATCTGGTTGGCAAGACGATCTCCCGAGGCCTGCCCAACTCAGGGGATTATGCCATCAGCAAATTGGTGCTGCCGGAATTGGGGCTCAGCGAGGCGGATTTGCACACGCGTCATCTCCCCTACCAACAACTTCCAGAAGCCTTCCAGAACGAACAACTTGATGCCGCGATCATTTGTCTTGGTGTGCAGGCTCCGATTTTGCAACGGCTCTTTGCAACCGGCCAATGCAAGCTGATGACTTTGCCCAATCCGGACGCTTTGTGCCTGCGTCACTGGTCGCTGACGAAGTTCGTCATTCCCCGGGGGACCTATCGAGCGACTCCGCCGGAGCCAGCTGAGGACTTGGTCACCGTTGCGGCACAGGCCCAATTGTTAGCCAGAGCCGATCTTTCCGCGAGGGTGACAACTCAGATCACTCAATTGGTGCTCAGCCCTGAATTTCTTAAAGAGAACGAACTGGTGGAATTGTTTGACCAGGGTCGTGACTTTGCTCGGCGTTGGCCTGAGTTTCCCGTCCACTCTGGGGCGCGGACCGTTTATGCCCCAGACTTTGAGCTTGACCATCTGCAGAGTTGGGAAGCTGCTTATTCGCTGGTCGCTTCGCTGCTGATCGGCGGCCTGATCGCTTTGCAGTGGGTCCACAAGAAGCGAACTCTCTCCAGGGAACACAAAATGGATCAATACATCCGACGGCTGTTGAACCTGGAGCGTCAGCAGCTCCCGTTGGATGATCATGCGAACCGCGGCAAAGACAAGCATTTGCAGGATCTGCTTGATGAATTGACCTTTTTGCGGCAAGAAGCGCTTTCGACATTCACCGCTCATGAACTCAACGAAGACCGTGCCGCCGAGTGCTTCATTCACATGTGTCACGCCTTGAGTAACAAGATCAATGCCAAGCTCACGCGTCAACGAACCGACACGCAACTTGGAAGGCTCCTGCAAATCATGGAGCGAGCACTCCAGACTGCCCCAGCTGCCTCTCCAACCGCAGCCCAACAAAGCCCGCAAGAGAACAGGTCCACCCCTAACGCCTCATTCAACAAGAGGGTCTTCAGAGGAACCCCGCTACGGCCCACCAGTTTCCAGAAATCTCAGCTGAACACCTCGTGTCTGTGGTCTCCGGCGCTGGCGGTGTCCGATAACAGCGGATGATCTTCGGTCGCAGGTGTCACAACGACCCATCTCCGAGACCTTCGAGGCAAGCCAGCCTCAGCCAAGGCGGTCGTCAAAGCGATCTGACGGCGATCACTCCACAGCGGTGTCGGTGGCGGAGTGGCCATCTTTGATGTCGACCCTCGGGCCAGGTCCCTCTACAACCCCCACGAATCTCGAGAGGGTGACTGCCGTGGGGGTTTGGCCGAAGCTCGGAATCGCCCAAGCGATATCTTGATCGAACAACCCACAGGCGGGATCTCGCATTCCCGGCAGTGATCGGTTTTCCTCGTGTTTCTTCGGTTGAGCCCTTGATTGGAACTTGGATTTCCCCGCACCGCCGCCAGGCTTTTACAGACCGGCCACCAGTGATGGGAGCGCCGGGGCAGTTCCGTGGCTCCACGGTGGTCCTCATCTGCTGGATTTCATGGTCGCTGGTCGGCTGCACGCTTTTCTGGGTTCGGCCCGCTGTCGGTCAGCGGTCGGCAACTGGGGATATCCTCGGTATGGATCCGGTCTTCGATTTGGTTCCAAAGCAGGAGTCCTTCGAAACCCCGGAGGCTTCTTGGCAAGAGCGAGGAGGGGATGCCCCGCATCGGCCGGTCGTGCGGCAACGAACCAGAGAGCAACCGCATTCGGGGAGTTGGTGTGAGTTGCTCGAACTTTATGCAGGCAATGGAACTTCCGTTTATGTCGGCCATCAGATCCCACAGGCCCGGGTGATTGACGAGTTGCAGCCAAGTCTCTGGTTACGCAGTCGTCAGGAGGGCTTGCAGCTTTTCGTCCGTGTGGTGCTGCCACACACGGTTGACCCGCGAACCAACCGCCCTCTGGAAACGCTCCTAGCTGGTGACCTGTACACCACACCAGGACGATGGCAACGTCTGACAGTTCAGCATCCTCAGACAGCCCTCCAGCAACAACGACCTGGGCTTCAGTGGCGGTTAGGAACTCAGAGAGTGCTCAACATTCGAGGGGCCTATGTCACCGAGGTGTGGCTGAACATCTATGGAGGGGATGGGTTGACCCGGGTCTGGGTGGATGACCTCGAGGTCAAGGGCGTGGTCATTCGCACCAACCCGGAAACCGACGCCTTGTTCCCCGCAACGCCGCAGGCGACCTCAAGCTCGGAAGGATCCTCCCCAGGAGGCCCAACCTCCCTTGCGGACACCCCCCCGTCCGGCAAAGTCCTCTCAGACGCTTCGGAGTTCTCCCAAGCATCCGCTGGCCAGATTTCTGAGGGGATCCCCGAGCAAATTCCCGAGCCGGTTCCGGCACCGTCGGTTTTTAGCCCAACTGAGCAAGTCCGTCCATCCGCTCCGGTGGCTGTGCAAAACGGTGTTTTGGAGGTCCATGGCCGCCCCCTTCTGGTTCGGGCGATCCGGCACCAAGGCGAGCCGTTGGAGTTCTTGGGGAACTTAGGCTTCAATGCTGTGTTCTTGGACCAGACACCCCCTTTAGCGTTATTGGCTGAGGCCCGGCAGGCAGGGCTTTGGGTGATCTGTCCGCCTCCGCTGCCGGCCGGATGGCAGCATCAGTCCTCGGAGTTCGTTCCTCGACCGGTTGAGTCGGATTGGGATGTTGTCCTCTTGTGGCATCTGGGTGAGCGACTGCGTGGTGAGGATCTCTCGTTGACGAAGCGTATGGCTGCTTATGTCCGACACTTGGACTCTCGACGCGGCCGTCCGTTGCTGGCGGCTCCGCAAGAGCAACTGCGTGCCTACAGCCGCCAAGTCGATGTCCTGATGGACACTCGGACGACCCTGTTGACCACGCGGTCCCTGGCTGATCACGCTCAACGGTTGTCCCGCCAACCCGATCTGGCTCGTCCGGGTACTCCCTTTTGGGCGAAGGTTGCCACGGAACCGCCTCGGGAGCTGACCGCACAATGGGACGCCCTGGGAGGCACCGACCCCTTGGCTTACACCGCTAGCGTTGACCAGCTGCGTGTGGCTACTTACACAGCTTTGGCAGCCGGCATGCGAGGGCTGCTCTTTGAGAGTCACACCCCCTTGCATCGAACCGACCCCGGGACCCTCGCCCGTGCTCGGGGACTGGAGTTACTCAACTTAGAACTGCGTTTGGCCGCCCCGTGGCTGGCTTCGGGGCGACTCGGCCCAGTCGCTGGGACCACCCCCGAGCAAGGAAATGTCCGCTCTTCGGATGTTGGGATTTCGCGAGCCCGCTCGTTCGCCCGGCGACTCCCTGAGACGCTGCGGGACCCGTCTGAGATGGGCGCACGCGGTCGCCAACCTTTGTTGCTGCAGGCAAGCGACCCCGATGTGGAGGCGACGATCTTTTCAGCCCGTCACACACGGTTGATTGTTGTTCGCTGGTGTGGGCCTGAGGCCCAGTTCGTTCCCGGCGGCCCTAGGCATGCACGGATCAGTTTCGTTTTGCCGGGGGTTCCGGAATCCAGCGGAGTCTACGAACTGACTGCGGTGGGCTTGCGTCCTCTCCGACGGGATCGGGTGGCCGGTGGTGTGGAGGTCACCCTCGAGGATTTTCATCTCTCTGCGTTAGTGCTGGTCACCGATGATCTTTCGGTGCTCAAACGCTTTCAGCAACGGCTGCAAGCCGGCCGACAACGAGCCGCCTGGTTGGCCCGTCTGCTTGCCCGTCAGCGGCTTGAGCAAGTCGCCGTCGGCGTGGTGAGTTTGACCGAACCCAGCAGAGCCCTGGCTGGCGCGGATGTATGGCTCCAGGCGGGGCAAAAAGAGCTGACTTCTGCCGAGGCCGCCATCCGCGACGGCCGGCTTTCGGAAGGTTTCCAAGCGGCGACCAGGGCATTGCGCCCGTTGCGAGTTCTCGCCCGGGTGGCCTGGCAAAGCCAACTTCGAAGTCCACTGCCAACGCCACAGAACCCTCCGTTTGGTCCGCTGTCTGGTCCTATGGCCAGTCCGCTGGGGGTATCCTTCTCTTGCCTTGCTGATCACACGCGTCTGAGAGACCAACTTCGGAAAGCGAGATTTGGTCCCAATCTATTAGTTGGCGGTGATTGTGAGGATTTTGAGGTCCTTGTCCGCCAAGGATGGACACAACAGCAAGGGAGTGAGCCTTCGATCGAGGGCGATGCGTTTCTGGATGGAGCCGAGGGATTTTCAGGAAGCGGGGCATTGCGGCTGGTGGCCGGCAGCAAAACCGCGGCGGCCGGACAAAATGCTTCCTCGGGTCGGCAGTCGAGCCTTTGGTTGGAGAGCCCACCGGTTGCCTTAACGACTGCCGAACTGCCCCTGTCAGCAGGAACGCTTGTGCAGATCAGCGGTTGGGTGAAGGTCCCCAGAGCTCTGGTCGGCTCGGTCGATGGATTTGAGGTGTTCGACTCCATTGGGGGACCGAATCTGGCCCTGCGATTTGCTCACCAAGAAGGCTGGCGATCGTTCTCCTACCTGAGGGTCGCCCCCAGGGATCAGACAATCGCCATCACCCTGCGTCTGACCGGTTTGGGAGAAGTGCTGGTGGACGATTTGGCACTGCGGGTCGTTGAGTTTCCCCCCGTGCAGGAGACCCTTCCCCCACTGGAATCCGACTCGGACAGTGCTCCAGATTTCGAAGAACTGCCAGTTCCCGTTTTTGAAGAGTTGCCGGCTTTGGAGGAGGGTCCTCTGGATGGCTCCGGCATGTTTCCACCAACTCAGGTGCCAAACGAAGCGGACGCTCCAAAAGAGAGAGAAGATCCGTTGCGGCCGGGTTCCCCTGCCCTGCCACAGCCCATTGAGGAACTGCCCTTGGGCGAGGATTCCTCGCCGAAACGTTTTTCCTGACAGGAGCACTCCTCACCAGCTAGACCTGTCCAAGCCAGGCTGCGAGCAGAGAGCAGTTTTCCAGATGCAAAAGAAGGACCGTTGACCAGCGACCCAAAGCAGGTTAGGTTACAAACATACCAATTGAGATTGAGTCTCAATTTCAGCCATCCAACATCAGTTTTGCTTCACACTGTTCTTGGCATGTGGTCCGCAACGGATGGGGTCGCCTCGTTCGATGCTGCGGGCCTCAAAATGCCACGCACGTTCTCCGTCAGGCCGGGACACCCTCAGACAGATACTGCTTGGCAGGCAGGTGATGCGGAATTGATGAGTCCTGAGAGTTCCTCGAAATGTCTGGATCAGCCAGCTGCGCTTCCCGTTGGCGATCAGACTTGAGGTGTCTTGACTGACTCACTCCCACAAATTGAAATCCCAGGACTGCACGTTGTTGTCCAAGTCTTCGATGAACTTCGATTGCGGACGGTCTCAGGTGACTCAACCGAATCTGACTGTGCCAGCTGTCAACGAGGTGGTGCTTGCGACCTTGCCAGGTGAGCACGAACGTGAGCGGTTGCAGGTGGTGCTCTTTTCTGGTGCTCGCCATGGTCTGGCCTTGCGCCAACAAACCTTTGGCGAGGGAGTCGGTTGGTTCAACCAACGTAGCGTCGACCTCCATCCTGACCAGATTTCCCAGCTGCGGACTGTCCTGGGCGGTCCGGTGACCTCGCGGCAGGCCCTGATCACCCCACCGACCCTCGACGAGGGGCAGACCGAGGACGACCACTTTCCCCGCATTCTGCGTTTGGAGTCTGCCTAAAGGCGGCCTCTCAGGACAATTCCTCGCTGTCGAAACGAAACTCCAGGCTTCCAGACCTGGGCATTGGCAAGCTCTCGAATCTCGAATTGTGAGTTGCTTGTCCTGGTCTTTTGAGCAATCCTCTCTCCGCCGCATTGGGCCGCAAGGCACAACCAGCCAACTCCTGCCACATGACGACAGCGCAACTGCGTTAGGGACCCCAGGGGTCCCAAAGTGTCCGAAACACAACAACGTAGGCATTGTCCCAGACTTGATCTCGGAAGAATGTGGTTGCCTGTGTGGGGTCGCCGATGAACGGGCGAAGTGTCCAGGCCATCTGAATCCCAACAAAGGCATAGACGGCGATCCACATGCGGAGCATGACTCGATGACTTGGGTTTCTACGGATCAACGATGCGTAACGTCGCCGCAGAGGAACCTGGGCGCTGATCGATGCGGTGGCGAACATCGTGGCGTTAAACAGCGTTGCCGCAGGGTAGTTTGGGACTGAGAGGTACCAAACCAGGGTCAGGGGAGCCAGCGAAGCCAAGGTGACCGCCACAGCTGTCTGTGTGGCCAGCAACGAGCAAATGACCTGTCCAAAGTCCTCGCGGAGCCCCAGCAGTGTATTGAGCACAAAGAACGCCGGCAGAGTGAGGCCAAAAGTCGCCAGCAGCAGAACGGGCACCTTCACCGCCGAGTAAATCACCTGCAGAAAGTTCCCAGCACTCAGGCCATATCCCCCCATGACCCCGCCATAAGGTGTGAGGTGGACCCCATTTACTGGACCACAAACCGCCTTGATTAAGGTGTGCCCTCT
>CAZYKP010000118.1:13068-24743 GCA_964648025.1 uncultured Pirellulales bacterium | reverse complement strand
TTTTGGCAGTCGGTTGATTTTGGCAGTCGGCTGGAAGTGAATCCCCCGATTCCACGAGAACCAACTGCCAAATCAGAAGGAAACCGACCACTGGATCTTTGCCCAATTCTTGCGTGATCTTGGCGTACCCGGGGAGATCACGGGCCCTTGCCGGCGGTCAGTTCGCGGTTGAGGCTGACAACCAAGTCGGGCAGTTCCGCCAGAGAGTCAATCACGCGGTGGGCTCCTGCCTGCAGCAGCAATTGCCGGGCGGTGCTCAATCGTTGCTGGCGCTCAGCTGCGGGCAGTTGGGCCAGTTCCTGCTCGGTCAGGCCGACGATACTTCCGGAGCTGGTCACACCGACGGTCCAGCAATCGGCGTGAAGCCCTTCAAGGATATCGGGGACGGTGTCTCCAACTTTGACAACTGCTGAGGCGGGATAAACTCCCAGGGCCTCCATGTTGCGGAAGATCATCCAGGGAGCCGGTCGACCAGCGGGCACATCCGTGACACAGGCGATATGATCGGGATGGAATCCCTGCTTTGCTGCTTCCTGGGCGGCCAGATCGGCCGCTTCTCGAAAGTATCCTGTTGTTGAGCCGATGCGGATATCCCAAGACCGCAACTTGGCAACACACTCGAGCAAGCCGGGGGTCAATCGGCCAAAACGCTGAACTGCCTCGAGTTGCTTGGGGACAAAGTCGTTGTAGATCTGGTCGATGTCGGCCTCAGTCCACTCGCGGTGATGGCGGTCCCGCCACGCCGCGGTGATGGCTGGTTGCCGAAGCATCTCCCGGAGATGATCTCGCTTGCCAAGACCCATCGGCTGCCGGGCTTGTTGGGCTGTGGCAGGGAGTCCATGCTGGGCGAACACCTCCAGTGCTGCAGAAATTGGGGCAAAACACCCAAAATCCACGGTTGTTCCGGCCCAGTCAAAGATCACCAACGCAATTCGGTCGGGACTGGACCGAGACTTTTGGCCTGCTGCCAAACCGAGGCTGCTGTTCAGGCTGGAGACAGATGGACCGTCCGACTGCGGAAGGGCCTGGAGCAAGGCCGTCTCGAGATGGCCACGGAAATGTTCCAGGGGTGGGATGGCCAGTCCAGGGGCCTTCGCCTGGTCGTCCCACCTCCGCAGGGCCACAGCCTGTTGGTAGTAGGGATTGGCTTGAAACTGTTGGACCTCGGCTGCGGACATGGGGCCGCCTTGCAGGCGGAGACTTAACTTCGAGGCCGCCGAAAGCGATTCCCAGTATTCCGGTTCCACCGCACATAGATAACGTTTGGCAGAAACATGCAGGCGAATCGGTTCGGTCACTTCCGGACCGAAATACCGTTGCAGCCAGGTCGATGCCAAGTCCTCGTGGTGGTCGTCCACCCCATCCTGAGCACAATGCTCTGGGAGCTTGCTTAACAGATGCCCCAGATCGTGCAGCAACGCGGCGGTCACTAAGGTGCTCGGCACTTGAGCATTCTCAGCAGCCAGGGCAGCCTGCAAGGCGTGTTCTGTCTGGCTCACACGCTCACCGTGGTAAGCGCTATCACCTTGTTGAGAGAACAGGTCGAAGAGTGTCTTGACCACCTTCTCAACCAAAAGCCTTGGCTGATCTGAGTTGGAGGTCATCTGCTGAATCATATTCGAGTTCACTTGCATCCGCGCGTCACTCGCGGCCTTCCCTTCAGGCCCCCAACTCCCCTGCCAGCCGCGACCCAGCTCAGATCTGACCCACCTAACCTCGACAAAGCAACTCCTCGAGATCAACCCCTCAGAGGCAGTGGCCTTCTGGAGTTCATGGGGAATTCTTGAAGAAACTTGTCGAAATCAGAGCGTCGGTCTGAAAAAAGCTCACCAATCCCTGAGAAACCAACCGGGCTTGAGTGACCAGCGATCCATTGCATCGACAAGGCCGTCTCACCAGGCTTGAGTGTGAACTTGGTCGTGGCTAGCTCTGCACAGGGCGTTAAGTGCTGACAGCTGAGCCTGTGGGAACACGAGTACGCAGAGCGTACGGTCGTTCCAGCGGCAAATCCAAGATCCTCCCGATTCTCAAGGCTGCCGCACGTCCAAAGAAAATCAAGGTAATCGGTTGCCTAAGACTCCACAAGTCACCCCACGGATTGTTGACTGAAAAGACACTTTTTCCTCGGAGACTCCTCAACCAACGGATCACCGTTCCAACCTATTGGTCGCTCTCTCTTTCACTGCAGCGGTTCTGCTGTGGCGGGATGCTCGTGGGAACGGTCGCGGCCTTTCTGATTGGCCTGAATTTGCTGCCGCTGAGCTTACCAGGTCTTGACTTGCTTGGACTTGGGGGCTTAGGCTTCACACCTTGGATGACCGGCGGGGTGTTCGCACGCCATGTCTCAGCGGGACTCAGATCGTCGGCCAAAAGCGAGACTGAGGCTCGGTCGGGGGAGAGAGCACCTGTTGGGTTCTCCTCTGGGCTTGGTGGTTTTTTCGTCGCAGTCGGTATTCCGTGGTTGGCCGGGGGCGTCGTCGCACTTCTACCCTTCCGGTATCAAGAATTCCTGGAGGGCCTCATTTGGGACATTCCGATCGATATTGGGGCGCGAGGTGAGCTCTGATCGGTGTTCCGAGGCCTGGGAGGATCCGCGTCGGCCGACAAGCCCAGGTTTGCCAGCCCCAGGTTTGCCAGCCCCAGGTTTGCCAGCCCCAGGTTTGCCAGCCCAAGGTTTGCCAGCCCAGGATTGACTAGCCAGAGTGGGAGGCGAGGATTATTGGCCCTCAAATTTCAGTTGATATTTGGTGAGGTCTCGTTGTGGAAAGCCTGGGATCGTCGGCATCGTCCAGAGTTCGGGACGATCTTTGAAGGACCCGTTGAATTGGATCTTGGGGAAATCCATCTTCAGCCTCAAATCGGCGGCTGGCCAATGCAGGGCCACCTGCTGTGGGATCACGGCTCCGGTGTAGGGGTCAGTCTGGTGTCCGCGGGCCTGGGCGGCAGCCAGCAATTGTCCCTTCTCGTCGATCAGATACTGCTCGACGACCCAACCCATGTTCCGATCGACCCGGGTGAACTTCTGCACCAGACCACTGACGGTTGGTCGGAGAGTACGGATCTCCAACATCCCGGGTTCTCGAGGACGCATCGAAATGTGTTGGTCTCCCGGGCGAAACAAACCCACGCCGAGGGACTCCATCAGCCAAGTTGGATCGATGGGCAACTGCTGTCGCAACGGGCTCTGAGCGTATCTGTCATGCTCTGCGTAAAAGACACCCGCTGGGGTGTTGTTCTTGACCCAAAACCAGAACAGGGTGGGATTGCTGCCCAAGTCAACCTGGTTGATGCCAAAGAACGAGGCCACCAGACGAAGCCGTCGGGGCCGCTGCGCGGCCAAGTCAGCCGCCAAAGAAATCGGTGGAATGCTGCCGTACTTGACGGTCAACCGCCCCTCCGGCATCTCCACGCTCTGCAGCTGCGAGGTCTGAAACTCCACAACCTGCAGGACATCTTCCAGCTTGGCATCCGCTGGCACCGGCGGTCGATTGATGTTGCGGACGCAACTGGCTCCACCGGTCACTGCTAACACCCCGACGACCGCCATCAGACGGGCGACTCTCAACAGGGCTTGATTGGCCCAGAAACACCGCGAGATCCAGCTCCGCGGGACCCAGCACGCAGTGTGACGGCCTGGGGGGATTTGGCTCGGTTGGAAGAAATGTCCGCCGGCTACCATAAGCCAGTCGCCCCCTTTGATAGCCAAATCGTTTGTTGGCCAAAACGTTTGTTGGCCAAATCGTTTGTTGGCCAAATCGGTTGTTGGACGGGAAGCCAACGCGCTTTTGGCAAAGGTCGACGAGTCCGGCACTTGGGCTTGTGCCCGAAGGCCCAAGCCGGCTTGAGTCACTCAGTGCGATGGCACTGCCCCCGCAGGCTGCATGCTGTTCAGGCAGACCGCTGAACTGAAAAGTCACTCACCTGAAAAGTCGCACACCTGAAAAGTCGCACACCTGAAAAGTCGCACACCTGAAAAGGTGCTCAGGAGAAACACCGAATCCCGAGACTCAGGAACCAGGCGGTTGGGCTGTTCCCAACAATTGGTCTAATTCCTGCTGGATGGCCTCTCCCTGGTCGGGTCGGAGGTCGACTGTGGGCACATGGTACACTTCATCGTCTCGTGGCGCGTAAACCACCAATGTTGTTGTGTCGACGGAGCCATCTGGTGTCTCCTCCAGGCGAAGCAGACGCCGTCGAATCAACAACAAGCTCAGAACGTAAAGCATCTCGGGACGATGTCCCTGCTCCCGCAAACTACTGAAGAAACGCCAGAGAACCTCGTTGGGAGCCAGCGTCTGCCGACCGGCCGCTCTCACCGGAACTTGAGAACGCCACCAGGCTAACGCTTGCTGCGGAGGTCCATTCCACGCATCTTCCCCTATATCGACACGTTGATACCCTGACTCTGAGGGGATCAGTGCGGAGAAGAAGAACTCTCCGTCTGCCAAAGCTCGACCTGACTGAGCGCATTGTCGTGTTGGCTTGGGTACTGAGTAGTCTGTCATCGTCGGCAGGATCGGTTCGATCGATGGCAAAGGGAGGACGGAGCCTACTCCGAATTCGGCTGGTTGCTCAAGATCAGAGTTCTTGAGGCCCAGAGTTCTTGAGGCCCAGGTTTTTGAGGCCCAGGTTCTTGAGGCCCAGGTTTTTGAGGCCCAGGTTTTTGAGGCTTGGTGTCCTCGCGAGCGACGAAGCGTCTAAGGGCGACTCAGCTTCCAAGAGCATCTTCGCTTCCGAGAGCCCCTTCCAGCCCGACCTGACGAATCGGTTCGGTTGCGAACTCAGCCGAACCAGCCGATGGACCCGGGGCCGATGGACCTGGGGCCGATGGATCTTTGAACTGAAAAATCTTTTGGGCAAAGAGACTTCAGCGGGCGGGGGACTGGGCTATGCAAGTCATGAATCGTTGAAGCTTGCTGGCGGGACGACTCCCAAGAGATGGTACAGTTCTGCGGCAGCTAATGAGTCGACCACCAGCGTTGCCCCGTCGTAGCAACCGCTGTGGCGGAGGTGAGCGTTGTGGGGTCCGGGGACAGCCACTGCGAGGGTGCCTGCTGCCCGAGCGGCAGCAAATCCATGAGGGCTGTCTTCGAGCACCAGGACACGCGAGGGGAGAACTCCGAGCTGATCGCTGGCGGTCAAGTAAATCTCGGGGTGGGGTTTACCCTCGGTGACGTCTTCGGAACACAGCAGGAATTCGAACCTCCCCAAAAGATCAAACCGGCTGAGGATATCTTCGGCAAAAGCCCGCCCACTGCTGGTGGCCACGGCTTTGGGATGTCCCAGCCGGTCCACACAATCCAACAGCGGCTGGACGCCGGTCATCAGGGCCAGTCGCTCATTCAGTAAATCCTGGAAGATGTCGGTGCATTCTGCTCGGAGGCCCTCAACGGTGTCGTTGAGCAATTGGCAAGAGTTGATCATCAACTGCAGGCTGATGTGTGCGGGCCGCCCCATCATCTGCTGATGGAGTTCCTCCGTGTACCGCTTGCCGCGGCGGCTGAGTACCTCTCCAGCAACCAGGGGATAGAGTTCTTCGGTGTTGAAGAGGAGCCCATCCAGGTCAAAGACAACCGCCTCTGGCGGCAAAGTCTTGCCCAGGGAACGGTCGGCTTCATCCTCGGGCTGCGGAGTTGGTGAGATCGTCATGCCGCCGATTGCCCCCTTTTGCCCCTTTGAGAAGAGTTCAGAGTGAACACCTTTTCTGCCTGCTGGTCAGGCACTTTAGCAGCTGCAAGGGCCTAAGACCATCTCTTGCATAGCCTGCCCAGATCTGATCGTCACACCTCAGCGGTCCTCAACAGGTCGATGTTGGTGCCTGCGTCACCACGCGACAGCTCAGCGGTCAGGCTTCTCAGGGGACCCTCTGAGAAAACTGAAACCACCCCTGCAAAAACGACGGTATAGGGTGGCGAAGAAGGGCAAGGGTTCCGCGAAAGCCGAATTGTCAGGCTGTGCCAACCTCCTGTGCGCTTCTCAGGGATCGTTCTGGTCTTCATCACCTCCAGTTTCCCACCGTGCGGCTTGCCACCATGCAGCTTGTGATGGCGTCGCTTCCCGTAGTGCGAGTTTCCGCAGTGCGAGTTTCCGTAGTGCGAGAGTCCGTAGTGCGAGAGTCCGTAGTGCGGGTTCCCGGAGTGCGGGTTCCACTGGTGAGAATTGGATCGTGAATCTGAAGCAGTCGACGAGCGGTCGATTGGTCGTTGTATTGGACCTTGCTCACCCGGAGAGACATCCGATGAACCGTCATGTGCGTGTCTGTCAAAAAGACCTCGTTGATTCTCCACGGTTCTTGCTGGCGGTGCTCGCGTTCTGGGGGGCGAGCTGCTTGTTCGGCCTCGGTGGTTTCTTGAATGCCACCTCATCACAGGCCCAGGAGCCGATGCAGGCTGCCGATCTCCTGCCGGCAACCACGCTGGTCTACGCGGAGCTCATCAAAACCGAGCAAATCGTTGATCTGGCTTATCACCATCCGCTTGTTCGCAGGGCCCTGAAATCCGAAGCCATCCAGCGAGAACTCTCGGAAAACCGCGACCTCCAAGAAGCCCAACAAACCGCTAAGATCCTCGAGGAGCGACTTGGCCAGCAGCTTCCCAAAGCCATCGCCACCTTGACCGGAGGAGGCCTCAGCCTGGCCTTCGAGCCGAGCACCCGAGGTGTGGCCGTTCTGGTCAAGAGCAACGATCCCGAGTTCCTCCGCAAGGCTCATGGCATCATCCTGGAACTTGGCAAGGCAGACGCCGAAAACAAAGGCGAGGAGTTTCCAGTCCAAGAAATCTATTACCGTGATCATCAGGCTTGGCGTGCCGGAGATGCTCACTGGACGATTCTCGGTCCGTTTCTGTTGGTGACCAACAAACCCAGCCTTGGTCGGATGATTGTTGATCAGTACCTCGATCAGGATGCCAAGACGCTTGCTCAGGCCAAGTCGTTTCAACATGCCGCGGGTGTCAGTCGTCCGCAGACAGCTGGCGGCTGGGCGTTGTTCAGGATCGACCTGTTGCGAATGGTTGGCTTACCTCAGGCGATTTTGGGTAATAATACCAACAACCCTGGTGCCGAGATGTTGGTCGGCGGAGTGATCGACGCCTTCAAAGAGGCGACTTATGTGACGGCAACTGCTGAAGTTTCTCAAGAGCACATCACCATCGCCGCCGCGATGCCTCAGTCCCGCGACAAGCCAGGTGTTCGCCGGCAGTTTTATTTTGCTCCCAGTGAAGGTGCTGGAGCGGCTGCACCGCTGCAAGTCCCCGGCACCGTGCTGACGCTGACAACCTACCGCGATGTCGCCAAGTTCTGGCAGGCAGCCGGTGACATGTTCGGTGAAGATGTCATGGCCAGGTTCAACAAAGCCGACAGCGATCTGACTTTGTTCTTCAGCGGGCGTAGTTTCAGCGACGAGATCCTTCCGGAGATCGGTCCGCGGTTTCGCTTTGTTCTGGCCCGTCAGAGGTTTCCTGAGGATGGCCCCCAGCCAGCGATCAAGCTGCCCGCCGGCGCCTTGGTGATGGAGTTGGCCAAAGGGCATCAACTCAGCCGCCGCTTGAAAATCGCCTTTCAAAACCTGGTTGCCTTGGGCAATCTTGGAGCTGGGCAACAGGGACTGCCCCAACTGGACCTCAACCATCGCCAAAAGGACGGTGCCCAAATCACCTCGGCCGTCTATGACGCGAGCTATCCGCGGGACAACCCAGGGCCTATTCCTTTGGTCTACAACTTCTCTCCGACTCTGATCACCACTGAAGGCCACGCGATTTTGGCCAGCAGCCAACAAGTTGCCCTGGATGCCTTACAATCCCTTGCCAAGGCTGACGGTCCGACTCACGTGCCCGAGAACACCCTGCTGCAGATCAGTCCTCAGGCCGGCTCCACGCTTGTCCAAGATAACCGTGAGCCCTTGATCGCCCAGAACATGCTCGAAAACGGCCACACACGTGATGAGGCCGTTGGGGAAGTCGATCTGCTAAGCCAATTACTAAGTGAATTTCGCCAAATCTCTTTTCGACTGATCGAACAAGACCAGCAGTTGCAGTTGCGTATCAAGATCCAGTTCGCCGAGACCGGAGACACTGCCCCCAAGCAGGACTGATTCCTGCAGTTTTCACCCCACGGTCCCCTCGGGGAACCTCCCAGATGTCTTCGATCTCACTCGCGTCGGGCTGGCAAGCACTGATCCTGCACACCCAGCACAGAACCGCCCAGCACAGAACCGCCGGGCAAGAAATCCCTGCAAACAGCTTTGACTCTTGACCACAGGTTCCCTTGACCGAAGGTTCCATGAACGCAACGACACCGATTGACCCACAGTGGGCCTGGCGTCCATTCGAGCCAGATGCTCGTCGACGTTGGGACCGGCCCATGGCGGCCCATTTGTTTCGGCGAGCCGGTTTCGGAGCCAGCACCGAGCAACTTGATCAGGCCGTCAGGAGGGGACCCCAAGAAACCCTCAACCGCTTGCTGGCAGACCCGGAAGTCGAAGCTGACTCACCGATTCAGCTGAGTCAGACCGACCGCGAAACCGAAGCGATGGCCTCGACCCTTGTGGCCATCGGCAACTCCGGCCAGCTGACCGGCTGGTGGCTCATGCGGATGCATGGGACCGCAGTTCCTTTACGGGAAAAGGCTACGCTTTTTTGGCATGGCCATTTTGCCACCAGTGCGGCGAAGGTCGACGACACGGCCTTGATGATGGCACACTACCGCTTGCTGAGAGCTCATGCTTGGGGTAGCTTTGAGCCGTTTGTGCAGGCGATCAGCCGAGATCCGGCGATGCTCATTTGGTTGGACTCCACGACCAATCGCAAGACGCGTCCCAATGAAAACTACGCACGCGAGCTGATGGAGCTGTTCTGCCTGGGTGAAGGGAATTACACCGAAGACGACATCCAAGAGATCGCTCGGGCGTTCACCGGCTGGGAGGTCCGCAGGCGGCGATTCCACTTTCGCCAGAGCGTCCATGATCATGGGACCAAGCGGTTTCTCGGGGCTGTTGGCAACTTCGACGGCGACGATGCGGTGAGGATCGTTCTGCAGCAACCAGCAGCGGCACAGTGGATCGCAACAAAGCTGGTGCGGTTCTTTGTTGCTGAGGAACCGGCGATCAGCCCACAGGTCATTGAGCCTTTGGCCCAACAGCTTCGTGAAAGTGACTTCCAAATCAGCGGAGCCCTCAGAACGATCTTGTCCAGCAATTTGTTTTACTCACAAGCCGCCGTGGGCCGGAAGATCCGTTCGCCGGTTGATGTGGCGTTGAACTGGTTGCTGGCATTGGAGGCTCGGACCAATTTCCAACTCCTGGCCGAACGGCTCGACCGCCTAGGACAGCGTCCTTTCTTCCCGCCCAATGTCAAAGGCTGGGATGCAGGCCGGACGTGGATCAATACCTCCACATTGCTCGGACGAGCCAATCTCGTCGGTGAGTTTGTGACCAATGACGACACCCGTATTGCCCAGGGGGCTGGGTTGAGCTCTTTGGCAACACGCGGTGGGCTGACTCAAGGGGCCGATGTGATCAACTGGCTCGAGCAGATCCTCTTGGCCCGCCCTCTTCAGCGGCAAGTTCGAGAGAAACTCCTGGGACTCGTCCCTGCCTCTCGCTCACTGGACGACCGAGCCCTCGGGCGACTGCTCCAGGCAGTCGCCGCCCTGCCAGAAAGTCAGCTAGCATAATCCGCAATCGGACTTCCGGTTTCGCCGCTTGACCGTGCCCAAAAACCAGCACCTCCGAAACACTTGAGAACCAACCACTCGAGAAACAACGAGTGAACTAGCCCGCAGAAAACTAGCCCGCAGAAAACTAGCTCGCAGAAAACTAGCCCGCAGAAAACAAGTCGCCAGAGAAACCGCCCGCAGATCAATCCTCGTCGGGCCTGTTCCAAGACCCAGCGTTTTCAGACAAGAGTTTCCGTTGATTCAGGAGAGCCTTCCAAGCCATGTCGACCAATCGCCGCGTGTTTTTGTCCGACAGCCTCAAGTCGGCCACTCTGGTCTCTCTGGGAAGCCTCTCCGCTGGGGTTCCCTCCGTGTTGCAAGCGGCCTCTCAAGCAGCTGCGGGAAATCGAGCCGAGACGGTCCTGGTGGTCGTCCAGCTCTCCGGGGGCAACGACGGTTTGAACACCATCGTGCCCTATGCCGATGATGACTACAGGCGGAACCGCTTCACTCTGCGATTGAGTCCGGCTCAAGTCCTCAAGATCGACGACTACCTCGGCTTTCATCCTTCCTTGGAGGGAATGGCTGAATTGTGGGAGAACAACCAACTGGCCGTCGTGCAAGGGGTTGGTTATCCCAACCCGAATCGGTCGCACTTTGAGAGCATGGACATCTGGCATTCGGCTTTCCGAAAGGTCTCTGCCGAACCAACTGGCTGGCTTGGTCGGTATCTGGACGAGACCGTTTCTCCGGAAACGCAAGAAACGGTTGCTCTGCACTTAGGGGGAGAAAAGCAACCACTGGCACTTGTTGCCCAACGTGTGCGTATCCCGTCCTTCGAGTCGGCAGATCAATTCAAGCTCAAGGTCGGTGACGACCGCAGCCTGCGAGAGACCATCCATCAAGCTGTCGGCCTGCAGCGGAAGTCAGACGACCTCATGGGGTTTCTGCAGCGAAGCACCCAAACCGCTCTGGCGACCAGTCAGAGACTGCAAGAGGCTTTTGATCGCTACCAAACGCCGGTCGACTATCCTGGCAGCTCTTTGGCCCGAAAACTGCGGATGGTGGCCCGCCTGATCGACGCCGGCCTGAAAACACGTATTTACTACATAGAACTGGGCGGCTTTGATACCCACGCTGAACAGAATAAGGCCCATCCGGGACTTCTCCGAGAACTGGGCGATGCGGTGGCTGCTTTTGTGAAAGATCTGGAGCACCACGGCCAGGCAAAACGGGTCACTGTGTCGATCTTTAGCGAGTTCGGCCGCCGTGTCCGAGAGAATGCCAGTGGGGGGACAGACCACGGTGCAGCCGCCCCGATGCTGTTGGCCGGAGGTGCTGTCAAAGCGGGCATGATCGGCAAGCATCCCAGCCTGACCAATCTCGACCACGGAGACTTACGGTACCACACTGATTTCCGCCAGGTGTACGCCACGCTCCTTGAAGATTGGTTAGCCTGCCCGAGCAAAGCCGTCCTCGACAGAGAGTATGCCCCTTTGCGGCTGTTCGCCTAAGAATTCCTGCCCCGGCCCCTCACCCTGAGGTTTCTTGACTGAGTCAGTCCAGGTTGAAGTTGTTTTCATGACGTCGATCCGCTTGTCGGTTCAGGAGTCTTGTGACGGGCACGGTCTCTCCAGGAGCGTGCCCGATTTTTTTGGGTTGGCCGCGTCGACGCAGGAAGCGCCGAGCGAAACTGTGCCGAATTCCCTCCGTGGCCTTTGTGCATACTTCTGACAGGGCGTTACAATCTCGAAAAGACAACAGTACCCAAGCTGGATATCTCTCTCTCCTCCCGAAAAACCCAAAGCAGAGACACAAAACCCCCAACAGACTCGTTTGGACCGCCGGTCTTAAAGAAAATCAAGGTTTCCACTTGTCCAAGGATGCCCGTGCTTGCAAACTATTGAGCAAAAAGCCGGGACCGAAGCTCACTGGTGCAAAGCCCAACTGGTGCAAGGTTAAACCGGAAAACTGGCACGAGACTCAACTGGCACGAGACTCAACCGGCACGAAACCAAACTGGT
>CAZYKP010000118.1:9118-12968 GCA_964648025.1 uncultured Pirellulales bacterium | reverse complement strand
AACTGGCACGAGACTCAACTGGCACGAGACTCAACCGGCACGAAACCAAACTGGTGGAAAGTCAAGCTGGTGAGAAGCCAAACTGACGTGAAGCGAAACCGAGCTGTTGGGAATCCGTTGTGCTCAACTGCCCTTGGCGGAAGGATCCCTCGGGGGATAGGCAGTTGACCAACACACACGCTCATCAGACAAGACTCCACAGAATTCAACCTCGAAATCGGCCATGGACAACGTCATCTCGCTGGTGCTCGGCGGCGGCCGAGGCACACGACTCTACCCACTGACCAAATACCGCTCCAAGCCGGCGGTTCCTGTCGCCGGCCGCTATCGGTTGATCGACATCCCCTTATCAAACTGCATCAACAGCGGCGTGCACAAGATCTATGTGCTCACGCAGTTCAACAGCGTCAGCCTCCACCGACACATTCGCCGCACTTACAACTTCGATGTGTTCCATGCTGGCTATGTGGAGATTCTGGCGGCCCAGCAGACTAACGAGAACCTCAACTGGTATCAAGGAACCGCCGATGCCGTTCGGCAGAACCTGCGGCTCATCGAGCAGCCGGGCGTGGAGTATGTGCTCATTCTCTCTGGAGACCAGCTTTATCGGATGGACTTCCGAGACATGTTGGCCAGCCACCAAGAGGCCCAGGCTGGGCTCACCATCGCCGCGTTGCCGATCTCTCGTGAGGAGACCCATGCTTTTGGCTGCATCAAGGCCAGCGGCACCGGGCAGATCACCGGTTTCAAGGAGAAACCCAAAACGCCCGAGGAACTCAAGCCAGTGTTAACCGACGCCGGCTGGCTGGAGAGTCAGGGTTATACCGACCAGACCCGGGACGTTTTGGTCAGCATGGGGATTTACCTGTTCGACCGAGAGCGACTCATCGAACTCTTGCGGGACACAAGCTACACCGACTTCGGCAAAGAGGTTTTCCCCGCAGCCATCGAGCGGATGCGAGTTCAGGCTCATCTCTTTGATGACTACTGGGAAGATATCGGAACTGTCAGGGCGTATTACGAGGCGAATCTGGAGCTGGCCAAGCCAGATCCTAAGTTTCACCTCCCCAGCAGTACCGCCCCCCTGTATACCCGCGCTCGGTTTCTGCCGCCGTCGCAATTCAACGGCGTGACGATGCGAAACAGCCTGGTCGCCGAAGGGTGTCACATCGGCGAAGGCACAGTCATCGAGAACAGCGTGATTGGGCTGCGATGCCAGATCGGACGCAACGTGACCATCCGCGACTCCATCGTCTTGGGCCTGGACTTCTATGAAACTCCCAAAATGCGAGCAGAAGCTGCCGCCCGAGGAGAACCCATTTTGGGCATTGGGGATAACACGCTGATCGAAGGCGCCATCATCGACAAAAACATCCGCATCGGCAAAGGATGTCGGATTGTCAACGACGGCGGCCTGGAACGCAGTGAGGAGACCGACACCGCCACCATCGTCGACGGGGTGCTCTTTATCAGCAAGGAGGCTGTCTTGCCCGATGGCTGGGAGTTCGAGCCGGTTCCTGCTGCTGTCGGGTAGATCTCGTCTCCTCACCTTGGCTTTGCTCCCCAGCCCCTTCAAAACAGGCCGAGCGGTCAACCAACAAGGGTCTTGAAACAACTTGTCAGGACCCGCTGGAGGACCTTCCCCGAGCTCGCCAAGACAGGCGACCAAACGTCGAGCCATTCAAGGCTTCTCAGCAAGTTTTTACCCTAGGCAACTCGGAGCGTTATCGCAGCGGCTTGGGCAGGCATGGTTGCCAGGGCTCGCTCCTCAGGCACCTCTTGGGGGGTGCAGGGCAGCCGGGCTGGTTGGAGAAGTCTGCAGCAAACTCTTTTCAACGATCTTTGGAGCAAAGCTCTCGGATTGTCAACTCAAAGGTTGCCCTGGCTCTGCTTGGTGCCCGGTTAGCATTCTCAGGAGTCAGGCGGCCAACACGTTCTCCGTTTCCTCCAGCTGTGGGCAAGAACAAAGATAAGTCGAAGCCGACCTTTGCCAGCTGCCTGATCAACAGCAGTCTGGTCACCGCAGACGATCTGCGTGAGGCCGGCCGTCAGGTCCAAGAAGAGCTCCTCAAAAACGCCAAGGCACCGCCACAGCCGGGCATGCCCCGAACTAGTCGGCCAACCGACGAACAACTGGCTGCCAAACTCGTTGAGTTGGGCAAACTCAATCGCTGGCAGGCCGATCAGTTGCTGGCCGGACGAAGCGACTTTCATCTTGGGCCCTACCACTTGATCGACTCGCTCGGCTATGGCGGCATGGGGCAAGTCTTCAAGGCCGAGCATACCATCATGGGCCGAGAAGTCGCCGTCAAAGTGCTGCCCAGAAGCAAAAGCAGTCCTTCAGCTATTAAAAACTTCCTAAAAGAGGTTCGGACTCAGGCACGCTTGGACCATGAGAACCTTGTCCGGGCCCATGATGCGGGCTTTGACAAGCAGGTGCACTTCTTGGTGACCGAATATGTGCCAGGGACTGATCTGCGGAAGCTGATCCGTCGTGAGGGCCCGCTTTCCATGGAGGCCGCTGCCTCGATTGTCCTTCAGGCGGCCTGTGGTTTGGATTACGCTCATAAGCAAGGTTTGATTCACCGGGATATCAAGCCCGGCAACATCCTGGTCACTCCAGATGGGCGTGCCAAAGTCAGCGATCTAGGATTGGCGAGTTTTTTCTCGGAAACCGATGGCCCTGAGGATGATCGCAAGGGCAAAGTTGTTGGCACTGCCGACTATATCGCGCCCGAGCAGATCGCTCACCCTGGATCGGCCAGTGTCCAAAGCGATATCTATTCGCTGGGTTGTACGCTCTATTACGCGGTCACCGGCAAAGTTCCCTTCCCCGGAGGCGACCACAAAGACAAGTGGCGTCGGCATCGGCTGGAACATCCCTTGGATCCTCGTAAACTCAATCCCGCCTTGACCCCTGAGTTCTGCCGGGTCATCCGATTGTTGATGGCCAAAGACCCCAACAGTCGAGTCCAGTCGGCCGCCGAAGTCATAGAGCTCTGCACGCAATTCATTGACCCAACACACCCCCTGGTGGCACACGCTCTGGCCACACCCTCCCTGGCCTCGCTAGCTCTGGCCGGCGCAGCTCGCTCCCTGGGACGGGCGAGGACTCAGAAACCGTCGCAAGCAAGCCCAGTGACCTTGACGGAGAATCCTCAAAAGCTGGAAAGTTCCAGTGACCCAGGGCAAGCCACGGCTGTGGCAGGCGCTGACAATCTGGGGCCAGCGGCTGTAGTCGAGGGCTCACCCACTGAGAGCCCGAGCCAGGCGATCAGCGGCTCCGACTCTGGGAACGGTCAGTCGCAGCGGACCCTCTCCAGCGGCAGTGACGAGACCTTTCCTGTGCTGCCTGCTGAAGAATTCCCGGTCCCAGTGACCTTGCAGATCCTGATCATCCTTGGGGGTGTTGTGGTCCTGATGCTCTTGGCTGTGGTGATCGCGCTGGCCCTGCAGTCTGCGATGACCCGTTGACCAAAAAAAGAAGCCCGCCGTCAGGAACTTCCTGGCAGCGGGCTTCACCGAAGGTCTGGCTCTATCGCAGTCCCGACAGTTCGATCCCTGGCCTCTTCAGTTCTTGCTGAAGAAGTTTAGCAAGGGTTCTCAGTGACAAGGATGGCAAACAGGCACCTGGTAGGTGATGGTCTTGGGAACCATCTTGCAGACCTTCACCGGGTAGTGAACATGCTCTGTGTAGGGCACGCACACAGTGTAGTTCTGCGGAACCTGTTCTTGGTGAGTTTGATAGGACGTGTGATAGTAGGTCTTCATGATCTGCTGGGGCTCACAGACGGTGTAAGGAACCTTCCTCATCATCTGGTGAGGGATCATCTTGCAGATGGTCACGTTC
>CAZYKP010000118.1:4362-9018 GCA_964648025.1 uncultured Pirellulales bacterium | reverse complement strand
ACGGTGTAAGGCACCTTCTTGACCATCGGATGCGGGATCATCTTGCAGATGGTCACGTTCTTGACCCGCTCCTCAGGCATGCAGACGGTGTAAGGCACCTTCTTGACCATCGGTTTGGGGATCATCCGAGTCACATGGATGATCTTCTTTTGCTGCACAGGGACGCAGACGGTTTGGTGGTAGGTGTAGGGAACGGTCTTATACACCTTTTTGTAAACGGTGTAGGGAATTTCGTGGGTGACCGTCTTATACTTGCACACCTTTGAGTAAACCAGCTTGGTACATGGTTCTCCACAAGGGCCGTGACAAGGGACTGGGTGACACACGGTTTCGTAGTAAGGAACACTCTTACAGACAGTGCGAGTCATGGGCACAGGCACAGTCTCACAAACCGTCCGATGCCCAACCTTTGGCACACTTTGGTGTTGGTAGGTGGTGTAGACAACCTCCTGGGGCTCAGTCACTGGCTCGCACACGGTGTAGGTGACATCCTTGTACTGAGTGTGTGGCACCATCACCGTGTACTTCTGCTGCACGGTTTCATGATGCGGCTTGTACACTGTGTAGGGAACATCCTTGTACTGGGTGTGCGGCACCATCACCGTGTACTTCTGCTGCACAGTTTCGTAGTGCGGCTTGTAGATGGTGTAGGGCACGTCTTTGAACTGAGTGTGTGGTACCATCACCGTGTACTTCTGCTGCACGGTTTCGTGGTGCGGCTGGTAGATGGTGTAAGGGACATCTTTGTAGTGGGTGTGGGCAACCATCACTGTGTACCTCTGCTGCACAGTCTCATGGTGAGGCTTGTACACAGTGTAGGGAACGTCCTTGTATTGAGTGTGAGCCACGTTGACAGTGTACTTCTGCTGCACGGTCTCATAGTGCGGCTTGTAGACCGTGTAGGGAACATCCTTGTACTGGGTGTGAGGTACCATCACCGTGTACTTCTGCTGCACGGTCTCATGGTGCGGCTTGTAGATGGTGTAGGGTACGTCCTTGTAGTGGGTGTGAGCAACCATCACGGTGTACGGCTTGTCGACCGTGTAGTACTCAGGCTTGTGGACGGTGTAGGGAACATCCTTGTACTGGGTGTGCGGCACCATGACAGTGTACTTCTGCTGCACCGTGTCATATTGCGGCTTGTGCACTGTGTAAGTGACGTCTTTGTAGACCGTCTTGGGCACCATGATCGTGACAGGCTTTTCCACCTTGTTCACCACAGGCACACACTTATTGATGGTGATGTACCGAGTGTGAACTTCTGTTTTGTACTTGGTCACCGGCTTGCTACGCATCTCAGTGAACACCGTCGGCACCATCACGGTCTTGCAAACCGTCTGGTACTCAACGCACGGGTGCCCGGCCTGGGCCAACCCGGCCAGGCTGGCCAAGCCGACCATGACAGCCGGGGCCAACCGTATGAGCGACTGAACCATTCCCTCTTCCTCCTCGGCAAACGCAAATGTAGGTCTGTTCCCCAAAAACACTCTGACTGGGAACCGTCGGGGAAAAACAACTGGCGTTGAGTCTAATCCGAGGGCGCGCTGTGTCAATTAGGTAGTTTAGGATATTTTGGAAACCTAAGGACGCTGGCAACTTTCTCACGGCTCCGGTGATTCAGGAAAGATGGGTAATTTTAAGCTTTCTTCCGAATGTAACTTTCATCTGCGTGTTTTTCATGGATCCTGCTACCGACTTCGTTCCTGTCTGGAACTGTGCCCGCAGCGAGGGTTTCCGAGGTCGACCTGATTGCCAAGAAGCCTTGTTTTGAAGCGGATTTCGCGCCACCGCATTCCTCGCTGGGGTTGTCGGTCACAACGCTGGACTGACAATTGTGCAGAGGTGGGGTAGCTCCGCATCCTTGGGTCTGATGGCCGGGATTGCGCTGTCTTTGCGGCTTCTGGCGGTTGGTGAGCCTGACTTTTGGGGAGCGAGAGCTTTTTGAGGCGGGGGCTTCCCACTCCCGGGCTTTTCGGAGTCGGGGTTACCCATCGGGCTTGAGACTTGGAACATTTTTCAACAGGGACATCCACCGCCGGTCAGCTGATGCAACTCTTCTACTGCGACGAATTTGTCCTGCCGCTCCCCCCAAGCCATCGTTTTCCCATGCAGAAGTACGCCTTGCTGCGGGAGCGATTGCTCCGCTCCGGCGGTTTCCCCGCAAACTGCTTCTGCGTCCCACCAGGCGCCACCGAAGCACAATTGCTGCGAGTTCACGACTCAGACTACTACCGACGGGTGACCACAGGCGAACTGACCGAGTACCAAGTCAAATTATTGGGTTTTCCTTGGTCTGATGCCTTGATCGAACGATCGCGTCGGAGTGTCGGTGGAACCATTGCCGCGAGTCGCTCAGCGTTGACCGAGGGGGTTAGTGTGAATTTGGCGGGCGGGACGCATCATGCATTCCGTGATCGAGGAGAGGGGTTTTGCGTTTTCAACGATGCTGTGGTGGCTGTCAGGACGCTTCAGGCGGAACGGGCGATCGAGAGAGCGGTCATCTTGGATTGCGATGTTCACCAGGGCAATGGCACGGCCAGCCTGGCCGCTGGAGACGGCACGCTCTTTACGCTCTCGATCCATGGCGAACGGAACTATCCTCTCCGCAAGGAGCAGAGCGACTTGGACGTCCCGCTTCCCGACGGAACCGGCGATCAGGCCTATTTGCAGGCCCTCAAGCCAGCGTTGATCACGGCCCTGAACTCGAACCGACCACAGCTGGCCATCTACCTGGCCGGGGCAGATCCCTTTATGCACGATCGCTTCGGCCGGCTCGCACTGACCAAAGACGGCCTCGCCCGACGGGACCGTCTCGTCTTTGAACTCTGTCGGAGCCATCAAGTGCCCGTGGCTGTGACCATGGCCGGAGGATATGCAAGCGACATCAGCGACATCGTTGATATTCACTCTCAGACGGTTCGGTTGGCCGCAGAGTTGTTGGGTCGATCGCCGGAGAGCTGCCTCTGAGAGGACCCCGAAGTGGCCAATCAAAAGCTGTGAAGGTGGGGGTTGTTGGTGAGCCAAGACCGCTTTCGGCGGGGCCTGTGCAACTGGGGCTTTGGTTTTGCGGGGGGCGTGCTTGACCGATTTCTCGCGAGGAGTCGGCGCAACCGGCCGACCCCTCGAGCGGCCGGTTGCTCTTGGCCCAAGGCAGGACCAACCGGTTTGCAGGACCGACCAACTTAGACGGCAAACGGGTCGTTGTCGGCAAAATCCCCTTGTTGCCTGTCTTCTGCGGTGGAGTCGTCGATGTTCAGCCGAAGCTTGAGTTCTTGGAACTGATCGAAATACTCCTCACTGGAGGAGTGGACGTGTTCCGCCTCAGTGATGAATTTCATCTGTTGGCGGTGTGACACCCCGTAACGAGCCAGGCGAGTCTCAAAAGGCTGTAAGTCCTCGGCATAAACGATCAGCAGCTTATGCTCATCAAACTGGACTTCCAGCGGAATGGTCGGATTGAGAACCGCTAACCCGGTGCATCCGTCGTTAAGCAGCAGATCCTCAAAATCCCACAAAACACTCTTGAGGATGGGCAAATCCACGTGCTCACGGTAGAGATCTTGGTGCCCGCGTCCTCGATGGTGGTGACTGGTCTCCAAGACCACATCAACCACCTCGCCAAGAGGATCAAGCAGATCCAGAAAGGCCTCAAACAGCCGTTCGCCGCTGAGTGCGGCCATCAAAACGGGAACATCGAGAGTGCCCTCCTCATCTCGATAAACGTCGTAACGGTACCCCTCCGTAGGAACGATCTGCAAGTCAAACGATGGTCGCACTGCGTCAGTCAGCGCGAAATTGCCGTAGTGGCTGACCTCCAGATGAGCTTCCAGCTGCTGGTCTGAGAGTCGCTCAAAACTACTGTCTCCGGGAGCCGGAACCTCATCCCGGAAGACGTTATGAAAAAAGCGCTGCAAGAAGCCCATGGACCTGCTCTATCGGGGATTGGTCCGGTGTCTGCGGCGTCGATCACCCTCAACGTCCCAAGGCAGTTCGGCCAAGGGGACACTCGCCCAGATCACCGGTGAAACTTGCTGTTTCGAGACAACAGACGCCTTCCAACAACCGCTCCGTCGCCCTCTTCGTCCGAACAAACTGACTCAGAAATCGGCGAGCACAACCTGCTGGCAATGGCGTCACAGCAATACTGTAGCATCCCTACTCGGCAAGCCAAACGATTCCCCAACGCCGAAGAGCCCAATCTTGGAACTTCTCGGTGAAGCCGTGCGCCCGGTGACGGGTGCGCCAAGGGCCCGCATTGGTGAGGAATTATTCAAGCTCCTCATGATGAGGTGGCCCCTCTGCTCTGGGGCTCGCCCTCGAGGAAGGACAAGCCCTTAGAGGGCCTCACAATCGTTTGACACCGGCCAGGCGGACCTGACCTCCGTCGGCTTCAAGCCAGACCATCGTTAGTGCACATCCGATGCCGACTGAGGTTCAGGAAAGAGGTTCAACAAAGCTGCCCACTGCCGACCGAAGCCCAGGCAGCCAGGGTTTTCGCTCTCGCCGTTTTGAGAACCTTTGCGAGAGGCAAACCGCTGAGAAAAGCTCTCCACCGAGGGCGACCAACGGAAGCCCGGACCGGCAGGGTTTTCGCTCTCGCTGTTTTGAGAACCTTTGCGAGAGGCAAACCGCTGAGAAAAGCTCTCCACCGAGGGC
>CAZYKP010000118.1:0-4262 GCA_964648025.1 uncultured Pirellulales bacterium | reverse complement strand
GACCAACGGAAGCCCGGACCGGCAGGGTTTTCGCTCTCGCTGCTGTGAGAACCTTTGCAAGAGGCAAAAACTCTCCAAGCATGCTCGGAGTTCCCTGAGGTGGGTCGTCTCTAGCGTTTATTCCGGCTTCCGGTTGTCATACTCATCGGCTTCTGGGGAGGAGTCCAAAGACTGGGTCTGCTGGTTGAGGTGCGAGAAGTCTGGTTCGGCGGTGGCTTCCAGCCCAAGGTCGTTGAGGGAAGTGTTTCCCGTTGGCTCATAACGGGGAGTCAAGTTACGCGAACGGAAACGGGCGTCCTCGCGGTGGAGGTACCAGACCCAGAGGCAGAAACCCCCGGCTGCCACAACCAACAACGCGGCTGCGTAGTAGGCATAGACCCCTGTCGCGGGTGGTTGGGTGGCATCCTTCAACCAGATGAGCTCTTGCCCAAGCAGCATTGGGGCGGACTGGAGACGGATTTGGCCGGCGGACTGGAGATCTTCTGGTAGGAATTCTCCCTCCTCGATGGTTTCCAGCCGTCTGGCGGCGAGTTCCTGGCGTTGGGCCTCGGACTTGGCGGATTCGTAGCTCCAGGCTTGTAGGAAGAAGCAGGGGATTTCCACGACTTCATAGATGTCCTGTCCTTGGGGCATCTTCTCAGGCAGGCTGCGGACACAGACCACCAGCGGATTGTTGAGAGAGTCTTCAGTGTAGAGCCACACCTCGTAGTAGTGCCTAATCCCCAGGCGGCTGACGATCTCGGGGTCGGTGACTTCAATGCGAGACGCTCGGCGTGCGATCCCCCGCAGCATGACCAGCCGGCCGGCCTGGTTTTTGGGATCGTTGAACAGGGGAACGACTGAGTGGGGCCGGGAGCGTCGAATGTCGTTCGGGAACGCCTCCTCAAGCAAAACCCGGTTCAGGGCTTTCAGCTGAGCAGTCGGCAGGGTGGCCAGGCCCTCAGCGACGAGGCGACTGAGCACGGCATCAGCGGGCAACCGACCAGCGTATTTGCGAGACGATCCTTCGGCTGAGACCTTCTTGGCCTCATCGGCGGCGATCCGTTGAGCTATTCGCAGGGCACGTTGCACCTCTTGTTGTTGAGCAGTTGCTCGATCGAGGTTCCCAGCAGCTAACGCTTGGGTCGCCTGCTGGGATGCTGACTTTGCCTCCTGCAGGGCCGCCAACAAGGGGTCACCCCGAGAATTCACCTGAGGAAGCTTGGCCACCCTTTGAGTCAGAGTTTGCAGAGCCTGGGAGACCTTTTGTTGACTCCGACTGGCTTGAGCGTCGGTGGTTGCCGAGGAATTTGGGGCGGGGTTGTTGGTCTGAGGCTGACCACTGGCGGATTTGTCAACAGCGACTTTGGCTGCTTTGTCTGCGGCTTCTTGAAGGCGGAGGGCTTGGTCCATTGATGCTGCCAGACTTGTGGCTGCCTGAGCACGCTTCCACAGGTTGGCAACTCGCTGCGAGAACTCCAAAGCGGTCTTGCTGCCCAACTGGCGGAGGGCTTTCTGGATTTGATTGCGAGTTTCCAGCCCGAGAAAGACGCCCTGGAAGGCCTCAGTCGAGTAGAAATGCGGGTTAGTCAGCACTCGGTCGTTGATCGCATTGAGCAGTTGCTCAACCAGTGCGTCGTCAAGCCGCTGGTCGGGACCGGCGGACTGTAACCCAGAGCGGAGGTCGGCAGGCAGCAGGGCCCAAAGTTGTCGTCCTGGTGAGGGATCTGGGGAATCGGCGGCGACCGCCAAAAACCAGGGGAAAACAGCCCAATCGCGGACGTGCTTGGCTTGAAGGTCCACAGCGTCCTGGTCGATGCGGCAGGTCTCCAGAAAATATCCTTGCCGAACACGACTGGTCGCTGCCAGCAGCTCGTAAAACGGGTTGCGTTGGGGCCGACGAGAGCGAGGTTTCAGTTGATCGAATAACCCGACATCCATCTGCAAATCGCCCAGCAGGCCGGGCGGGTGCCAGGCCATCCGTTGGGTCACAAGCACCGGATGATTCTCCCCGGCGGTCTTCAGGAAAAATCCCACAGCGCTTGTCCGCCACTCCCCACGAGGAGGAAGGTTGTGCCGCTGCCAATTCTCGGGCACAACCAGCGAGTAAATGGTGGCACGCTGAAACGGGCTGTTTGGTTGGGTTGCCTCAAACTGACAGCGAAAGTAGGCCGGCAAGCCGAATCGCAGTGCCACCGCAGGGTCCGTTTTGATCCGAGACACCTTGGTCACTCGCCCCTGGATGGGCACGATCACCCCACGGTGGGCTGCTGGATCAGCCATGGCATCTGCCAGCACCCGGCCGGGCTGCGTTCTTCTGTGCTGATCCATCGGCGTAAACCGCCGCACTGCCGAGAAGAACGCATGGAGCACCTCGGATTCACCCTGGTCCAGGGGCTCGCTGTCGTCGAGGTAGTACCAGTAGCTGTCGTAAACCCCAAACTGTTCCAACATCTCTCGGGAGCTGACGGTCACCGAATCCGCTGGCTGGTTCGGTTCCCTTGAGGATGCTTGCCCGGATTCCGCCTCCACAGAACTGGGCGGCTGGTCAGCATCAGCAGGGCCAACTCCGCTGTTGGCATCGGCTGCCTCAGTCGACTCTGGAGATTTGCGGGTATTCTCCTGAGATTCTTCAGTAGGCAAGACCAGGCGTAAATCAGCACCTTCCTGAGCTTCACAGAAACGCTGGCAGCAACTGCACACCAGCACCAAGAAAGCCAGCCTCAAAGCCCAGGACTTGATCCTCAAACGTTGGGAACGATTTGCGGTCGGACGCCAGGCAGGCAGGCACCCCCTCCCTGCCTTGCTGGTGCACAGTCCGTCGTGACGTTCCTCGTCAAGAAACAATGTGAGTATCTGGCAACGGCCTGGCAGAGTCCGCACAATCGACTGGTCCTGTTCACTGGACATACACTGGCCTGCTTGTCAAATGCCGGGCTGGGTGATTTTCGGAAAGCTTTTCAACGGATCAAAGGCCAAAAGCCCGTGCTACACGGGCTCCCGCTGGTCGCCTTGGGTCGGAGGCTGTCCGACTGCTGCCTTCGGAAAATTCTGGCTTGTCCAAACCACGCGATCCGCCGGAACGACCAGTGATTTGGCAGCGTTTCCGCTGTGCCGGTCGCGCCAAGATTTTCCTCAACCTCAGTCAGGCTCAACTGGAAAGCTGGATTCTCAGGACTGTGCGTCTTGAGCGGTTACCGCGATTGCTGCCTCTGCGGAGTTTGCCAGCGGTTCGTCCGTAAATGCCAGGGATTGGTCATTGCCGTGTGCCGGCCATTTGCTCCCAGACGGCCTTCTCATCAGGGGCGTTTTTTGCGAGCTCTTTGAGGTGGTCCTCAGTAGGCGGCAATGTTTCCAGGTCTGGCATGCTCCTGAATCCCTCGGGGTTGATACCGGCCATCCGTTGCTGGGCCTCCGCTTTGGCTTGGTTTCCGCTGCGGATGAAAATCACCATTGTCGCAAGCACTGCCGCAGCCAGGGTTAACCCGACAAGCCACGGCATGACCTCCAGGACTGAGGGGCTACTTGAGTTCTGGAAGGCAACGAGGGTCTCCCGTTTCCAATCCATGGTCTTGGCCAAAACGATCGGAACATCGTCGACACCTCGAACAGACCGGTACACGCCAACTCGAAAGAAGACGCCGGTCACCTCCACAGGCTCGTTGAGTTGTGTGTAGTTCGGCTGATCACCGGAAATCTGGTCTTTCCTAATTTTGCTCAGCGGAAAACTTGAAGGCAGTTCAAGGAGATACACCCGAAACAAGCTGTTGCCATCGGTGGTTGAGATCCAGACCTCGTAGTAGCGGTCGATTCCTGCGTCGTTCGGTCCTGCTTGCCGAGTGAAGGCGCTCCGAGCGACCCCTTCCAGGAGGACCAACTTTCCACGATATTCCCCAGGCTGCTGAGCCAGCTGCGGGAAAGTGACCGCAGTGCCTCTGCCTTGTCGCTGAAGTTCCGCTTGCAGCTGCTGAGGATCTTGAGCCTCAAGCCGAGAGAGCACCTCAAAAAACACAGCCCATTCTTTGGACCAGCTCAGATTCCGATCACGGACATCGGCCAGCAACTCACCGAGTTGCTGAGGGTCAATCAGCGTCAGAGGATCCGTCGAGGCCAAAGTGTCCTGCTGGAATTTCTGGTCAGATCCCGCCTCTGTGGAACCATCCTCTGGAGCTTGGTCTTCTGCCGTTTGGGTGTCTGTCGTTTGGGTGACTGGCGTTTGGCTGTCTGGCGTTTGGGTGAGTCGCGTTAGGCTGTCAGGCGTATGGGTGAATAGCGTTGGGGTG
>CAZYKP010000117.1:8962-25216 GCA_964648025.1 uncultured Pirellulales bacterium | reverse complement strand
TGATTTTGGCAGTCGGTTGGACGTGAATCCCCCGATTCCACGAAAACCAACTGCCCAATCAGAAGGAAACCGACCACCAGCGGTGGGTCACGGCCCTCTCTCTGACAGCCCAACTCTAGAGCAGCAGTGGTGCTGGCCGTTTGCGTCGTAACATGACGCCCGACGATTCCCAACCACCTGCAAAATCCGTCGACCGCTGATGGCGGTACGACGAACTCAACAAACGCCATCCGATCAACTGCTATTTTGGTGCCGCATGCTTGGCCGTCTCCCGCTGTGGTCCTTCACCTCACAGCTGCCTCATCGACCGATCGCTCGGAAAGTTCTGGCTGGACTCTGTGCGGTTGTTGTGGTCAGCCTGATCGAGTTGCCCAGTAGTGTCGCGGCTGGTCCGACTGTTCAACTCCGCACGCTCGATGGGCGTACGAAGACTGGGCAGGTTCAGTCTTTAACGGAGACACAAATCCAGCTTGTCGACCAACCGCCTGAGCCACTACGCAACGTCCAGTCTGTGGGCCTGAAAGCCGCTTCCTCAGTACCCAGGGATGCCATCGCGGTCAGTTTGAGTGATGGGTCCATTCTGGCGGCCAAGACGTACTCAGTGAGCAACGGGACAGCCAACATCGAGACCGTCGGGGGCGCTGAGGTGTCGTTGCGAGTCAGCGGCATCCAGGACGTCCGCTTTGGGCAGTCCTCTCCGGCTGCTGCAAAACAGTGGAAAGAGATCCAAGAACGTGATTTGGCCAGCGACTTGCTGATCCTTCAAAAAGACAACTCGTTGGATTTCATTGAAGGGGTCGTCGGCGACGTCACCGAGAAGACTGTCGAGTTCACCTTAGGTGATGAGTCCATCAAGGCCAGGCGAAGCAAAGTCTACGGCCTCATGCTTTTTCAACAACGTGTTGGCCGGAATCTGCCTGACTGCAAGTGCAGCATCACCGAACAAGACGGAACACGCTGGCAGGCCGCCAAGGTTCGATTAACCGACGAAGGTCTCGAAATCCAAACAGTGGGCGATCTGACGACCGTGCGTCCTCTGGATCGCCTGGCGGGTCTGGATTTTTCTCTGGGAAAGATCGCCTACCTGACTGACTTGGAACCACTTTCGACGAAACTTACCCCGTTTTTTGACATCGTTGCTCAGCCACGCACGAACACCAACCTGGAAGGCGGCCCCTTAAAAATTGGCAGCCGGACCTTCAGCAACGGCTTGGCTCTGCACAGTCGCACAGAGCTGACCTACGGACTGCGTGGACAATACCGTCGCTTTGTGGCGATCGCCGGCATCGACGAGGTCGTCGGGGATCTCGGCCATGCCGAACTAATCATCTCAGGGGACAACCGCCGCTTGTTCAGCAGAGAACTGACCGGGAGTGATGATCCCCTGCCAATCGAGCTGAATGTCACCGGCGTTCAGCGGCTCCAGATTCTCGTCGATTTCGGCAAAGATATTGACACAGCGGACCACGTTGATCTTTGCGAAGCCAGGGTCCTGAAATGATTTCCTCCAATTCTGACGTACTCCTGACCATGCCAGTTCCCAATTTGTCCGACAAGGCTCGCACCACAGTGGCTGTTGTGACAGCCATGCTTCTGGCAGCCCATCTAGTGGCCCAACCCGCTGTGGCCATCACGCCACAAGGGCTGCAGGAGGTCCTCAAAGCTCAACAGGACCGCGTGGCAGTCGTTAATAAGGTGCGTCCCACTGTCGTGGCCATTTTCGGCCCCGGTGGCCGCGGCGGGGGCAGCGGGGTGCTTATTTCCCCGGACGGTTATGCCCTCAGCAACTATCACGTGACCCGTGGGGCCGGCATCGCCATGAAGTGCGGCCTCGATAACGGCAAGCTGTATGATGCTGTCATCGTCGGTGTCGACATGACTGGTGATGTCGCACTCATCAAGCTGCTTGGACGTGAGGACTTTCCCTATGCCCAGCTCGGCGACAGCGATGAGGTCGAAGTCGGTGACTGGGCTTTTGCTATGGGCAATCCGTTTTTGCTGGCAACGGATTTTACGCCAACAGTGACCTACGGAATTGTTTCAGGAGTCCACCGCTACCAATATCCGGCAGGAACATTGCTGGAGTACACCGATTGCATTCAAACGGACACCTCCATCAACCCAGGCAACTCGGGAGGTCCCCTCTTTGCCGACGATGGAAAGCTCATTGGTATCAACGGGCGTGGATCCTTTGAAAAGCGTGGTCGGGTCAATGTTGGTGTGGGATATGCCATCAGCATCAACCAGATCAAAAACTTTATGGGGTGCCTGAAAAGCGGTCGCTATGTCGACCACGCCACGCTGGGAGCGGTTGTCCGCACACGAGATGGAAAGGTTTTGGTCAGTGATATCCTCGAAGATTCCGATGCCTATCGACGAGGGATTCGCTTTGACGATGAGATCCGTGCCTTTGGCAGCCGTCCGATCAGCACAGTCAACGGATTTAAGAATGTCTTAGGGATCTATCCCCGAGGGTGGCGAGTTCCGCTGACTTTTCGCCGTCCCAATGATCAAGGGGAGATGGAGACCGTCCAGACCTTCGTGCGTTTGGCTGGAGCCCACCGTGCTGGGGAATTGGCAAGACTCGATACCTCTGGTCAACGGGGACGCCCCCGAGGTCGGCGACCAGGAGATCCTAAGCCGGAGGAACCCAAGCCCGGGGAACAAGTGAAGCTGAACCCGCAACAAAAGATCCCAGCTGAGGTCAAAAAGTTCTATAAGGCCAAAAGTGGATATGCCAATTACTACTTCAATGAGCTAAATCGCAAGCGTGTTTGGGAGGCTTTCCGTCAGCAAAGCGACTTCTCGCAAGTCCCCGGGGTCTGGCAGATCAAGGGCACCGACCAAGATGGTCGAGCAATGGAATTCTTGGACAGTGGCAAAACCCTTGCCTTGAGCATCCCCCAACGGGATTTGGCCTTCGAAGTTCCCGTCTCGCTGACGGACGAATTGCGGCCAGCCGGATCAGGCGGCCTGGCGGTTGCTCTGCACCTCTGGCGGCTCTTTTGCATCTCTGGCGACAAAGAGTTCACCGGCCTCCACTACTATGGCACAGCACCTCTGCCGGGCCGCGATGAACACTTCGACGTCCTGGTCGGTGAATACGCTGGGGTCGATTGCCGATTTTACTTTGATCCGCAGACAAGATTGCTCGCCTCTCTGGAAACCTTTCCCAATCCAGATGAGGACCCCTGCGAACTCTACTTCAATCAATACAAAAAAGTCGATGGCCGCCAGGTACCCGGAGAGCTTGCCGTTCGCCACAACTCCTTCTTGTTTGGTCGCTATACTCTGAAAAGTTATCAGTTCAGTGCCAAGGCAGCCGAGTGATCGTTTCCGGCTTCATGCGACATTCGCTCTGCCCCCAGGGGCATGGCGATTGCCCTGATGGGCGAAGGCCCAGAGCCATCAACCCACCAGAGAACTACAGAAGCATTTGATCGACCAATCACCGAAGCCCTTGCAAGACGATCGGCCGAGCCCCAACAGCCACACCGTTTGCGAGCCAATTTTTGTGCCCATTTCGGCTTGAGAAAATCTGAGAGTCTAGCTCATGAGAAGCCTGCAGCGTCGTCGGTCCACCCCAAGCTTGTACATTGTGGCCTTGGCGGTATTGTTCCTCGGGTTCGCAGCTTCTTTGACCTCGCAGGCGGGATCCTACAGTCAAGTCGTGAAGCGAACTTCGCCGAAGGCCGTTAAGATTTATGGTGCTGGCGGATTCCGAGGCTTGGAGGCTTATCAGAGCGGATTTCTGATCTCGCAAGACGGTTATATTCTGACCGTCTGGAGCTATGTTTTAGATACGAACTACATCACTGTCGTCTTAGGCGACGGGCGTCGCTTCGAACAAGCACAGCTTGTGGGGTTTGATCCTCGCTTGGAACTGGCAGTGCTCAAAATCGAAGCCAATAGCCTCCCCCATTTCGACCTCGAGCAGTCAGCAGAGCCCTCTCCGGGCACTCGTATCCTTGCCTTCAGTAATCTTTATGGAGTGGCCACCGGCAGCGAGCCGGCAAGTGTCCAGCATGGCGTGGTCTCTGTGCGGACTCGGCTGGAGGCTCGTCGAGGGGTGTTCGAGACGCCGTACCGTGGTGACGTCTACGTGCTTGATGCGATCACCAATAACCCAGGCGCCGCCGGGGGCGCGTTGACAACGCGGGCTGGCCGCCTAGTTGGAATGTTGGGCAAAGAGCTCCGCAACTCCATGACCAACACTTGGATGAACTACGCGGTCCCCGCTGTCGAGGTCCAACAAACCGTCAACGACATCATTCAGGGCATCCACATCCCCGAATCCTTAGACGCCCCTGAGAAAAGGCCCGAATTTGCCCACAGCGCTGAGTTGCTTGGGCTGGTGATGGTGCCCGATATCATGCAACGGACACCCCCGTTTGTCGACGACGTCCGCCGCGCCAGCCCAGCAGCCCGAGCTGGTCTGCAGCGAAACGATTTGGTCCTTTCGGTGGAAGGTCGTCTCATCCAAAACTGCAAAACACTGGTCAGCGAGCTCGGTCGTCTCGACCAGGCCGATCCAGTTCGCCTGACCGTCCTGAGAAATCAACAACTCGTCGATGTCGAGCTGAGCTTGCGTCCTGGTGAGGGAGAATGACTCTCCCAAGCCCACCCGCTCAGCAAAGGCCAACGAGTGTGAGGACCAACCCATCACATCCTTGTCGTTGATCCGCTTGGTGCCGGCCCACCCGGGGACCCCCCCATCGGCCCAGACAACAACTCTTACAGTATGGCAAGACAATGCTTACCGGAACTTTTCCTCCCCAAACTTTCGCCCGGCCTCCACTGATGAGTTGGGGCTTGCTGACTCTGGTGTTGACGGTTGGTTTCTCGATCATCAATGCTGCCAACGTTTCCGGTCAGCAACCGGCCCAGGAGCTAGACCCTGTCGCTGAGCAAAATGGCGAAGCCGTCGAAGCAGCAGCCTTGGAGGAATTGGAAGATCTGGCCGTCCAGGCCGCTGTCACAAAGGCGGCTCCCTCGATCGTCAAAATCGAGACCATTGGAGGTTTGGAGAAGATTGGGCAGGGACGGGGCAGGATCTTGGTGGGACAGGGGCCGACGACCGGTTTGGTCGTTTCTCCCGATGGCTATATCATCTCCAGCGCCTTCAACTTCGCTCAGAAACCCACCTCGATTTTGGTGGGGCTACCAGACGGAAGTCGGGCTCCGGCGGAGTTGGTGGCCACCGATCACAACTGCATGTTGACGCTCCTGAAGGTCGATGTCAAAGCCTTGGGAATCGGCCGCATGCAGGTTTCCCAGGCTGCCCCGGAAAACGAGATCGCCACCGGGCAGTGGGCCATTGCTGTCGGGAGGACCTTTCCAGGCAATCAGCCCAATGTCTCGTTGGGAATCATCAGCGCCAAAAACCGCATCTGGGGCAAAGCCCTCCAAACCGATGCCAAGATTTCTCCGGCCAACTACGGCGGCCCCCTCCTGGACATTCAGGGCCGGGTGCTAGGCGTTCTGGTGCCGCTCTCTCCTCGGGCGAAGACCAAGATCGCTGGGGTGGAATGGTATGACTCGGGGATTGGCTTTGCCGTTCCGATGGATCACATCCAAAGAGTGCTCTCACGGCTTCAGGAAGGAAAGGACCTCCGTAGCGGAATCATGGGGGTCACCTTCAAAACGTCCGATGAACTGACTGGCAAACCTGTCATCAACGTCGTCCGAGGCAACAGCCCGGCTTACGAAGCCGGGATCAAGTCCGGGGACGAGCTGACCCGGATCCAGGACACGCCAGTGAGCCGAATTATGGAGGTTCGCCAGGCTCTGGGGCGGTATTACGGCGGCGACACCATTCAGGTGACCGTCTCTCGAGATCAGAAGGAACTGACCTTCCCAGTCACCCTGATCGGAAAGCTGGAGCCGTTTCAGGCAGCGTTTCTGGGAATCTTGCCCGAGCGACTTGCCGATCAGGACGACCCAAACCAGGAAGAAAAGAACCCTCAGACAGCGACGGCCGATCAAGGGGTTCCCGTGCGATACGTTTTCCCCAAAAGCCCAGCAGAGAAAGCAGGATTGACCCCCGGCGACCGCATCGTTCGACTCGGTGATCAGGCAGTCAAAAATCTTGGCGATTTGAAGGCCAGTCTTAACGCGGTCAAGGTCGGTGATCAGGTAGTGGTTGGTTACCGCCGTGGTGACAAAGAGATCAAGAAAGTTGTGGGGATTCTCCCCCTTACGGGGCGGATCCCCGAGGCGTTGCCTCCTGCCAAGCAACAGCGGAAGCCCGCAGAGGGCGAACTGCCACCAACCGGTCGCCAAGACGAACTCAAACTCTCCGAGTTGCCCAACAGCTACACCATGTACGTACCAAAGAGCTACAATCCGAAGGTGCCCCATGGTGTGCTGATTTGGTTACATGGTCAGAAGTACGACGCCGACCAAATTGTCAGCCGCTGGAAAGAAACTTGTGATCGGCTTGACCTGATCTTGCTGGCACCCAAGGCCGATCAAGGAAAACAATGGCAAGCTCAGGACGTGGAATTCGTGTCCAAAATGCTGGAGCGGGTCCTCGGTCAGTACACCATCGACCGGCGTCGAATCGCTGCGGCTGGCTTAGAAGGCGGCAGCACGATGGCGATCTTGGTCGGTTGGCGAGAACGTGAGCTCATCCGGGGTGTTGCAGCGATCAATTTCGCCAGCGTCCCCCGAGATTTCGGTGAGACCGACCCCAATAATCGGTTGTTCTTCTACCTGACCACAGTGAAGCAACCCCGCAAGGCCGCCGAACTGCAACAGGCCTATCTTCGACGCTTGCAGCAAAGCAAGTTTCCTGTGGCCGTTCAGCCTTTGGGCGACCTCGGCCGAGATCTCCAAGGAGAGGAAAAAGCCAAACTGGTGCGTTGGCTGGACTCCCTGGATCGCTTCTAATGTCCGAGTCGCGAGCGCCGTTGCCTCAGGCCGAAGCTTCTACACCTGCTCGCAAGTCGGAAATCCGTGGCCGGAAGCCCTGTTCTGGGACGCTACTTGGTCTAACACGCACCTGAGCGGGCCGGATGCTGAGCCAGCCCGCTGATCTCAGCGTCAGTCCGACCGGATTCCACGAGGATCCGACGGAAGCTTTTCCACCGGAGCTTTGTTCTCAACGCAAAAAGATGTCGGGCGTCCGGCTCGACTTTTCTCCAAGCGGGTCACTCCTCGGGGGGAGACAGCTTGGCCCGTTGGGCAAGCTGGCGTAGCCGCTGGAGAGCTCGGCTCTCAATCTGACGCACACGCTCTTTGCTGATGCCCAATTGAACGCCGATTTCCTGGAGAGTGAGCGTCTCTTCGGCCTGGTTGAGTCCAAAACGGGCCGCGATGATCGTTCTCTCTCGCTCGTTGAGTTGGTCAAGCAAGCCAACTAATGCCTCATCGAGCTGGGTCGCTTGCTCTTCGCTGGTCTGTTGGTCGCTGCGTTGGTCGGCTGTCAAGTCCAACACTTGATCTTGGCCGCTGACAAAGCGTGACTGGCGGACCCGTTTGTTGCCAACTGTCCGATAAAACAGTCGGCGAATCGCCCAGGTCGCATAGGTGCTAAATCGAAACCCCCTGGAAAAATCGAACTTTTCCACAGCACGCAACAAGGCCACATTGCCATCACTGATGAGTTCATCGAAGGTCAAATCGTCGTCCAGGTATTGCTTGGCAATGGAGACGACGAGCCTGAGATTGGCTCGGATGATTTGATTGCGGACTTCCTTCGCAGCAACCAGAACGCTGTCGATCTCATCCAGGAGGTCCACACACGGCGTCGTCGGGTTCACCTGTTGGCAAAGGAGCTGGGCCTGATGTTTGAGGTAGTTCATCCGCCGAAAAAGCGACCGTTCTTCCTCAGGCGAGAGCAACTCTGTCTCGTATAAGCTCGCCACATAGGCGGTGGCTCCCTTGGGGGTCTTGCCAGAAGCCTTCGTCTTCGTTGGGGCCTGAGGCCTTCGCTGCTGGTCGCTTGAGACTAATCCTGAGGCTTCCGAGCGGGGCGATTCGCCGCCGAGCTGGGGGTCGCCAAAACTGGGATGGGGAATGAAATCAAGATCTTGTTCCAGCAATTGTCCGGCCCGGAGACGCAGTTTTTCCCGCTGCTCGGGGCTTTGTTTGAGGAGCAATTTTGTCGGGCAGTCTTGGGCGTGTCGTCCTCGGCAGTGGGCATACTGCCGACGGGCAGGTGTTGTTCGGTCCTTGTTGGAGCGATCCTCGAAGTGGCCCTCGATGGGTTGCTCCTCAACCACTGGTCCGTCGGAGGGTTGGCTGCTGGAACCCAGTTCAGGCTTGACAACCTGTCCGGACCTCACCGCACCACGGCATGGACGATTACCTAGGACCATCAGTCTGCCCAATCTGAAAGTCTTTCCGAAAGCAACGGGAAATCTGCGTAGGTGCCCTTGAGGGTGACAAGCAGACCACGGGCTCGGCTCGTCACATCGGACCACCGCTCTTGCAGGGCGAACGAGAGCACACACCGATTCGAGACCATGCTCCAGTTGTCAAGCTGCACCAACACCGGCTGTTGCGGACAAAGTGGAGTTCCCGTCGAATGTTTGGTGAGAATTTGACCCTTTTCGAGGGAAGTTAGTCGCCCTGTCCTTGTCGCGAATCGATTGGAACGGAACTCTGTCGCAGCAAATTGCGTCACCAGAACCCACACGCCTTCTAACACTTGTGGATCCTCGCGTCTTTACAACACTGTCAAGACTATTGTGCCTCATCGAGCCGACGATAGCCACCGTGCCACGAGCGTGAGCTGCTCACCCCTCGGGCCGCTGCCGAGTTTCGGATCCTGCCCCGACTTTCCGCCGCGGACCCGCCGCACTCATCGGCATCACTGGGAAGATTGCTGAACTCAGCGGGGCGTTCAGGCCCAGGACGAGACCACCTGGGAGAAGGAGGAGCCGTTCGTCGGAAAAGTTCGGCTCAGCGAACGTTTGATTTCCTCAAAACACGCTATCGACCTGGCTGGCAGAATCTTGCTCGACACCTGGAGAGGTGGACCCTACAAAGACTAGGAACCTTCCAGGGCAGGAATCATGCAACGTTTGTTCACAACTCGAGAGGTGGCCCGCGCCTTGGCAGTAAGCGATTCTTCGCTCCGCCGGTGGTGCGATCAAGGCCTGTTGGAAACGGAAAGGACCGAAGGGGGTCATCGTCGAGTCCCCCTCACTAGCGTTGTTTCTTTCTTGCGGAAGTCTGGCCATCAGCTGGCTGTCCCCCAAATTTTGGGTCTCCCGGAGCAGCTCAAGTTGAAGTCTGCAGCTGACGCCGGACAACAACCAGTGCAGTTGTTATGCTCCGCGTTGGAGCAGGGTCGAGAGCGGGAGGCACGCAGATTGACGCTCGATGCCTTTCTTGATGGAACATCGTCCGATCGCCTTTGCGATGGGCTGATCGCACCAGCCTTCAGCTTGCTCGGTCAACGCTGGGTTCAGGGCCAATTGGAGATCTATCAAGAGCGGCGTGCCTGTGAGATCGCCCGTCGCTTGCTTTCGGAATTGCGATCACTCTTGGCCGACCTCCCCGCTGATGCACCAAAAGCCATAGGCGGAACACCCAGCGGGGACCCATTCCGGCTTGCGACTCAGATGGTGGAGCTGGCGTTGCGAGAAAACGGGTGGCAAGCCCAGAATTTGGGTGTGGACCTTCCGTTGGCAACCTTTCGCCGTGCACTGGAGGAACATCGGCCCCACTTGATCTGGTTGAGTGTCAGTCATGTGCCTAACGCAGAGACGTTTCTCTCGGAATATCAAGAGTTACAAGAAACTGCGTCACGCTTGGGAACCACAATTGTTTTAGGCGGTCGAGGACTGGACGATGAGATTCGTCATCAGATGAAAGGCTGCCAAGTCTGCTCGTGTATGAGCGATCTTGTCGCGTTGCTGAAGTCCTTGGTACGCCAACAAAACGTAGACTCCCACACCGTCAACCAGATATCCACCGTGGCTTTCTCCGACCAGTCGGCCTAATCGCCTCACCGACGACAGTGTTCCGCATCGCGGCGTCTGAGGTGCTGCTGTTATCTCACCCATTTTTGCAGCGTCCTGCCAAGAAAACATCCTCCATGGCCACTATCACGTTCGTTTCCGAACGAGATCGAGACAGGGAGGATGATGATCTCTTGGCAGTCAGTCGTTGAGTCGAACTCAGGACTTCGAAGTCCGTCGGCGTGTCAGACTGAGCAGGCTGAACAGTCCTAGCAATGAGAGGGAGCCTGGTTCAGGGATGACCGTTGCTTCCGGGAGGGTTTGGGTGGGGTTTTCAAAGAGGAACTGCACCTCGCCATTGGTGAGGGCAACATTGTAAATCTGCACATCGTCGATTTCTGCATTGATGTTGCGAACACCAGTATTGAATCGGCCTCCGATTGTGAACCAATCAATTGGCGCCTCCCCATCCCAAGCAGCCGTGGCAATGAGCTGATTATCAACAAAAAGTTTCAGTTCGTCATTGTCCTGACTCATCGTGACGACCAGATGGCGGAAGCCGCCTTCGGAGATGTTCGGAACGCCCGGAGCCAAGGCACTCCCACCAGGGATCCCACCCTCAGTCTGGAACAATGCGGGACTCTGGCTGCCTCCGTTGATCTCTAAGACAAAGTTGCTGTCGGATGCACCCTCGGTCAGAATCCCCCAAAAATCATCGAAGTCGGTGGTGTTGTCATCCATATCCGCCCACATGGAGATACTCAACTCGTCGGTGGGCAAGAAGACATTACGAAAGTCGGCGTTGGTCTTGCCGCCGTTGTTGAGGCTGAGCGCGTCGGTCCCCTCAATTCCGCTGGCAAATTCAACGGTTCCGACCGGAGTCAAGGTGAAGTCATTGGGGCTGCTATCGGCAAACCGATTTGCGGGGTCATCAAAGGTCCAGTGAGCGACTAAGCCCTTGGCAAGCAAGTCACCCGGGGGAATCGTCGGTGTGGGCAGTAATGCACCTTGGTCGTCGATGGCGCGACCGGGATTGTTAAAGAGCGTCTGAATTTGCGGCTGACCAAGAGCAGATCCGTAAACTTGGACATCGTCGAGCTCCGCATTGATATTCCGCACACCGGTGTTAAAGCGACCGCCGATGGTGAGAAAATCGACCGCGGCGTCAGCGTTCCAACCCGTGGAGCCGACGGAATTGCCGTCGACAAACAGCTCGAGATTGTCAGCACTTTGGCTCATGGTGACCGCCAGGTGACGGAAGCCGCCCCCAGCAATGTTCGGTGAACCCGGGACCAAGGAGCTGCCACCGGGGATGCCACCGTTGACCTGGAACAAGGCTGGGGTTTGGGCAGCCCCGTTGTTCTCCAGCACAAAATTGCTGTCGCTGGCGCCGATCGAGCGAATGCCCCAAAAATTGTCAAAGGCTGTGGCTGCGTCATCCATATCGGCCCAGAGCGAAATGGTTAACTCCTCGACGTTAGTCCCGCCCGGCAACAGGCTGAGGTCCGCATTGGCTTTTCCGCCATTGTTCAAGCTCAGGGCACTGCCAGAGACACCAGGAGCAAAAGCAACAGCCCCAACTGGGGTCAGCGAAAGGCCGTTGGGGCCCACATCGGCGAAACGATCTGCTCGATTGTCAAAGGTCCAATGAGCCAGCGGTTGGCCCAAAGCAGCAGAGGTCAGACAGCCCAGACACAAGAGTGTCGCGGCGAAGACAGTCGTGCGAAACATAAGACCCTCAAGGGTGGGGGGCAAGGGAAAACTCAAACAAGTCGTGCGGATCCGGAGGAGCTTGGATATTGATGGCTGTCGGTCCAGTCAGGACCCTGAAGTCAGAGTTAGGAAATCTCAGTTGGTTATGTGGGGAATGTTATCGAGAGAGTTGGTGGGGCAGGATTGCGACAGGACCTAACGGGGGGAATGATAATCCAGGCCACGCACGGTTTGCAAGAGGTCGACCCGTTTATTGGAAACAATGGCGGCACTGTTTCATATCAATCTTTCGGGGGGAAAAAGCCCTTCGTGGACGGACACTCGGGAAGCCTGCCCGCGCACCAAAGCGCAGCCGCACCGAAGTGGCGACTCCGGCGGTCTATCGGGAATTGATTCCCGCGACGGTCATCAAGGATTAACGTTGAGGAGTCTGCAGAGTCTGTCGTGTTGATATTTTCGGTGGGTCTGCTTGGGCAGAGCTGTAACGGTAGTAGGCTTCTAATGAGAGTGCACCAAGGGCAGTCGTGTAGACCCTTCCCCCGTAGCCTCCCCAGCGGCTGTCTGGACTCCAACTTCCAGCAAAGGGACCCTTTTTCTGCTGACCGGCGAGAAGAGTTCTCTTGAGGGCCACATTCCAACGATCCCAGACAGGTCCACCCTCGTGGCGGAGGGCCAGTGTGGCGTAGTACCAGTAGTAGAAATCTTTGGCTCCATGACCGGGGATTTCTGCCAGGAGGGAGTCCGCTGCCTCGGCACGTGCTTGCGAAGAGATCTTAAGACTAAGTGCTTGCAGGCAGAGCCAGGCCTCGGCAGTCATTGCGCGGCTGGCGGGCGCCTGTGGCCGGTACTTGCCCAGCCCGCCGTGGTCACCGGTGCTGATGGAGCGGAGAAACTTTTCAATTCGCGCCCGAGTTGCTTGAGGAAACGGCACCCCGGCGAGTTCCGCCGAGCGAAAGGCCATCACGTGCCAACCCAGCACACTGGCGTCTCCTGGTTCCCCTAGAGTGTAACGCCATCCACCACTGTGCGGGTCTTGAAGACGAAGGGAGTACCTCAGCGCTCTGCGAAGAGGCTGATGCAATCGGGTATCTTGACTGACCGCAGCGGCCTCTGCGAGGGCAAAGGTAGCAATCGGGTGGCAATACGCCGCGGCGTAAACATTTGCCGATCCGGCGAGGTGACCACTGGGATGCTGGGCACCAAGCAAGTATCGCAATCCCCTGTGCACCACGTGCTTGTGCTCCCCCTCTTGGTGTGAGTGTCCGGCTCCCAGGAAGGCGAGCAGTGCCAAGCCAGTCACTCCGGTATCTGCCTGCCGGCCGGCGAACCGCCGATGATGACCGGCGACTTGGTGTTCCCTACCGGCTTGCTGACGATCCGCGTCCCAGCGTCCATCGGCAGATTGCGTCCGAGCCAGATAGTCCAAGGCGGCCGTCACCGCCTGCTCGGTCTGTGCGTCTCCTCCGTAGGAATCGAGCGCTTCAGGCCGATCCGAGAATCGCAGCCGGTACAACTTCTTGGCCGGCTGCAAACTCTGAGGCTGAGGAGGCGGCTGGGTCACATCCCCATCCGGGTGATTCTCCGAACGTCGAGGAAGCAGCGGCGTGAGGCCGCTGGCGACCTTCTCGGCAGCCGGATCCCCGTTGATGTTTGCAACTGGTGTCTCCGGCCTTGCCTGAGGATCAGTTCGCTGGGATCGGCCACCTGCGGGAAAGTTGGCGAGCTGGTCGACAGGCGGAGATGCCCTGGCTTCATCAGCCGATGTTGCCAGAGTCTCTGACAATGCCATTCGAGTAAGGGGCACTGCAGCCTCTGCCAGCCGAGAGAGGCTGGCTTCGTTCTGCGTGACTGGGACCTCCTCGAGTGCTTCCTGATCCCCCACCGGCAGCAGCGTCTCTTGTCGGATGGAATTGGCCGGACCTGCTTGGGCCAACATGCCGCTGAGCGGTCCAGCGTCAGCTTCTTTCTGTAGGCCGATTCGCGAGAATTCCCGCGATTGCAGGAAGTCGTCCCGCTCCAGCTCTCGGGGACGAGTTGCTGCGGATCGATCAAGCTCTGGTCCCTTCTCAGCCAATTCCGCTAAGGTATCTGCTTGCCCAAGAGTCTGAGCCAATCGAGCTGGTGGATGCTGCAGCTGCCTTGCGACCTGCACAGCCTGAGGCCGAACCTCTGCCGGCAGTGTTGGTCCTGGAGTTGGCGTGGGAGAACGGACAGACATTCCGAGGGATAACAGGAGCCGCTCTGGATCACTTGGTGCAAGGCTTTCGGATTGGTTGGCATCAGACCCCAGGGGAGGTTCAGAGAGCCCCGGGGGGTCTTGCCAAGGGATTGAGTCATCCCAAGGGGGGAGTTCCGCTGGCTGCTTTGAGTTCGAGCTGGAGTCTTCTGCACCAACGGAATCGGGGGAGTCTGAACTGGTGGGCTCGCTTCGCCCGTTGGTCATCGAGATCCCTGAGATCACCATGGGCTCTTTGGCGGCTTTGCCCCAAGCGCGAACCAGCGGGACGGTTGCCGCTGCGGCTGCAAGCATCAAGTGCGCCATCAGAGAGAGCACGATGCAGGTCCGCAGTGGGCGTTGCTGGCCCCACTTGGTACGAACGGCAACAAGCACTGTCACCAACAGCACCGTCCATCCGACCGTGAGCAGGCGACCTGGAGTCAGCGCCTCAAGCAAGACGTCCAGTCGCCAGGTCATCGCAATCACAAAGGCCACGGATCAGCGATCCTCTTACAAGCAATCAGGTGAGAACTCGAGCCAGAATCGGTCAGCCGACTAACGGCGATCGGCAGTTCGGGCAACTTCCACAGACAGGCCCAGACCTTCGACACCAGCCAGACGGCAGGCGGAGAACACCTCGGCCACTTGCTGCACGCTGGCAGCACGATCGCCTCGGACCTGCACACGCAACGAGGGGTTCTGCGATTTCAACTCGGCCAATCGAAGGGTGAGTTCCTCCAGGGTGACCTCTTGAGAATCCAGTGTGATCAGCCCCTGCGGATACACCGCAATCTGACGCGCCGGGGGTGGGCCGGTCAGCGTGCCCGGATCCTGCACTTGGGGCATTTGCAAGGCGATATTGCGTTCCAGCTCGGCGAATTTGGTTCCCACCATGAAGAAAATAATCAGCAGAAAGACCACGTCGATCATCGGCGTGAGGTTCAACGCAGGCTGCTCGTCGAGTTGGGTCTTCAGTGGCATTGAGACCTCCTGCTGATTGTTGGGCCCAAATGCCCCTTCACTGGGAGCCGGCTGCTGCAGGCTTGAACCGCGTTGAAGCGTCCCACAGGGAGCCAACGGACTTTGCCGAGAGAGCCGCCAAGCTGATTCTTGAAGGCCTCGTGTCGCCAACCTCAGCTGCTGACAAGATTGTTAGGCAGCCTTGCGTCGGCTTTTGCTTCGGGCAGGTGGCGTTGTTGCCTCCGCTGAGATTTGATCCACAAGCTCTTGCCCCAGTTCGTCGATCTCGATCATCAGCCGATCGACCCGCCCGACAAAGACCATGTACAAGATCAGGGCGGGGATGGCGACACAAAGCCCAGCGGCGGTCGAGAGAAGTGCCTGACTAATTCCGCTGGCCAGTAACTCTGGTCGTCCCATAGCCTGACTGGTGCTGATGGCACCGAGAGCTTCAATCATTCCGGTGACTGTTCCCAATAGGCCCAGCAGTGGACAAACAGTCGCGACTCCGTTGATGACGCGGAGGTGTCGCCGCAGGTGGTTTCCTAAGCGTTCTCCGCTATCAAGAACAGCTTGTTCGACCTCCACCGCAGGACGTCCCCATTTGCGGACCGCATGAGCCAAGACGCCCGCGACTGGGCTGTTGCTCTCCTGGCAGACCTGCAGTGCTGTCTCCCGATCGAGCTGGCCCTCCTTGAGTTGGTGGAAGAACCGCTTCACAAAAGGCGGCGCGATGACCCGACTCCGCCGCAGAACAATCGCTCGTTCAAAGACAAAGACCAACAACACGAAAGAGCTGATCGCAATCGGGATCAGTGGCCATCCGCCCCGGCTCACCACATCGAACAGACTATGAAATGCGATCGGCTGTTTCTGAGAGTGATCTTGGCCAAATTCGTCTTGACCGCCCGTTGTTGCACGATCGTTTACGCTCGGCAAAATCTGCTGACTTCGACCAACCGGCAACGACCCCGCTGTGCTTTCTGCCTCAGTGATTCCGTCTGGGGGCAGAACTTTCACGGCAGGGCGTTGCTGCGAGGGAAACCCTCGGTTTGGAACTCCTGCGGGCCGAGCTCCTGCCGTTTCCGACTGGGATTGGGCGAATGCTCCCGGGGATCCGGCCAACGCCAGCAGCCCAAAAAGTCCAACGCCTAGACTCAAGTGAGCAAGCCGATCCCAAGGTGACCTGCCAGAGGCCAACCATGAAGCTCCGGGCCAGCACAGCGTGGGCCAGACCCATGCCGACTGAACACAGTAGGACTGATTGCTTGCCACGGCTGCCTCCCTGGCCTTTGGCGAGTCTGCGAGAAGAATTTACCTCAGTTGCCGTCGCTTGACGGCCCCCAAGCCCGTGCCTGTGTGGTCGCTTGGGAAGGACGCTTGCTCGTCCTATCTGCAGGACGCTTGCTCGTCCTATCTGCAGGACGCTTGCTCGTCCTATCTGCAGGACGC
>CAZYKP010000117.1:0-8862 GCA_964648025.1 uncultured Pirellulales bacterium | reverse complement strand
TTGGAATCACCGCCGATCTGTCAGCCTTTCGGTCAAACCAGACGAGCCAAGATGTTCCCCCACTTCAGTCAGAGCTGTCGCTTCTCGGATGAGCCCTTCACTTCGACAGCAAGAGACAGTCAATCTGAATGCAAGATCTTCGGCGGCGGTCCAAGGGGATGATTCTCGTTACCTAGGCTGACGGTGCTTGAGTCGAGCTCGGGCCTTTTTGGCGTACGTTGAGTCAGGTTGTTCTACTAATACCTTAAGGTAGCAAGCACGGGCCCGCTCTGGATGTCGAAGCTGCTCAGCACAAGTGCCACATTGAAGCCATCCGATCGCTCTCCAGACCGGGGACCGAGTCGACTGAACGAGCTGCAGATAGAACTGCTCGGCCTGCTGGGGTTTGCCCTGGTGGAGGTAACTCTCCGCGAGCATGAAGCGAATTCGCTGGGCCAGGTGTGCTGGCCGCAGCTCGGGCACCTCCAGCAAGCCGGAGCGGCTCGGTGCTTTCTCACCAGAACTCGACGATTGTTCCGTTAAGAGTTCTAAGGCTGCGTTGTAGTGGCCGGCTGCGTCGCGAAACCGACCGTCACGGAAGCAAAGTTGGCCAGCCCAGTAGTAGAGCTGAACTTGTTGCTGCTCTGAGAGATCCTGCTCGAACAGAAGGTTGACTCGCTCGGTTGCGGCTCGGAGGTTGCCCATTTGCACGAGCAAAGCCACCTCACGCAGTTGGGCCCAGCGAGAAACGGACCCAGAAACTGAGACCAGACTGTCTGGGGTCACCAGAGGCTGGAGTGTTTGCAGGGCCGCTGCGGGGTCTCCTGCCCGAGCCTGTGACTCGGCCAGCCAGGCCAGCAGAATTGGCTCGGCTTTCTGGGTCACCTTCCCGCAGGCCGTAGCAAACCGCCGGGCTGCCTGGGACCAGTCGCCGCGGGCGAGCGCTAGTCGTCCTTGCAGAGTTGCGAGATCTCGGGCGAGCCCGTCTGAGAGAGGCTGTTCATCGAGTTCAGCTAAGAGTTGGTCCGCTTGCTCGAATTGACCAACAGCACATGAGTTGTTTGCAGCTTCAAGAGCAGCCCGGCTGAATCGCAGGCGGACTTGATCCTGCAAGCGGCTAGACGGAAATCGGTGAAGCAGACTTCGATAAGCATTTGCAGCGGGGCCGAATTCTCCCAACCGAGAGCGGCAATCTCCTAGCAAAAACCAGGCGAGCTCGGCTTGAGGAGCCGAGCCGTGATGAGCCAGGAACAGTTCGGCCTCTTCGGCGGCCAATTTCCATCGCTTCTGGCGGAAGTGTCCGACCACTACGCCGAATTCTCCAGCAGCGTCTGGACTGGGCTGGGGGTCTGCGGGCCAGGCTCGTGCTTCCGCACAGATCCAAGCCGACAGACATCCCAACAAACTGCCCAAAGACACAAGCAGCAGCCCTTGTTTGCGGCAGGGTCCCATGGGAGTGTCCGAAACTCGCTGGGGAGCAGGTCGAAAGGGCCAGCAACGTTGTGGTTTAGTAGTTGCCGCCGACGTTGGGGTCGTCGACTAAGTGCAGGTGGTTGTGGTCGATGAAGACCACCTCACGCGCGTCCTCGTCGGTTGTTGTATAGGGAATCGGCCAGCCGTGGTAAGTCCTCTCTGTGTAATAGACCGTGCAGCGGTAGTGAGCGTGGTGGTGCACAGCAGGCCCGATCAAAGGGTAGAACCGCGGCGGATCCACATAGTCGGCGATCGGTTCGACCTCAATGCGGACATTGTTGCGTTGTCGCTCCCACAAAAACGGGATCCCTCCATCATGTGGGGGCAACGCTCGGATCACCTCATCCTCACTGGGGGGATCCAAAGCTCGCACCGGACCGCCTTGGGTAATCGGTCCTAAGATCGGCACTCGAGCATAGCGCTCACGCACCCAGAATTCATCTTCTCGTTTCTGCTGTTGATATGGACTAATGGGAATCGGCAGGGTAATCAGCCCAAGTTCGGGGCTGACGATAAACCCCAGACACCCGGTGCTGGTCAACAGCGAGGCCGCCAGCAAGGCGTGACACACGGCCACGGTGGTTCTCGACGGCATGGGTCCTTCCCCTCACGATATAAGGCGGTTCATCCTTGAATGCTTTGCGGCAACTCCAACCCCACCCGATTCCGACGGTTGCCAGAACGGTCGAGTCGGCCTGCCTCCGAAGACTGTTTCCAAAAGGGCCTAAGCCTTTTGCAACAGTCCGCTGCTCCGCCTGCGTTGGCCTGGCGACGCCTGCGGATGGTTGTTCGCATTTGGGTCCTTAGTTTGGACGGACTTGCTGTCCTAGCTGATCGACCACATCTGCAGTATCGAGCGGCGCGGCCGGAAATATCGAGACTTTTTGCACCCTCGATCCCGCCTGTTGCCAGTTTGAGCTCGGCGGGACAAAAGGGCAGACCGTCAGCCTTTCCCCAATCCCGCCGGGCTGAGCCGGGGCATGTGCCGTCAAACAATGGTGGTGTGGACCTGCGTAGGGAGACTCCGGTGTTGGAGGCCTGCTGTGCAGTGCGTCGAACTTTCACCAAGCCGTCTGCTGCCTGTTGGGTTCCGGCGACGGCTGACTCGTCGCTCGCGGGGCGGCGGCCTGGACCGCCACGTTCCGGTCCACAAATCTTTGCAATCTCCCGAGACAGATGCGGTGCGTTCTCCAGACCATTCCGAAGGGTCTGGAGAACTCGCTCACCTGCGTTGACCTGGGGTCGGCCGCAAGGCCCCGCCGGGTCCGTTGTCGATGGGACTTCGACCCAGTAGGAGCCATCGATCGGGAATGCTTGGCCCTGCGGGATCACTTGATGAGTCGTCCTTGGATGCCGATTAGTGGTGGGGGTAGTCATCGTACCCGTTGCCGAAGCTCAGCATCCACCAGCCGTCGTCCCACTCCAGAGTGACTTTCCGCCAGCCCAAAGGAACTTGAGGGTAAGGATAGAATGGGCCAATGTAAGGCCAAGCCATCGCCGAGTGCTGGCGGGGGTAAGTCACCGCAGCGTAGTTCGGATAGGCTGCGTAGCTTGGCCAAGCATAGCTGGGCAGATAGGGCTGGTCGTATCGCAGTGGAGAGGGGTAAGCGCCCATCGGGGGTGTTCCGGAGACCGGAATCGGGGCACCGCCTGTCATCCCTGGATAGGCCCCACCTGCGGGATAGCCCCCGGGAGCCATGCCAGTTCCAGGCACAGCAGGCATCGCCTGGCCCTGCGCCAGTGGCGGAGTCATCCCGTGGGCGGGAGCAACCGGCGGTGTTGTGGAAATCGGCGCGAACGATCCCTGCGCCAAATTGCCTGCCGGATGAGCAGTGCCCGGCGGGTACTGCCCTGCCGAAGGAAATCCGACAACCGGCGTCGTCGCAGACAGGCTGGGTCCGTCGACCGGGCCCTGCTGCTGAACATGCATCACCTGCCGGGTGCGTCCTGCGGCAGGTTGAGCCGACTGCGGACGCTGGGAAGCAACTTGCACAGTCATCTCGTTTCTGACCCGCTCGATTCCGGGAACCTGCTGAGCCAGCGTCATCGCCCGGGTGATGTGGTCTTTGCTTGGCACAGGACCTTTCAGCCAGGCGATGCCGTCCTGAACTTTAATACGAATGCTCTGAAACTCGTTTGCTTGCTGAGCGCGATGCAACGCTTCAGCAACGCCATCGGCCACCTCTTGGTTGCCCGCGACAGCTGCCCCCGTCAAAAGCGTAACGACCGTCAGGGCCGCCACGCTGGTTGCCACCAATCGCATATTCTGCCTCCTACGGTTGGGACGAGCTCTCCAGACCCTCCAATGATCTGGGGAAACTCGCTCATCCGCGCTGTTCATTGGACCGGGCCCTCGGGCCCACGGGATGGATTCTTGGTTGGATTTTGGCCCGGTGGAGATCACGTTTCGGCGGTGTTGCCCCGGCCTTTCCTGGGTCCGTCCCCAACGGAACTGCCCTCTGCGGGTCAAAAGACAGTTGCAGCAGACGGTCTTTTAGTGGTTGTCGGCACAGCCGGGCGGAAGGTGGCAGTTTTTTTCCTCGGGCACTCCGATCCAGAACGAGGAAACATTTCAAACGGAACTTCTCTGAGCCCGACTTGGGGCCAAAGCCTCTTACTGAGAAGCTCGAACGCAGGCCACGCGGAAGCCCACAAACGAGCAGCGGGCTTCCTCTTGCCTCTGCGACAACCTGTTGGCCTCAATGGAAGCTTCCGCCAGTGTGCCCCGAGAAGCGCTCCGGGCACGGTCCAAGCCATGGGCCCAACTCCCACCTCGAATCACCCAGCGGTCTTGCATGCTTGTGGAAACCAGCGGATCACGACCTCCCGGAAGTTGCCCTTGATAGGAATCCAAGCACCACTCCCAGATGTTGCCGTGCATGTCATACAGCCCAAAGGCATTGGGGGGATGCGAGGCCACCTCCCTCGGGTAGTAGCCGTGACACCAGACCCAATCCGTCAGTTCGGCGAGATCCCTGTTGCCAAAGTGATAGGGGGTCGTCGTTCCCGCCCGGCAGGCGTATTCCCATTGTGCCTCGCTGGGCAGCGTAAAACGCCAGGTTGCTCTCTGAGGATTTGCTGATTTGCTGGAGACCTCCTGCGTCACCACCCTGCAGAACTCCAAGGCATCATGCCACCGGACACGAACAACTGGAGCTTTGGTGGGATTTGCTGGCGAATCACCAAGCACCGGAGTGAGGCCCATGACTTGGTGATATTGGGATTGCGTGACCGGAACGATGCCCAAGTAAAATCCCTGGCTGAGCTCAACGTCCACCGGCTCTTCGTCGAGACGGCGGCCTGGTTCGCCCTGCGGGGACCCCATCGTCAAGGACCCGCCGGGAATCCAAACCATGGGTATCCCAAGGCTTTCGTTGAGGAATAGACGGAAGGGTTGAACACGATCTCGGTAGAGCAAATGCCGCAACCTCGATTCCAGGTCAGCTCGACGCGAAACATCAATCGTTCTCAGGCAATCGGTTAGTCGGAGTAACTCCCCACGTGGATCACCGCGTCCCTCCAGCCAGTCGGCAAAGACCTGACGAAGCGTGTCATCGTCGGGGTCCGCTTGCATGGCTTGCAAAAGTTGCCCTTCGTCGACCATCGGTGATCTGCTTCTGCCTCGAAAGAGTGTGCCTGGCGGCTGCTGGCCCCCACAGAAAAGCCATGCCTTGCAGAAAAGCCATGCCTTGTAGAAAACCAGAGCCTTGCAGAAAAGCCACGCCTTGTAGGGAAGTCACGCCTTGTAGGAAAGCAGGAGGGGCCGAGGCGTCGCGGACCTTCCGCACAGGTCTCAGACCACTCTGAGCAACAGACGCGTGACCTCTGGTCCCACAAGGGCGGTCAGGGCTGCGAGCAGGGCGGCCAGCGACATCCCTAGAAGCAACACGCAGCCCACTTCGGTTGCCAAGATCGCTCCGATTCGCAGGCGGCTTGCGCCGATTTTCGCGAGGGTCTCGATTTCCCTCCGTCGCAGTTGAATCCCCAACAGGAAGACAAGAGTGAGGGTCAAAGTGGTCGCCACCCCCAAGATCACGGAGACCATCATCACGTACTGACGAACTGTGAGAATCGTTGCCAGGAGCTGTTCCATGACATCGGCGGGACGGACCACCTGAACTGGGTCGCCCTCCTGAAGGTACTTGCCCTGCAACAAGATCCCCGACTTGGTATCTGGCGGTACGGCCAGAACTGCTGTGAGGGGGAACGTTGTTGGATCCCCGTGAAAATGAAACGTCGCCAACGTCTCGGGAGTAATTTCGCGATACTGCCTGACCGAGGCGTTTGCCATGATGCGACTGCCCTCCCGACGTAACACCGAGCCCTCGGCCTGCGGATCGGTCAGGTCGTCGTGGCCGTGGCCCCATCCGCCGATCACCCAGGCGGTTTTCACATCGACAAAAACGGCCCGATCATCCGGCGTTCCCGTCGGTGAGAGAACACCGGTGACAGCGAGTTTGAGGGGATAGCTGCCGGCGAGATGCCAAACGGATTCGGGGCTACTAATCAGGTGGCTTCCCGGTTCCAGGTCAAAACGACTGGCCACCTCCGAGCCAATCACACAGTCCCCCAACAGGGCCATCTGATGGCCTTCTTGCAGGCGGAGATCCCGGAACTGAAAGTAATCCAAGGTGGTTCCGACAATGGGCCCATACCGCGATCGAAACTGAGTCTGCAAAGGAATCGCCGTGGCCAACCCAAATTTTTCGAATCGAAGGAGCTGCCCATAGGGAATCGGCTCGGGAACCTCCGTCTCAAAATACAGCGAATTGAGCACCAGTTCCAAAGGGCTTCCTTTGGCTCCGACCAACAGTGGCGTGGCCTGCGCTCGAGCACGGAGTTCAGCCGAGCTCTGAGAAAGCAATGAGTTCATCGCCAGTGGGAGGTAGACAATCACCGTCACCACCACAACAAGCACCAGTGTTCGAAGCCGGTAATGCAGAAGATAGCGTATGGCGAGATAGAGAACGTCAAGCATGGTCAAGCATGGCCGGTGATGATCGAGCTTTCAGGCAAAATCCGCAGACAGGCGAGAGAACCACCAACAGCTGGTTGCGTTTCAGGAGTCCTCGAGACTCAGAGTCTGCCAGCAATCAGCTTCGGCCAGCTGAAGAACTGGCTTTCCAGAGACCATCTCAAAGATGATCTTCCAAAACGGAGGCGAAATAGCCATCCCAGTGGCTGAAGGAAAACGAAGCGATGTCCACTGAGGCCCAGCCCTCATCAAGGTTGTGTTCCCAAAGAGATCGACGACAAATCCGCAAACTCGACGACGCGGTCGAAGCGATCAAGTAGCGTGTGATCGTGGGTGACCATGACCAAGCTGGCTTGATGTCGTTGCGCGTACCCAAAAAGCCCGCTGAGGACATCCTCGGTGGTTTTGGGGTCCAAGTTCCCGGTTGGTTCGTCGCAAAGCAGCACCGCAGGCTCCAGCAAGAGAGCCCGGCAAAGCCCGACACGTTGGCGTTCGCCCTGGCTGAGTTGACGCACCGGCCGTCGGAGCTTCCCAGCGAGTCCGACATCCTCAGCGAGATCGGCAGCTCGCCGGCGCAGACGGGAATCGACCGGACAGTCTGCCCCCAGGCGGCAAGGCAAGAGGATGTTGTCCAACACGTGCAGATGCTCGACCAGCTCAAATTCCTGAAAGACAAGGCCCAGCTGCCTCAGACGGAAGCGTCGCCTGGCGGCCTCGCCTAACTTCGGGAGATCACAATTGTCAACGCGGATGTGACCTCGTCCAGGAAGAAGGATCCCGGCGGTCAAATGCAACAACGTCGTCTTGCCGCAGCCACTGCTTCCGACCAAAACAACCGTCTCACCGGGCGATACGGTGAAAGAATTAATCTCTAATTGAAACTCACCGCCAGGGTACCCAAAGCAGAGTTCTGAAACCTCGATCATGCATACGGCTCACAGTTCAAGTCGACGATTCCAGTCATGCTCGGCACCCGCCGAGGGTGCCTTCCTCGGTTGCCCGCCTCGTTGACCGGCCTCCAGCAGCATCTTCTCCGGCGGACTTGCCGGAGTTCTCAACAGCGGGGACAATCCTCGACCATCTCGGCCAAATGACGGTCGAGGTGCACCCCGGTTGGCTGCCAGTTGCTGGCCGACCGAAACGGTGGAAGCAAGACGCCGTTTTGTTCAGTTGGACTTCATGAAACTCAGCAGCAACGATCCAATCCAGGCCACCCATGTCGCTAGCGGATCAGTCAGTTCCCTCCTCTCCCCCCGCCCGAGCCCGAGGTGGGCTCTCGCCTGCCACCCGAGCGTTGCTGGTTGCTGCTGGAGTGGCCATTGTCGTGGCTGCCCTTCGCGCGGCCCAATTTATCCTGGTACCGTTCCTGCTAGCGGGATTCCTGACTATCTTAATCAGTCCCTTTTACATTGCCTTGCACAATCGAAAGGTGCCAACCAGCGTCACACTGTTGCTCTTTAGTGCCTTGATCATTCTGGCTGGGCTGCTGACTGTGGGAATACTAGGCACCGCTGCCGGAGATTTCGCAGCACGACTGCCGGAGTACCAAGAGGAGCTGCGAAGTCAAATCCGGCTGCTGAACGGACAGCTGCGGCAATGGGGTCTGGTCCTTCCTGAAGAAGAGCCACCTGGGTTGAACGAAAACCAGGTGTTTGATGTCCTTACTGGGCTTTTTCAAATCGGAGCGAAACTGGCCAGCGATATCTTCTTGGTTGTGTTGATCACGGTCTTCGCCCTTGTGGAGGCTCCTCACATGGGCACCAAGATCCGGACTGCCATGCGTGCCTCAGACAGACAATGGGCACGAGCCATTCGTCTTCTTGAAGATGTGCGACGCTACGTGGCTCTGAAAACGGTGATGAGTTTGCTCACCGGTGCCTTGGTCTATGTGTGGCTGCTGATGATGGGCGTCGACTACGCACTGGTGTTGGGGTTTCTGGCATTTATATTGAACTATATTCCCAACATCGGGTCGTTTGTGGCCAGTCTTCCCGGGATCCTGTTGGCTTTGGTTGATTATGGATTGGTTTGGGGAAGTATCACCGCCGTTGGCTATGTGATGATCAATGTCGGGGTCAGTAACGGTTTGGAGCCTCGTTTCATGGGAAAGCGACTGGGCCTCTCGCCGTTGGTGATTGTGGTTGCCTTGATCTTCTGGGGATGGGTGCTCGGGCCCATCGGCCTGCTTCTGGCTATTCCCCTGACAAGAACCGTCAAGATCGTCTGTGAAAACTTTTCGGACACTCGCTGGGTGGCCGTGCTGCTTGGTCCCGAGGTGACCACCCTGCCGGCTCCCCTCCAGCAAGACCATCCGCCAGAAGACCAAAGATCCTTGGTTCCCTGAACAGGTCGCGACAGCATCTTCAGCAACCACGGACTGGAACTACTGATTCCCTGAAAAGTCTTCGACGAAGCAGGGCGTTTCGTTCGGCAAT
>CAZYKP010000116.1:0-25916 GCA_964648025.1 uncultured Pirellulales bacterium | reverse complement strand
TTGCTGAGGACCCTCCAGATTGGCCCTCTGCCACAATCTGGAACAGTCGAGGTAGGAACTCACATCAAGGTGCGAGTCTCTTGCCACTGCTGCTGTTGCAGAGCGGTCAACTCCTGGTCGATGAAAAAGTCCACCTGAATCTGACACTCTCGGCAGAGCGTCAGCCACCCCAGACGACCTGTTCCTGCATCCCAGGCGGGTTCGGGGTCGGTCACGCTCAACCAGAACAACTCCTGAGCGGAACGACCACAACGCGGGCAGGGTTGGGCTTGGGCGAGAAACAGCTCTTGAGCAAACATCACCGCGACACGTGAGACGGTTGTGTCGATCGCAATGATGGACTGCTGCACTTGATGCCAGGGAAAGAATCTTGCTGTGTGATGAGACGCGAGATACACCGGAAAGCTGTTCGATCCATTGGTCCAAAAGGAAAAAGTCATTCACGGAGTTCTGGTCGAGGTGATCATCAGCGGAGACCCAAGAGACCATCGGCGGGTCTGCTCTGATCTTCACCACACAAGGCTCTTGGTCTTGAACAATTTCGGTGAGGCGAACTACCCTTCTTGGGCTTTCTCGGTGGTTTCTGCCGCCTTCCAGATGCGGTACCGCACCTGGCCACCCTTGGGCACATAGACCACAAGGGGAACCCGGCTATTATAACGAATGAGAGTCGATGGCCCGGCAACAAACTTTTTGACTTTTGGGGTGCCCGGTGGCACGCCAATGAGAGTTGAGGCGCCAGGTCCTAGCTTTTCCACTTTGTAGTAGGTAAATCCCCAGCCCTCAAGCGGCTTCGCCTCAATGGTGCCCCCCAGCCGCATCAGGTTGACTCCATCGGTGAGCATCTCTTGGCCTACGATCAGCTCGACCCGGAAGTTGGCATCCTCTCCGCGTTCCTTATGAGGAAGGGCAATCACATACCGCACCATGCCCTTTTCCGCTTGAGGGAACGCCTTGAGGTACTTGGGCTCCGCCGCAGTCACCGAGGACACCAGCACCGCAACAAGCACACTCAGGAAAAGTTGGTTCTTCAGATTTCTCATGGTTGCAATCCTCTCTCTCTGGAATCGGGTCAAGTTTTTTTCAAAGAATTGACTAGCAGAAGAACTGAATTAACGGACTCACTGGTTTTCCACGCGAGCCTCGCAGCTTGCCCCCGGGTGACCCACGGATGCTTGGCAAATCAGGCGTCGACTCAGGTCACTTTAGTCGCGACGCCGGAAGACCGAGATGGTCTTTTGGGTCTCGGCAGCCACAGCCACATATCGTCCGTCGGGCGAGACCGTGACGCCGGCTGCACCTCCCACAGCCTCGGGGTCTCCGAACATCGAGGTCAGTCTCAGTGCTCCGGTTTGGAGGTCGCGATGGAAGCACGCCAGGGTCCCGCTGGTTGTCGCGGTGGCGTAGACATGTTGCCCATCGGGGCTGATGGCAATGGAGTTGCCCGCTTGGAATCTCACCAGCCTCTTGGTGTCTTGCCCAACTTTCTGCAACTTGGCCAGCGATTGGAGTTGCACGAGCTTGCCGGCTTTGGAATCAAACGCCCATACGCCGACAGCGTTGTCGCCACCAAATCTCCCAGAGACCGTGTAGGCAAACTTGCCATCCCGTGACACCGTGACTCCAAAGCAACCCTTGAGGCCTTGGAGGCCCTCCTGGCCATCTTGAAGCACTTGGTGAGTGGTCAACTTTCCGCTGAGAGGATCGCAACGCAGCACCGCTAAGGTATTGGCCTTGCCACAGGCCGCGAAGAGATGTCGGCCATCGGGATGAACGGCCAGACCACGCATCCCTTGAAGCTCCGGGTCAGTATGTGAGGCGACGAATTGTAATTGAGGTTGGCCTTGTGCGCGGGTGACCCGGAAGATCGTGATCCCATTGTTGGCATCCACGGCATAGACGAACTTTCCATTGGGAGAGAACCTGGCATCGATGGGAAAACTTAGTCCCCGGATTCCCCCTTCTCCCTGCCTTTTGTGGTCGCGATAGATCAACCAGCCGGTCTGACGATCGCGTGTGTACAGAGAAATCGTGCGGGAGCGGAACGCCCCGGAAGCAGCCAGGGTGCCGTCTGCAGAGAGATTCAGGCCAGTCGCACCCCCGAGCCGACTCGGATCTTGCATGCTCTGCACATGGGTCAACTCGCCTGACTGTTGGTCGACACCGGCGACAACATGCGTGGCGACTCGCCAGGGACAAGCATAGAGAAATTTGCCATCAGGGCTGTACCGCACCGAACAGACAGATTCCAAATCCTCTCGCTGGAACTTTTGCACCAGCACAAGCGGAGCCTCCCCTTGTGCCACTTGCCCCAGCAGCATCGAAGGATTCAACATCCCCAACAAGACCCAGAGCAGCAATCCCCAGCGTAACAGAACCCAGCGTAACAAGACCCAGCGTAGCAATTCAGGGAAAAACTTCCGCAGTGGATTGGAGAGCACAATGCCCATCGACAGGACCTCTATTGATTTCCAGAACTGGAACAGCGACTCGTTGCAAGAACGCCCCGATTGTAGGACCGCTTGGCCGAGAACACTACCTCACCGGCAGTTCGTCTGATGCGCAAAGGCCAGGAAATCGTCGGGGATCGAGTGGGCGAGTCGGGGATGGGTAGCGCCGAGATCGCTCAAGGCGCTTCGACTTGATTGCTCCTGGCTGTGTTATCGGTCAGGGCTGGCGTGCCGGTTCTTTTCCAGCAGGAGAAGGGCATTGGAGAGACCTCGGGGTCGTCCATCTGAGGGGCTATTGAGAACGCGTCCATCGGCCCACAAGGTGGACGATCCCCCGCCATCCAAAGCCATGGCCTCGGTACAACCAATATGTTTGGCAAATTCCGCCAACTCGTGATAAGTCATCCCTCGGGAGAGTTCCGCTTGTCGACCGTCGACCACCGCCAGATAGTAATTCTCATCGTTCCACCCCACCAGCGAACGCGGGTGACGACTGGCTGGTCTTCGGGAACCGGCTGGAGGATCAATCAAAATCGTTCCCTGGGAAACCAGGTGCGGTCCGCCTCCCAAAGCCACCGAGACGCCATCCAGATTAGGCTGGCAGGCCCAAGAGATCGCTAGGGAATCACCGACCTGAATCCCCCCCAGCGAAGGAATCAACTTCTCCCCCACCGAGAGCACCGCCTGGCGCTGCTTGATCGGGGAGTTTCCTGATGGTCGGATTTCTTCCACCTTGGCGGTGGAGGTCTTGCCAAGTTGGAACGGCATCCAAGCATCGCGGCTGCCGCTTCTGAGGACCAACTCCCGGCCTCCCTCGGTCCGTGTTGTGGCCTCGGTCCGTGTTGTGGCCTTGGTCTGCGTGGCGGTCTCCGAGGCCTGTTGCCCGGAGCGAGTCGCCTCGACGGTCTCAACAAATCGTGGGGTGTAAAGAACGGCTTCGGAGTCACCCCGGCGTTCATTCAGCCCCAGGGGGATTGCCGTCCCGTTGGGCAAGGTCACCGCGAACTGCGACTCGACTTTGGCGATATGGGGTTGGCCTTGGGCATCAATCCAGAACACATTGTGGCCAGTTGGGGCACTGACGATTTCCCCGTGCACCACTTGCAGGCCTCGTGGGTCGCCTTGATAGCGGCCCCGAGCCAGCACAAACCAATCCCCGTTGATCGCCGCCAGCACACGGGCGTTCTCCTGCTTGCCCACGCGAGAGACGATCTTCGGGAGGGGGCTCAAGCCAACGATACGCCCTTTCCCCAGAGCCGTTCGCCAGTGACGCGACGGAACACCTCTGGAAATCTGCAGGATATGCGTAGAGACAGGCCCCTCGGCACGACGCTCATTCCAGTAGAGAATGCCTCCGGCGAGCTGTCGTTTGTCTGGCTGTTTTGCAGACTGCTTGTCTTGCTGTGCTTCGAAGGAAAGGGCCGGACGCCCGGCCAGGCCCACCGCCGCAACTCCAAGTACCAACACTACGGCCAGGTCTTTAAGAATCTCATTCATCGGGCTTGTGGTCCGTTTTAAGCTCAAGTGGTACCGCAAAGGTCAGCCAAACAATCCAACTGCCCATTTTGGCCTAGGGACGACGGCATCCTACCATGGTTCGCCTGGGCTGACCTGTCAAGACGCCAGGATGACTCAAGCACGACCAGGAGTTGAAGACACGAGTGATCGGCGATGGTGAGATGGTGCTGTTTGGCTGGGGATGGTTACTGCTGCCTTGGGGAAATTCTTGCTCGTCCACAACACGCGAGCCGCCGGAACGACCAGTGATCTGCCAGCTGTTGATCTGGCAGCTGTTGATCTGGCAGCTGTTGATCTGGCAGCTGTTGATTGACCAGCCTCTCTGCTGTGTCGGACGAGGCCGGAGGAGCCAGGATTTTTCTCAGCCGCAGTCATCGTGCTTTGCGAGCACCGCGGCGACCAGATCGTCGTTGAGCTGTTGCCAGACATCTTGGGAGGTGATCTGCAGGGCAGCGGTTGCCTGCTGCTCCACCTCAGGGTGACCTGCTTGGGGACACCCGACTCCTCGCCCGATGACGAGGTCTCCGATTTGAGCAGCTTCCCAAACAAGTTCGGTGGTGGAGTGGGCAGCCTGAGCACAGTGGATGGCCTGGCATCCGGCACGGGCACCGAGAAAGGAGGCTGTACACTGAGCACAGCCATAGGCGGCCAGCCAAGGCTCCCCGAGGTTCAATGCTGAGAGCACGCACCAAGCAGCTGTCTGCAGGCCGTTGACTTGCAGGCAGAAATTGGAAGGCCAATAGAATTGCAAATCGTCTAAGAGACGCTCTGCGGCCTGTTGGATATCCTGGGCTGCGGCCTCTCCGGCCAGCCAGCGTCTTTTGCAAGCCAGGGCGGCAGCAAATGAGTCGGGGAGTTGAAAGGTGACTTGTTCCAACGAGCTGTTCTGCTCAGACTGAGCCTGCTGCTGCGCGAGGGAGATCGCTGCGGCGTTGACATCGCCTCCACCCGAAGCCTCAGCCAGATAAACCGGAAGTCGCATGGAGCTGGCCCCCTCCAGCAGCTTCTGCACAGCATGACAGGTCAACTCATGCAGCTCTCCGGCCACATCAGCTGTCCATTGCAACCGGCCGTTGCGGTAAAGCGAGACTCGGGAATCAGTCGCATGCTCCAAAGCCTGCAGGATCGATGAGTGCCGTGTGCTGCCAAAGGCCCATTCGACAGGCTCAGTTGAAGAAGGACCAGACGTTGCGGGCATCACTTGTCAGCCTCCTCCAAGTGTTGGGGAACCCTCGTTTGGGACCGGTTAGGTTATCTCGAGGGAGCTGCGTGGCAAAGTCGAGGTGTTGAAACAAGTTCTAGGCTTTGCTCGTTTCTCTGTCGAGTCAGAAGGAGAAACACCTGCTGTTGATTCGACGGCCTGCTGCCCATGTGTCTCGCAGTAGGCCGAAGTATCGTTGGTTGTTTTTCTGACACGACTTCTTTTTTTGCAGGCTTGAGGTGCTCCTGCTCTTGAGGAGAATCTTGGCTCGTCCAGTTGGTGGAGAGGCTGCGGAATCAGCGGTTCTTGTGCCGTGGCAGCGTTTGGGACGAGCAAGGATTGTTCAAGGGGAACAGTCGAAGTCAGAAGGACGGCCGAGGGTGGTCACCTTGGCTGCAATTCTTGGGCACATTTCACTCGACGCTTCGTTGGCAAGCAACCAAGCTGCAGTCGTCGGAGAATTCTCCCTGGGTTGCCTCTTGAAGGACTTCTTCGACAACCGCATGCGAGAACCCCAACCGCTGATAGGCCTCGCTCAGATGCACTTCTTCCCAAGAAACACCATCACTGGTGATCGTGAGGATCGCTTGGGGAGGCATGATCACGTGTTGATGTTTCAACTGGAAGAACGAGCCGCCGTCAAAGCGGTGCGTGAGGGCACCACGTGCATCAATGTCCGGACTGGTCAACCGGGAGGTCCGAAAGCCTTTTTCGGCAACAACCGACAGGGAGATCGGGGAGTCTCCGACCCAGAGAGAGTCGGCCTGATCTTGGTGGCAAGCGGCCAGACTCAATGTCGAGGCACTGTTGAGAATATCCTCATCCTCCTGCCACTCTTGGCACCAGAGCGGATGGAGACCTTCCAGATACGACTGAAGTTGTTCCCAGAGAGGTTTTTGAGGATGGAGGAAGATCGTGTCGGTTTGCAGATGATCCTCGATCAGCCAACGAGCGACCTTCCCGCCAAAGCGACCTTGTGACACCCCGTCTGCCACAGCGATCAGAAAAAGTGGCTTGTCCGACCAGGCCAGCTCCATCTTCCTCAGGAGAACACGATCTTGGTTGGCCTCGTGTTTTCTGCCGACCTGTGTCCCCCCGATCATCTTGTGAGTCATTGGCCCAAAGTCCGTGGATCTTCTGAGACGTTTTCGATTAGCTCACTTTGGATTAGCTCACTGGAGGAAGACTGTGGGGGGGGGGTATCTTATGCGGCAGAAGCGCTTAACTTCATGGCCAATTGGCGAGCTTGAGGCCAACTGGGATAACGTTGCATCAGCTCGACGGCGGTATCAAGATCGCCGGCGGTTCTTGCTTGATGGAAGGCCAGCCAGAGTTCGCACCGCCGCTGCGCCCGTTCGCTGGGTTCCAGGTCGCGGAATTCCTCTTCGGTCAACTTGTAGAGGGCATCCGGCCAACCCCACTTGATGCTTCCTTGGGAAATCCGGTCGGCATATTTGGCCAACAGGTCCCAAAGTCTTGGCGAATTTAATAACCGACGCGGCAGATGAAACCAATCGGCCGATTCTAAAGTGACCAGCCCAGTTCGAAAGGCCTCTTCCCACAGCCGGAGCACTGCAGAGGCATTTCCTTTGACCCCCTCGATTCGCGCTCGGCACAAACTTGGCTCAATCCCCTGCTGATCAGCAACGGTGCGAGCCGCCTGGCGGATCTTCCCGGCAGCGAGGAACTCATTGACCCGTTTCTGAAGTTGACCCTTGTTGCCAAGAGCATCCCCAAGAACCTCACAACTCCAGTCCGACTCACTGATATCGGACTCTTTGAAAACGGACTCAGGCAGTTCTGGAGCAGGCAGTTCGGGGACAGGTAGTTCTGGGGCCAATCGACAATCAGCATTGTCATGGAGTGGGGGATCTTGTTCTTCGAGTTGGTGGGAGAGTTCCTCAAAGAGAAAGGCTGTTTGTGAGTCTTGGTTGGCTGCGGCGGGAGCCACCAATTGAGCGGTCTCCCATTCGGCAACAGCGGCAGCAGGCTGGCCTTGAGAGAGATAAGCCTGGGCGGCCTCGAGGTGCATCAACGCCTGATAGCGGAGGGTGAACCGCACGCCGCGTCGGTAGGCCCAGGCGGCACGGCTGTAGCATTCGGTGCAGAAGAGCGTGTCCCCGGCCAGATACCACCCTTCAAACCGCAAGCGTTTGTGCCGGCCGAGAGGGAGCGTCTGGTCTAACAGCTCCAAACTGGGAAGGTACACTCGGTGGAGAAAATGATACCCTCGGTCGATCAGAGCGTTTACCGAATAACGTCGCCAGACCACCTCATCGATCACTCGGTAGGCGGCCTCTGAAGTTGTCGGTCTTCGCATCGTCTCTCCACAAAAAAGGTTGAGGGTTTCGGGAACTTCTCTGCCAACGAATCTTCCATCCCGCCGCCGGCATCGCTTCAGCAAAACCGTCACCAAGTGGCAACAGTTCTCTCTCGCGTACAAATCCACCTGAGGCCAACTCCTCAGACTTGATGGCCACATTTCAAAAGTTGCTCTGCCAGATGTCAACGCCGTCGGCGAGCTGGTTGGGAATGATGGGGCGACTGTGCCAATGGCTGTCCGAGGCAGCCAGCTTCTGCAAGAAGTCCGCCCGGACGAACTTCAGCCTCTCTTGGACCTCGCCGTCTCCCTCGACCTTGATGTACAAACCTTCCATCAGGCCGCAGAGGTCGGTTTCCCGAACACCTCTGTCTGGATCGACCCCGACTCGAGTCGCCGCCTGGCGAAGGTTCTCCACAAGTCGGTCTGTCATAAAGTGACTGGAGCGGACCAATTGCCGCAGTTGCTTTTGGGAAGTGAGTTCCCCTGCAAACAGGACTTTGACCGAGATCACCGGCAGCCCGGCCAACAGCTCCGCCCGGCGAGGTGTATCCAAAAAAGTGCCGGTGTGTGTGTCCAGAACGTCAAACTCCATCAAGAAATGAGGCAGCCAGTCGTAAAAAAGGGTGTGTTTGGCATACAGCCATTCCCCATACATCACATACCGATCGCCTAGCACCTCCAATAGCGTTCGCTCATGAGCAGCTGCCCACTGCTTGAACAAGTCGAAGTGCCGTTCCCGAGCGCCACCGGTGAGGTAGTGCCCGCGGCTTTGAAGTTGGAGAGTTCCTGCCCCGTCAAAACTAACAGCACAGTTCGCCCCATCCATCTTCTCTTCGATGACCAGGTGCCGCCCGCGGAGTTGGCCAAAGGGCACGCTGTCGAGGTCTTCATCGCCCGGCTGAAGGCGACTGCCAGAAACATGACGCGTCCGAGGGTACTTGTGGATTCTGCCTGAGGCCATGATCCCTACCTCCAGCACGCCCAGTTCAGCAGCTAGCCCAGTCAAACAGCACGGGTTTGAGCAGGATGCTCTCTGGCGATCTGACCTCCTGCCAAAGGTGACCTCCTGCCAAAGGTGACCTCCTGCCAAAGGTGACCTCCTGCCAAAGGTGACCTTCGACACAGCCAAACCGCAGAAAAGCGTTGGTTTTGGTCTTCCTGCCAAACACAGCATTCGCTGTGCCGAAAGGTTGTCCAAATGTCACCAAGGGAGACACGCGCTGAGGCTTGAGAGGTTCGGAGGGGGCAGGTTGTGCGTCCCAACGCTGCAGAAGTGCAGCAGCGGTAGCTCCGCCTGACGGCAGAGAACGGCCCAGACGTGCCCATTGAGAACTAGGTCCTGGGGCTCTGTCTCAGAGCAGAAAGGCCCAGTGGCCCAGGAGAACTTTCTACAACAGCCCACCGGAGGCCCATCGGTCGAGCCACCCAGCGGATTCGCTTCCCCAGGCCTTGAGCTAAACCGGCAACCAACGCAACAAAAATCCCACCGTCGCCACCGACGCAACCAGCACGAAGAACACCCGGAGATGTCCCTGACCGGATGGCTCGGACTGAACTGGTGCCAGGCTCGTTTGATCCGCCTGCCGGGGCAACGACTGCTGGAGACCTGGGCCTGGGGCAGCGGCGCCGACTTGCGGCGGATCCAACCGATTGACCCAGACCTCGCGAACCGCCGCAGGAGGCGGATGAAGGTCCGTCAGCGGTGCTGGGCTCGAGCCGGCCATTGAGCCAGAGTGAGCCTCTTGGGACCCGGAATAGACCTCTGGGGTTGTGGCGAAAGCCGACGTTCCAACAAGCCAAGGCCGGAGGAACTGCCGGACCCGGACAACATGACTGCCCGTTGTCCTCCCCGAACCAGCACCAAAAAGGACTCCAGCAAGTTCCTCCCGGGAATTCAGGATCGGGCCGCCGGAGTCTCCCTTCCGAGCGGTGACTGAGACCTCGACCATTTCTGGGGGCGAGCGAGGGTTTGGGCTTGCAAATCCCGTGCACTGTCCTAGGGCCGCCCGGTAAGATCCCCTGCCGTACCCAGCAATGAGAAGGTCTTCACCAGGAGTGGGTGGTTGTGAGGCCAAGGGGAGAGGCTCGACCGGGGGCTGTGGGATTTCCACGGCCGCGAGGTCCCAGAGGCGATCGACCGCCTTGGTGATGCCCCGGGTCTGGAACCCGCCTGGAAAGACGACCAGCACCGGGCCTCGGTGATCACGCACGACGTGCCAGTTGGTGACGATGATCCCCCGTCCGTTGCCGGCGACAACAAGCGATCCTGAGCCGTAGGAGACCATCGAGCCTTCCGAGGCGATCACGCGAACAACGGCCGGATGAGGCCGACTGGTGGCACCAGAGGGCACCCCCCCTCGAGTTTTTTCAACAGCACCTCCAATTGGAGGGGCAGAGTCCCTGCCTGCGGGGTGCTCCGGAGCAAGGAATGGCGGAGCCCAGGACCAAGGCCAATTCGCCTGGGCCTTGGGAGGGACAACAAGGCTCAGCAGGGCAGCCAGCAGGAACAGCCTGGCCGATCTCATTGGAGAGAGGGAGGCCATGGGAATGTGGGCCAGAGCCCCGGCGGCATGGCTGGGAACGTGGTCATCGGCAGGACAAAAATGGTCGCAAACGATGCTCATAACCGGCAGTTCTGGGAAAGTCGTGCACAGGGTCAGCCGACTGCAGCAGACCACCGCCCCCCGGGAATCGGCCCGGCTGAGTTGGAATGTTCACAGTTGCTGGCGACCCTCCTTCAGCCCACAAGGCCGCTATAAAACGATTATGCCAGGCTTTTGAGGGGGTGAACGAGAAGCATTCCGCAAACAGGGACCTTTTCCAAGACCCTCGGGGTGGAGTTATTCCGCGAGAGCGGAGTCCAACTTGCTGCAGCAGGATTCTGTCTTGCTGCAGAAGGATTCTATATTGCTGCAGCCGGATTCCATGTTGCTGCAGCCGGAGTCCAACCAGCTGCAGGAGACCGAACCCTACCCATCGAGGGGACCGTTGACCGACTGGTTGCGAGACCAAGTTGTTCTCTGGCCTGGCTGAGAGACGACCCTCCAACGCAAGGTCCCTCGGATCCACGCTGGCAACGGACTGGTTCTGCAGGGAGACATTTATTCGGCAGGAAGACAGTGTTTCGGCAGGGGTGAATTGGTTCGAGGTGGAGGGGGAAAGACGGGCGGTTGCTCAGTTCGTTGGCCAGTTAGGCGGTTGGTCAGGTAGGCGGTTCATCAAGTAGGCGGTTCATCAAGTAGGCGGTTGCGATTCCCCGTTTGGGACTGTCTTGCGGGGGAGGTTGTTGAATTTTCGGGCCGGTTCTTGGATCGGCCACGTCTTTCCGGCACAATCCAGCCTCAGCAATCTGACATGGGAAACGTCCTTTCGACTGGCCTTTGATGAACATTCACGAATTCCAAGCCAAGGATCTGTTCCGCAAGTCGGGCGTGACGGTCCTGCGGAATCAGGTGGTTTACTCGGCTGATGAGGCCAAAGAAGCCTATCAGGCCCTGACCTCACAGAGCGATTCTTCGGTCGTGGCGGTCAAGTCGCAGATCCACGCTGGTGGGCGAGGCAAAGGTCACATCATCGGCAACGAGTCGCAGAAAGGCGTGGTGATCGTTTCCTCGGCCGACGAAGCAGCCTCAGCGGTGCAGAACCTCCTGGGCCACAAACTCCGGACCTTGCAGACCGGCCCCGAAGGACAGACCGTCCGTCAGGTGCTCATCGAAGAGGGCTGCAAGATCGCACGCGAGCTGTATCTGGGCATCGTGGTCGACCGTGGCACAAAACTGCCTGTGGTCATCGCCTCCACCGAAGGCGGCGTCGAGATCGAAGAAGTCGCCAAAGAAACCCCAGAGAAGATCTTCCACGAACCGTTTGATCCCGACTTCGGCCTTCGACCCTTTCAAATCGGCAAGCTCGCCCAGAAGCTCCAGCTCGGCCAAAACACCGCTCGAGCAGCACGCAAGTTCCTCACAGCACTGACGAAATTCTTTGTCGAAAAAGACTGCAGCTTGGTGGAGATCAATCCACTGGTCGTCACAGAGTCCGATGAACTGGTCGCACTGGACGCTAAGGTCAGCTTTGACGAAAACGCGTTGTTCCGGCATCCCGACATCCAAGAACTGCGTGACCGAGCCGAAGAAGAGCCCAGCGAAACCCAGGCCGGAGATGCCGGGCTGAGCTATGTCAAGCTTGATGGCAACATTGCTTGTTTGGTCAACGGGGCTGGCCTGGCAATGAGTACCATGGACCTGATCAAACTCCACGGAGGCGAGCCGGCGAACTTCCTGGATGTCGGTGGCGGCGCCAAAACCGAACAGGTCACCGAGGCCTTCCGGATCATTCTCGATGATAAGAACGTCAAAGCAGTTTTAGTCAACATCTTTGGTGGAATCATGCAGTGTACCACCATCGCCAACGCGTTGATTACCGCTTACAAAACTGTCGGCTTTAATGTTCCCTTAGTTGTGCGACTGGAGGGAACGGAAGTCGAAGAGGGCAAGCGGATTCTTGCAGAAAGTGATGTCGACATCATCACCGCCGAGGGGCTGACCGACGCAGCCCAGAAAGTCGTTCAAGCTGCTGGCTAGTCGATTTCCAGATCGACCTTGCCGGCCTTCTCCAGTGGCCCATCCGCCGCCTATCGGCCGTGTGCACCTGGCAGCAATACCACCTGGCAGCAATACCACCTGGCAGCAATACCACCTGGCAGCAACACCACCTGGCAGCAACACCACTGAGGACCTGACTCCGGGGGAGTTGCTGCCTTGGGTTCTCTTGGTGGATCATTCTCCATAGCTTTTTGCCGTACTCCTTGAGGCGTCCTGCGACATTATGAGCATCCTGGTCGATAGGAACACCCGTCTGATCTGTCAGGGCATCACCGGCAGCAGTGGCAAATTCCATACACTCAAATGCAAAGAGTATGGAACCAACGTCGTCGGCGGGGTCACGCCCGGCAAAGGTGGGCTGGAGGTGGAGGGGATTCCCGTCTTCGATACGGTCAGCGAAGCGGTGGAGAAGACTGGTGCCAATGCCTCGATGATCTTCGTGCCGGCGGCCTTTGCTGCTGATGCGGTCTTAGAGGCAGTCGATGCTGGAATCGGGGTGATCGCCTGTATCACTGAGGGCATTCCTGTGCTCGACATGGCCCGTGTCTATCCTCGGGTCAAAGCCAGCAGTTCGGTCTTGATTGGCCCGAACTGTCCCGGAGTGATCACTCCCGATCAGTGCAAAATCGGTATTATGCCGGGTTACATCCACAAGCCGGGCAAAGTGGGGATCCTCAGCCGCTCCGGAACGCTCACTTATGAAGCGGTCTGGCAGATCACAGGCGCCGGTTTAGGCCAGAGCACCTGTGTTGGCCTCGGCGGGGACCCCATTGTGGGAACCTCGCAGATCGAGCTGTTGCAGATGTTTCAGGAAGATCCTGAAACGGAGGCCATTTTGATGATCGGCGAGATCGGCGGCACCGCCGAGGAAGAGGCCGCCGCCTTTATTCGCGAGCATGTCACCAAACCGGTGGCTGCCTTCATCGCCGGACGGACAGCCCCTCCCGGAAAACGTATGGGACACGCAGGAGCGATCATCTCCGGTGGTCAGGGCTCGGCTGAGGACAAATTGGCTGCCCTGAAGGATGCTGGGGTGGCCATTGCCGAGAGCCCCGCCGACATGGCCGAGGCAGTCAAACGAGCCATGGCCGCAGCCGGTGGAGCCGTCTCCGCGTCCACTCCACCTAGTCGATGAACCTTTGGCCGGTCGCTGAACTTTTAGCCGGTCGCTGAACCTGAGAAGGATTCGATGGGCCTTGGCCCTGAAAGAACATCACACTCCCAAACCGTTGTCCCCAACGAACGGTTCCTCAATGACCGCTTCGTTGGCAAGAGATCCCCGTTGACATCCTTCGTCCACAACCGCTCTGTCAGCTGGCAGGACGTGACCACAGAACCGTCGCAAAGCAACACGCTAATCGTTGCCGTGCCGATCAGCGATTTGTCGACGGTCCTTCCGAACCGAGTCAATCAAACCAGATTCCCCCCGTTGGCAAAGCTCGGCTTCGCCCCCCTCCCCGCTTAAGGACAAGTCCCCCTCCGGTCTGGCTTCGGCAGGCCGGGCGTTGCCCTCGGTCATCCCCTCTTTCTTGATGAGGAGAGAGCAGTGCTCATCGGCGTCGTTAGCGATACCCATGGTCATGTGGAGAACACCCGTCGTGCGGCTGTGATGCTGGAGAGCCTGGGTGTGGAGATGGTCTGGCACTGTGGGGACATCGGGTCGGTTGAGATCCCGCCGCTGTTAGCAGCTTGGCCAGCTCATTATGTCTTTGGCAATTGCGATGTTGATGAAACGCCGTTGCAGTCAGCCATCTTGGCAAGCGGGGGGACCTGCCACGGGCGTTTTGGGCAGGTGGAGGTGGCCGGTCGACGTGCAGCTTTGATCCACAGCGATGACCGAACACTCTTTCGCAAGACGTGCCTCTCTGGGGAGTGGAACATCGTCTGTTACGGCCACAGCCACCTGGCCGAACAACATCGAGAAGGCCAGACTCTTGTGCTCAATCCCGGAGCACTCTACCGGGCCAATCCTCACTCCCTGGCAGTGTTGGATCCTGAAACGCTTGAAGCGCATGTGATCACGCTGGAGGCAGCCTAACGGACTGGAATCAGACCCTCGCATCTGAAACAGTGCCGCAGGCCGAGTCCAACTGGCCGGTCCACCAGAGGCAACAACTCCCAGTGGCAGCAACTCCCGGAGGCAGCAACTCCCGGAGGCAGCAACCGACGGGCGTGGGCAGTTGGCGCAGGGCCGTTGCCCAACTCGACCACTCCTCCGAACGACTCTCCTGACGCTCACAGGCCATGCCTGGAAGTTCGCCTCCGAGTTGATCTTGCGCGGGGAAGCGTGCATGCTGAAAGAAGTTTTGCTTCCTTCAATCAGGAGGACCTTCCATGAGCTTTGCTGAGAGTAACTCCGAGAGCAATTCCTTGGGCTCCCAGGAGAAGCTCCCTCAGGGTTTCAACAACCATCCGCCTCAACCGGTCGCACAGGCAATCCCTGTCGCACAGCCGGTCCCTGTCGCACAGCCGGTCCCTGTCGCACAGCTGGTCCCGGCCTCAACCACGTTCTCGCCAGTGGCCGAAGGCCAGCAGGCGACATCTCCTGCCAGGTCTCCTTCCACGGATCTCACCGAAGAGCTGAGGTCGGAGACTGCGACGGACTCAATGGAGGAATTCTCCCCAGCAGCACCGCCGGTTGTTCACCCTGAAGAGGCTGGTGTGAGCCTGGCTCAGGTTGCTGGGTCTGAGGTTGCTGGGGCTGAGGTTGCCGAGGTTCAGGCTGGGGAGGCTTTGCTGGCGGTTTTTGGTGCGAATGTTCCTGAGGCAGATCCTCTGCGATTGGAGCCTGCTGAGGTTGACAACGTTGGAGTCACCGCAAGGGTTTGGCAGCAACGGACCAAAAGCCGCAGCCGTTTGGTGGTTTGGTCGGTGCTCATGCTGTTGGGGGCAGCCGCTGGGATCGGCGGATTGTGGTGGATGGATTGGTCCCTGCCGAAGGCAACTGCGTTGCTGGGACCGCGGCCGGTGATCCAAGAGCACCTTGCCAGCCGCTCCGCAGATGGTCGCTTTCAGGTGCTCCGATGGGGGGCAACTCAGGGTACCCAGGGTTGCCGGTTCTTTCCGGGAACAGCCAGCTCGTCTGCAGAGGCGGCCTTAGCCACCCCAGGGAACAAGTCAGGCAGGCTCGCCCAAGCCCGGCGAACCGATCACCGCGACCTCGACGAATTTGTTGAGCTGGACATCCCCGGCTCAGCAACACAAGTCCGCTATTTGCTCCACAACGCCCGGGGACGCAAGATCGTGCAGGAACGAGTGTTTGTGGTCACCAGTCGGGGGCGGCTGGCCGGGGTGTTCAATCCAGCCGACTTTCTCTTTGCCAATGAGAGCAAAACGCAGTATCGCAACCGCATCCCAAAAAGGTAGCTCGGCGAGCAGAGTGATCCAAGATCGGCTGACTCAAGTCTGGCGCGTCCGGGGTGTCGGCATGTTGTCCACGCAAGGGAGACCAGCTGGGTTGTTGCGTTTTTCGGGGTGCCTGTCCACCGAGGGCATTTTCTACAGAAAATTGCTCCGGCTTCGCGCCAGCTTCTCAGAAGGCCCTTGCCCATCGAGAGGAAGACCTCTGTCTGACCTGCAAGAGGTATTCGCGAAGACTCACATTCACGAACACAATCGCCCTGATTCGCCGAAGGTCATTTCTCGGACGAGGCCATCGGATGCAACCATCTTCGTGGATGGGCCCTACGAATCTTGAACATGCTGCTCTTGTGCCGCACAGGGGTTGCCTTCAACCGCCGAGAAGGTGCCCGACGTAGAGAAGAGATTCAGAAACCCGCACAGTCCGTGGGGTGGTGAAGGAAGGGTCGTCGGTGATGGGCACGCCCGCTATTTCGTAGCATCGAGCGGCCAATTCGGAACAGAAGAATTTCTTGTCGCGGTTTTGCGGGCTGGCGTTGACCTGCGCTGCCACGTACAAGGCCAGGCAGGGACCAGGCATACTTGCACAGGCCGCCTTCCCGCGATTGTGAGCCAGGCCAGCACCTGCAGCGCCGACATAGTCGTACGGTCGCCCGAGAAATTTTCTGGCCATCTGGACTACCAGCTTTTGGGCAGCATCATTCATGAAACGGCGTCGCAAAGCCACCGCGAGGGTTGCCTCAGCGAGGGCCAGGCTGAGGTCGCGTTCGACCACCCCTTGGTCGATCGCCTCGATGACCTTGCCATCGCCGATGTAGAGAATGGCATGGCTGTAATCGGTCCCGGTGGCTGTGCGGATTCCGCCTGAGATAAACCCGCGACCGGTGGTCACCAGAATATCAGCGGCCCTGAGTTCCGAAGTGGGGATGCTGCGTGCGGCCATCAGAGCGTTCCTCAACCGAGCTGAAAAGCAAAAAGCAACAATCCAAAGTGGTCGCCCTCATCGAGCAACGCAGGTACGGTCCCCAAGCCGGGATGCTCCGGCTTTTCTGGAACGGAAGAGCTCCTCCCCAAAATGGACGACACCTGTGAAAATACCCTCCTTCAATTCCTTGTCAACTTGGTGTTGTTCTTTTTGTCGCAACATCTTCGAGGTTCTGCTGGAGAGCGGGTTTCTCGCGATCGTTCCTCAAACGAGCCCAAGGCCGTCAGGGCTCATCAACCTCCTGGACGCGGACTCGATATCGCTCCAGCCAAACCAGCACTTCCGAACGTAAGTAGCGATAGTCGCCGCCGATCTTGAAGGCAGGCAAACCCTCCTTGGTGACCAGCTCCCAGACTTTCGTCCGCGACAACTGCAAAAACTCCATCAGCTGACGGGTGGTCATCAACTCACGGTCCGGAGGCACCCTTGGTGCAAGGGGGGAGCTGGCGTCTTCCTGTTGCCAAGCCCCAGTTTCAGACTCCGCGATTGCAGCAGGCTCTGAAGGACTTGGCCCAGCTTTTGTCGGTGATGTTGGTTTCTGGGAGATTGCTTTTTGGGAGGTTGGTTGCTGGGAGGCTTGTTTCTGCCGGGTTTCTGTCTGAGGTCTTGGTTGTCCGGCTCTGTGCTTGATCATGGTGGCGACCTTTGCGTTGAGGTAGTGGTCAGCCTAGCGACCGACAACCGCACGAGCAAGAACCAGATGAACAGTTTTGAACGATTTTGGAATCATTACTGCTCTTGGGGCGAGTTCTTGCTCGTCCAAAACGCTGGATAGGCACAACAACCGCTGAGATCGCAGCCGTTCCACCAACCGGACGAGCCAAGATTTTTCCCAACCTCAGTAGGGGGGAATTGACCTGACCCAACGCGTTGACCGACAGGCTTGTTGGTTGCTCCGTTGAGGGCTTGAGTTGCTAAAATCGTGCTTACCGTTGGAAATCTTGTGAACCCTGCAAGTCCCGAGAGCCTCCTTGTGTCCGAGTGGCTGGAATTGATCCCTGGTGAAAGTCACAGCCAAAACCCAAAGCTCTAAAATCACCAGCTAACCTTTGGCCGTGCTCGGGCAATCAGGCTTTTTGAATCGACCAAGCCACCACCTCCAGCCGTCTGGCAAAGTGGGCCAACGGATCAACCCGGGGCAGTGTGATGCCGTCGGGCATCAGCTCGGAGGCTTTCTCAATCTCGACTTCGGCAGGCTGCAGCGGCCAGGGTTGATGATCGATCTCACCTCGCCAGGGCAGTCCTTGCCGGTCCACCACGTACAGACAGTATCGCTCCGTCAACCAACGCTCCAGGCCATGGCCGGACAAAGAGCTGCCTGGATTGCAGCTGGCAGCTGGCTCACCAGGTGTTGTCCTGCCAGAGGCAGTCAGCTCTCCCACTGGACGATACCTTGCCAGAAATTCCGCCGGGCGACAGCCGTGGTGAGTTCTGCGGCTGTGATACCTGATCCAACTTCCCCAAGCTGCTGCTTGGTTCCCTTCCTGAGAAACACGAATACGGGCGTCAAAATACGGCAGCCAGAATCGGCTGCGAGCGACCCGAACAGCCAACGGGTTTCCGGCATCCAGGCTGAAGAACCAGACGCCTGGCTTGCCGTCGCAAGTGACGTAGGTTCGCACGTTCAACTCGGCAAAGGCAGACACCCACGGCAAAGCCGGACACCAGGGAGGACGGATCCCGCTCATCGAAAACGGGACAATGGCAATCCAGGCTTGTCCCTGATAGGTATCCACCTCCAACGAATCCGGAATAACCGGACGTAATTCGTCTACTGAGATCGGCCAATGCAAAAACAAAAGGTCATGCCAGACCATCTTCATCGACGGAATCCGAGCCGGCCGCGGCCACTGGCGACCAACTCGGACCGTCTCATCCGGCTCGGTCTCGACTCCGCCGGTCTCGACTCCGCCGGTCTCGACTCCGCCGGTCGCGGCGGATCGATCTTCCCCAGAAACTGGCTTCCACTGGTTCATCGTGGGACTCCTACGCTGAAGGCATCAACAGGTGGCATGTCATTGTAGGTGACTTCATCGAAACACGGTGATGAAATCATGTCCCTGGTGTCTCAGAGGGGATCTCGATTAGGGGTGGATTGTTTGGTTCAGATTAGGGGGAAATCTTCAGAGAACAACTGGATGATCCCTGGCTCAGCGGTGCTCGTAGAGGATGTGCCAGCGGAAGTGATCATTCGTTAAGCAAAAGGAGTTTTTGATGTCCAAGTCAAAACTTGATCGCCAGTGGTCCATCTGCCGGGAAGGTGTGTATCGGGTGTACCAACCTTCCCCCACAACCCGGATGCTCGCAGCCGGATGCTATACTCCCTCGTTAGACTCTTACGGCGCGGCGGTTTTCTCCGCGCGTTCTCTGAACACTGATGAGTTGATTGACTTTTCGGGGAGTTTGGCCGATCGGATTGTCACGGAGATTGATCATTTCTGGACGTCAGGCGGCAAGTTCAGGCAACTGGGGTTCCTCCATCGCCGAGGGTATTTGTTTTACGGCAAGCAAGGCGGGGGCAAGACCTCCTTGGTTCATCGAATCGTGGCGCGGGTGATCGAGCAGGGACATGTGGCGTTCTTCTGCCAACGGTCCTACCAGTTTGCCGAGTGCATCAAGCAGTTCCGGGAGTTGGAGCCACACCGTCCTGTGGTCTGCGTCTTTGAGGACATTGACGCGATCATCGACGACGACGGTGATAGCGACCTGCTGCAGTGGCTTGATGGCAGCTTGCAGATTGACAAGGCCGTCAACATCGCCACGACCAACTATCCAGAACGTTTGGACCCGCGGATCATCGCTCGTCCACGTCGTTTCGATCGGGTGGTGCGAATCGATAGCCCCGATGCCGGCCTGCGGGATGCCTACCTCGCCCGGAAACTGCCGGAACTTCCCGGAGAAGAGCGTCGCCGATGGGTCGAGCTGAGTGCAGGGCTGACATTCGCCGCCCTGGCGGAGATGATCATCAGCGTTTACTGCCTCGAGGAAGATTTGGAAGATACCGCCGCACGGTTGCGGAAGCTCGATACCGAAAAGCACTCCTCCAGCGAATTCGAGAACATGTTCAACGAAGCCCAAGCCCGCTTTGGTGACCAAGACTCCAGACGAGTCCGCAATTCCGCTGACCATGCAGATGACTGCCTCGACGATCCCGAAGACGCCTACATGGATACGTATGCCAACTAATTCGACTGTTCCAGATTGTGACAGAGACCCAACCTGGAGGAACCTCAGCAGGTTCCTGCAACAACAGAGGGGTGGGCAACGGCCACATCTGCGACAGTACTTCTCCCTTCGGAAAGTTCTTGCTCGTCCCAAACACGCAAGCCGCCGGAACAACCAGCGATCTGCCAGCTGTTGATCTGCCAGCTGTTGATCTGCCAGCTGTTGATCTGGCGGCTGTTGATCGACCAGCCTTTCCGCTAGGCCGGACGAGCCAAGACTTTCCTCAACCTCCGTGGGCTCTGTCTCAGCAACCAATGGTCAGCCAGAGAACGCAACAAGCGAGTTGCTGCCCAAAAAAGGCGAAGCAGGCCAATCCAGCAGATTCGTCGATGCCATCGCCAGCCGCTCGCTCTAGCCGCCCAACCGCCGCCCGAAGCAACCGCCGCCCGAAGCCCGATTGGTGGTTTGAGACAGAGCCCAGTGCTGATGACGGCCAGGGATGGCTTAGGATGTTGACGAACTCCGAATCTGCCCACGGTTGTGGACATGGAGTTGCTGTAGGGGAGGTTGCTTACGGCTGCTTCGCAAGAGTGATCTTTCCGAAAGTCGCTTGGTCTTTTATAGCAAGCTATTATGACTAAGAATCTCAGGAAAGCATTCTCAACTCAACGAATACGGAAATCAACAGCCAGGACACCAGATCGATCCATCCTGAATGCCTCGGAAGATAGGGGGCGGCCCCTGTCGGGAGGTGTGCTTTGGTGGCGAGTTGGTTGCGTTCGTCGTGATGTTCTACTTTTGCTCGCAAAACCTTCTTTCTCAGAGATCATTGTCACCTTATGAAAAATCAGAAGCGTTTGAGCCTGCAGCAATGGGCGGTGCGTGAATCAGGAGGCCGGATCAAAGCCTACCAATCATGTGGCCGGACGATTGACCGGCTGCCCACGGGAGCTTATACGTGCAGCCGCGATTGCCACGGAAAGCCAGAGTTTTTGCCCCGCGATCTGACCTCAGACGAACTGTTGATCTTCTCCGGGGGTTTGACTGAGGAAATCGTCTCAGAAATTGACGAATTCTGGGCTCTTGGTGCGGAATTTGGAAGGTATGGGTTTTTGCACCGTCGGGGCTATCTCTTTTATGGAAAACAGGGGGGCGGCAAGACCTCGCTGATTCGAAGGATCGTCTCGCGGGTTGTCGAGAACGACAACATGACCCTGTTCTGTGACTATCCCCCGGACTTCGTTCGATGCGTGGCCGACTTCCGGGCTGTCGAGCCGGATCGACCTTTGGTGTGTATCTTTGAGGATGTTGACGCAATCATCTCCAATTATGGAGATAATGCCCTTCTGCAATGTTTGGACGGGAGTCTGCAGGTCAATAAGGTGGTCAACATCGCCACCACCAATTATCCAGAACGCCTCGATCCTCGTATCATCGCACGTCCCAGGCGGTTCGACCGGGTGATTCATGTCCCACAGCCTGGGCCAGAAGTCCGCGAGGCGTACTTCGCCCGTAAGTTGCCCGATCTCAACTCCGAAGAACGTCAGCGTTGGGTTGAGCTGAGCGAAGGCTTCACCTTTGCGGCGATGTCTGAAATGGTCGTCGGCGTGTTTTGCCTCAAAAACACCCTGGAGGCCACCACCGAACGATTGCGTCGGCTGGATGTGCACAAACCCTCGACAAGCGAGTTTGAACAGGCCATCCTCGGCAACGGCCAAGATCAATCCGAAGCTCCCTGACGATGCGTCCAGTGCCGGATTGGGTTTCTCCCAGGCCTTCGAGTCCTCATCCTTTGGTGATTCCCGGAAACGTTTTCCAAGACGTCCCTGAAGAACAACTAGCTCCCAGAACAACTAGCTCCCAGAACAACTAGCTCCCAGAACAACTAGCTCCCGAAACCACCTCCCGGAACGACTGGCAATCCGGCAGGCTGGTTCGGGTTGGCTGGTTCGGGTTGGCTGGGGGCCTGCTGGGTTATCCTTTGAGCATCTTTCTGAGCACCGTTTGCAAGATGCCGCCGTTGCGGTAGTACTCCAGTTCCACCGCGGTGTCGATTCGCACGTGCACTGGAAACGTCTTCACCTGGCCGTCTGACCTGGTCGCTTGCACCTCCAGAGTTCCGCGAGGTTGCAAACTGTCATTCAACCGAGGGATGTTATAGATCTCCTCGCCAGTGAGCCCTAAGGATTGCCAGCTCTTCCCTTCGGCGAATTGCAACGGCAGCACGCCCATCCCGACCAGATTGCTGCGGTGAATCCGCTCGAAACTGCTGGCGATGACTGCTTGCACTCCCAATAAGAAGGTTCCCTTGGCAGCCCAATCCCGGCTGCTTCCGGTCCCATACTCTGATCCAGCCAAAACAATCAGCGGAACTTCTTCCTGGCGATACTTGATGGCGGCATCGAAAATGGACATCTCTGCTCCGTCAGGCAGATGCCGTGTGATGCCGCCCTCGGTTCCCGGAGCCAGTAAGTTGCGGATGCGGATATTGGCAAAGGTGCCTCGGGTCATCACGCGGTCGTTGCCCCGTCGGGAACCGTAGCTATTGAAATCGACCGGCTCAACGCCGTGTTCCTGCAGGTAGCGGCCTGCTGGACTGTCCGGTTTGATCGAGCCGGCCGGTGAGATGTGGTCGGTGGTGACGGTATCGCCGAGCTTGGCCAACACGCGAGCGTTCTGGATCGGACGGATCGGCCCAGGCTCACTGCTGAGGGACTCAAAGAAGGGAGGTTCTTGAATGTAGGTGCTTTGCGGTTCCCACGAATAGAGATCTCCCTCGGCCACTTCGATGTCGTTCCAATCTTGGCTGCCCTCAAACACATGGGCGTAGCGTTGGCGGAACATCTCTCCGGTGACGTTCTGCTGGACACACTGTTTGATCTCATCGAGGGTCGGCCAGATGTCAGCCAAGAACACCGGCTGGCCCGACTGGTCCGTCCCCAACGGCTCAGTCGTCAGGTCGATGTCGGTGGTGCCCGCCAGAGCATAGGCCACCACCAGCGGAGGGCTGGCCAGATAGTTGGCTTTGGTCAGCGGGTTCACGCGTCCTTCGAAGTTGCGATTTCCGCTGAGGACTGCTGAGGCCACCAGGTCGCCTTGTTCGATGGCAGTGGAAACCTGGGCCGGCAGAGGACCGCTGTTGCCAATGCAGGTGGTGCAGCCGTAGCCGACGGTGTAAAAGCCCAACTTCTCCAGGTATTGATCCAAACCGCTGTGGCTGAGGTAATCCGTCACCACCCGTGAGCCCGGAGCCAAACTCGTTTTCACATAAGGCCTCACCGACAAACCACGCTCCACGGCCTTCTTGGCCAACAATCCTGCCCCGAGCATGACCATGGGATTGCTGGTATTGGTACAGCTTGTAATGGCGGCGATCACCACGGCGCCATGGCCGATTGTTTGTTGGGTGCCGTTGGTGCTGACATCGGCGGTGGCCTGCATCCGCTGGTCGTCCAGGGCGAACCCCCGTTGGTCCAAGGGGGCTTGCAGGGAGGTCCGGAAGGAGCTTTTCATCTCGGCCAGGGCAACGCGATCCTGGGGCCGTTTTGGGCCGGCGAGGCTCGGCTGCACTTCGCTCATATCCAGGGACAAGGTCGCCGAGAACCGTGGGACCAGCGTCGAGTCGGTGCGGAAGAGACCCTGTTCTTTGCAGTAGGTCTCGACCAGGTCCACTTCCTCTTCGGTGCGGCCGGTCTGTCTGAGGTACTGCAGGGTTGCATCGTCCACGGGGAAGAAGCCGATGGTCGCCCCGTATTCGGGGGCCATGTTGGCGATGGTGGCCTTGTCGGCGACACTCATCTTGGAGAGGCCGGAGCCAAAGAACTCCACGAATTTGCCAACCACCCCAAAGCGTCTGAGCATCTCAGTGACCGTCAAGACCAAGTCGGTCGCGGTTGCTCCAGGAGCCAACTCGCCGGTCAGTTCAAAACCCACCACCTCCGGCAGCAGCATATAGATAGGCTGACCAAGCATAACCGCTTCGGCCTCGATTCCACCAACACCCCAACCCACCACACCCAGTCCATTGATCATGGTCGTGTGGCTGTCGGTACCCACAAGCGTGTCAGGAACCGCCACAAGCCCCTCGGAGGCCGGGTCGTCCCACAAGAAGACCCCTTTGGCGAGATATTCCAGGTTGACCTGATGCACAATACCCACCGAGGGGGGAACGACCCGGAAGTTATCAAAAGCCCTTTGTCCCCATTTGAGGAATTGATAGCGTTCCCGGTTCCGCCGGAATTCGATTTCCACGTTGGCCGAGAGGGCCTGCGGGGTGTTGAACTGGTCCACTTGGACGGAGTGGTCGATGACCAGGTCGACGGGGATCAGCGGATTGACCTGTTTGGGATCACCACCCAATCTGGCCATGGCACTCCGCATGGCGGCCAAATCCACCAGGGCCGGAACTCCGGTGAAATCTTGCAGCACAACCCGAGCGGGCTTGAAGGCGATCTCAACCTGCCCGGCAGTCTCGGGACTCCAGGCGGCCACCCGTTGCACATCCTGCTGTGTGACCGAGAACCCATCACAGTTTCGCAAAGCGCTTTCCAGCAACAGGCGAATGGAATATGGCAACGTTTGGACATCGCCCAAGCCAGCGTCTGTCAACCGATTGAGGCGGTAGAGGGTGGCCGAGCCACATTTGCTGGTGAAGGTCTCACGAGCTGAAAAGGGATCAGAAACGCTCATCGATCAATCTCTGGAAAAAAAAGAGTGTCCGCAGTGCTGGCGGGCGTCCTCAAGAATTTGTTGGACGATCCCGAGTTTGTCAGGTTGCCCCTTGAAAAAGCAGGCTCATCAATGATCAAGAAAGTTCGAAACCACTGTCAACTCTCTGGTTGCTGACTTGCTGCTTGTTCACTTCCTTGCCTGCTGGCCTTTTGACTTGTCTTTGCAGGCTTGCATTGGCAGAAGTTCTCCCAGGAGAGCTTCGGTGGCCACTCGACGAGGTGGTTTGCTTTGTTGGGGTTTTGTCTTCGGTCCGTTGGGGAGGAGTTACCCGAACGGGCGGCCTGGTGGGCCAGTCTGGCTGGCCGGCACGAGTTGGTTTGGCCTGTTGAGAAAGTCTTTTCATGATAGCGTCGCACGGCGTGGCTGTCGTGGGTGCCTCAGTGAGGTTGTGCGGCTGGTGAGGTTGTGCGGCTGGTGAGGTTGTGCGGCTGGTGAGGTTGTGCGGCCAGGGAGGTTGTGCAAGCGGTCCATGATGCCAGCGGTGCGGCGATCACCCTGCCCGAGTGAAAATCGCCCGATCAGGCAACTTTGCTTGGCTGGCACTTGGGCTGGACTGGCACTCGGGCTGGGCTGGCACTCGGGCTGGGCTGGTTACCAGCACTCACTTCGCTCAGGAGATAGCAGGGTAGGAGCAAACGAGCTATGCTGGAGTCAAGACTGCGGTTTCCGTCGGTCGTTGCCTGCTGCATAGCCAGTACTCACGGATTCTGTACGCTCATCCGCCATGAAATACGCTTTAGTTCTTCTTGCCTTCCTGTTTGGCGTTCTCCTTTCCATCCCCTTGATGCCCTATCTCGTCCAGGATGGGGAAGGATCTTGGAAACTTGGTCAACGCCATGGCCAGTGGACGTATTGGTACTCTCCTCGCCACGAGGAAAGAAAACGGAGTGAGGGAACCTATGAGCTCGGCGTTCGCGTGGGGCTCTGGACCAGCTGGCACCAAAACGGCAACAAGAAATCCCGCGGCGAGTATCTCGACGGCAAGAAGCACGGAGAATGGAAAGAATGGTACGACAACGGGAATCTCGAGACCGAAGGCAGCTGGAAAAACGGAAAGCGAGACGGCCCCTGGGTCTTCTACCATAAAAACGGGGCCAAAAAGAGTGAGGGGGCTTACTACGAAGATCGCCAGGTCGGCATCTGGCAATTCTGGACTCAGTCTGGAAACTATCGCCCTCACCGGAATTACGGATTCCCCGAAAGCCTCAATCGCTCCTCCTAAAGAACCCTTGGCTCCCAAAACCCTTGCCTCCGAAATCTCTTCTCTGGCAAATTTCTTCTCTGGCAAATTTCTTCTCTGGCAAATCTCTTCTCTGGCAAATCTCTTCTCTGGCAAATCTCTTTTCTCGTCAAACCCTTGGCTCTCGCCGGTTTTGGGGATCAACCGGTTTTGGGGTTATTCGTGTTCATCCACAACGCGGAAACTCCTGGATCACCGCTGGAACGATACCCAAGAAACCTGCCGGACAAAGCGGCTAGTAGCCAGTCAGGGGGGATCCTCGGGAGGGGACCATCACCTCACAACAGGCACTGACAGTCTGTCCGAAAAGCACCGGAATCCACCTGGATCGTGTTGCACCAT
>CAZYKP010000115.1:0-26970 GCA_964648025.1 uncultured Pirellulales bacterium | reverse complement strand
TGGACACCTGCCTGCTGGACACCTGCCTGCTGGACACCTGCCTGCTGGACACCTGTCTTATGGACACCTGGCCGATGATTCTCTTGACGGAGACACTCAAGCAGTTTGGCCGGCGGATCTGGACCATGCGGAGCTCTCCAGCCCAGATTTGCCCAGCCAAAGCTTATCTGGGGAGATCTCGGGTCCGGATCTCTCAGAACTGTCTGGTTCAGAGCTTTCAAGCACAGACATCTCTGCTGCGGAGTTATCCAGTTCAGACATCTTTGCCTCGGAACTGCTTGAGGGTGAACGTTCCGGGACAGAATTCTCCAGTTTGAGTTTATCCAGCAGCGAGTTTCCCAGGCCGGATCCCGAGTGTCTGCGACTGGTCTTGGAAGCCTCCCAACGCATTGCTGGGTTGACCTCTCGTGACTCTTGGGAGCGACCACGCCAGGAACAATTGGACGCGTTTTATGTTCCCCTGGAAGATTGGCAGCTGGCGCACGGGCGTCTGCAGTTACCTGGGGCGAATATGCAGGGAGCCAACCTGCAGAGGGCTGGGCTGCCGGGGGCCAACTTACAAAACGCGAACCTTCAGGAGACAGACCTGCATGGAGCGAACCTCCAGGGGGCCACGTTGCATGAGGCGGCTCTTTGGAGGGCCAACCTCCATGAGGCGATCCTCCAGGGGGCCACGCTCTGGGGAGCCAACTTGCAGAGAGCCAACTTGCAGGACGCCGACCTCCGCGAGGCTGACCTGCGAGGTGCCAACTTGCAAGGAGCGATTTTGCAAGGGGCTTACCTGCGAGGTGCCAATCTTCGGGGCACCAAACTCCACGGGGCCGATCTGCAGGGAGCGAATTTTCAAGGGGCCATCCTGCATAACGCCGATTTGCAGGGGGCCAATCTCCGGCGGACGAAACTCTCCGGAGCCGACCTGCAGGGGGCCATCCTCCAAGGGGCTATTCTCCACAAGGCGGATCTGCAGGGAGCCATCCTGGAAAACGCTGATTTGCGGCTGGCTCTCTTTGGACAGGAGCTTCTGCGGGCCGCTCATGTCAATGGGGCCAACCTTCAGGGAGCCAGCCTCCAGGACATCAACCTTGAGCAAGTCAGCCTTCAGGGGGCCAACCTCCAAGAGACCAATCTCCAGGGAGGAGTTCTCCGCAATTGCAACCTGCAAGAAGCCAACCTGCAGGGGGCCAACTTGCAACGAGCCAACCTTCAAGGGGCCAATCTAGAAGGGGCAACCCTTCAAAGGGCCAACCTCCAAGGTGCCAACCTTCAGAGAGCTGCCCTGGCTCACACAACGCTCTACGGGGCAGACCTTCAGGGGGCCATCCTCCAAGGGGCAAGCCTCCGCCGAGTCGACCTCCAGGGGGCCAATCTTCGACGGACAAAACTCTCCGGAGCGGACCTTCAAGGGGCAACCCTCCAGGGAACCGATCTTCACGAGGCCGACCTGCAAGGGGCGAGGCTGCAAGGGGCCATCCTGCAAGGAACCAACCTCCACAAAGCCAACCTCCAAGGTGCCATCCTGGAGAATGCCGATCTCCGCTTTGCCCTCTTTGGGGAAGAGCTGCTGCGGTGCGCTGAAGTCCATGGTGCCGATCTCCGCGGTGCTGACCTCCGAGAAATGGACCTGCAAGGTGTCAACCTGCGGGGTACCAACCTGCAGGGGGTCAACTTCCAGCGTGCCAATCTCCGGGGTGCCTGCTTTCAGGGAGCCAATCTCCAGGCAGCGGACTTCCGAGGAGCCAACCTCCAGGCAGCCGATTTTGGCCAGGCTGACCTGCGGGGGACTCAACTTCAAGGGGCAAATCTTCAGGAAACTAACTTACAACGAGCCGACCTTCAGGAGACCGACCTGCACGAAGTGGACTTGCAAGGGGCGAACCTGCAAGGGGCCATCCTGCAAGGAACCAACCTCCACAAAGCCAACCTCCAAGGTGCCATTCTGGAGAATGCCGATCTGCGTTTGGCCCTCTTTGGCGAAGAGTTGCTGCGTGGTGCCCAAGTCCACGGAGCTGACCTCCGCGGCGCCGACTTGCAGGAGATGAACCTCCAAGGGATCAACCTCCGAGACGCCAACCTGCAGGGAGCCAACTTCCGAGGAAGCAACCTCCAAGAAGCCAACCTTCAGCACACCAACCTGCAAGCAGCCAACCTCCAAGGGGCCGAATTGCAAAAAGCCACCCTGCACGGGACCAACCTGCAAGCAGCCAACCTTCGGCAGGCTCGTCTCCAGGGGGCCGATCTTCGCAAAGCCAACCTTCAAAAAGCGGTGCTGCAGCAAGCCCAATTGCAACAATCGATCTTGCAGGAAGCCAACCTGCAAGAAGCGGAACTGCAAGCCGCCGAACTCTCCGAGGCCAACCTGCAAGGTGCTATTCTCCCAGGGGCCGTCCTTCAAGGTGCCAACCTCCAAAAAGCAGATCTCCGGCAGACACGCCTGCGAGAGTCCAATCTTCAGGCAGCCAACCTCCAGGGGGCCAATCTCCAACAAGCTGACCTCTGCTGGGCCTGCCTCCAACAGGCGAACTTGGAAGGGGCAAACCTCCAACGGACCGATCTGCAGTGGGCCGAGCTGCAGCAGGCCAACCTCGCCGGAAGCAATCTGCAGCAGGCGCTGCTAGGCTGCGCCCAATTGCAGGAAGCGAACCTGCTGGACGCCAACCTGCAACAGGCCAACCTCGAGAAAGCCAACCTGCAAGCAGCCAAGATCCGCAAAGCAGACCTTCAACAGGCCAATCTCCAAAACACCGACCTCAGCGGAGCCGATATCCGCGGAACCGGCCTTCCTTCCTGGCCCGTGCAAGTCCCCGGTGACTGGCTCTCCGGCTTCCCCATCACCTATCGTGAGCCTTTACGTCTGGACCACACAACCGTCCTGGACCTGAAGCGATCTCCGAGCATCCAAGACCCTTGGTCCATCCTCAAGCGACGCTACACAAGCTCTAATCTGGTGATCGTTCTGTGTCTGACGGCCTTGGCCTTCCTCCCGGTCGCCCTGCATGCCATCTTCTGGTCCTCCCTCGGCGCTGTCGAACAACGAGCCGTTCTGCGTGCAGCAGCCCTTGTGCAAGCCGCCACCAGCCACTCCCAATCTCTGGCCCTCCCCAACGACGTCGCCCATGCGGCAGCAGCAGCCGGTCAACAAGCCGAACAACTCCAATCTCAAGTCGATCGCTGGCCCCAACAGGTCCCTCAGAACGCCCTGCAAGAAGAGGTCCGCGCCCTCAACGCTGCTCTCGATCACTGCCTCGCCGTGACAACCCACGCTGCCGAACAAACTGCCCCCAACGAAAAACCTCCCGCTCCACAGCTTCTGAAGCAGAAACCTCTTCGACAAATCCCTCCTGCTCCAGAACCCCTCAGCAAGCCAAGGCCCGCCGAACATACTCCCGCCGAACAAATTCCTGTTGACCAAGGACCTCTTCCTCAAGAAGCCGCCCAAGAGCAACTCACAGAAGAGCAACTTACAGAAGAGCAACTCCGTGCAGGCGAACTCATTCAGCAGGTCCTTCTGCAACGGAATCTCGCGGCAGAAGATCTGGCGGAACAACAACCCGCTGCTTCGGAGCTTGGCGAGCGAGAGCCTGTCGAACAGGAATCTGCTGAAGACAAGCCTGCTGAAGACAAGCCTGCAGAACAGGAACCTGGGTCATTGGAGGGGGAACATCCTGGACAGGATGTCGACAGGCGAGATCTTCTCCATCTTGCAGCGACTCTGCAGCAGGCTCAGGCCATGATGCAAACTGTGGAGAAGACTCTGACTCACTCCCAGGAGTTCACGGTGTGGGCTCTGCTGCTTGGCTGGCACGACCGCTCAGGTGGTCTGATGCGGTTGACAGTCTCGCTGTTGCTGTACAACATCATCTGCTTCTGGGGCACCATCCAAACAGCCCCGCTGAGAGAGGAAGAAGAGGCCACCGGAATCTCACCAGCCTGGAGTTCCTACAGCTACCTCTGGCGTCTCCACCAGTGCTCCACAGTGGTGGTCTTCTTTGCCATCGCCGTTGGCCTCTGGAACATCTCAGCCTTGCTCACCACCGTGGTCCTGCTCCCATCCACCTAAAGTCTGCTTCATCCCAAGACATCCTCATCCCAAGACATCCTCATCCCAAGACATCCTCATCCCACGGCAATTGCATTGTCCAGCAGTTGCATTGTCCAGCGTCTTGTCGACCAACAAGCTACCACTGTCTCTGCCGCATCAACACATCTGCTGCAGAGCACATCTGTGAAGGAACACTGGCACTGGTTGGCAGCTGGAGTTGAGTTGGAGGGTTCTGAGGGAGAAAACGCCGAGCCGGTTGGAACCGTTGTGTGGGCCTGGGTGGTTGTTTGCCCAGGTGTCCAGCAGAGGGCCGCCTTGACGGACCTGCTCAGGCGGACGCTTTAGGCCAATTGGCTCAGACTCTCATGAGCTTTTGAGTTACGCTTGGCTCTGGCTTGCCGCAGCTTCAGCTCCAGCAAAATGATCCGATGGAGCGTTCCGGACGTGAGGCTGTCGTGTGCTAGGCTCTGTCTAAAAACGCGCTGGTCGGCCAGAGGACGCGATGAGCGAGTTGCTGGCAAGGAGGGCGAAGCAGGCGAACCCAGAAGATTCGTCGATGCAGCCGGACGCCGCCAGCCGCCCGAAGCCCAGCGGCTCGAAGCCCAGCCGCCCGAAGCCCAGCCGCCCGAAGCCCAGCCGCCCGAAGCCAGATGGGCGTTTTGAGACAGGGCCTAGCATTGTTCACGCCACGGGCATCATCCAACTCAAAAGTCCAAGGCTTTCCCAAAAGGGGATCTCCTCAGAAATCGCTGGTCATCTTGCCAGGCGAGAACTCGCCATTCATCCTGAAAGGACAAGGCTGGATCCACACGTCTCTTGCCTCTGACATCGCTGACGGAGTTTGGCTCATGTACGAACGCTTCACAGAGAACGCCCGCAAGGTGATGCGGTTAGCCAGACGGGAGGCAAATCAGTTCGGCCATGACTATCTCGGCACCGAACACATGTTGTTGGCTTTGCTTGAAGTCAACTCCGGGATCGCCGCCCAGGCCCTGAGTACCTTGGGTGTCCAGCCACAGGACGTTCGTCGCGAGCTGGAGAACCTCGTTCAAATCGGACTTCCCAACCCTCCAGCATTCCAACCGCCGAAAACCCCACGAGTCAAGCGAGCCCTTGACGAGGCCACCTCTCAGGCCAAACGCAGCGTGAGCTTCCCGCAGGTGAGCACCGGGCACCTGCTGTTGGGATTGCTCAGCCAGTCAGACGGAGTCGCCGCCGAGATCTTGACCAACTTGGGCGTTTCGCCAGAAGGCGTCCGCCGCGCTGTCTCGGACGAATTGTTCTCCCCCCTTATGGGCGACCCGGTACCTCTCCAAGACAACCCGCTCCAGCAGAACCTGCCAGAACACAACCAACCAGAGCAACCAGGAGACCTGTTGATTTGGAAGGCTGTGGAGATGGATCTGCATGCCCAGCAGGTGAGCGACTCAGAACCACAGTTCGCCTTCTACTCGGACGATCGTCCCACTGAAGCACCAACTCAAACCCTATCAAAAGGTCCTCAACCTGCAGAGCAAGTCTCTGAGCAAGCGATTCCCCAGCTTGATACCTTTCCCTACTTGGACAGCTGGGCGCATGCTCAGGTCACAACCGAAGAACTCCCAGGCGGAGGAGCATCTCACCAAGAACACCTCGACTCAGCAAATACTTGCTCAAATACAACTCGTTCCGGTGTCGCTCCTTCAAGTGCAACAAGCCCCAGTGCAAGTGACACAAGCCCAAGTGGAACAAGTCCAAGTGGAACGAGTCTGGAGAGTTCTCAGCCGGGGGACCGTCTGGTGAGTCATTCCCAGGGAAGTCACCCGGAGGCGGATTATTCTCGGAAGATCCCGACAGGCCGCCTGGGGTCTGCCAGAAGGTCGCGACCTTGGCGTTGGGTCTTGGGTGTTGTGGTTGGTTTGGCTGTCCTGGCGGGGCTTCGAGCGATCAGCGAGCCGTCTTGGCAACCAACTCAGAGAGAGAGGCAGTTGACACAACGACTGGTGGGACAGTGGGAGACAACCGAGGGTCTGCGGTTGACCTTGACGCCAGGCGGCAACGTCTTGATCGAGGCCAGCGAGTTCGCCGGCGCAACCAGATACGCTGTTGGGTGCGATCAGCTTCTCGTTGCCAACCGGGCCGTCTGGCGGGACTCTTTGGAGCTTCACGCCAGGGACCAGGTGCTCCGATTTCGGCTCTCCTTTGCTGATCAGGTCCATGGACAACAAGATGAGTTTCGGCTGACTCAGCTCGACCCAATCCCCGAGGAGTTCTTTGGCAAACCCTTCACCCTGGGGAACCCGCAGTTCTTCAGGCAGAGCACCTTGCCGGTTTTGGCGGACGCTCAGCGGATGCCTGAACAATACCTCGAACCGGATCTTGAGCAGCTAGGAGCCTCACTGGCACACCTAAGGATTTTGTTGAAGACGCTTTCCAGTCAGGCCGTCAGTCTTGATCGGGATCATCAGGAGCTGGCCCAGACTCTGGAAGGGCTGAGGTACGACGCCTTGGCTGCCTCGCCGATGAGTGAGCAAGTGGCCTCGCAACCGGTCGCCCAAGTGGAACACCCGCAGGCCTTTCTTTCCTGGGCACAACCCCAGCACTTGCTGGTGGAGTTTCAGGAGTTGATCACCCAGATTCGCGTCACCGAAGAGCAGATCGCTCACACGCGGCGGCAGATCGCTGAAACGGAATCCTTCCTGCGGCGATCGAGAAGGGCGATCCTGCAAGCCTTGGCTGACCCCCAGGGTGTTGATCTGGCAGCTCTGGAGCATCTCTGCGCAGACCAAAAGAAGCTGTTCGCTCAAGAAGACCCCCCAGCAACCGACGTCATCCCAGCCCAGGGGATTGCCGACCCAACCTCAATGGGAGATCCAGAATTGGACGCCATCCTGGCGGAACCCATGCGAAACGACTAACCGCCTGAGAAATGGCCTCAGGGGGCAAAACGGCTCCCCAAAGCACTGATGCCATCCAACGTGAATGGAACCAAGGATCAATGTGACCGACGCAAACACCCTGAGCGTCTCAACTGGCCGACAGAGGCACTTGCAACAATGGCCGCGAAGTTGGCTTTGGAGGTTGGCGGCCAGCTGAGCTGGGGAGAATTTTCCTCGTGAGGACTTGTCTGCAGGGTTTCGGACACTTAAGGTCTCAAAAGTTGGGCAAACTTGGGATGCGGCGAGAACAAACGACCTCCTGGATTCTCACCAAACCTTCCACAAGTGTCGGATCTGTTCCAACCTCACCCAAACCATCGAAGATGGAATGACCCCATGAAGGTCCACAATCCATCTGGGTGGATTACTCGGATTCTCGGGGGGGGCTCTGGTCCTCGGTTGCTTGTGATTCTGGGTTGCTTGTGATTCTGGGTTGCTTGTGATTCTGGGTGCTCTCTCTCGTACTGGAAGCATTTGCCCAATCGAAAAGCCGAGAGAAGGTCTTCGCAACCCAAGATATCTTTCGGGCAACCGCCGTGAAATGAAAGATTCGGAGGGATCGATCACCCAAAGTTTTGTCCTTAAAAAGCTGCGGTGAGGCGAACTCCCGTAGAATCCATGGACAAGATCCGTTTGACAAAAGGACAAATCAACTTTTTCCAACAACTCTCCAGACGGGTCGCCATCGGCTGACCGAGGCACTCAAGATCGTTGACTTGAGCGTGATCGCCGGGAGGGTATGCCGATGTGCTGGGGAAGTGGGGATTGTCAGTGAGCCCGCGGTCCGGTTGGCCTCATCCTGATGTTGCCTGGTGCAATCACCAAACGTTGCGGTTATAGCCTTTCATGAGCACCTTGGATTTCGATTCCCTTCTGAAACCGATCTCCGACTCTGCTCCTTCTGGCGAAGATCTGGAGTATGACCCCCAGTTTGTCGAGCTGGAGAGGGCCGCCGAGGGCAAACCCGAGCAGCAGATCGGCGAGACGGTCATTCCCGCCGAGGAGCCGGACTGGAAGCAGGTTCGCAAACTCTGCCTGGAGTTACTCAAGAATACTCGCGATCTGAGGCTGGCGGCCTATCTGGCCAAGGCGTCTTTGGCAACCGAGGGCTGGTCGGGTTTTCGAGATGGTCTGAGCTTGATGAAGGGGTTTTTGACCGACTTTTGGGAATCGGTCCATCCTCAACTGGATCCCGACGATGACAACGATCCCACTTTTCGGGTCAATAGCTTAGTCAGCCTCTGCGACGGACTGACGACTTTGCAGCTTTGCAAGAAAACCCCACTGGTCCAATCCCAAGTGGTGGGCAAATTCAGCCTGCGAGATGTGGCCATCGCCGACGGCGACCTGCCACCGCCCGAGGAAGGCGAGGCCCCCACACATGCGATCATCGATGCCGCCTTCAACGAGGTGCCTGTTGAGCAGATTGAGCAAACCTCCGCGGCGGTTGCGGAATCCATCCAGCTGACTAAAGATCTGGAAGAAGCCCTCACTCAGCAGGTCGGGGCCGCCAACTCAGTCCAGCTGAAGCCCTTGCTGGATGTCCTGCAGACAACTTCCAAATTCATTGAGCCCAAGCTCAAACAACGCCTGGCCGCTGCCGGACCGAGCGTCTTTGAAGAGGGCCCCGGTCCCGAGCAAGCGGCTGCAGCCTCCGGCAACGGCGCCGTGCCGAGCGATCAACTCTCCGGGCGAATTCGCACACGCGAGGATGTGCTCAAAGCCCTCGATCTGATCTGCGAGTATTACGATCTCTGCGAGCCCTCCAGCCCGCTTCCCCTCTTGCTGAAGCGTTGCAAGCGGCTGGCCACTGCCAGCTTCATGGATATCATCCGGGATTTAGCGCCCGGCGGCCTGGAAGAGGTTCACGCTCTCAGCGGCCCAGGGGAAAACAGCGAGCAAAATCAACAGTCAGCCAAAAACAAAGATCAAGGCAAAGAAACGACCTCCAAGAAGAAGTGAAGCGTCCCAAACAATCATCCTGGCTGAAAACAGTGAGCCGTCCTGAGGGGAACGTCGCGGCCCTAGTGGTCGGTTTCCTTCTGATTTGGCAGTTGGTTCTCGTGGAATCGGGGGATTCACGTCCCACCGACTGCCAAAATCAACCGACTGCCAAAATCAACCGACTGCCAAAATCAACCGACTGCCAAAATCACAGGAAACAAGGCACTAGTCCTCAGCCGTCTCGTCTCAGGTGTCTTTGGCCAAAGCTTGATCTGGCCAAGAGTCATCTGACCAGCCTCCGCAAGGATCGAGCTGGCCCCGAAAAAGGGTGAGCCAGCCAACTCCCAAGAAAGCAACCTGAAGTTGGTCGCTTGTGTTATTGGTCCCCGGCTGGCCTTGATAGACACCTGCATGAGAGTCTGGCATGAAACTCTGGGCTGCCACCCTTGCAAACCAGCCTTTTGGACTCTGGTGAGATTTCCCGTCACCTGGCCTGGAGTGTCGGGCCTAATGCACAAGAGAGCCGACTTGCCCAAGCTGAACGGACCAGAAGGACGATCCCCGCTGTATTCGGCCTTTCCTGCTGAGGTTGGGGAGATCTTGGCTCGTTGGGCACAGTCGAGTGAGGACCGGCTGGTCACAGGCCAAGCTGGTCACAGGCCAAGCTGGTCACAGGCCGAGTTGCCCAGGGAGTCAGCTGGGGTGGGTTCCCCTTTGGGCCAGGCAAGACAGCGACGAACCCCTCAGAAAATGGTGCCGAAGGAATTGGTCCCGAACCATCGAGCGGAGGAACTCTCTCAAGCCAAGTGAGTCGGTCTGTCTGCGAAATGCCAAACGGCCATAACGCAAGGACAGCCAGGCAAGGACAGCCAGGCAAGGACAGCTAAACACAAACGCTTGAGGAAGTTCGGTGAGGGTTCGAGGAGGACCGGGGTTGGTCTTTTGGTTCGTTTGCGAGTGTTGTTTGTTGGAAGGATTGTTGGTGCCAGGGTGCCCTGATGGCAAACGAGATGGTGCCGTCGTCGTGAACACCCTGGTGTTCAGAGGTTGTCCAAATCCCCTTGGGAGATTTTTCTATGGTTCAGAGTAGCCAAAAGTTCATCGCTCGCAATCGTGCACCGCGTGTCCAAATCGAATACGACGTGGAAGTCTACGGAGCAGAGAAGAGCGTCCAGTTGCCATTTGTGATGGGGGTGATGGCTGACCTGAGCGGAAAACCCGAAGAGCCTCTCCCCAGCGTGGCCGATCGGAAGTTTCTGGAGATCGACGTCGACAACTTCGACGACCGACTCAAGGCCATGAAACCACGAGTGGCCTTCAGCGTCCCCAACACCCTCACCGGAGAGGGAAACATCGCTGTCGATTTGACCTTTGAGGACATGGACGACTTTTCGCCAGCGGCAATCGCCAAGAAAGTTGATGCCTTGAGTAAGCTCTTGGATGCACGCAACCAACTCGCCAATTTGCTCAGCTATATGGACGGCAAGACCGGTGCCGAGGAGTTAATTGCCAAAGTGCTGAAGGATCCGACGTTGCTGCAATCGTTGGCCTCAGAAGCCAACAAAAGTGAAGAAGGCGACCAGTGACAAGCTGGGGCGTCTTGCCAGGCGTCGGTTCTCCGCTGAGGCTGCCCTCAAGCACCGCACCTCTCAGAACGCTGGGGTGTTCTGTCTGAATTCCACTCAGCGGCAGCTGAGAAAGACGCGTCGGGCTTTTTCCTTGCCCAACCCACAGCAGCCTCCATCACACAACAAAGACTTGCGGAGCCGACCAAGCCAGAGCCGACCAAGCCAGAGTCAAGCAAGCCAGAGTCAAGCAAGCCAGAGCCGGACAACCCAAAGCCAGCCCAGAGCGTAAGCCTGGGGCCTGAGGACCACAGACTGAATCGGAGCCCGCCAACGGTCGACTGCCAGAAGGCCGTCGCTGTGGCAGGCCGGTCAGAAACAACCGCCAAAATCTCAGCAGCGGACCTCCAGCACTCGATTCTTAGCGAACCGATTCGGAAAGGCCCGCCAGGCAAGACAGGCCGCCAGGCAAGACAGGTCGCCAGAGGCGTCTGGAACAACTGATGCGACAGGCGATCAGTCTCAGTCATGCACAGAAGCAAAGAACACGCACCGACGCGTCGGCCAGATGCAGAGATTTCATCACCCAAGCAGAGACCCATCTCAAAGGGGAGGCATCTGCCCAAAGGGACGGGTCAGCCCTCACAATTGAACACCTAGGAAGCGACTGATGAGTTCAGCAGAGACCAATCCCGAGCAGGCAGCGGCAGCAGAAACCATTGAGGCCACCGAGCTGTCCACGCTTCTGCAAAAAGAGTTCAAGCCCAGAAGCGAAGAGGCCACCGAGAACGTCCAGCGTGCTGTGCAGACCCTGGCCGCTCAGGTGCTCGACCAAACCGAGGTGATCTCTGACGACGTCATCAAGACCATTGAGGGCTTGATCGCCGCCATCGACAAAAAACTCACCGAACAGGTCAACCTGATCCTCCACCATGAGGACTTCCAAAAGTTGGAAGGTGCCTGGCGTGGCCTGCACTACATGGTCAACAATACTGAAACGGACGAGACGTTGAAGATCAAGGTCCTCAACATCTCCAAGAAAGATCTGGGCAAGACCTTGAAGAAGTTCAAGGGCACCGCCTGGGATCAGAGCCCGCTGTTTAAGAAGATGTATGAACAGGAATACGGGCAGTTCGGCGGTGAGCCGTACGGATGTCTGGTCGGCGATTACCACTTCGACCACAGCCCACCCGATGTTGAGCTGCTTGGCGAAATCAGCAAGATCTGTGCAGCCATCCACAGCCCCTTTATCGCCGCAGCCAATCCCACAGTCATGGGCATGGATAGTTGGAATGAACTGGCCAATCCACGAGATCTGACCAAGATCTTTCAGACGCCAGAATATGCCAGCTGGCGAAGTCTGCGAGAAACCGACGACAGCCGGTATCTCTGCTTAACCATGCCCCGCTATCTCGCTCGGCTGCCCTATGACCCGGTCAACAATCCGGTTGATGAGTTTCACTTCGAGGAGGATGTCGAAGGCAGCGACCATACCAAGTACACTTGGGCTAACAGCGCCTATACGATGGCTACCAACGTCAACCGGGCGTTTAAGCTCTATGGTTGGTGTACGGCCATTCGCGGCATCGAAAGCGGCGGGGCTGTCGAAGGTCTGCCGGTGCACACCTTCCCGACCGATGACGGTGGAGTGGACATGAAATGCCCCACCGAGATCGCCATCAGCGACCGACGGGAGGCCGAGCTGTCCAAGAATGGGTTTTTGCCGCTGGTGCACAAAAAGAACAGCGACTTCGCCGCCTTCATCGGCGCTCAGACTCTCCACCAGCCGGCCGAATACGAAGATCCGGATGCGACAGCCAATGCCAACCTAGGAGCCAGGTTGCCCTACCTGTTTCCCGTCTGCCGCTTTGCTCACTACCTCAAGTGCATTGTCCGCGACAAAGTCGGCTCGTTCAAAGAACGCGACGATATGCAAACCTGGCTCAACAAATGGATCAATCGATACGTCCTAAAAAACCCAGGCATCGCCACAGAAAAAGATAAAGCCAAGTATCCCCTCTCGGCTGCCGAGGTCGTCGTCGAAGAAGTCGAAGGCAATCCCGGCTACTACAGCTCCAAATTCTACCTTCGGCCTCACTATCAGCTCGAAGGACTGACAGTCTCCCTCAGGCTTGTCTCCAAGCTGCCCTCACAGAAATAGCCCTCTGGGCTTGACAGAAATAACCCTCTGGGCTTGGCAGCAATCTCCCTTTGCCAGGGACGTCACAAGCCTGACTCCGCCGACAGGAGATCAGCTAAGGCGAGGACCACCTCACCTGACGACCTTGAGAACTCGTTTCAAAAGAACTTGTCTCAAAACCTCGAGTTTGCCAAACTCATCCTGAAAAAGCAGGCACGTTGGTCACCCGGTGAGCACTTTCAAACCACTTGGAGGTGCTCGCCTGAAACTCTCAACACAGGATCAATGGACCTCAAGGCTCGACTACCACAGGCCAACAATCACTGAGGCTTAGAAAACTGAGGCTTAGAAAACTGAGGCCCAGAGAACTGAGGCCCAATGAACAAAAGCCCAGAGAACAAAAGCCCAAAGAACAAAAGCCCAGAGAACCCGGGCACGGATGGTCGGTCCAGCGATTTTTCGAGACGGAATCTTTGGGAAATTCGCGTTCCAATGGACCACTCTCAACCGTTTCCTTTCTTAGAGACATCTGGCATGCGGCAACGCGGAGGCCGATCTCAGAAAAGTCAAGAGTTTCGATTTTTTCTGACCAAATGCGAGGCGTCTTTCGGAACACCATTCAGAGCTCACTGGCTCACAGTCAAAACAACTGCAGCAAGCGAACTTGCAGCAAGTGAACCTGCGATCAGAGGCCCGAGCGGACAATTCAGCCTGGCATCACTGCCACAATGAGCAACCCAGGTTCGTGTTTCTGAGTTTTACGACAAGTTATCCACAAATCGTTCTCTCCCAACAAGCAAGGAACAAACGATGATTCTGATTGACTTCGACGGCAAAATCGAAGGCACCTCCGACGTGACCGACCACGAGAAATGGATTCCCGTCGACAGTTTCCAACTCGGCGTTGGCCGTTCGATCACCATCTCCGGCACCGACCGCGATACCAGCACCCCCTCATTCTCTGAGGTCACCTTCACCCGGGGCACCGACAAGTCCAGCCCCTACCTGTTCATGCAGGCGATCAAAGGCTGTGCCGGCGATTTCCCAACCCTGACGGTGCGCTGGTTGCAAGTCAGCAAAGAGGGTCTGCAAAACTACCTGATCTATGAGTTCACCGACCCCATCGTCAGCTCCTACTCGCTCTCCAGCGGCGGCGAGCGACCCTCCGAAAGCTTCAGCGTCAACTTCACCAAAATCAGCATGACTTACAACCACTTCAGTGGTAGTGAAGTTGAGGAAGGTGAAGCTCAAGAACACAACCTCCTGGTTGTCGACGAGTAGTCCTTCCCCCACGCGACCTCAACTGAGAAACCCAGCAACGTGTCTCGGTTGGGTCCACGATGGGCCGCTTGAGCAGGCTCAGCGGGTCGGTGAGGATCTCCGGTGCAAACGAGGGTCACACCTCGGGCCAGGGACGTGGCCCTCGTTTTCACCCACTCGCTGCCAGCTCTTGCCACAGGTCCAGCAAACACAGGTCCAGCAAACACAGGTCCAGTAAACACTAAGCCTCGCCCGAACAAAACCAATCAAAGACGAATCAAACACGCAGACGAAGTGCCTGCCCTCACAGTCGAACTCAAAAAAGCCAACAATACCAAGCCAACTCTCTTGGGGGGCCTGAAAACCCTGAAGCGTTCTGAAAGCTCGAACTTGAACACTCAAGCCTGAAACCCTCAAGCCTGGAGTCTTCAAGCCTGGAGTCTTCAAGCCTGGAGTCTTCAAGCCTGGAGTCTTCAAGCCTGGAGTCCAATGCGGGGGCTGTTGATCTGGCCGGGGCCAGCGGTTGACGAGCAATCGGCTTGGCAACCCCTGAGTTTGACGGGCAGCTGAGAACAAAGCGACCGTTCCCTCACCACAGGAATTCAAGCCTCAATCAGAAGGATGCGACCCGAGAGGGAGTCTCAGAGAGATCTCCGCTTGAGTCTGGAGGCTCCGGTCATCTGGAGAGAACGCCCTGCGTTGCGTTCCGTCCCGCTGCCCACGGGAGCAAGCTCTTCTCCTTGAGGGCAAAGCCTGCCCGAACTCGTGCTTTCCAAGAACGACAAGCAAAACGCTCCCAACAAAGACAACACAACTGCTCAAGAAAACGCTACCGAGAATCGGAACGCCCCAGAAGCCTTCGCTCCAGAATAGGGCCTCAACTTTGCGCCGGTATCTCGCAGGTCACGGTCTCGCAGGTCACGGTCTCGCAGGTCACGGTCTGAGAACAAAGTGATTTGACTGCCTGCTCCATCGACGGGCTCGAGGCACGAGGTGTGTGGACCACGAGTTGCCTGCGGGCGATCTTTCTGTGGAAGACCCCAAAACAAAAAGCTCTCCAGACCAACCCCAACCCCGATAGGAACACCGGCGATGACTGCAGAAGAACAACTCAAAGCCGGAGATGTCGATGGGGCGATGGAAACACTCAAAAACGAGGTCCGGGAGAACCCAGCAGATTCCAAGAGGCGGATCTTTTTATTCCAGTTGTTCTGCATTCAGGGCCAATGGGAACGCGCCATCACCCAACTGAACGCCGCGGCCGAAATGGACCCTCTGGCGCTGATGATGAGCCAGATGTATGGAGCGGCCCTCAATTGCCAGGCTGTCCGCGATCAAGTCCTCCAGGGCGAGCGGACCCCATTGATCTTCGGCGAACCGCCTGAGTGGATCGGCCCGCTGTTGCAAGCCCTCAAGCTCAACGCTCAAGGACATCACCAGGCCGCTGCCGAACTGCGTGCCAAAGCCTTCGAAGCCGCCCCAACAAGCTCCGGCAGTATCAACGGAACTGCCTTTGCATGGCTGGCCGATGCCGACGGCCGCTTCGGACCAACGATCGAAGGAATCATCGACGGCAAATACTACTGGATTCCTGTCGAATGTCTCGGAAAATTCTCCGTTGAGCAGCCGGCGGATCTGCGGGATCTTGTCTGGGCACCAGCCCAGTTCACCTTTGCCAATGGCGGCCAAGTGGTCGGCCTCATTCCAACTCGGTATCCCGGCAGCGAATCCCATGCCGATCCGGCCGTCCGCATGGCCCGCCGAACCGATTGGCAAGAGGCCCCTGGTGACCTGTACGTGGGGCTGGGCCAGAGGTTGCTGGCCACCGACGCTGGTGAGTTTCCTCTGCTGGAGGCCCGCGAGGTTCTCTTTGACCGCGAGATCCCCCAAGCCACCGAGGCCGAAGAAGAAACCGCTTGAGGGACCCTGACTTCTGCCTCCAGCCGGTCGGCTCAACTCCCAACTGAACACAACCTATGGCCGAACTCACCCCTGCCGAGCGATTGCAACCGTCCCTGTTGGATCGGTTGACCGACGACCACCCCGACCAACAGCAGGAGAGCCGAGAGGAACGTGTGCTCTCCCCAGAAGAACTACGCGAGTGCGTCACCCGTGACCTGCAGTGGCTGCTTAATACCGGTCCGCTGACCCAACTGCAGGACCTCAGCCGGTACCCCCACGCAGCCAAATCGGTGCTCACCTACGGAGTTCGAGACCTCAGCGGTCGCCCGCTCTCCAATCTGGACCTGGTCGCCTTGGAACGCGAACTGGTCGAGGCCATTCGCCTCTTTGAACCCCGAATCCTCCCCTGGACCTTGTCCGTCGAAGCGGTCGTCGAGCGAGACTCCATGAACAGCGGGGCGGTCGTCTTCCGCATCGGGGGTGACCTATGGTCCAACCCCCTGCCCCAACGACTGTACCTCCAAACCGAAATCGACCTGGAAACCGGGCAGGCCTCCGTCGAAGAATTGGACCCCCGAGATCAAGAATCGTGAACCCCAACACCTTCGCAGCCCTGCCACCAAGAATCTGCAACCAAGAGCTTTCGATCAACAGCATTCCAACCAAAGCCCGAGAAACCAATCTGGCCAACTCGGAATCACTGGCACAGAACTGGCTACCGGTCACTGCGTCAGCATCACAAGACATCGGTCAGGATGACAGCACAGACCAGACTCGTTGCGATGCTTGCGTTGCTGGCTCGGCGCTGAGACAACCAGTCATCAACGACTCAACAAATTCAAAACCCCATCCACCCAAGGCCTTCCCAATCGTTGCGGTGATTGCGCCGCTGGCGTGATCTCTGGACATCTGTCAGGTTTTGCGACATCTTGCGGGCGTTGGGGTCTGTCACGGGCATCAAGGCCCATCTTGAACAAAACACACCAGCCTTCTGGCCAGTCAACCTTTGGCCACCAGGCGGTGCCCTTACACTGCGAAACTCATGGATCCACGGCTGTTACGTTATTACGACACAGAACTGCAACACCTGCGGGAGGTCGGGGCGGAGTTTGCACGGGAGTATCCCAAAATCGCAGGGCGTCTGGGGTTGGAAGGGCTGGAGTGTTCCGACCCGTACGTGGAGCGGATTTTGGAGGGTGTCGCCCTGCTGACCGCCCGAGTTCAACTCCGGCTGGATGAAGAGTTCCCCAAGTTCACTCACCACTTGCTGGAGAGCGTTTACCCGCATTACCTGGCTCCATTGCCCAGCATGTGTGTGGTGCAGTTCCAGCCGGATTTTGCCGAAGGTGCCTTGGCTGGGGGATTTACCATCGCTCGTCAGACGACGCTGCGTAGTCTTGTTGGCCGCGGCGACAGCACCGCCTGCGAGTATCGCACTGCGACGAACCTCACGCTCTGGCCTCTGGAACTGGTTGAGGCGGAATACCTGCCAAGAGACCACCCTGCCGCTGCCGTGTTGAACTGTCCCCGTGAGGTCAAATCCGTCCTCCGGTTACGACTGCAGACTGCAGGGGGTTTTGACTTCCGCGATCTCGCTCTGCAATCCCTGCGTCTCTATCTCCAAGGAACTGGCACAATCGCCATGCAGTTGTACGAACAACTGCTGGGCCACACCGTGGGGATGATCGTCCGGCCAAGTGGGCCCGCCGCAGGGGATCGCACTTTGCGAAAGCCCTCCTGGGAACACCGCATCGCACACTCCCCGGTCTCTCGGGTGGGGTACTCCCCAGAGGAATCCCTCTTTCCCCAAGTGCCGCAGGCGTTTCAGGGATACCGGCTTTTGCAGGAGTATTTTTCCCTGCCTCAACGGTTTATGTTTGTGGATATCGGGCAGTTGAGCCCGGCGATCAGCCGATCGGAAGAGCGGGCCCTGGAGATCTTTCTGCTCTTTGATGTTCGTGGTTGGAATCTGGAGCAAAACGTTGATGTGGGGGATTTTGGGCTGCACTGCGTCCCGGCGGTGAACATTTTTCGTCGTCGGGGGGATCGCATCCATCTGGACCAGCGGCACCATGAATACCCGATTGTCCCTGATCGGACCAAACCGTTGGATCTGGAGGTCTTTCAGGTGACCTCGGTGACCGGCTACGGGTCCCAATTGGAAGAAGAACAGAGTTTCCTGCCTTTGTATTCGCTGGATGACCTGCACCAGCCGGACCGCAATACTGGCTATTATGTGACGCGGCGGCTTCCCAGAGCTGCCTCGGAGACGGCTCGTCGTCGTGGCCCGCGTGCCAGTTACATCGGCAGTGATGTCTCGATAACGATTGTGGATCGGAACTCAGTGCCGCATCATCCGGACTTGGAACAGCTCGGGGTCGAGCTGTTGTGTACCAATCGGGATTTGCCTTTGCAAATGCCCATCGGCACCGGCACCACCGACTTTACCTTGGAGATCAACGCCCCGGCCAAAAGCATTCGTTGTGTGGCCGGGCCCACACCTCCCAAGCCAAGCCCTGCGCTCCTGCAAGGCGAGAGCGCCTGGCGGCTGATCAACCACCTCTCGCTGAACTACTTGTCGCTGTGCGACGACGATATCCAACAATCTCAGGGCAACGGCCAGCTTGATCATCACCGAGGGGCCACCGCGCTGCGGCAGTTGCTCACCTTGTATGCTGATAATCATAGTCCCGTTGCCATGCGACAAATCGAGGGACTGCAGGCAGTCCGCTCGAGGCCGATTGTGCGGACGCCCCCAGGGGGCGGACCAGTGGCGGTGGTCCGCGGTCTGGAGGTGAGCGTCACCTTCGATGAGGCAGCCTTCGAAGGCTCCGGTGCCTTCCTGCTCGGCGCGGTCTTAGCAGAGTTCTTCCGCCGATACGTCACGGTAAACAGTTTCACCGAGACAGTGGTCGAAACACTCGAACGCGGGGAGGTGATGCGGTGGCCGGTCACCTGGGGGCGCCACGCCCGTCTGTAGGACAACCAGGCCAATCAGCTGACCAGCAGGCCAGCTCAACAGGCCCAGAGCGTCATCCAACGGAAGATTTGCCAGCTGGAGACTTGCCAGCTGGAGACTTGCCAGCTGGAGACTTGCCAGCTGGAGACTTGCCAGGCAGTGGCACGCAGAGACGATCCCGAGCCGAAGAGCCCTCGGGGTCCAAACGAGCAGGGTTTGGCCTCGACGGCGGGGAGAGCCTCAAGCCCCGGACGGCGGCTGATCGAGCGATCACGCCCGAGGCAGCGGCCTTACTTCAGCGGATGCAAGCAGAGCCTTACAAGTTTGGCTTTTATGCTGCGATGCGTTTGTTAGAGGCGTGTTTTCCTCAGTTGCCGCGTCTGGGGAAATCCCTTCGCCCCAGCGATGACCCAGTTCGGCTGGGTCAGCAGGTGACTTTGGGATTTGAGCCCTCGACGCTTGCGCGAGTCCGGCCGGGCTCACCGATGCCCCAGCTGGATGTGTTCTTTTTTGGGTTATTTGGGCCCAACGGTCCACTGCCTTTGCATCTGACGGAGTATGTTTACGAGCGAATTCGGCGGCATCGGGACACGACTCTCGAGTCTTTTGCCAACATCTTTCACCACCGTCTGCTTTGTCTGTTTTATCGAGTTTGGGCCCGGAGCAATCCTGCTGTCCAACATGATCGACTCACAGCAGACCGTTTCCGGACTTATGTGGAGAGCCTTTGCGGGTTAGGTGATCCGGCTGTTCATGATCGCGATCATTGGCCTGATTTGGCCAAAGTTCATTTTGCCGGTCTGTTGGCAGGCGGGCCCAAACATCCAGATGGTTTGCAAGCGATCTTGAAGAGATATTTTCGCCTGCCGGTTGAGATCGAGGAAAACATCGGCCACTGGATGCCCCTACCAAGACATCTTCGCTGGTCTTTGGGAACCGATCGGACAACCGGTTTGCTGGGAGTCTCTGTGTTTTTAGGGGACCGAGTCTGGGACAGGCAATATAAGTTTCGCATCTCCTTGGGACCGATGTCCCTGAGAGACTATCGGCGGATGCTTCCACCCAACCCAACACCCTCAAGAGACCCTTCCAACACTGCAGAGGGACGAGGTCTTGCGGCTTCGGCCGGCTCGCAGAATCCAGACAGTTGGCAAGCTTCTGGCAGTTGGCAAGCTTCTGGCAGTTGGCAAGCTTCTGGCAGTTGGCAAGCTCCCTTAGCCAGCGGGCTGCCCTCGGGGCTGAGTTCTCGCCGGCTCAGCGACGTGGTGAGAAATTACTGTGGCGATGAATATCTCTTTGACGTGCGGCTGATTCTCTGTAGTGCCGAGGTGCCCAACACCGTTTTGGGAGTGTCGGGGGAACTCGGCCGCACAACCTGGCTTTCCCGGCCTGCAGACTGGCCGGATGCTGAGGATTTTTCTTGGGAGGTCGGAAGGTCGGATTTATGAGCGAAATCAGCCGCGTTGCTCTCTTTGGTAAGCTCAATTCCCTGGCCTACAGGGCCATCGAAGCGGCTACGGTCTTTTGCAAGATGCGGGGCAATCCCTATGTGGAGCTGGTGCACTGGATTCACCAGGTGCTTCAACTGCCAGATAGCGATCTGCACAAGGTCATCAAGCAGTTTAACCTCAACCCCTCGAGGCTGGCCCAGGATATCACCGAATCTCTGGATAAGCTGCCGAGGGGATCAAGCAGCATTAGCGACCTCTCCCAGCATATCCAAGATTCCGTGGAGCGTGGCTGGGTTTATGGAACGCTGATGTTTCGGGAGGCCCAGGTCCGCACTGGGTATCTGATCGTTGGCATCCTCAAGACCACCTCGTTGCGGAACGTCTTGTATTCGATCTCCCAGGAATTCCAAAAGATCGAGGCCGATCGGCTCATCGACCGGTTTGCGGAAGTCGTGCAGGGAAGTCCTGAGGAGGGAATGACCGCCAGCGATGGTTCCGGCTTCGGCCAGGTCGGCGGAGATGCCACCGGCGGGGCAGCCCCTGGCGAGGCAGCCGGGGCGGTGGCGCCTGCCCAGATGGGCAAGCAGCAAGCGTTGAGGCAATTCAGCGTCGATCTGACCGAACGAGCACGCCAAGGAGAGATCGATCCGATCGTCGGCCGCGACGAGGAGATCCGCCAGATCGTCGATATCCTCATGCGTCGTCGGCAGAACAATCCGATCCTCACCGGCGAGGCCGGCGTGGGCAAAACCGCTGTGGTGGAGGGTTTTGCCCTGAGGATTGCGCGTGGGGATGTGCCGCCGCCTCTGAGGGATGTTGTCTTGCGTTCTTTGGACATCGGCCTGTTGCAGGCCGGCGCCAGCATGAAGGGCGAGTTCGAGAACCGGCTTCGCCAGGTCATCGAAGAGGTTCAGGCCAGCGAGAAGCCGATCATCCTGTTTGTCGACGAAGCTCACACCCTCATCGGTGCAGGCGGGGCCGCCGGCACAGGTGATGCTGCCAACCTGCTGAAACCGGCCTTAGCTCGGGGCACCCTACGGACCATCGCAGCAACCACCTGGGCCGAATACAAAAAGCATATTGAAAAAGACCCAGCCTTGACTCGTCGTTTCCAAGTCGTGCAGGTCGACGAACCGGATGAGCAACGTGCCATCCTCATGATGCGTGGGGTCGCCAGCAGCTTGGAAAAGCATCACCAAGTGCAACTGCTTGATGAAGGCATCGAGGCTGCGGTCAAACTCAGCCATCGCTATATCCCTGCACGCCAGCTCCCGGATAAAGCCGTCAGTTTGATGGACACCGCCTGCGCTCGTGTGGCCATCAGCCAGCATGCCGTCCCGGCCGAAGTGGACGACTGCCGCAAGCGGATCGATGCCCTCCACACCGAACTCGAGATCATCGCCAACGAGAAAGCCGTCGGCGTGGAAGTCGGCAAACGAGAATCCCTGGCCCACAAGAATCTCCTGGAGGAGAAAAACCGTCTGGAGACCTTGGAGGCTCGTTGGAACCAGGAAAAAGAACTCGTCGAACAGATCTTGCAGCTGCGAGCGCAGCTTCGCGGCATCTCGCAACCGGTGGAGGGAACCGGCACCACCACAGAAGAAGCCGCCGAGGCGGCTTCCCAGAGCGAGGCCCAACAAGCCGATTCCGAGGCGGCCGTCGCTCAGGCTGCCGCCCTGTCACCAGCCCAACGAGAGGCAGCCCTGCAGGAGTTGACCGGCCTGCAAACTCAGCTGAGCCAATTACAAGGCGAACGCCCTTTGATCCTGCCAAGCGTCGATGCCCAAGCCATCGGCAGTGTCGTCTCCGACTGGACCGGGATCCCCGTGGGTCGCATGGTCAAAAACGAAATCGAGTCGGTGCTCAACCTGGCCAATACCCTCAACCAACGGATCATCGGGCAGCGGCACGCCCTGGAGATGATCGCTCGGCGAATCGAGACCTCGCGTGCCCGGCTGGATAACCCCAACAAACCAATCGGGGTCTTCCTGCTGGCCGGAACCTCCGGAGTCGGCAAAACCGAAACCGCTCTGGCTTTGGCCGAGGCCTTGTACGGGGGAGAGCAGAATATCATCACGATTAACATGAGCGAATTTCAGGAAGCTCATACAGTCAGCACGCTCAAGGGCTCACCTCCTGGTTATGTCGGTTATGGCGAGGGTGGTGTGTTGACTGAGGCGGTTCGCCGGCGTCCATACAGTGTGGTGCTGTTGGATGAGGTCGAGAAGGCGCACTCGGACGTGCATGAGTTATTCTTTCAGGTCTTCGACAAGGGCCAGATGGAAGATGGAGAAGGCCGCAAAATCAACTTCAAAAACACACTGATTTTGCTGACGACCAATGCCGGCAGCGATTTGATCATGAACATGTGCAAGGATCCCGAGCTCATGCCCTCACCGGAGGGCATTGCCAAGGCTCTCCGGGAACCTCTCCTGAAGGTCTTCCCGGCAGCCCTGCTGGGACGATTGGTGGTCATTCCCTACTATCCGCTCTCCGATGAGATGATCGGAGAAATCGCTCGACTGCAGTTGCGGCGTATTGAGAAACGAATCCAGGCCAACTACGAACTTCCCTTCAGTTACGACGACGAGGTGATCAAACTCATCGTCAGCCGCTGCACAGAGTTGGAAAGCGGAGGCCGGATGGTCGATGCGATCCTCACCAATACCGTGTTGCCGACAATCAGCCGCGAATTTCTCACCCGAATGATGGAAGGGGCCCCCATCGAGCGTGTCCACGTCACCGTTGCCGATGGAGAGTTCGGCTACTCATTCAGTCAGCAACCGACTTGAGGGCAAAAACCTCGATGATTGTTCTTCGCTGAGTTTTGAGTTCCGTCTCAACGTTAACAGCCCAACGTTTGGTCGCGTCTCGGTTGGTCGCGTCTCGGTTGGTCGTGTCTCGGTTGGTTGTATCTCGGTTGGTTGTATCTCGGTTGGTCGCGTCTCGGTTGTTTGCGTCTCGGTTGGTCGCATCTGAGTTGATGATCTTGCCAATCGTGGCATTTGGTTTGTATCAGCTGGCGGATCAAATGGCCAAACCAACAGCTTTGCCAAAGTTGCCAAAAAGGGCAGCCAAGTGCTCCCGAAAACCTGATCACAACAACGGAACCTGATGAGTCGGCTGCCTTCGCTCGGGCCGGGCTAAGCTTTTTGCAAGGCTTTCTGCCAGCGAATTTTGTGAGACCTTCTAAGTGACTGTCCGAAAAGCGTCCTGGCACAACGAGGATTCGTTGCATCAAGACTCGTGAGCCACCAGCCGTTGTGCCTCCGCCACTATTTCGGACAGACTCTCAGAGACTCTCCGAAAAGCATCCGGCAATCCACGATGTTGTGGAGCCGAAGTCATGGTGCAACACGATCCAGGTGGATTCCGGTGCTTTTCGGACAGACTGTCAGCTTTTGTGGCTGGCTGAGATGGCCCTCGGTGACCGAGAATGATTGACCACAATCTCACCTGCACCCTCTGACCGGACCGAATCGATCCATGCGTATCGCTTTATCCACGCCTTTGCTCACGACTCCTTGGGACACGCTGGGGACCGATATCGGCGCCGAGTTGATCGAGCGGTTGTTGACAGCTGCTCGTTTTGATGTTGTCACCACAGATTCGGGTCAGGCTGGCTCTTCGGAGAGCCAGCCGGATGTCTGGGCGGTGTATGGTGCCGCTGCCACGGACCCGAACAGTCTGATCCAAAAGACCGAAGTTGATCGGCCGCTTCTGGTCTTTGAGCCCGTCTTGGACCCTCACGCCACAGCACCCAGTGCCGAGCTGATTCGGGTTGTCAAGCAAGCGGCGGCGGTGATCACGACCGACTCTGAGGTTTTCACACGTTTGAAACAGTGGTGGCCAGAAGTCAGCACCTTTGTTCGTTTCCCGGCTGTTTGCGATCCGGGCCCGCTGTTGACAGCCTTTCAGATGGCCCGAGCGCTTTCTGCGCAGTGGGCAACGCATTTGCATTTCGGCCAAGAAGAGCCCTGGCTGGTTGCGGGTCTTCCTGGTGGCCAGGCGGCCACAGAAGCAGGGCAACTGTTGGCTCGGGCGTTGACCCGGACGGTCCAGATGACTTGGAGGCTGATCATCCTTGTGGAGGATGCGGATTCCATTGAATCCATTACCTCAGCGACCCTTCCTCTGGAACGGACTCGCATTCGCATCTGCCACGTTCCGGACCTGCAAAAGCGGTCGGGCTTGCTGGTCTCCAGCTCGATGTTCATCTGGCCTGGGCAAGGGCGACTGGGGATTCAATGGCTTCTAGAGGCCCAAGCCGCGGGGCTGCCTGTTGTGGCCTGCCAAGGGCCCGGTGTTCTCGACCGAGTCACCGATGGGCTCACCGGTCGGATCTTTCCCGGTGGCAATGCCGAGGCCCTGGCCGGTGGAGTCAGCTTCCTCCTGCGGCACGGTCAGTTCCGCCAGACCTTCAGCGAACGCGCCCGCAAGGCCATCCTCGAGAATCACGACGTGGATGTTGTCGGGCAACAGATCGGCCCCATCCTCAACGATTTGATTCAAGCGAGGTAAGCTCAAGCTCTCGCCAAGAGGATCCTGTCTCAGCAGTCTTTTCTCAAAATCTGTCGCAACGGACGATTCATGGGGATGCATCGATGGCTTTGCCTGAAAATAAGCTGTTAACGATTTCTGGTCCTTTTGCCACCGGTGATATTGTCATCGCCGGTGGGAGCATCGTTGAAGAGATGGGCCGACCGTTCCGCATGGAACTGGAGCTGTACAGTGAGCGGCTGGATCTCACCTTCGACGAGTTAATCGGCCAAGAGATCCTGGTGACCGTTCACCAATATGAGGACGGTCCCAAGCGATATTTTCATGGCCACGTCACAGAATTTGGTCAATTGATGCCCGGCCAGCGCTATGCACGTTACCGGATGGTCGTCCGCCCTTGGCTGTGGCTGCACACCCGAACGTCGGACTGCGAGATCTTCCAAAACCTGAACGCCCCGGACATCATCAAGGACGTCTTTGGCCAAGGTGGGGTCGGGGCACATCAGGATAAATTGACCGGCAATTATCAAGAACGAGAATATTGCGTGCAATACCGGGAAACAAACTTTGCGTTTGTCAGCCGGCTGATGGAACAAGAGGGGATCTACTATTATTTTGAGCACAGCGATGGGGCCCATACGCTTTTGATGTGTGATGATCCTAGTGCTCACACCTCCTTGGCATCGGACTACCAGACCATCAAGTTTATTCGCTCCACCATTGCCGGCAGCGGCGAGCCTGGAGTGTACTCCCTGGAAGTGGGGCGTACCTGGCGGACCGGTGTCTACACTCACACCGATTACGATTTCACCCGTCCGCGGACAGATATCAAAACGGCCTTGTCGTCCCCCCTTTCCCAACAAGCGTATAACTCCTTTGAGTTCTACGATTTTCCCGGGCAATACGTCCAAGAAGGCAATGGCGAACATCTGGCCAATGTCCGCCTCCAGGAGTTGCAAGCCGATCAAGAACGCGTCCACATGGAGGGCACAGCTTTGGGGATGGCTGTGGGCTACACCTTCACTCTGGATGAATTTCCCTTCCGCGAGGATCAGAATCGTGAGTATCTCGTCGTGAAGGCTTACACGCAATTGGTGGGAGCCAGCGAAGCGACCGCCGGCGGCGGGGTTGCCTCCGGCGAACGGTTCCGCACCAAGATCGAGGCCATCCCCGCTGAGATGCCCTACCGGAGCCCCAGCATCACCCCCAAGCCAGTCGTCTGGGGTCCACAAACCGCCCGGGTTGTTGGTGACCAAAGCGAGGAAATCACCACCGACGAGTATGGCCGGGTCAAAGTGAAATTCCACTGGGATCGGGCTGACGTGGAGGATGTCAACCGAACTTGCTTTATTCGGGTTGCTCAGATCTGGGCTGGCCAAGGCTTTGGCACCATCTTCATCCCACGCCATGACGAAGAGGTGGTTGTGGAGTTTTTGGAGGGCGATCCCGACCGCCCTCTGATTGTGGGAAGGGTGTACAACGCTGTGCAAACGGTCCCCTACAATCTGCCCGAGAACAAAAGGATCGAGGGGATCAAGACCCACAGTACTTTGGAGGGAGATCAGAACACCTTCAATGAGCTGCGTTTTGAGGACGACAAAGACAAGGAGCTGATCTACCTGCATGCCGAGCGGGATATGCACCGCTATGTGGAAAACAACGACAAAGTGGAAATCGGCTTTGACAAACGCGAAGAGGCCGATGGCAATCAGGAGATCGCGGTCTTTAATAACCAGGTCGAAAAAGTGGGCACGCCCGAGGCAGCCGAGGGCAGCCGCACCACGACCATCCACAACAACGACACCGTCGCCATCGGAAACGATCAGGCCGCCGATGGCAGTCAAAGCGTCAGCATCTATAACAACCGTACAGTCACGTTAGATCAAGGCAACGATGGCCTGACCATCAACACCGGAGATCGCACCACCGAGATCTCTCAGGGCAACGATACCTTGACAATCAGCCAGGGTGACCTGACGATCACTGTCTCGGCCGGCAAAATCTCCATGGAGGCCGGGACAGAGATTAAACTGACCGTCGGCAACAACAGCATTACCCTGGACACCTCAGGAATCACCGTCGCCGGAGCCCAGGTCGACGTCACCGGGGATGCTGCCCTCAGCCTTGGAGCCCCCAACGTCTCGGTCGCCGGAGATGCCGCCACCGACATCAGTGGTGGGATCGTCCAGATCAACTAGTGCCTTGTTTCCTAGGATTTTGGCAGTCGGTTGATTTTAGCAGTCGGTTGATTTTGGCAGTCGGTTGATTTTAGCAGTCGGTTGGACGTGAATC
>CAZYKP010000114.1:0-27373 GCA_964648025.1 uncultured Pirellulales bacterium | reverse complement strand
CCCCAAGGGACGCTTTTTCATGACGTCATCCCCCTTCCTGAAGAGTTCACCGAGAGTGCCCCGGAGACTTCCGACGTTCTGATTCCCCAAGAACCCCGAGCGCCTGGGCGCGGACTCCGGCGGTTTCCCAAAGGTGGATCAACCCAAGGTAGGTGATTCCGAGTTGGATGAAGCCGCTGCCAAGGAGCCGTCGGTTCCAAGCGAACTGCATCTGGTCGGTGGGCTCAGTGCGGAGGTCTACACCTTGGGTTTTTCGTTTGGGCACATGCAGAATCTTCTGGACAGCAAGACACTGGTCGCCATGCCCGGTGAGCAACTGCATCTCGCGGACACCCTCGCCCTGGTCCGCCTCGATTGGGCCGCGATCATCGATCTGCACACTCTGGAATACGAATTCGCTCTTCGGGAACTCGCTCGCCAGCAAGACAACCCGCCAGAAGACAACCCGCCAGAAAAGCCGAAACCGGAGCACTCAGCTCAGAAAGCGCTTCGGGTGTTGGAGATGCAAACGAGCTTTCTCAAGCTCTGTCGGGGATCTCCAGCCGCAGCTACCGCCAGGGTGACGTCTTGATCACCCATGCGGTCATCCCTTGGGGGATTCGGTGGCCAACCCCAATGAGCACAGTCAAGAAGCTAGTAAAAAAAATCAAAGGAAGAAGCGGGATGAATTTTTGGGAAGTCAGCCTTCCCGAAAGTAGCAAGGGGCATTCTATCTGGCCGACTCGACAACGGCGTGCTGTGTGGCCGGTCGTAGCGGTCAAGGAGGATTTGCCGCAGACGAGCCCGGCACAGCAGAGCACAATGTGCGAAAATCGGTAGTTTTCCGGCAAGAAATGTCTCTTGGGAGCAGAAAAGTGCTTTGCAAGATGTGGCCGCGAAGATAACGTAGTCAGGTACTAGCTATCATCGCCACGGTGGGCCAGCACAAACTATTGAAGCTCAGAAACGTTTCCCAACGACGACGGACGTTCGAAAGAAACCTCTCTGAGAATCAATCATTGTCCAACAAGGAGTGAGAGGCCCGCTTCCTCTCTTCTATCCAAACGCGAAGACTGTGGAGAGTGTGATGAAGCTCACCGACTTTTACAACGAAGTGGCCGCGATTGCCGACACCGAGGGCACCAAGATCAGTGCCGCCGAAACCAAACGGGTGCTCGCTTGCGGCTTCCAAATTCTCGTCGAGAAGTGCGAGACCCCCGAAGAAGTTCTCGAACTCGTCCAAAAGGGAATGGCCTCGGCTCGTAAAAAGCTGCAGTAAGTGACTGCCCCGCAAGGGGTCCCCAAGAACTATCTGCTGCGAGAGATCGGCATCAGTTCCCCCTGTTGCTGAACGACTCCTATTCTCGTGAGGCCAACACACCTAAGAGCCGCCTCAGCGATCCGCTGAGTGCGGCGGACTATTGCCTCTAGCAGAAACCTCGGCCATCTGCGGCAAATCGCCTCCTGGATCATCAGTGAGGCCTCGCCGTTCCCGGACTCATGACCACTTGTTGCCTGGGTTTCTTCTCGGCCCGCGTTTCATCACGGCACGCGTTTCCTCACCGTCGAGGCTGACTGGCTGAAAACTTGAGCCCTTGCATTCTCAGCGAACGTCCTAAGTTTTCTGCCTCGTATGTTCCACATTCCTCGAGGATCCGCCGAATCTGGCGTTCCGGCTGCCGTGAAGAGTGCCCGTCCGGTTGATCGCTGGCCTCGGGAGGTCCCTGGTTCGCCAATGCGTGGTCACCACATGCCTGGTTAGCAAATGCCCGGCTAGCTAACGCTTGGTTAGCCAACACTTGCGACGACGCCAGGCGATCACACAGCGCCCAATGCGTGTGACTTTTTCCGATGCGGACTATCCCTGCCGCGGCGATTAGCCGTTGATGCCCCTGAAGGAAAATGTCGGCCGCTGAGCGGTTTTGATCATTGGCTAATTGACTCATTGGCTAATTGACTCATTGGCCAGAGACGACCCCGGTCAGGAGACGGCGAGGCTCGCTGAGCCTGAAGGCTGATCACACTACCGGGGTGTAAAGGAGACGATTTCGATGCGTTTGGCGGGTGTGGTGTTGGGCTGATCAGACGGAACGCTGTTTCCAAAACCAGCCGCGGTGATTTTGCGGCGTCCGAAGAAGCCGACTTTGTGGACGGAGTGTTCGTCCATCAGATAACGCCGCACCGCATCGGCTTGTTCTTGGGTGATCTTCTGGGCACGGGCGACGATTGGCTGGGACTGATCGAAGGCGGCCACCACGATCTCGGTTTCGCTGTTCTTGTGGGAATTGAGGGTTTTGGCCAGAGCACGCAGACGTGCTTTGCCCGCGGTGGTTAACACACTGGTGTCTGGCTCAAACAGACTCCGGGTGGTGAAGAGTTCTGCCTCACGATCGGCTCCCGGCCGGAAGAGCACCTCGTCGGGCCGATTCATCCCCTGGGTGGTGAAATAATTGCGGACTGGCCAGGCTCGGCGGAAAGCGGCCATGCTTTCTTCAAGGGTGTTCATCAATTGGTCGCCGGCATCCATCATCGCAATGGCAGACTGATGGGCGTCGTCGGTCATGATGAATCGCCCCAGGCTTCCCTCGCCTTCCTCGACACGAGCGGTCAACCGCTCCAGCCTCGCCAAAATGACCGAGACCTGCGGGCCGACCTGCCGCAGCCGCTGGTCACCTGAGATGAGCTTCAAATCGGCGAGAATCTCTGAGACCTGGGGGCCGATTTGCTGCAGCTGCGGGTTCTCTGTGATCCCCTTGAGATCGGCCAGTAAGGTGGAGACCTGAGGGCCAACCTCCTGCAATTGCTCATCGGCGGCCCGGGTGACTCGGTCGACATTGGCCAAAACCTGGTGGAGCTCCGGCTGCTGTTGTGTGCCAATGGTGTCCCCGCTGGCCACAGCAGGACTGGCGGCCGAGCCTGGTTGAATCTCCACAACCTTTGTGCCGACAAACCCCTCAGAAACCAATAAGGCAACGGCATCTTGTCGGATTAACCCGTCGATCTTGGTATCCAACTTCAGATGCAGAACCACCGGTTGACCCGGTTCGGTGGGAGCCTCGATCCGTTCGACCACCCCCGCATCCACACCCTGAATGCGAACCCGGGTCCCTTGGTCGACCCCACCAATGGAGGCAAATTCTGCTCGCAGTCGCCACGTTTTCTTGAAGAACCAGTAGTCGTGCTCGCCAATGGCAAATAGCCCCGCTGTCGCCAGCGACCCGGTCACCAAGACAAACAGACCCACCAACAGGGCCCGCCAGGGAGAAAGTCGGTCAATCATCGGCCCTCACTCACACCAAAGCGGTTTGCTGAGACTCCCCATCCAACAACTCCACAACCCCAAGACCATCCATCCAACCGCAACCCATCCAATTCCGACCAAGCCCACGGTGGCTTATCCTCGGGTCAGTCGGTTCCCAACAATTGTTGGTTCTGTGAGCTTTTGTCCTGGGCCACTTGAGGTTACTGCGGCCAACTCAAAATCAGATCGGTCAGACGGACCCAGAAGACGTTGGTCACCAGAATCAAGAACATCGACACGACAACACTTTGGGTGGTGGCTCGCCCGACGCCTTCGGTTCCCAAGCCAGGCCGGAGGCCGAACCAACACCCGGTGACGCCGACGACAAAGCCGAAGAGCACCGAAGAGGCGGTGGCCGGAACAACGCGTTGCAGCGTGAGAAACTGCAACGAACGCTGGAAATAGGTCTGGATCTCGACGGAGCCGGACGACCATTCTGCCAAGCAGCTGGCCGCCAAGGCCACGTAATCCAGGGTGACCGTCAAAAACGGCATCATCAAAACGCAGGACAACACTCGGGCGGTCACCAAATGATGCAACGGGGACATGCCTAAGGCTTGCAGGGCATCAACCTGCTCACTAATGGTCATCGACCCCAACTCGGCGCCAAGTCGTGCACCGACTTGACCGGCGACAATCAACGCCGTCAAGACGGGGCCGACCCCGATGACCACAAATATCGCCACGACACCCGGCAACTGACTCTGCCCACCAAAATCGGCCAGCAAGACGTTCGCTTGCAGCCAACTGACCAGACCAATCGAAGCCCCAGCTGCAATCACCAGCGGCAACGCCCCCACCCCAAGATAAGAGCAGTGGTGAATCAGCGTCCCCGGACGGAGACACGCCCAAGGCAAGGCAAGCAACACCTGCAAAGCAAACACAACATAGCGACCCACACCCAAGAGCGGCCCAATCCAGGAGCGATCTAGTTCCGCTGGTTGGGGGGGCTGACTCCCCCTCCCGGACCTCTCCTTGGGGCCAAACCTCCTGGCTGGGGAACCTTGTGGTGGCTCGTGCGGTCGCTGGTCGGCTCGTTGCTGCTGAGAGTGCTGGTCGCCTGAGTGCTGGTCGGCTGAGTGCTGGTCGGCTGAGTGTTGTGCAGCAGAGAGTTGTTCGGCTGAGTGTTGCTCGTCGAGCAGTTGCTCCTCGAAGAGTTGCTCGAAATCGGGTTTCTCTGACTCTTGGAATGGCTCTTCCTGGCTATGTTCAGAACAAGCTTGTTTATCAACTGGCACAATCCCTATTGGAGGGTCTTGAGAATTGCTGGGGCCTGGCTTTTCCCGTGCTTGCTTTGGGGATTGGGACTCGTTTGTTTTGGAAGACGCCCTCGCATCCGGACGCTCAGTTCCTTCGAGAGTCTCCGGAGAATCCATAACATCGAGCTTCCAGAGGAGATGCGAAACAACCAGCCTGACACCTTCGATGCCCACCTGACCGTCGACCATGCTCGGGCGATAGGCCTGGGCATCTTTGAGTTTGTTCGGTTTTTACCCCAACGTCTTGATGAGCCTATGAAAATTTGATGCCAGATCTCGTGCCCGGCCCCACTGCTGGTTGAAAAGGGGTGACCTTGCCGATCCCATTGACCTCCAGGCCCCATCGATCGGGTGAAGAAACAACCTCACTTGACAAAACCCCCAAACCAAACTGCACAAGACAAAACGCCCAAGACGAACTGCCCAAGAGAAAAATGCGGACGCCGATGTAGGCCAGCTAGACGAAGTGGACACAGAGCACCCCGGTTTGGGCGTCGTATTTGGCACCTTGCATGGTGCGGTTCTCCAGCGCTCGTGGCAGGGTGATCTGTTTGCGGGTGTTGTGCAAGTTGATCAGCAGTGTGTCATCCTTGACCCACATTGTGAAGTGATCTCGTTTCAATAAAGGAAGATACAACCGCAGTTCAAGGCTCTCTCCGTGGGGCGCCAGTTCCATGGCCGGATGGCTCACAAAGATCTCCGCAGCTTGCCTGGTTTGGAAGAGTTCGGCACCAAAGGCCTGCAACCGCGCCAGGCCGATCGGCTCGCTGTCCTCCAGCTGCACCAGCAAACGCGGCACTTGGTCAAAGGCCTTTTCGCTCTCGGCAAGGACTTGTTGTTGAGTCTCCAGCCATCTGCGGAAGAAGCCTTCCCCAACGGCTTCGGGCAACAGTTTGTTGATCACCACCGCATCGACATTAAAACCAAACAAGCATGCCATGGCATAAGCACGTTTGGTTTCGGCGAAGCTAATGGTGTCTGGGGTCATCACCAGTCGCAGGCTGCTACGAGCGTGGTCCATCAGCAGACGAGAGACCTGCTGCACTTGCTGGTAGGTCTGCTCCAAGTTGCGGAAGTATTCCTCGGAGGGAACCGGCATCCCGGAGAACTTGGAGACCACCGGCCAAACGGTCTGGGCGATCTTTTTCTCAAGCGGGTAATACTTCCGCATGAACCACTCCAACACATCGGGCATGCGGAGGATCTTCATCATGTCCCCAGTCGGCGGGCTATCGACGACAATCAAGTCGTAGTCGCCGGTTTGGGCCACCTGAAGCAGACGGGTGAGGCCAAAGACTTCTTCCATGCCGGGCAAAATGGCGCATTCTTCGGCAACAACCTGATTGGCCAGCGATGAGCCAAAGGTCAAATTTCGAAAGAAGTCGATCACCGCAGACCAGTTTTCCTCAATCTCTCGGTTGATGTCCACTTCCAAGGCCGCCAGTTTCGGCGAGAGCTGCGTCGGTTCCGGACCAAGGCGTGTCTGAAAGATATCCGAAAGATTGTGCGCACTATCAATGGAGACCACTAAGCTCCGCTGACCTCCCGCGGCCGCCAACGTCGCGGTGGCCGCCGCCACCGTACTCTTACCGACGCCCCCTTTGCCCGTGTAAAGAATGATTCTGGTGGAAAGATCTGCTGCCTCAGCGGCTCCGCTAGGCTCGTCGGACTGGTTGGGTGTCGAGTTCATGCAGCAAAAGACTCCCCAAAAAACCAGCCAATCCCGAGCAACTGCCCCACCCAAGACCGGCCTGACCAGAAAGCAGCGGAGGTTTTCAACTTTGGAGACACTTCCTTGCCTTCGAACAAGCAGAAGCTAGTTTTTGCAAACAGATAGTCGAGCTGGTTCGGGTCATTTGGAGGAGGTCGTGCCCTTTTCGGCTGCTGGTTTCTCACGTGACCTGATGTATGGACCGGTCACCCGCTGGCATCGGAGATCCGGGAGTCTCACAATCCTTCGATATCAACGCGAGTGGGTGCGGCGGATTTGAGCGAGGCAGCCATGGATTGGACGTCGGCGGGGGATTGGGGCGTAAACTGCTGGTAAAATTCGTTCATGGCCTCGAAGAACTCTCGCCAACTCTCGATGCGTGAGGAGATGGTCTCGCGTTGGGGGTTCTGGGCATCGGCGGCTGCCAGTTCGGCCAGTTGGTCCAAAGCGGCGATGGTGGGGTCGAACTCGCGGCGTTTTCGTTCCACCAGGATGCGATTGAAGATCGTCCACACGTCGTGTTCGGCGATGTAGAACTCGCGTCGTTCTCCCCGTCGATGGACGCGGTAGACCAGTTGCCAGTTGACCAACTCGCGGAGGGTCATGCTCACATTGCCGCGGCTGATCTCCAGCTCTTCCATGATGTCCTCCGCGCTCCATTCTCGCGCGGTGATGTACAGCAACGCGTGGATTTCTCCCATCGTGCGGGAGATACCCCAGTTGCGGGCCATCTTCCCCCAGTGCAGGTAGAACTGAGTTTCTGCCTGGCTGAGTGTGCTCATCAGGATTGCGTTGGCGGATCGTCTCGGGCAACTTCCGGGTCATGGACCATCGGGGCAGCCTCAGCCCAAACGGCAAGCTCGTTCTCGGCCACCGGTTGGATGAAACTCGCAGCAGACACCTTGACCATCGGAGAGGTCAGTTGTATTTTTACCATCAAGCACGCCTCTGGACATTGCGAGTGTTGCACGGTTTTTTCACCAAAAGTGGTTTCCTCCCAAGAAGCCCTTTCTTTCACAAGTGACGATGGCCACAAGTTTGCAGCTAACGACCGAACTACTACCCCTATTGCCTACCCGGCAATGAGGGTTGAACGGTTCACGCCGCACACCTGGTGGTCTTCTGTTGATTTCAACTGAGACAGGTTCAACAACCCTCGAGCCGGCACACGGCTGGAGGGTTTTTTCGTGGCTGGCCTCCGGATTGTGCCGCCGGCGTTCTTGTTTTTTGAGTTTCAGCCGAGCTACTTTCAGCCGAATGTCACCAACTCGTCCTGCGAGGACTCACCCATGAGCGACATCTCAGCCAACCCGGAACCGACCGCCAAAGCCGAGGCCGACCAGGCCGGAGCCAATCCCCCGAGCCGCCAGATCACCATCTTCGACACCACCCTGCGAGATGGCGAGCAGAGCCCCGGGGCCAGTCTGAACTCCTCAGAAAAACTTGAGATCGCCGCCGCCCTGGTCGAGCTGGGCGTTGACGTGATCGAGGCCGGCTTCCCGATCGCCTCGCCCGGCGATTTTGAAGCGGTGCAGCGAATCGCCAGCGAGATCCGAGGAACCTGCATTTGTGGGCTCAGCCGCTGCCGTGACGAGGATATTGATCGGGCGTGGGAGGCGCTTCAATCAGCGGCCCAGCCGCGAATTCATGTGTTCTTGGCCACCAGTGCCATCCATCGGGAGTTCAAACTGCGGATGACCAAGGAGACGATTCTGGAAAGGGCCGTCGCCGGGGTCAAGCGTGCCAAGCAATACTGCGAGGATGTCGAGTTCAGCCCTGAGGATGCCGCGCGGACAGAACTGGACTTCTTGTGCGAGGTCGTGGAAAAGGCCATCGCCGCGGGGGCCACCACAGTCAACATCCCCGATACGGTCGGCTATGCGACTCCGGCTCATTTCGCTCATGTGATCAGCCAGTTGCGTCACCGTGTGCCCAACATCGACAAGGCGGTCATCAGCGTGCACTGTCATAACGATTTGGGTTTGGCGGTGGCCAACAGCTTGGCGGCTGTGGAGGCGGGAGCTGGCCAAATCGAGTGTACCATCAACGGTATTGGTGAGCGGGCGGGCAACTGCTCTCTGGAAGAGGTGGCGATGGCCTTGCGGACACGCAGGGACTATTACCGGTGCGACACGGCAATCCACACCGAGCGGTTAGTTCCCACCAGCCGACTGGTCAGCAGCCTGACCGGCCTGCAGGTTCAACGAAACAAGGCCATTGTCGGACGCAACGCCTTTGCCCACGAGGCAGGCATCCATCAAGACGGCATGCTCAAGGAACGCCGCACCTACGAGATCATGCGCCCGGAAGACGTCGGCTTTGCCAACACCGATTTGGTCCTGGGCAAGCACAGTGGCCGGGCAGCTTTGTCCGATCGCACACGCAAGCTGGGATTCACCCTGACCGAAGAGCAGTTGACTAACGTTTTTGCGCAGTTCAAAGAGCTGGCTGACAAAAAGAAAGAAGTCTACGACTCGGACATCGTCGCCTTGATCCAACAGGAGCTGAGCGATTTTCCGGATGTGTGGCAATTGGTCAGCTACCAGGCCACCTGCGGCAGTGGCTTGGTGCCCACCTCGGCGTTGCGATTGAAAAAGGGTCAAGAGGAAGTCTCCCTCGGGGTGGCCGTCGGCGATGGGCCGATCGACGCCATCTTTGTGGCGATCGAGAAGGCCACCGGCATCCAGACGGTCTGCAAGGATTTTCAAGTTCACAGTGTATCGGTAGGCAAAGATGCTCAGGCAGAAGTGATCGTGCAGTTGGAGTATCAGGGGCAGACTTATCGCGGGCGGGGAGTCTCGACCGATTCCATTGAGGCCAGCACCTCCGCGTTTCTGGCAGCGATCAATTTGATTGCCGCTCAGCAGGCCGCTGGAGAGAGGGCGCAGAAGATCCCCTCGCCGGAGTCTGTCAGTGCGGCAACCGACGTTTTGGGCCATCAGCCTGAGGACGAGGCCGAACCGGCTGCGACAAACGCGAGGTAGTAAAAGATCCACCCGGTGACCGCAGTGAGCACCATGCCGGCCGAGGCCAGCCAGCCCCAGAAACGATGGCTGGGGCTGTGTTGGCCAGGCTGAGGCCCTTCGGGGAAGTTCCGCCAGGCCCTGATGATCACAACTCCCCAAAGAAGCGGGGTCGTCACTGAAAAGCACAGATGGATGCCCAAAGCCCAGAGCACCCCGGCGGGGTAATAAGGCGAAGACGCTGCCAGATTCCGCCAGTCGGTGGGGGTTCCCTGGCTGAGTCGCACATCCACCTCAAAAGCCATCACCGCCACAAGCAGCACGGTCGCTAGGCTGATCTGCATCCCTCTGTGCAAGGAATACAGGCCACGCTGCACGCACAGGATGCTCAGCCCCAACAGGGGCAGGATCACAGCCATGGCCACCACGACCAGGTCGAACATCAAGGTGGCCCGGGTGCCCAGAAAGCCTGAGAACATTGCTGCCTCCTCCCGTTATGTCACCCTCAAGGGATATCCGCCTCATTCTCCGCAATCGCCGAGCGCGACCGGCCCAGAATGTGACCAAGGCACAACCTGTCGGACCCTCAAAAGGTCCCTGCAAACATGTGTTGGGTTGGGTCACATCGGGGCGGTCCCAGGAGGATCCTCAGCCTTTGTTGCTTTTGGTCGTCTCCCTAACGAGACCCATTGGCTGAATGCCAGATCCATCGTAGCCTACGGGCAACGCCCTAGGTATTCAGGCTCGCCTTTTCTCGAAGCATTTGGTTTGGTTGAGCCGAGCTCCCGGTGACCGTCGGTTTGAGTTTTGTCTCGATCGAGACTGATTGGCTGAAAGCCATACCTACCGTAACTTAGGGCAACGGCCTAGGTATTCGGGCTGGCATTTTCGAGAAAGCTTCTGATCGGGTCATTCCGACCTTCTAGCCTGCGCGGATCGACCCAAGAACATTGATCGCCGCCATCGGGTAGCTCGGTCCATACCCCCGCTGATCGGGGAACATGATGCGAAGGGGTGTGACCGAAGGTCACACAAACCACGCATGGCGTGGCCAAGCGTTTGAGGTGTCCATCGGGAAAATTGATCCTTAATGACAGACACCATCGCCAACGATTCGGTTGGAATCGATGAGGGATCGATCATCTGCAGGGCAAAATCTTACATCTTCAATCGAGAGCCTTCTCGAAAATGCGAGCCCGAATACCTAGGCCGTTGCCCATAGGCTACGATGGGTATGGCTTTCAGCCAACCAGTCTCGATCGAGTAAGGACCGAAACAGACGGCAGCCAACATCAGAGATCGAGGTCGAATCAACCGATGGAACGCCTCTTAGAAACTGCGAGCCTGAGCACCTAGGGCGTTGCCCATAGGCTACGATGGGTATGGCTTTCAGCCAATCAGCCTCGACTGGGGGAAGACGCAAACCAACAGTGGTCTGAGACGCATGTTGGCGGCCGGAGAGGGAGCCCGCGATTCTGAACGGCTATGTATTTTAAAGATATTCTCCACGCCATTTGACGAATCCTTCGATGGCGTAGTACTCGGGCAATCCGATGCGGTTGTAGGCGTCGGCGGTATTCCGGTTGCGATCCTCGGCACGTTGCCAGAACTGACGAGGATCGCTGCCCGGAAATAGGGCGTCGTCTTTTTGCGACTCGTGGCAGAAAATCGCCTTCTTCTTACGCTCCAAATCGGTGGGGCTCATCGGTACGGCGATCTCAATTTGATGGATCGGGTACTCTTGCCAAGCGCCCCGATAAAGAAGTGTTTCCGGTCGGCTGCCGGTGGCCTCCTCAATTTGCCAAAGGGCGCTGAGAATCGCCTCGGCACACATGCGGTGCGTGCCATGGGGATCTGATAAGTCTCCAGCCATGTAGATCTGGTCGGGCTGCAGTCGCTCAATCAACTCACGGACAATGCGGACGTCCTCAGGACCAACCGGTTTTTTCGCGATCGTCCCAGTTCGGTAAAACGGCAAGTCCAGAAAGTGCAAATACTCTTCTTGGCATCCACAAACCTTGGCCCCCGCTTTGGCCTCGGACCAACGTATCAACGCCTTAATCTCCAACACTTCCGGGCAGTCCGATTGACCAGGGCCCTTATGCACCAGTGATTGCCGAACTTGCTGACTTAGGGCGTCCGCCTTGCTCAAGGTCAACGATGAACTGCCCTGATGCCCGTCCTCCCCCTGTTCGACCAAGGTGCTTCCGTTGATCCCAAATCGCCGGTTGTACTCGGCAACAAAATCGGCAAACCGCTGCGCGTCACGGTCGAAGACAGCAATATTGCCGCTGGTCATATAGGCTACATGAACTTCATGACCATCCTCGCAGAGGCGAATCAGCGTCCCGCCCATGCTGATGACATCATCATCCGGATGAGGGCTGAAGCAGATCACCTTTTGCGGCGTCTTGCCAGCCGGGTGATATTCAATCGTCTCCATCATCTCCGCAAACACCCTTTGGGCGAGCCGATGGGCGGGCCCATAGTGCCTGAGCAGTTGATGGAGATTGTGCTCGCGAAAGTCGTCATCATCCAGCTTCAATAACGCTTTGTTGGTTTGGCTGGCTAACCACAGAGTCGCTCTTTTGACCAAAGGCGGTGTCCACTCCAGGTTTCCCAAGACCCAAGGAGTGGAAACCGCAGTGAGCTTGTCCGCAGCGGCCCCATCGAGCCAGACGGTCGCCTCGCGATGGTCTTGCAGATAACTGGCCGGCACTCGGTCAGTGATCGACCCTTCCAGCAAATCATGGACAATCGACGCCTTGTGCTCGCCCAGGGCGATGACAATGATCTTGCGGGCCTCCATGAGCGTCCCCAGCCCTACGGTGATCGCCGAGGTGGGAACGTTTTCCTCGCTGTAAAAGCTGCTGGCCGCATCACGCCGGGTGATGGGGTCCAACCGGCACAACCGTGTGCGACTGTGGCGAACGCTGAACGGCTCGTTGAAGGCTAAGTGCCCGTTGCGGCCCAAGCCTAAGAGCATCAAATCCACCCCGCCGGCTCGACGGATGGCATCCTCATACCGACGGCAATCCTCATCCACCTGGGCCACACTGGCGGTGCCATCAGGAAAATGAATGGCCTCCGGGGGGATATTGACGTGTTTGTAGAAATTCTCCTGCATCCAACGAACAAAACTCTGTGGATCGTCCGCCGGCAATCCATGGTACTCAATCAAGTTGAAGGCGATGACTCGGGAGAAATCGAGGCCTTCTTGTTGATGCAGACGGATCAGCTCCCGGTAGACCGCCAAGGGCGTGCTGCCGGCGACCAACCCTAAGACCGCAGGCTCACCAACACTGTTTCGCTCTCGCATCAGCGAGGCCACAATGGAAGCAACTCGGCGGCCGACCTCTTGGTGGCTGTCAAACCGATAGGCCGGAATCTTTGTATTGGGAATCCGCCCAGAACCACTCACCGGAGGTGGGGCTGTGGTCCTGGCCGCTGAGGCTTGGGCACTACCGGCAGGGTTGGACTGCTCTGGCTGGACAGGCTCCATCAGACGTTTGGCCATTTTTGATTGTCTGAAAAGTTTTCGACGACGTCCCTAAGCACCACTGACTTCGGAAACGACTGACTTCGGAAACGACTGACTTCGGAAACGACTGACTTCGGAAACGACTGAGGATCCGGGCCTCCGGTGGTGCCTGTGGCTACCCCCGGCACCGGTCATCACAACCCAAGGGTAGGCGGTCGCTGTGGGTCGAAAACGTCTCGGAGGTTGAGAAAGTCCGCGGACAGTGCCACTGGAAACGACCGAAGATCTCTTGATAGCCGCAGAAGCTCACCCGTGAGTGTGGCATAGGAGTGTGCGAATTACTACCGGCACTTTTCTGCGAACCCGCCGTTTCGACCAAGAGAATCGTGCCCAAGCGTCCCTGGCACAAATATCCGCTTCCTTCGATAAGTCCGCTTTCTTTGATCGCTCCGTTGTCTTCGGTCGATCCCCCCAAGGAGAACTCAGAACCCTCCCACTCACCGAAACACCCAACCTGATCAATCCTCCAGCCAAGACCCATCACCCGAAAACACACAAAGCCCCCCACACAAGCCCACAGCCCAATAAGCCCCACAGCCCAATAAGCCCCACAGGCAGGCAAGGCCCACAGCCAGGCAAGTCTGAGAATCCGGCCTCTCGTGCTCAGTCCTCTCAAGTTCTACCATAGTGCCAGGTCGACGCCTGAGGAGTTCAGCCCCAAGAGACTGCGACTTCGCGTCGAAAACCGATCGGACGTGCCAGCTGACGCCCCACCCTTGCCGGTGCCGGACTCCCGTCACTGAGCAGAAGTCATCAAGGCATAGAGAGGTGGCTTGTTCTTGCTTGAGCCAGTCGCCGATTGGAAACAATTCCCGCAACCCAGGAGACCATCATGAGTATCGCTGAACCACAAGCCGGCCGCGTTCAGGAGGCCCTGGGCGACCAGGCCGATGCCTTGCTCTCCTACACCTGTCGGGGGTTTCGCTCGGACCTGTTGCATCTCCCTGGCCCAGATTTTGTGGATCGGGTTGTTGCCCAGACCGATCGTGCCCCAGCGGTGCTGCGTAACTTCCAGCTGATTCTCAACACAGGCCGCCTGGCCGGCACCGGCTATGTCTCCATCCTTCCGGTCGATCAGGGCATCGAGCACTCCGGCGGTGCCAGCTTTGCCCCCAACCCGCTGTACTTCGACCCGGAAAACATTGTCCGCTTAGGGATCGAAGGCGGGTGTAACGCGGTGGCCAGCACGCTCGGCGTGCTGGGGGCGGTCGCTCGGAAGTACGCTCACAAGATCCCGTTTCTCTTGAAGATCAACCATAACGAGATCCTCAGTTACCCCAACACTTACGATCAGACGCTCTTTGCCCGTGTCGAGCAGGCCTTTGACATGGGCGCAGTGGCGGTGGGGGCGACGGTGTACTTCGGCAGCCCGGAGAACCGTCGGCAGATCCAGGAGGTCAGCGAGGCTTTCCAACGGGCTCATGAGCTCGGCTTGGTGACTGTGTTGTGGTGTTACACACGCAACAGTGCTTTTAAGCACAATGGCGTGGACTATCACACTTCCGCTGACTTAACCGGCCAAGCCAACCACCTGGGAGTGACCATCCAAGCCGATATCATCAAGCAGAAGTTGCCCACCAACAACGGCGGCTATACCGCAGTCAACTTCGGCAAGACCCACCCCAAGGTCTACAGCGAGCTGACCCCCGACGATCACCCGATCGAACTGACGCGGTACCAAGTGGCCAATTGCTATATGGGCCGCTCGCCGTTGATCAACTCCGGAGGAGCCAGCAGCGGAGCCGGGGACCTGGCTGAGGCCATTCAGACAGCCGTGATTAACAAGCGGGCCGGTGGGATGGGGCTGATCTCCGGACGCAAGGCCTTCCAACGTCCCATGAACGAAGGTGCACAACTGCTGCACGCGATCCAAGACGTCTACCTCGACAAAACCGTCACCATCGCTTGAGACCATCATCTCGGCCAAGTTGAACTGGGCCAAGTTGGACTGGGACAAGTTGGACTGGGACAAGTTGAATTTGCCCATTTGCACACCTGAGGCTCGCTTGACACAAGAGACACCGCGAGTTTCAATGACAACGCTCAGGGGTATTTGCACGCCAGGGTGTTTCTCAGCCCACCCTGTTATTTCATGCTGCTGAAGTTCTCTCGACCATTGCTATTTCGGAAGGCCAGTCCGGAGCAGCATTGGGTCGTGAGAACTTTTTTCGTTGGAGGCCATCGATGCGGCAGATCGTTCAAGTATCCAAGTGCGCCCGGTCTTCTTTGCGCAGGACAAGTTGTCTGCGCAGGACACGTCGCCTGGGTGGGGCCATGGCTCCATCGCGGGCTGGTTTTACGCTGATTGAGATTCTCGCGGCCACGGCACTGGCCTTGTTGATGCTGGCGGCTTTGACGACCATCTTCGCCACCGTCTCGGCCAAAATCAACCAATACCGTGCTACCATCGCCATGCGTGGCGAACTACGGGGGGCCATCCTTCGCCTCCAGCAAGATTTGCAAGGGGCCACCGCTGCTGGATTGGAGGGAATCAAGCCACCCCTTGATCCCAGTGCCGGCCTCGGGCACTTCGAGCTGGTCGAAGGACCTGTCGGACCGATCTTCCGGCCCCAAGTCCCGGGACGCCGCCCCGAGGCCCCTCGTATCAACGCTGTGTTGGTTCGCCGTGGAAACAGTGACCCCACACTGGCTGAGCTGAGGGCCAACGATCCCACCCAAGTCGACACAACCGCCGGCGACATGGATGACATGTTGATGTTCACTTCCAAAAGCGTCGGTCAACCGTTTGTGGGACGCACTCGGGACAATGTCACCACCTCATACTATGCGGAGATTTGTTGGTTTACCCGAGGAAATGCCCTCTATCGTCGGGTGTTGTTGATTCAGCCGCCTGCTGCCACGGTCGAAACGGGCTATGAGGGTCACTATCTGCTTTCCGATGTGGCCGTTCGAATGGAGGGCGGCGGCACAGAAGGCCAGACGCCGGTCTTGCGAACCGGCAGTGACACCGCTGTGAGGTTCTTTCCTCTGTCTTTGGGCGATCTGACCAAACGCGAGAACCGGTTTTCCCACAGAATGACCCTGCGGGGGATCTTTCCCTACGATGTCCGGCGTTGGGGCCGACCAGGGATCGGCAACGCCACTTGGGATCCCCTCTGGTGGACCCCCACTTTGCCCATTCACGCCGAGACCAGCCTGCTGAACAACGGCGATCCCCGCTGGCGGCTCCCCCTGCCTGGCTACAACAACCCCAACGATGCCGACAACCTCATCGGGGCAGCCGATCAGGGGCTCCCGATCGAAAACACACCTCGCATCTCTGAGGACCTCATCCTCACCAACGTGTTGGCCTTCGATGTGAAAGTCTGGGATGCTGGCGCCCCCATTTTCCCCAACCCTGCTGGCGGAAATGCTTCCCCCTTGAAGCCAGGAGATCCGGACTACCTGATCGCTGCGCGAAATGGGACCCCAGTCAGTTACGGGGCTTTTGTGGACTTGAACTACTTGTCGCTGGCCAACAACGGTCCCTCAGCCTACCCGATCTCCCCCTTTGGCGGCCCCTGCTGGCCTCTGGATCTGGGTCAGAAGTCCCAGATGATTGGCTCGGCACCCGGCAACACCGATCCGGCAGCGGCGTTGCCGTCGGTCTATTGCAGTTGGAGCACTCACTACGAATACGATGGGGTCGATCAGGATGGTGATGGCTTGGTGGACGAGGGCCGAGACGGGCTCAACAACGACAACCGGTTTGGCGTCGATGACCCAGGCGAGCAAGAAACCGCCCCGCCTTACGCGGTGCCGCTGACGGGCATCCAAGTGACCATTCGGGCAGTGGAGCCCGACTCTCAGGAAGTTCGTGAGATGACCATCGTCGAGGAATTCTCCTTCAAATAACCTTGGAAGGCCTGTGGGCTCACTGTGCGTGCCTTTTTGGGGCGTGCCTTCTTGGTCTGGGTTCGGTGAATTGCTGAAGGTCAACTGAACTGTTGAAAGCGAAATCAACCGCTGAGGTGGAGCCGGTCAGACGGGTGCGAGTTGGCACTGGTCTGACCGGTTGTTTTGTTGCCATACTGGTTGGGTTCTCTCCCCCGAAGAACCCGAACTTCGACTGAGCAATGACGTGATGCGTACGATCTCCGTAGCCGATGGCCGAACAGACGCGTTTTTCAGCGAACTTCCTGAACCGGGCCAGCCCGGCCCCGAGCAAGTGCTTTGCCGCACCCTGCAGTTGGGCATCTGCGGCACCGACCGGGAAATCGTGCGGTCTGGCCACCCCAAAGTCCCCCCGGGAGACGTTCATCTGGCTCTGGGCCATGAATGCCTTGCCCGAGTGGAGGCCGTCGGGGATCAGATCCAAAACCTCTCGGTGGGCGACCTGGTCGTTCCCACCGTCCGTCGCCCTGTGCCCCATCCTGCAACAGGAGCTTCTGGGCCAGAGTTCCGCTTGGATATGGAGGGCCCGTGGAACTTCACAGAACGAGGGATCTTCCGCCAGCATGGCTTTTCGGCGCCCTGGTGGCTGGAGACCCCTGAGTTCTTGTTGAAGGTTGATCCTCAGCTGAGCTCGGTGGCGGTCCTGGCCGAACCGTTGGCCGTTGCCGAGAAAGCCATCAATGAGGCCGAGATCCTGCAAAAGGCCCGCTTGGGAGCGGAGATCTGGACAGCAACCCCGCCCCGTGTGTTGGTGCTGGGAATGGGGCCAATCGGCTTTGCCGCGGTGCTGGCAGCTGTCGCCCGAGGATGGCCGACCACGTTGTATGGTCGTGATCCGCAAGAGAGCCGACGAGTGGCTCTCTGTCATCAGTTGGGGGCCAGCTACCTTTCGGCCGAAGAGGTCACCTGGCAACTCGATGATCCGGATGCCGACGGATACGACTTAGTCATCGAATGCACCGGCCAACCCCAGTTGCTTGTCCAGGCGACCGGGGCGATGGCCAATGCAGCCATCCAGGTCTGGCTGGCCACCGGAGGCCGAGGCGATGAGGCCTTGAACCTTTCCGAGGCGATGTTCTGGGGCTTTATGCGTAGCCACATTCTGATGGGGTGCGTCAATTCCGCTTATCGTGACTTCGAGGATGCCCTCAAGCACCTCGCCTGGTGGAAGAGCCACAACGAGCAAGCCCTCCAGGCGGTCATCACCGCCAGGGTGCCCTTGGACCAATCCCTGTGGCATTTCTCCAATCGCCAGCCCCAGGGCATCAAAGTCGTCGTGGAGTATCCCCAAAACGGCCAAGCCTCTTGATGTTCTGGGAAATTGCCAGAGCCCCGCTGATGCAGACCGGGTGGTGGACTGATCGGCCATTGGCCCCTCCAATGAAGCTGTGCCAGTGAGACCCTCCCGGTCCGTGGCGTTTTGTCAGCAGCCAGGTTGTCACCTGCCAGGTTGTGAGCAGCCAGGTTGTGAGCTGCCAGGTTGTGAGCTGCCAGGTTGTGAGCTGGTTGCACGGTCGGCTGGTTGCAGCCGGCTTGAGTTCATCTGGCGGCAGTTAGTTCGCGTGATTCTCGGGCGATCCCGAGGGATTGGTTCCAACGATGGCGATGTTTCCCAAGGTCAACCGGCTTAAGGATGTTTCGGCCTTGAAGGACCACCTGGCGACCTCTGTGTGGGAGCTGCCCCTTGAGGACCGGGTGCTCACCGCCGAGGAGGGGTCTCCGTTGGCAGAGGCCTGTTGGGTCGGTCAGCGACGGGTGGGCAACCGCTGGTGCATTCATCCGATGGAGGGTTGGGATGCCCATGGCGATGGGTCTCCCTCGGACTTGACGTTGCGACGTTGGGAGAATTTTGGTCTCAGCGGGGCCAAGCTGATCTGGGGCGGTGAGGCGGCGGCTGTGCGGCCAGACGGACGAGCCAACCCCAACCAAACACTGGGGATCCCGGCCAACCAAGCGGGCCTGGAACAACTCCTGCAGCGGCTGACCACAGCCCATCGAGAACGTTTTGGCAGCACGGATGATCTGCTTGTGGGGTTGCAGCTGACGCACTCCGGCCGCTTCTGCAAGCCTGAGGATCATTTCAGCAGCCGACCCCGGATCGCCTATCACCATCCTCTCTTAGACGAAAAGTTCGGCATCGACCCCCAGGATGACTCGCTGGTGTGGACCGATGCAGAGCTTGAGGATCTCATCGACGATTATGTGACCGCTGCACGTGTGGCGGCGGAGGTCGGTTTTGCCTTTGTGGATGTCAAAGCCTGCCATGGTTACCTTCTGCATGAGTTTCTCAGCGCACGTTCTCGCCCGGGGAGATACGGGGGAGATCTGGAGGGACGCACTCGTCTGCTGTGTGAGATCATCCGCGAGATTCGTTCTGCCTGTGCGGATCTGCAGATCGGCGTTCGTTTGAGCGTCTACGACACCGTGCCCTACCAGACAAGCCGTCAGGTCGGCCAACCGATGGCCTTTGAGCAACTGCTGCCCTACCAACTGGGATTTGGGGTCGATGCCCAAAACCCCCTGGAGATGGACCTGCAGGAACCGCTTGAACTGTTGCGGCAGCTGAGCAACCTCGGCGTGACTCTGGTCAATATCACCTGTGGCAGTCCGTATTACTCGCCACATCTTCAAAGACCCGCCGCCTTTCCTCCCAGCGACGGCTACCAACCGCCGGAGGATCCCCTCTTTGGAGTCTGCCGACAAATCGAGGCGACTCGTCGATGCAAAAACGCGGTCCCAGAACTGCCGATTGTCGGCAGCGGATATAGCTACCTGCAAGACTATCTGCCGCATGTGGCCCAGGCGGTCGTCCGGCGGCAGTGGGCCGATTTCATCGGTTTGGGTCGGATGGTGCTCTCTTACCCGGAGTTACCCCACGACGTGCTGCAGACGGCCAAGCTACAACGCAAAAAGATCTGCCGGACCTTCAGCGACTGCACAACCGGTCCCCGCGTGGGACTCCCCTCCGGCTGCTATCCGCTGGATCCCTTCTACAAAGCCCGCCCCGAATCCGTCGAGCTCAAAGTCGCCAAAGAGAAACTGAAGTCATAACAGCCACTGATCATCAGCGACAATCCTGGACACAGTTGGTTGAAGTCCCCTTTCGGTCGAAACCCTTCGGCCGAAACCCATCTCCATGGTCGCCCGACTGCTCCCCTCGGAAAACCCTTGCTGGCCCAAAACACACCGGCCGCCGCAAAGACCACTGATCTGGCAGCTTTTCCGCTGTGCAGGACCAACGGGCCGGACAAGCCAAGATCGTCCTCAAGAGCATGAGTTGGACCCTCCCCGATGTGCCCCAGTTGACCAAGATGGTACCGACAAGGCTCTTTGTGCTTAAGGGGGTCCGCTTGAAGTCGAGGGAAGCGGAACAGCAAGCATCTGCGAGATATTGCATAGAATCGCCAAAGCGCTGTCCTGCTTTTTATTGCCAAGTCTTTCAGCCCAGCAGATTTGATTAAGGTGATTTTTTTGATCCATGGTGGGCGACAAATCCGTAGCCAGCAGACCGGTCACGACGATCGGACTATTGGGCTGTTTCCTGTTGAGCGTCGGAGGACCTGCTTGGCGGCCAGGAAATCGGCGAGTTAAGCCGATTGGGAACCCAACAGCCGCTGAAGTTTCAGGGCCAGAACCTCTGTGCCGTGAGGGGTCACCTCGAATCCGCTAGGGCCTGGGCGGATGTACCCTTGGTCTTCGAGTGAAGACAAGGTCACTCGAAGCCGGTGGGAGGGCCAGTTGAGGCTTTCGAGAAACCGCTCCCAGGAGCCGGCGGAACCCCAGGGACGACAGCGACTCATCAAGTCCAGTAACAGAATTTGCCAAGTTTCTCGACGTTGGTGGACTCGCCGCAGGAAAACCGCCAGGAGACCTCGTCGTGGGGCCAACGCCAAGACTAACAAGAAGAAAAATCCGGCAACCGAGGCTATGGGACCAGTTGGAGCGATATCCAGGATCAATGCCAGGGAGAATCCTCCGGCGGCGCTGAGTGCGGCGATCACCGCGGCGATGATCAGCAATCGCCCGAGACGATCGACCAGCAGATAGGCAGCCGCGGGTGGGGCGATCATCAGGGCCACGATCAGGATGGACCCGGCGACATCAAAAGCGGTGACAGCTGTGAGAGAAACCGCTGCCAACCAGAGTGTTTGCAACAGCTTGGGCATCAGTCGGAATCGACCTGCCAAGGTGGGGTCAAACAACGCCAGCTTGATTTCTTTAAAGCAGAGAACAACAAACAGCAACAACACAGCCAACAGGGCGCTGATGACCACAAACGAACGCGGCCCCCAGTCGACGCCTAACCAACGAAACCGATCCAAGGGAGCCAGTGCCAAGTTCCCGTCGATGATGCAACCGGCATGAAAATGGACGTTGTGCAGATTCTGACTGACAAGCAGGATGCCGGCGCTGAACATGGCCGAGAAGATGATCCCCAGTCCCGCATCCCCATCGACGATGCCTGTGCTGACGAGAAACTGGGATAACCAGACCATCAGCAAACCGCTGGCCGCGGCGCTGAGGATCAGCCAGGGCGAGTTGTAATCCCGCAGAAGCAGGAAGGCGACAACAATTCCCGGAAGAACCGCATGGCTGAGCCCCTCACTGATCATCGCTTGACGATTGACCAGCAACAGGCTTCCACAGAGAGCACAGGCCACTGCCGTGACCAAAGCGATCGCCAGCGTCCAAACCTCAACGGACATAGCTCTCCCCAGCAACAGCACTTGTGGTCTTGATCGGGGCCTTGTCCTGCAGGGGGTCTTGGCCCTCGGAGGCTTGGTTGCTGCCGGCGAAGCGTTTGGTCTGCCAGAAGGATTTCTTCTTGGCGATCAAACCCCTTTGTGGAGCAAAGATCAACGAGACGACGAATACCCCGGTGACCAACAACACAATCACCGGACCGGTGGGAACATGATGGCTGGCCGAGCTGAGAAGGGCTCCGCCGGCTGCACAGATGGCGCCGATCAGTCCAGCCAGGCCCACCATTGGGCCGAGGTGCCTGGTCCACTGGCGAGCTGCCGCAGCAGGCGCCACCAGCAAGGAAATCATCAACACAACGCCGACAACCTGCAGACCGATCACGATGCTGGCGACAAACAGGGCCAACATCAGCAACTCAATCGAGCGGACCGGCAATCCCAAGCTGCTGGCATAGGTGGGGTCAAAGGTGAGGATTTTCAGCCGCGACCAACACAATACCATCAAGGCCAAAGCAGCGCCTCCCAACCCTCCGATCATCCACAAATCAGCACGCGTCATCGCCGCAGCCATCCCAAAAAGGTAGTTCTCCAGCCCGGAGCGGCCGGGGATCGGCGGAGTCAGGCGTTGCATCCACCGCAACAGCAACATCCCGGTGCCAAAAAAAATCGCCAGCATCACCCCCAGACCCGCGTCTTCTTTGAGGCGAGTTTGGCTGGTGATCAGCTTGGTCAACAACAGGGCCGCCAGTCCTGCGGTCATGGCCCCAGGGATCAGCACCCAGAGCGACTTGCTGCCATCCCCACTGACGGAGTAGCTCAGTAGAAAGGCGCCAACAATTCCGAGCAAAGAAGCGTGAGCGACGACATCCCCCACTAAACTTTGCCGTCGCAAGTAGGCAAAACACCCCAAAGAGCCGCTGACCGCACCAATCATGCCACTGCCGGCGACAACCGTTTGAACGGTGTAATCACTCCACAGACCCTCAAACATCATCAACCCCCACAACCTGGCCAACCTCCCCAGCTTCAGTGCCGATGAGGGGATCCCAGCTGCCGTAGGCCCGCTGGATGGCCTCGGGCGTGAAGGCGGCGGTGGTTGGTCCGCAGGCGATCACGCATTTGTTCAACAGCACCACATGGTCAAAATACCGCCGCACTGTCGTCAGATCGTGATGGACCATCACGATCGTCTTTCCGGCATCTCGCAGTTGGTGGAGCAATTGCACAAGGGCTCGTTCGGTGGTCGCGTCAACGCCTGCAAAGGGCTCATCCATCAGGTAGATCGAGGCGTGTTGGACAAAAGCACGGGCGAGGAAGATCCGCTGCTGCTGACCTCCGGAGAGCTCACCGATTTGCCGCTGGGCATAGGCCTCCATGCCAACTTGGCGGAGCGCTTGCCAGGTTTGTTCGCGTTCCCGACGCCCTGGCCTGCGAAACCAGGAGAGCCGGCCGTAGGTTCCCATCATCACCAGATCAAACACCGTGGTGGGAAAATCCCAGTCCACGGTGCTTCGCTGAGGAACATATCCGATGACCGGCTCACCAGAATCGGAGGGCTGGCCGCGGACCTCGATACGGCCAGAAAGACGAGGCACCATCCCCAGAATCGCCTTCAGAAGAGTGCTCTTGCCGGCTCCATTGGGACCGATGATGCCAGTCATTCCCCAAGAAGGAATGGAGATGTCAGCGTTCCAGAGCACCGGTTGGGCATCGTAAGCTACCGTGAGTTGGTGTGTCTGGATGGCGATATCCGTGCAACCTTCGCACAGCCGATCGCTCGAACGATTTTGGGAGGTTATCAAAGGAGCCAACATGGTCTGCCTCAATGGATCAGCACGAGATTTTCGGCGTGATCGCCCAGTGCTTATCAGCCAGTGCTTATCAGCCAGTGCTTATCAGCCAGTGCTTCTTAGCCAGTGCTTCTTAGCCAGTGCTTCTTAGCCAGTGCTTATCAGCCAGTGCTTCTTAGCCAGTGCTTCTTAGCCAGTGATTCTCGGCCAGTGACCAAGAACTACTGAGTATGTGCGATCGGAGTTCATGCTGATCGCGGGTGGTCTGTCAAACGCTCTGTCGATGTGAACGGATGCGTTGAGCCGGTCGCGCGAACCTCAACCGTTTGGGCCGACACCTCGTCGGACGGGACATTCCTTGGATCAGCGTTTGGTGCGTCTGGGTGATGCGTGCTTCCCGTGGCGTTTCTCGATGAGCACAACCCGGAATCCTTCCGGTTGCACACTCCAGGGCGAACTTTCGACCGCCTGAAGACCAAAGAAGAGAGTCGGTCGAAAACTCTTCCAGAGTTCAAGAGTACTCCCTGCGGCATCCAGCCTGAGGGATCAGCAATCAGCGGGACGAACCCAAGACAACGACAGTCCCACCAGTTGAGCGATGGATGATGCTGCTGGGCGATTGTTTGCGGTGCTCGAGGTCGCAAGGGTTGGGCCGTCTGGAACGCTTGCTGGTGAGTCCTGCTGGTCTTTAGTGGTTGTATTGACTCCCTGAAAAGCTCTCACGCAGATCATGCACGTTCTCAAGCACCTCCTTGACCATCAGCGCAAATTCGCCAGCGCAAATTCGCCAGTGCAAATTCACCAGTGCAAGATCAACCAGCGGCAGACGGAAAACCCTTGAGTTGAAAGCTGAGCCGAGGCTCAGTCGTTCGCTTGACTTAACGAGGAGGCGATCAGACGGACGTTGGATCGGAAGGCCCCGAGGAACGTGTCCTGGGGCGGTTCGCTCCCCAGGTCGTCGGAATACAGAGGTTCATCAGCGATCCGCACCGCCCAATCCCGCGCTTGACAGGCCTCTTGGAGCGCCTCGGTGACTTTGCGATTGGTAATGGTCTCAAGGAAGATCACCGGGACACGCCGATCGCAGATCGTGGTGGCGACCTGGCTGATCGTTTTCACGTCGGCCTCCGCATCGTTGCCGATCCCCAGAACCGCAACGGTCTGGAATCCGTAGACCTCAGCAAAGTAGTGAAAGGCATCATGGGCACTGACTAAGACGCGATTCTCAGGAGGAATCTTGCTGAATTCGGCCAGTGCGTCTTGGTGTGCTTGTTGAATCTCGGTTAAGTATTTCTGTCCGTTGGCTCGGAAGAGATCGGCCTGACTTGGGTCGATCTGACAGAGGTGGTCGATCAGAGCCTCGACACATTTCGACCAGCCCGGCAAGTGATTCCAGATGTGAGGATCAAAAGGAGCTTCGGGGTCGATTTTGCCATCCTCTTGCCAATCCAAGCGATCCTCCTCAGGAAAGGCACTGGCCATCGCCCAGGATTTTTGGGCATAGCGATCATTCAGCAAGGCATGCAACTTGGCCTCCAGGTGAAAGCCGTTGTAAAAGATGGCCTCGGCATCCTCCATCGCTCGAACATCTTTGGTACTGGCACTGAAGGAGTGAGGATCGATTCCCGGGCCGCAAAACAGCTTGATGGAGACATCGGTCCCCGCAGAAATCCGTTTCAGCGCATCATAAACCTGCCCCGTGGTGGCCACCCAACGCTGGCCCGAGCTGGAATCATCGCCCTGGGTGTTGTTGGTTCCCGGAGAGCCACAGCCTCCCAGCAAAAACACCAAGAAAACGGCGAAGATCGTTCCACTCAGCCCCGCCCCGAGCCGAACACTTTGGTCAAAATCCTGAGCTTTGGCCCCATTGATGGATTGTGGCACACAACTCTCCCATGTGCGTTTGTTGATCTGAAAGCTCTGGGGACCACCCACCAAATCGCCCCCGAGCCATCGGTCAGCTTTTGACAGTGAATCTTTGACAGTGAGTCTTTGCCAGCGAATCTTTGCCAGCGAAACTTTGGCAATCAGCCCCTGGCAACGATGGCGACTTGCCTTCCCTTGCTTGATTGCTGGCTGAATCGGGAAGGCCCAAAACCGGATCGCGAAGTTGCCTTCAGGAGCGGCCCTTTCTCAGGCTTGACCAGCCAAAGCGTGGCAACACTTCCTCTGGAGGGTGTTTCCCGGAAACCTGGCCGTCGATGTCCGTCTGCTGACCAAATTGGTTTTTGGTTGCCGACCGTAGTTGGAAGTTTTTCAATTGTTTTTGCCATGCCTACCTAGGGGGTTGGACTGGCTTATCGAAATTGAGAATCAATCTCAATTGCATCTGGTTCAGTGTAGGTTGCTGTGGATGGCGATTCAAGCAGGTTGTGCATTGTGACGGGGTTGAGGTGTGCGGGTCAGGGAGGTGGTGGGCCAGAGTCCGCCAGTTGGGCAACGGTCCTCGGCGAACGGCCGGAGGATGATTTTTGCAAGCAGAGAGGGAGAACTAGGCAGAAGGGACGATCGGGCAGAAGGGAGCACCGTCGGCCGAGAGCAAAACAGTCAGGGCTGGCGACGGCGGAGGGTTTCCACCAAATACTCGGGGGGGTCGTCTCCATGAGATCGCAAACGCCCTGTGGCGATGACAAACTGGTCTTCCACCAACCCTTGCAGCTGGCTGGTTTCGATCAGGATGACGCTCCCCCCATAACGGTCGGTCCTGCCATGGGTGGGGACATAGCGTAGCTTCCACCGCTTTTGGATCGGCGAGTATTCCAAGCGGCCATGCAACTCCCGATAGTCCGACGTATAGCCGTACCAGTCGTCCTCATCGAGAACCTCATCGGCCGAATGAGCTGTCGGAACGACCCACTGCGAGGAAGGTACCCTGCTTTGGGGGGCCGAGGACTGGAAGGCTTGATCCTTCGGGCCGGTCGATTGGGCCACAGTTGGCTCGGAGCGGGTGTCCTTCAGGGGAGTGAGCGGAGATGTTTCAAAGTTGGCGGTACGGATGTCTCGGCGGCTCTGCTGGGAGGGGTTTCGGTTGGGCAGCTGGAACTCTGAAGCGTTGCCCTCGGCACGGGCGGCCAATTGAGAGGAATTCCCGCCCGGGGTTGGCCCGGTGATTGGGTCCGTGGGTCCCCCATCCAGTGCGGAGCGGCCTTGATTCAAAGGGGATATCGAAGGCGGCGGGGGAGTTCCGGGACTTGGCAGCGGGCCAATCTGTCGCGACTGCTGACTTGGTGGTGCTGGTTGTGTGGTCCCCTGACGGTATAAGCCACTGGTGGGAACTGCGGCAGGGGCAGCAGCCGCTGATGCTGTGCTGGTTGGCTTGGGCACCGGAACGGTGGTGGAGTCAAACAGCCACGATTGATGCCCGCCCGTCGGTGAGGCAACCCCTGGTGGCGACCGACGACCGGTCTGACAGCCAGCGAAAACAGCCAGCAGGCCAACAAACGCCCAACAGAAGACCACAGACGGTCCCGGCCTGGCAACGCATGCCAGCTTGGGTGAGGGACCCGATAGGGGACAAGCCTGAGAACGCTCGACCGTTCCCGGTTGGGTCAATCTCATAGGCCGGGATCCTTTCCGACGCGATGGAACAGCTCAGGCAACTGTGAGACTCGGCAAGGCTCTCTGGCCCCTTGCGGCTGCCTTTCCTGCTGCCAAAAGACTTATGCACAAGACGATGGACTGGGTGGAGAAGTCCCCCGACGCACCAACTGACCGACGCACCAACGGACCAACCTTGGACCTTCTTGGTCAGAGACGACCGAGGTGGCCAAGCTTGACTGAGCCTCAGCTCAGCATCCAACCCAGGGCGACTCAACAAAACCCCAGTTGGTCGATCGAACGTCGCTCATGTGGTCGAGAACTCTCCAGCAAACCAGTAGTTTCGGAGTGAAAGTTTTTGGTCCTTGCAGGGAACCAAAGATCTTACTTGCCTGAGCAACAACTGGTCAAAGTATCAGCCAGAACGCAAACAGTCTGGTCACAATGTGGAGACAGGTCCCCAGAGTTGGTGGGCCTCATCCATCCCGAGCAGTCTTTAAGATTTTTCGGAAAAAGCGTCTAGATCGGTTTTCTGAGCTGGGCCTCTGTGCCTTTGTCCTGTGTTGCCAGAGAAACAAAGGCTGACCCAAGCCAGAATTGGGGGCCGGGGGCTCTCGCCTGGACTGTTCACTTGGCCGAGGCTAAGAGACTCTCCGAAAAGCATCCGGCAATCCACTGTGTTGTGGAGCCCAAGT
>CAZYKP010000113.1:0-27614 GCA_964648025.1 uncultured Pirellulales bacterium | reverse complement strand
GATCAACAGCTGCCAGATCAACAGCTGCCAGATCAACAGCTGCCAGATCACTGGTGATTGCGGCGGTTCCCGCGTTTTGGATGAGCAAGAGTTTTCCAAAGACAGCAGTAGGGTGTTTGCCAAGTCAGGCTTGGCTGATCAATATTGGCTGAAGTTGGGGGAATGTGATTCTCGCGAAAGTGTTCGAGTGCCAGGCAGAGACCGCTGCCTTCCGGGCCTGGGTTGATGGCCCTTGGTCGGAAACGGACCCAAAGCTCAACAAACACCCTCAGCGATGACCGGGGAATCAGTTTGAACAATCGGAGTTCAGGGTCTGTCAGTCAAAATGTGCGCGGAGTTGCTTCCCGAGAGGGACGCCTGAGGGGAAAACGCAGCCGAGAAGCGAAGAAGCAGCGAATGTGCTCCCAATCAACGCTGCCCCGATAGGGGGGCAATTTCACTGACAGAGACGTGCAACAAGTGAGGGTATTGTCAGTGGGAATGGTCTCCTTTTCTGTCGAGTTCTGTGTGGGTTGCACCGAGGACCGGCGTTCGCCTTGGCAGACCAGAAACGAACAAGAATCGATCCAGGGATCTTCTTGGCGAAAGATCTGCCAAGATTGATGAGTTTTCGCGACCTTCTCGCGCCGGGTGGATCCTCACCCCACCGTTCTGATTGAGGATAACCTCTAATGTGGGTTAATAAATAGCCCACATGAGGGGTAAGTGATCACCAGCCAGGAAATGTTCAAGGGGGGTCATCCTGGTCTTTGGAGCGAAAAGGTGGCTCGAGGACTCTATCGGAGGCTTTCGCTTGTTTGAGGCAGTCCCAACACGACTGCTTCAGATGTTGGCGGAGGCTCGCTCCCTCGTGACCGGAACGAGCCAATGCTCCAAGATCTGGGTGGCACAGGGTTTCGGATGGCAAGGGCCGTATTTGGGGCGATCCAACTCTGGGCTTTTGTGCTGGTTCTGCTGGCACCAGCACCTTCCAGGGGAGACAGTCGTTGGGGGCTGTGCAGATCGCTGGGCAGTGCGGAGGCAGGTCGTTGGGGTTGAGAAATCGTGCTTCAGAGGGACTGGCCAGCCAGCAGCTTCTCCCAGGACCTGTTGGCGTTCAAGACTGGAGAATTTTCGGTGAGAGACTTACTCGCTCCTCTGCTGGTCATACTTGTTGGCGAGCTGGTTCTGGGGGAGGACCTGCCGAGGTTGCCACCGAAGGCACCCAGCATCGCCATCGCTCCGTCTCATGTCGTCGATTCGGCCGATGCGTTACTCGCGCCGGAGGCTGGCTGGCAAGAAGTGCAGCAGCACACCGACCTCTACAAGTATTATGGCGTGCAAGTCACGGGGGTCCCTTGGGCCAGTCCCTTAAAAGCAGCCGAGCTGGTGCGGTTCTCGAAACGAACTCACATCCAGCTCGCCTGCGAGTTTGGGGATTTTCCGCCAGCCGGCCAAGAGAGTTTCCCCGCAGCACTTCGCGCAGCGCGTGCTCAAATTCAGGGGATCTACGATGCCGGCGGGCGAGTGCACTCACTCCACCTGGATGGCCCCATCCGCCGGCTGATCCAAGGTCACCAAGAAAACCCTCAGGCTCTCTCGCTGAATCAAATTGCTGTCGGTCTGAGCCAGTTTTGCCGACAGCTGCAGCAAGAGCACCCCCAACTGGCCATCGGCTTGATCACCAATTTGCCCAACTGGGACTACAACAAGAACCTGCCCGGCTACAACGGCCATTTCACAGACCGAAGTGGGGTCACCTATGAGCAAGCCCTCAATCGGATTTTCAAGCAACTGGCCGCTGACGAGGTGAAATTAGCGTTTCTGGAAGTTGACTGCCCCTACAACTACTACCGAGAAAAACGCACGAGAAATCGTGATGCCGAGGTCGATTATCCAAAGCAGCTGCTTGCTCTGCAAAAGTGGTGTACCCGGCGCAAAGTCGCCTTCCATTTAATCGTCAACGCCGAACCAAGGCGGGGCGGTGCGGAGGCGTTTCATGATCTGACCCTGGACTATCTTGACGACCTGCAGAAGGAGAAAATCTTCCCCGATGTGTTTGTTTTGCAGTCTTGGTACAAACAGCCAGCCGATCACCTGCCTGAGAGCACACCGGGAACATTTATGCATACCGCCCGTGAGGCAATTCGGAAGATCCGGAAACTCGATGAGTAGTTCTTTCTTTGTGGATGAGCCATCAACACTTTAAGGTCTGCGGGCAGTCAGCGACCCCACGAATCAAGCTTTGCTCCAACGCGTCGTATCCTCAGGCAACCCCAGCTCTGAGATCCCGCTCGATGTCAGGGAGAAGAAGTTCTCTTGATCTCCTGAAAAGTTCTTAACGACATCCCAAAGGGCCCACACACAACACAAAGAGGCGGAAAACTCCAGCACCTGGTGCTCAGGTGTGGTGTTTTCCGCCCTACTGATTCCCTGAAAAGTCTTCGACGAAGCAGGGCGTTTCGTTCGGTAGTCCGGGCTTGCTGTGGTGCCTCAGGCTGCCCCCTTGAGGTCATCACAAACAAGGGCAGACGGAAAGCCCTGGGTCGGAAACTTCTCCGAAGGTCAGTAAGGTTGATAGTCCGCCTTCCGGGCACAGAGCTGCAAGCGGTCCCCTTGAGTGGGAACCTCCTGCAGGGCTCACTTGCTCGAGTTTTGGTCGTTGAGGATCTTTTTGGGCACAAACCCGATGCTGGTCTCCATCCAGGAGCCGCAGCTACAGCCGCCACCGCCTTCAGGCGAGAGCAGCATGCCTCCTGCGGGAATTGTGCTCAGCCAGCAGTCGGGTCGGAGACGGTTCCAACTGGTCACCTCAGCGTTCTGGCGATTCCAGACGGTCACGTTGCCAGCGCGGAAGAACAAGGCGTTTTCTGTGCAAGCGTAGGTCCCGCAGCCGCCACCGGGCAAACGCACATCTTGAGCTTCTCCGGTCTTCAAGTTGAAGGCCTGCGGTCGCACATACAGGCTGCCGTCGACGATGGCCGGTCGAGACATGTGGCCGCCGTGGTCACCCTTCATCCAACGGAAGGTGCTCTCCCAGCTCTTTTTGCCGGTTTGGTCGTTGAAGGTCTGGACATGGAACTGGCCCTTGCCGGAGGCAACCGCAGCCAAATGACCCTCCCCGTGGGCGAGAAAGAAGACGACCTCGGCCGAACCGGTTTCCATGGGCTGCCGCCACAGCTCGGCGCCGGTGCTGGGGTCCAGGGCAACCAGATTGAGTGACTCCCAGAGCTTGGCATCACCCACTCGCCGGTTGTTCGCTTCCTTCAGTTCTTTGGCTTGTCCTTCGACGAAGTAGATGGCCGTTGGTGTGGATGTCACCGTGGAGTTGATGATGACGCTGTTCTTGTCATAAACCCAATTTTGCCTTCCGGTTTGTTTGTCGAGGCAGAACAGGTTATCGCTGCAGACTTTGTGGGTGACCTCGCCGCCGGTAGCGTCGTACCAACCGGATCCACTGCCGCCCCAAAAGTTGGTCCAGCTGGTGCCCTGCTTGGCGGCCGAACCAATCAGCGAAGGCCCGTTGCTGGCGACATAGCCCCAGTCCCATTGCCAAGCGGCAGGGCTCTGAGGGGAAATCACCGGGTGGATTTTGACGACCTCGCCGGTGGCGGCATCAAACACCCAAAGGCGATCTTGGAGGACCGCGTAGACGTGATCATCATCAGCACACCAGTTGCTACAGTCACGAGGCATGTTGAAGCGTTGCAGGTAGGGCAACTCGATGCTCCACAGCAAGCTGCCATTGAAGGCATCCAAAGCGATCATCCGTTGCAAGCCCTGTAAGAACAGCCGGCCGTTGGTAGACAGCGGCGACGGCTTGCGACCATTGCGGTCAGGTTGATAACGTGGCCCGGGACGTCCAATCCATTGCACGGCCAGGTCTTCGCGGCGGCTGACCCCCGCGAGGGCCTCGCCGCCAAAGGCCGAGTTGTCGCCTTTGCCGTACAGGTGACTCCACTCCCCAGCACCAGGTAACCTCGGGCGACCCAAGACTGCCCAGACTCCGGATTGAGGCTCGATCTGGCCGATGTCACGTTGGCCGGCTAACCATTTGGTCAGCCGCTCCGCGCCAAGATCAGTTGGGTTCGAGGCGACTGAGCCAAGCAGTGCCAGCCCTCGGCCCGGTGCGAGCAACTTCTGCACAGCCTTGGCAGTGACCTCAGGCGGCAGCGGCGAACTTTCCGGGAACCGCTCGCTGATCACCAAGTTGGCAAAACACTGAGGAAGGATCGGATCAGCGTAGTTTTCCACTTGGTGGACTGCCACCCGAATGCCATACAGGCCAGCAGCCTGAGCTTGTAAACGCACTTTTTGAATCCGAGTGGGGCTGGTATCCACCGCGATGACATGAAACTGGCTTTGCCTCGCCAGCTCACAAGCCAGCCGGCCATCCTGGCAACCCAACACCAGGCAGATCCCGCGGTCCAGGCCAACGCGTTTGAGGATCTGTGTGACATCCCGGCGAACTGCTCGGCCCACTTCTGCTCGGCCCACTTCTGCTCGGCCCACTTCTGCTCGGCCCACTTCTGCTCGGTCCTGGCCAGCCGGTTGACCTTGTGGAATGGTGTAGTTGAAAAACGTATCGCACTCATAGCTCGGCGAATAAACGAACTCTTCTTGTTGAGGGGAATCTGTTTCTCGGGGCAGGGCGACTTGGTAACTGTACTGCCGGTCCAACTCCAAGTCGGTCAGGGTGATGCTGTGCTCCGTCTTGGGTGTCTTATCCTCAAAGATACGAGAGGTTTCGCCCAGCCAAAGTGTCAGCTTCGAGGGAGCGTTTTCCTTGGTTTGCCATTTCACAACGGCTGAGGAACGACTAACAAACTGAAGATGTGGCCCAACTGCTGGTGTGTTTTGCTGCGGTGAGGCAAGTTCTCCCGCTGGCCCGGGCATCTCGGCAGCATGAGCCTTGAGCTCCTCGGATGTGAGGACTCGCTTGTAGAGGCGTACCTCGCTCAGCAATCCAGTGAGAGGAAAATACTCGTTATCATCATGATAGGCTCCAATGCTGATCGGGGCATGGGGCGGATAGTTCAGTTTGCCTGTCTGATCCGTCCGGCTGGCCACATTCTCGCCGTTGACCCACAGGATCATGGTCTTGCCGTCGAAGGTTGCGGCCACATGATACCACCGACCCACTTCGTATTCTTCAGGAGCGGTCATATACGGGTCCAACCGATTAGGGCCGCCCTCGGCATTCAGAGCCAGGGAGAATTTCTTCTGCCGGTAGCCCAAAACCCACCCTCGTTCATAGCTGCCGTTGTCTTGGGCGATCGCCATGATGCCGCCCCACTCGACGGGCTGGTCGATGCGTACCCAACTCTCGACGGTCATCTCCTTGCGGGGATATTGTCCCTCAGTATGTTTCATCTGGACAAGCGCTGAGGTCCGACCATCAAACTTCACCAGCTTCTGGTCGTCTTGCGCGACCCAACGTGGGTCGGCTTGGCTCTGCCCGCGGATGTCCGAGATCAAAGCCGCATCCTGATGACCAGCCTGGTCCTTGACTGTGCTTCCCTGGACTCCGGCATTGGAGAAAACCCAGCGGCCGATTAAGCCCTCGTCCTCAAAGGGAGGCACAACCGCCGATTGGGCATCTTCAGCAGCTTGGCCCTCAGCCGCTTGGCCCTCAGCAGCTTGCGCGACCTGTGCAGATGAGGAGTCCCTCGCTTGTGTGTTGTCGGCTTGCTGAGTCTGAGTTTCCTGGGCAGCAAAGGAGTAAATGTGCCCGTTGTCGGTGCTGACGATCAGCCGCCCGTTGGCCACAGCGAGTCCAAAAGCCTTGCCCTGGACGGGATGGCTCCAGATCTGTTTGCCATCGCTGGCACGAACAGCAGCGACGGAGTCTTGTCCTCCCAAAAAGAGCGTTTCCCCGGCGAGGACCATGGCCAAATAGTGATCGTTGTTGGCCACCCATAAGCGAGTTTTGCCCGAAAGGACCGCCGCCATCAGTTGCCTGTCGGTGGCGATGTAAGAGGTTCCCGCGGAGACCACCATGGAGTGAGCGTTGGCGTGGGTGGCAATCTGACGGACCTTGCCGGGGTCGCTGGCGTCGCTGCCGGTGATCCAACCTGTTTTGTTGCCAGGACCGTGAAAGATCAAATCCTGCTCTGTGACCACGACAAAGGACCCACCTCCACCACGCAAAGTTCCCAGCACCGTCCCATCGGATCGGCGAAACAACTGAGGTGGGACACGCCCTTGCGGAACGACAAGCAAGTCCCCTACTGCGGCCAACGGTCCCTCCATGGTGACACCACGGAACTTTTTGACGTATCGTCCCTGGCCGATCGGCTGGCCGTTGACAGGATCCAGAGCACACAGATAGGCCGGCTCCCAAGGCAGCAGCGCCATCGCGCAGTAGGCAGTCTCTCCGAAGATGGTCACGCCGGTCCGACAGGGCCACAGCGGAATCAGACGCTGATTGTTGAGAATCAGCCGATCGGGTTTGACCGGGCGGAACTTCCAAACCAGCGTGCCGTCCTGAGCACTAATGCAGTAGGCGAACCCATCGTCGCTGCCAAAGTACAAATTCTCCTTCCAATACGTTGGTGCCACGCGGACGGGCGCATCGGTCGTAAAGGTCCATAGCTCTCGACCGGTCTGCAGATCGAGGCAGTGGACCGAATCGTCTACCGAGGAGCCGAAGTAAACCCGCTGACCGACAACAACAGGATGAAAGGCCGGATCGTAGTTCCGCATCGACCGCAGACCTTTGATGCCGGCATAGGCATCCCACTTCGCCGGGCCAGCCCAGGCCGGTTGCGGCGGATAAGGGCTCTGCCAAACCCACGCTTGACCGAGCTTCTCAGCGTCGAGCTGTTCTGAGGTCACAGCTGAGCGTTTGGTGTCGTGTTGAAACGACGGCCAGTCCTCTGCAGCCGCCATCTCCACCGAGAGCAAACAAGCCACCGCACCCACGAGCATGATTAGGTCGAACCCCCGCCGCAGTCTGGCTGGGGTTCGATCGCAAGGATGAAACATCAAGAGGCCCTCGGAAGAGTTGACTAGTCTCGGCTTCAAGTCGAGCAGGTCACAGAAACGCCAGAACGGAAACGCCTGAAAAGATCAACAGATCGTTGACACTAGGGAAACCGCTTGCGATTGTGCCGCTGGCGGCCTTTCTGTCAATCACCAGGTGTGTGGCTGGGATGGCCCAAGGATGTGGGGAGAGGATTGGGGCGGTCAGACAGGTGAGGACCCACCGTAGAGAAAAGCAGCCAAAAACCAGCCAGCTACAACCAGAGGGTTGGCAAGATCAAAGGGTTGGCAAGACCGGAGGGGACGAACAGGACCAGAGGGAGCCAAGAGGAGTCGGTTCAATCGCCACGGATGGTGGTCTTGGGCAACTGCGAACGAAGCGTTTGGAAACCCGTCGGCGAGAGATCGGTTCCGGAGAGTGAGAGGAACCGCAGCGAGGTCAATTGTGAAAGAGGTTCAACTGCAGTGTCCGTAAACGGGAGATCATCGAGATAAAGCTCCCGCAAGGCTGGGAACTCGGCCAGCAGTGCGAGATCGGTCACCTCAATTGGGGTGCGCTCCAGGTCTAAGCCTTCCAGCAAAGGCAGCGACCGAAGGGTTTCCAGGCCGTCTGTGCCGATTTGAGTGCCCGCCAAGCGGAGCGTCCGCAGTTGAGTGAGGCAGCCCAGATGCTGCACGCCCGTGTCGGTGATGGGGTTGTCGCTGAGGGTGAGAGATTGCAGTTGGGTCAACGGAGTCAGCCAAGCCAACTTCTGATCGTCAAGGCCAGCCCCAACAGCATCCAAGGACTGCAATTGACGACATTGGGACACCCGTTGCCAAAGTTGTTCGGGACAGGCTTTTCCCGGAGGCAGGTCGATCGCGGCAATGGACTGAAAGGCTTCGTCGCCGAAGAGGGCCTTGCCCAGAGTCGAGAGAGGGGTAGGCTCTGCTGAGCGTTGTTTTCCGGTGGGGGCGAATTGCCAATTGTACTGAACCCTTGCCTGGAATTTCTGCAGCTTGCGGGAAGTGTCCTTCTGCCACTGTGCTTGCCAGAGGACAAGGAATCCAAGAACAAGCAGCGTCAAAAATCCAAGCAGCAGGGGAGTCCCCAGACCCAACCAGAGCAGCCAGTTTCGAGTCCTGCGTCGGCGGATCTCTTGGGAGGTAGTCATCATGGTGAGCAAACCGCCGCAAAGCTCAGTCAACCGGCAACAAGCAAAGACCTAACTTACACCCCGCTGAGGCTCGAAGCCAAGATGAACCAAGAACCTGACGGTGGCCGAAGTCGACTGCAAGGCACAATTTGGCTGGGAAGCTGTTGATCAGCGGTTTGGCATGACGAGAAAGACCATGCCATTGTCACGTGGTTGAGGAGCCGGCCTGAGCTTAGCCACCGGCCTGAGCGTCACGGAGGCGGGGACACTCCGAGGCCCCTGGCAAAGGGCTCTCCAGTCACACTCCGAGGCGGGAATGGAGGCTGTGCTGGAGGCGACGACCAATCCCAGCGGACTTCAGGCCTTCTCCGAGCAGGACCCTCAGAACAAGAGAACCCTGGGAACAAGAGAACCCTGGGAACAAGAGAGCTCTGAGACAAAGTGAGTTCCGAGAAGCCGTGTCCAGCAATGGCGTGGTGGGGCACCCCAGCCAGGAACAACCCGCAGAGAAGCAGATAGCAAAGAAGCAACCCAGCCGGAAGAGTCACTCGCCGAGGCGCAACCTGTCAGGCCGGCTTGGTTGGGGCCAACCAATAAAGACCCCAACCGTTTGACCTGCCAACACCAGACGGCCACCTCGAAGACGCCGGTGCCGGGTTACGGAGCAGGCACCCCAGGAGGGCCGAAGCGACCAGCTTTTCTGAGCCGCTCTTCCTCAAGGGCTGCCTGGATGGCTGCAGCCTCGCGGGAGAGCTTGAACTCCGGCCCAGGCGGGAAGTACTGAACATCGTCCTGCAGATAACGCGGGCTGGGTAAGGTCTGTCCGCCCACGTGAACCTGGCACCCGATCAGTGCCGTTGCTGCAGACACAGCAGCCAGAGCGACCAGCCGTTGGCCGTGGGCTCGGGAAAGTCTCATCAGAAGAATTCTCCGTCCGTGGCGAGCGAAGGAGGCTCGCGGAATCCATTCGGCGGCTCAGTTGGGGCGTTCGTCCTAAAACCTATCGGCACCTCGTCAGGGAGGACTTCGGTCCGCATCGAGGATTCTGACAGATTCTCGCCTGCGTCTCCAGCATGTCTGATGTCTCTGGCCTGCGTGTTTTCTCTGGCCTGCGTGTTTTCTCTGGCCTGCGTGTTTTCTCTGGGCTCTTGAGCCACCACTCATCTGGGCTCTTGAGCGAACACTCACAAGGTGATCGACGCAGAAGCTGGCAGCTGAAGACCCACTGTGTCCAACCTGAGCACGACGCTCGAGCGTGAGGGACTTCGTCGGCACCCCCCAGAGAACTCGCTGGCCATAAAGGGTGTATGCTGGTTAAAAATTGTCATGCGTTCTGAAAGCGGATCTTGCAGGTTTCGATCTGCGAATACCGAGCAACTGCTAACGGTTGGTCGCCTTGAGGCACAGTGCACCCAAGAGTCCTTCTCTGGTCATCAGTTGATCAAGCGGATCTAGCAGTCCAACTGGCTGAGGGCAGTCCAGCTGGCTTAGGGCAGTCCAGCTGGCTTGGGGGGATCAGCGTCTTGGGAGAGCTGGGGAACTGTTTTCACCCTGGAAACGACTGAGTGAGGACCAGGCCAAGCAGCGTTTGGGCCAGTCACCTAAGGGCAATCTAGCACTCGACAAGCAATACCTGAAACACTGCCACGTCTTGATTGACATCTGGCCAATCGGCTCTGGCGATTCACAATTTGTGAGAAGGGCACTTCGGTTTTGATGAGGGTATTCCGGTTGTTGCGGGAGTTCTCTGGCTGTTGCGGGAGTTCTCTGGCCGGGCCGAGAGTGTGCCCCTCCGGCCTCAGCTGTCAGAGCTGAGGTTGGGCTGGCGGGAAAAGAGCTTGCCCATTATGAGAGACACCCAATGCAGGCTCTTGCAGCGATCCCGAATCGTCCTTGAGACGACACTCCGAAACCATCCTCCGAAATAGTCGGGGAGAACAGCCGAGCTTTTTCTTCAGCAAACAACGGCTCGGTCGATGGGCTTACGGAAAGGTCCTTCCAAATTCCTCAGTTCTCGGCGATTGGAAAACGCATGGATCGCCGTGGTCTTCCCTGTGACCAAATTGCGAGGCTCCCCCATGAACAATGCAGCTGATTCGCCCGTCTGCCCCACTCGAGCCTTGCTGAGCGTTCAGCTCCCTCTGAGCGGACGCCCTTGGCTCGGATGGTTGGTCTTGGCACTGGCCCTGCCCTGGCTGGGGTGGTTGATTGAGGCACAAACCCCTCAAGCCCAGGGGCAGATTCCCAGGGTACGGAGGTATCCTAGTCCGGACCACTTCGCAACCATCGACGCCCGGTTCAACCAGGGAGAGTTCAACCAAGCAGGCGAGCTGTTTGAGCGGCTGTGGCGGAGCGGCTTTCGCTTTGGCCAACAACGCTGGGTGGACTCGTTGTGCTACCACGCCATGATGGGCGAATGCTACTACCGGATGGGCAAACTCGAGAAGGCCCTGCAAGAATTCGACAGAGCACTCACCTTAGCCAAAGCCCACGATAGCTGGATGCTCAGTGTCCAGTTCCCCGACTCGATTCAAGTCGAAAACGCAGGGCGGATTCGCCAAATTCCTTGGGGGGCACGAACTCGGAACAACCCCATCGGTGCCTTTCGCGACACAATGCTGGTCAACTTCGGCAGGCTCGACAATCAGCAGCAGGCGCAACAAGGAGGGGTGATCGTCCAGGCGAGGACCTTCCAGGTGTCTGTGGCCGAAGTGGTTCGCTGCACCTGTTTGGCCCTAAGACGGCGACGGGAATTGCTTGGCCCGGTGGCTCCTTTTGACGGGACCGGGGCGATCTTGGTGGGGACGTTTTCCGGGGGGATTGCCCCTCCCAATCACTGGTCGCAGGCCTGGGCGGATGTCATTCGGGGCTGTGCTTTGGCAGCGGTTGGCAAGGATGCCCAGGCCAAACCGCGATTGGAACGAGCAGCCCTGGCCTCCGGGCAATTCGATCACCCTTTGACGGCCACGGCCTTGTTTGAGTTGGGTCGCATTGCGATGCGGCAGGGGAATTTCGAGCAAGCGATAGGATTGTTCCATGAGGCCAGCTGCGCAGCTTTTCATTTCTTTGATGCCGGTTTGCTGGAGGAATGCTTTCGCTACGGCCAGTTGGCTCACACTTTGGCCAACAAACCGGGGATCTACCCGCCGCTGGCTGCGGCGCATCGCTGGGCAAGCACCAAACGGCTGGACCACCTCGAGTCTTCTTTAGCAGTTGTGCTTGCCGAGAGCGCTGCCATCGCTGGTGATCTGAAAACAGCCCAGACGGCTCTGAAGGCAGCTCGCCGAGCCATGGGCCGCCGTGACCTTCCTCGTGCCCGTGTGGGGGGCCACTACAACTATGTCTCCGCGGTGCTCAGTTACACAGCCGGTCAAGTCTCCGCAGGCGATCAGGCGCTGAAGTCGGCCCTGAATTACATGAAAGCCGGGGGATCCTTCTGGCTGTTGCATATCGGGCTGACCGACAAGCTCTATCTTTCGGGCAACAGCAACTTGAGCCCGCGAGATGCCCTCCAGTTGTATGGTTTGGTCTTACGTGAGCCGACCCCGGCTGACTGGCAGAGCAGCCCTCTGGAATCGCTCGCTGTTCTGGTGACACCACACCATTTGCAGTTGGAGCACTGGTTCCGAGCAGCCGTGAGCCGTGAGCAGCCAGAGGCGGCCCTGGAGATCGCTGATCTCGCTCGGCGGCACCGGTTTTACAGCACGCTGTTTCTGGGCGGGCGACTTCTCTCGCTGCGTTGGTTACTGGAGGGGCCAGAAGAATTACTAGATAATGAGTCGAAACTGCAGAAACAAGACCTGCTGGCAGCCTACCCGGGCTACGTCCAGTTAGCTCAGCAGTCCGCAGCGATCCAAAAGCAGCTGGAGGCCCTGCCCCCAGTGCTTGAGGGAGGAGAACAGCTAGCTGCCCAAAAGAAACTCTTTGCCGGCTTGGCCAGCGTCGCCTCCAAGCAAGAAGGACTGTTGCGTCAAATGGCCGTTCGTCGGCACCCGGCCAAGATGACCTTTCCTCCCAAACGTCGGGTGGAGGACATCCAGAAACAGTTACCTGTTGGGCATGTCATTTGGGCGTTCTTCCAAACCTCTCAGCGGGTTTATGGATTCCAGATTGGACATGAAGACTATGTCGCCTGGGATGTCGGCCCACCAGCTCAGGTCGCCGCGGCAGTCGCCGGGTTCTTGAAATCCTGTGGCCAGATCGACCGAAACCGCCCTGTCGATCTGGAGATGCTGCGTGAGAGCCAATGGGCCAAGGTCTCCCACGCATTGGCTCAAGCCTTGAGCCCCCCCGGCCGAAGCCTCGCCTCGGGGATCGAAGAGGTCTGCATCGTGCCCGACGGAGTCCTGTGGTACCTGCCCTTTGAAGCCCTCAATATCAGCACGCAGGATCCCCCCCTGACTCTGCTGGCCCAATCTCGGGTGCGCTATGCTCCCACTCTGGGATTGGCCGTCTCCGACGGACGTGGCCGTCGTCGGCTTCCAACGACTTTGGTGACCGTTGGCCAGCTGATGGCCGGCGAGTCCGAAGGCCTGACCGACCAAGGAGCCGAAAACTTGGTCACGAAAGTGCCAGGAACGCTGACCGTTGATGAGCAGGTCCTGCCCGGTCCAGGAGCGTTATACGCTCGGCTATTTGACCGGGTTATTTGCTATCACGATCTGGCTGGGGCAGAATCGGCAGGCTTAGCTTGGTCACCTTTGGCCCCGACCAAGCCCTCAGGGGGTCAGGGGCTTTCCGATTGGCTGTTGTTGCCTTGGGGATCTCCTGAGCAGATGATCCTGCCGGGCTTTCATTCGGCAGCCGCGTCTGCCTTGGGCAAGCGAGCCAGGGGTGCCAACGGAGGGGAAATCTTCCTGAACTCGATGGCGATGATGGCCTCAGGAACTCGAACGGTCCTGATGAGCCGATGGCGAGTCGGTGGCCGAACGACACTCGATTTGACCCGTGAGTATCTCAGAGAACTTGAGCAAAGTGATCCGGCTGACGCCTGGCAACGCTCAGTCCTGTTGGTGCAGAATACGCCGATTGACGTGCACTCCGAACCACGAGTGGAAAGGAAGTCCACTCGGCGTGGAGATCGGCTCAATGCCAGCCATCCCTTCTTCTGGGCTGGCTATCTGTTGATCGACTCAGGCCGCCCTCTCGGTCCGGCAGCCGGCCAGCCAGTGGTCGATGCCTCCAAATTGCTCGAACTTGAGAAAAAACGCAAGCTGCTGGAACAGGCTCGCGAAGCAGCCCGTCGACAACGAGAGGCCCAACAAAAGTAACCTCCTCCTGAAAACCCCTCGCTCAAGCCTTCTTCAAATGGCCTCTCTCTCGAGAGGCCTCTTGCTTAGAACGCTCGCGAGAGTACCTGGCAAATCAGCGTAGTATTCGACACAGTCTTAGGCGTAGTGTCGCGGCATAGTGGCTGCAAGCCAGAGTCGGCCAAACGACAACCAAAACGCCACTGCGAACCGGAATGCCACGCAAGGGGTTCCTACAGGAAATCGCTCCGACTTCGCGCTAGATTCCTAGAGCCCCTGCCATCAGCGGGGGGCCTTTGACCGACTGGCCGCGACACCAGCGTGCTCTCTACTGAGGTGTCAGAAGTCTTGCCTCAGGGGGATTGGGCAAGCACTCCTCTGGCAACCTCAGCCCAGCGTTCAAAAGGACGGAAGGTCTTGCCAAGTTCGGTAAGCGCCTTGGCTAGGTCGCGACGGGCGAACCGCAGGGAGTCGGCCACCAAAAGGGCGGCTTCCAGATCAGGGTATCCATCGCCAGCAAAGGCCACCTGGCGTCCCTCGTCCAAGAAGGATTGGACGACGGCTGCTTTGTTGACACCGATGTTTGGGCAGAAAAACGGTGATTCCACCGGTGGTTCCATGATCAGCCGCCCATCCTCGATGCGGCCTTGGTTGGTATGGACCGGCAAGTTCACACCAGCCTCGTCCAGGAGACGCTGGATGTACCAGATGCAGCCAGCCGAGACGACCACCACATCCCAGCCAGCTGCCTGCAAATCCGTGAGCCTGGCAGGCAGTTCTGGTTCCAGCTGCATGTGAGCGGTCAGGGCAATCAGGGCCTCCTCACCGCCCTCAGCGGCCGCGAAAAATCGCCTGAGGGCTTCGAAGTGGGAAATTCGGCCAGCCCGATACTCGACCCAGTAATCGGGGGTCTCCGGCGGCACAAGGGAATCACGCACAAGCTGGTAGAACTCGCGACGTGTTAGCGTCCCATCAAAATCGGTCACCAGCACCGACGGCCGAGTCGGGCTCCGCGGTGGTTCAGTCATGCAAAGTTTCCCCAAGCAGGACCTCAGATCGCTGGTGAAGAGAAGACAACCGGCAGTGGAGCATCTACAGATTCGGATTGACGCTGTTCCACTGGTCAGTCGGCGGCAAAATTCCCATGGCGATCACTTCATCTCGCAATTTGCGGAGGTGTTCGTAAGAAGCCTTAAGCTCAGCTAATTCTTCTGGCGTTCCTTGGGGCATTGTATAGTGGACGCCCTCAGATGTGATGGTCGTCTCCAGTGCCATCAACGAATGCTGAAACTCTCCTTCGTTGATGTACACACCAGAAGGCCAGGGAAACGGTTCTCCTCCCATGGCAGCGCGGACCATTGCGACCGCTTGGTGAGCAGGGCTCTGGAAGGATGACCGGCCACGCAGTTGGATGATGGCTTTGCCTCCCTGAACGACATGTCCCTTTAGGGCAGCCCATTGTTCGTGGGTTAAAGCCTCGGTGCCGATCAAGTCTGTCAGCGGCTGTCCCTTGATCTTCACTGTCGAGGAAAACACCGCCATCTGTTCGCCGTGGCCTCCGTACGTGCGGCAACCGGTCACCTCATCCTGCGGAACCTGAAAGTGCTGGCTGAGTGCTGTCTGCAGACGGGTGCTGTCCAGTGCAGCCAAAGTCGCAACACGCGAAGGGCCAAGGCCCGAGTGAACCAAGGTCGTCAGTCCGGTGATGTCCGCCGGATTGAAGATGACCACCGCGAGTTTCAAATCAGGGCAGTGCTGGCGAATGTCCTTGCCCAAACTTGCAGCAATTTCCGCATTCCCCTTGGTCAAATCCTCTCGCGTCATCCCTTCTTTACGGGGAGCCCCGCCTGAGGAAATCAGATACTTCGCCCCGGAGAGGGCCTCGGCAATCTCAGTGGTCCAGCTGACCCGAGCTCCGGGAAACGCACAGTGGTAGATCTCCTCTGCGGCCCCCTTCAGACCCGGCTCATAAGGATCATAACCACAGACGTGAGGCGTCAGCCCCATCGTCAGGGCCGCTTGCATCATGTTGGAGCCAATGAAGCCACCGGCCCCAGCAATTACCAGCTTCTCTTCGGTCAGATAGGCCATTCCATCACCTTGTCAAACAGCTCTGTCTCCAGCCGCTTTCGGTGTCCGTCTGACGATCGTTTTTCTGACTTGCTTGGGGACAATTCAAGAATGCTAGGCTGAAGAACACTGTTTTCAGAAGGATTCTTGAACTGATGATTGGCCAAAGGGTCTGAAAATCATCGTCAGACAAGTCACCACTGCGGCATCAGCGTACCCACGTGAGTGGATATTACGCCTCCAGCCTCTCGAACGCACCAGGATGCGGCTCCTCCTGCTGAGTTTTCTTTGCCGCAGCTAACTCTGCGGCTGGTCGTCCTGCGAGACGCCTAAGATGTGGGTCCGCAAAGCAAAAACCCCTCGCCCGGCGGTTGCCAGGCGAAGGGCTCTCTGAGTGATTCTCAACAGCGGATTCTGAACAACTGGAGCGGGCTGATCCCTCAAACGGCCTGGCAGAGCGGCGGCTGAGTTCGCGGTTCAGGATCGTCCGGCTCGGGATCGTCCGGCACAAGAGATGACACGGTCGCATGAGTCGTGGGACGCTTACCGGCCGTCGGCCCGCACGAGCTCGTAATGGGTGGGGGCTTGCTGTTGTGCGACGGCCCTCACGCGGAGCTGTCCTTCTCCCCACGCCGCAAAAAAGGCCTCACGCGGATCGCCTTGTGGAAACAGTTCGTCAACAGGGATCGTCCACGTCCCGGCGTCGGTCAGGTCGGCTTCCCAGTTGTAGTCCGAGCCAAGCAAATCCGCATGAGCTGTCAGCGACATGATTGTGTCTCCAGAGAAGAGCAACTGCCTGTCCGAGAGTCCGAGAACTCGTCTGAATAGAAGTGTCGATGGCCATTGGTGACCGGTTGATGATAGATGCTGGTTACATCTTCTGTGCCGAAAAGCCCAGAGGGGGCCCGAATCAGCCAGTTATGTCCCAAAATCCTGCTCAGAAAGGCTCTTGCGTGCCAAGCGGTTGATGCCCCAGCACAAGAACCTGTCGGAGAGCAGCCCGGTGGTGTCGCACGACAAGACATGCGTCACGCAATGAGACAAGAACTCTGCTGAGCCCAACGGACCCAAAAGTCTGCAACTCCCCTACTCGAGGCAGAAATCTGTCCTTCCGATCCAATTCCCAAGGCCCTCCAGTTTCCGAAAGACCTCCAGCTTTGGCCCCCCATAAATGTCTGGAGACCTCTCGGCGGTGGTGAGTTCCCCTGGCTTTCCTGGGCCGGCTGATCTGCTTGGAACTACGAGATTGTCAAGGAAAGATTGGCACGGAAAGATTGGCGGATGTCATGACGCATTTCCTACACGGGGAGCCTGCTATCCCATCTCGCAGATCTTCCTTGGCGGACCACTGGACTGGGCGAAGCACTCATCTGGTTCTTTCCCTGTGGTTGAGGAGCAGTCGACGTGCCTGACCAACGCAAGCATCGTGGTCCTCACCCAGAAGACTCCCGTCTATTTGCCCCAGCGGCCTGGCCACGTCTGCGTCAGGCTGTTCAGGACATGAGCTGGCTACTGAATCGCGGCTACGGTGGCCCCTCCACCCTCAAGCTCGTCGGCGACCGCTACGAACTCGACGCCCGGCAACGTGTGGCTGTCAGCCGCTGTGCCTTTGCCGATCAACAGGTCGCTGACAGGTCCGCTCGTCAGGTGCAACCAGCTGATCTTGTGGATCAACAGGTGTGGATTGACGGATACAACGTCTTGACTTCGCTGGAGGCTGCTCTGGCCGGGGGGGTGATCTTGTTGGGCCGTGATGAAGTGTACCGGGACATGGCCAGCATGCACGGAAGCTACCGCAAGGTGGAGGAGACTCTACCGGCCCTAGAATTGCTTGGGGAGGTTCTTTCCCGGTGCCAGGTGGCCGGCTGCCATTGGCTCTTGGATCAACCGGTTTCCAACAGCGGGCGGTTGGCCGCTTTGCTGCGAGAATTCGCCGAAGCTCGCGGCCTGACTTGGCAGGCGGAGCTTGTCCCCGATCCTGATGCTGTGCTCATTGGCACCGATGCTGTTGTCGCCTCAGCGGATCGTCAAATCCTGGACCAGACCCAACGTTGGCTGAACCTCGCCCGACTGGTCATCGACCTTCGAGTGCCCAATCCTTGGATCGTGGACCTTTCGGGGGCAGATTGAGCGATCAGTTCGCCATCAGTCTTGCAGGACTTCTCTCAACGTTTGTAAGAGTTGAACTGCGGCTGCTGAGAATTCCACTGGCTTGAGTCGGCGGTGTTCTCTCGGATGCTAGAGAGGGATTGATAGAGCTGGTGTTCGATGGTCTGGTCGACCCATTCGACATGTCCGTCAGCAAAACAGAAAATGGCTCCCCCTGAGTGCTGGCTGGCGAAAGCGCCATTTTGCCTTTGAACCATTTGGCCTTGGCCAGGAAAAGTATTCAGGGGGTTGGCTGCTGTCCTCAAGCAATCAGCATGCGCGATGGCATAAGTCCAGGTATTGGATGACTCCCAAGTGTCGGCCAAGACGACTTCGCCGATCATCAGGGTTCTTGAGAGACCATCGACCACCTCGCTAGCCATCCGAGGCCTCACATATAGAAACAGCCCGTCGTTGTCATACTTGACGATGTGGTCGGGCGTTCCCGGTCCCAGGGAACCTTGCACCAGGGCATAACTCCCTGTCGCGGCTTGAATCGGATGGTAGACGTCGCTGATTTCCCCGGAAGTGTCACTTGGACAAACCAGCGTCGACAACCTCTGCTGGACAGCCCAACGTTTGCCTTGGTTCTCTGTGTACCACTGCAGATCGTCGACATTGCGGTTCCAGAGTCCCCCCTGGTCGACCGAGAGACGGTCACGTAACGATTGCTGATCCAGTTGCGACAGGATCGAGACAAAGCCACTGGCAGCTGTTTTTTGGCTGGAGGGTAACCCGGGAGGACAGGCCCAGAGATTTCGCCACTCGCCGGTATCATCACACCCTTTCCGGCCAGCGGGCAAATGACCATGAGAGGTCTCGTAAGCTAAAATCGCCAAGCCAATTTGCTTCTGATTGTTACGGCAGCTTGTCCGCCGGACGGCTTCTCGGGCGGCCTGAACCGCAGGAAACAAAAGCCCCAGCAAAAGGCCAATGACTGTCAGGGCGACCAAAATTTCGATTAAGCTCAGCCCATGGCGAGGGCGAGGAAAGTGCCCGCTCATCGGTCCTTCCTGATACGAGGGGTGCAAAGGGCGATTGATGGGCGACGTTGTCCAGCTGTCAGGAGATCGTGAGGGTTGAACCCTCAGCGACCTCATGCTTGGGAATCGTTTCAAGCCAAGTGGTGCAAGGGGTCTTTCGGCCTCGAGGATTTATCTCAGGGGTGGTGTGATCTCAGAAGGCAAGGAGGTCATCAGCAGCTTTGTTGTCGGCGGTGGCCGGTGCGCTACACTGAGGCGTTGCAACACAGGCCCGCGATGCGACGAAGGCTTCCGCAGGGCCTCATTTTACCAATTCGGAAGGCCAACTGAACAACGCAATCTTTGAAGACCATCTGAAAAATACTTCGATCTTCGTGGTTGCATTGGCATCCTTCACCTTTGTTCCTTAACCAAAGGGCACTTGCTGATTCTCGCTGAAGTTCCCGACGGCTTCGTGCAGAGAACCAACTGCGGTTTCGTTTTTCGGCCGAGCTGGCTCACAATCACCCTCTGACTGCCCGCGGCAGGCCATGCCGAGCGAGACAGACGGTTGCCTTTTGAGGAAAACTTTCTCCAGGGTTGAAGCAGCACAAGAGATCTCTGTGAAGATGGGGAAGTCCGAACCCATCCGGCCGCACGTTTTGTCCGCAGGATTCTTAAAGCCTGAAGCCCCACTGGAAAGACCAATTTTGGGTCGAGAAACGTGACGGAGATCAGCAGTGCGGGACAAGATGCGTGCGAAGATTGCCAGAAGACGGATACTTGTGGGACGCATGCTGGACAACGATTGAAGAATCCATGAAGAATAGCGGGAACGGTTGCAGCAGAAATGATTCGAGCGGAGATGCGACGTTGTGATCAGCAACAGCTGGGCACTTTAGCTGGTTGGCAGAACCGGCAAGAGGTTTGAATCACACGAGGACGGGTGGTTCCGGGAGCTGAAAGAGTCGCAACGTTTTAGGAACACTCTCCGTTGAGGAGATTCGACGGCTGTGGATCCAGAGCAGTTTGCAGCGGAGTATCGGGAAGCCTATCCGCGACTGATTGTGCTGGCTGCGGGAATGACCGGAGATCGCAGCCACGCTGAGGATATCGTGCAACAGGCCGTGTTAATCGCCATGGAGAATCTTCACCAGTTTCAACCAGGCACTAGCTTTCTGTCTTGGCTTTCTGGGATTGTGAGTCGGTGTTCGGTCAACCATCGACGCAAAACTCGCAACCGAAAGACGTTTCCCACCGATCCAACTTTGCTGCACGAGCTAGTCCGGCGGTCTGATCAGCACGATCGGGAACTGCCGATTTCGGATGAGTCTGGCGAGATTTCAGAGTCCCAGACGGCCTTTGATGATGAGCTCTTAGCGGCGATCAACAGTTTAGGAGATGAACAGAGGTGCTGTTTGCTTTTGCGAATTGTGCTTGAGCTGAGCTACTCGGAAATTGCTGAGATGTTACAGATCCCGCCTGGCACGGCCATGAGTCACGTCCATCGGGGCAAGCACCTCCTGCGGCGTCGTCTGGCAACAAGGCACTTGCCGAGTTCGGGGGCTGTCGAACCCTCATGAAACCCGAGCGTAAGCACCAGAACTCCGTTCCCTCTGATCAGCCGCCCGATCGCTCGGCTGACCAGCCGGTGGAGCATCAGCCGGTGGAGCATCAGCCGGTGGAGCATCAGCCGGAGAACCGTCAGTCGGCGGAACCTCAGCCGGTAGAGCGTTCAGGCCGACCCTCGCTGGGTGAGCAGGCTGACTCGCAGGACAACTCGCCGAACGATTTGCAGGAAGAAGAGTCCACGTTCAACTCGTCCCAGGTTCAGGCGGGCGCAGACGTGCAAAACTTGGAAGTGAACTCGCAACTCCGGGGCATGCAGCTGTCCGATGAACAGCCGTCTGATGAGCTGTTTTGCAGTTTGGAGGGCTATGATGCTGAACTGGAAGCCTATTTGGATGGGCAGTTGAACCCAGCCCAGCAAGATGCCGTCTCGGCCCAACTCGAGGACCGTCCTACTAGGCAAGAGCAAGTCGCCCTTCAAGCTCGCATCGACCAAGCGTTGGCTCGCTTATTCCCTCCCACGAGGCTGTCCGAGGAACTTCTCTCAGCGGCCCTCGACCAACTCGCCGGCCAAAGGCACGCGGAAACGGAGGATCCTGCAACAGCCACCAGACCACCAGACTCCAGTCTGTCTCAGACCGGCCAGCTCAGTCCTGGCCAGCTCAGTCCTGGCCAGCTCAGTCCTGGCCAGCTCAGTCCTGGCCAACCAGAAGTCTTAGAGCCAGAACTTGCTCAGCTAGAAATTGCTCAGCCAGAGCTTTCTCCAGAACGCTCCTCTCAAGTGAGTTCTGCCCATCAATCGAACCGACCAAAATGGCTGGTTCTGGCTTGGAGCTTGGCCATAGCGGCGGTGTTGCTTCTGTCTTGGGGATTTTTAGGCGGTTCTCTTTTGGGTCCAACTCTCAGGCCGGAGTTTGAACCGACCCCGGTTGTCGAGCTGTACCGACAAGCCGTCGCTGAAGGGTTCAAACCATACTATTACTGCCAGCCGGGACCTCGTTTCCAGGAGACCTTTGCACATCGTCAGGGACAAGCCTTGCGGTTGCGGCCGTTGCCCGAAGGAACCCGAATGCTTGGTGTTTCCTACCCCGGCGGTCTCACTCGCGAAACCACGGGGATTCTCTGCGATGTGGACAATCAGCCTGTGATGGTCTTTGTCGACCGGGCCTCAGCCGATTCGCCTCAGATCCAGCACAACCAGATGCAGTCCCTCCGAGTCTTTCGAGATCAACACGACGGTCTGGTCTTTTACGAAGTCACTCCCCTGGACCAACCCAAAATCCTGCCTCACCTGGTCGCCCTCGACGGGCCCCCTCGAAGAGATTAGACCAGCTGCGTTTTGCTTTCTGCCATTTTTTTAGAATCTTGCAATCGATCGGCTTGCTGGTGACATCACACAGATGCCGCACAGCGATGCCCGATCCACGACCTTGAAGAAAAGGTGAACTCAGGGCCAAGCCGGCGGCAAGAGGCGTTCCTTCCTCAAACGTTTTCCCACCCAGATTTCTGAACTTGGAGCCCTAAGAGCAAACCCATGAAGAGCATCCCCAACCAACTGATGGCAAGTAGCGTTGCGACATTGTTGGCTCTGTTGACGGTCCATGCCGAGGCCGCAACGAGCTTTCGGGCGCAGCTGACCAGCGACCAAGAGGTTTCTCCTGCTGGTGTGACCAACTCTCCGGAGACTGGCTCGGCAACGCTGTTTCTCAACGGAGATTCTTTGGAGTACACCTTGACCTTTGTTGGCGATCTCAACTTCGAGCCGCTGTTTGCTGGCTTGACCGCCGAAGAAATCTCAGCCAACGATCTCGCCAGCGACGGGATCGCCGGAAACGATGTCACCCGATTGCACATCCACAATGGAGACCGAGGAGTCAATGGTCCTGTTGTGTATGGGATGTTCAATCCTGATCAGGATAACAACGACAACATCATCACCAGCATCGTTGGCAACACAACCACCATCAGCGGAAGTTGGGATATCGGAGACGGAAGCACACCCTTGGCCGACTTCATCCCTGGCTTGCTGGCTGCCGAAGCAGGCGATGATGTTCCCTTGTACTTCAACTTACACTCCGTTGATGATCCCGCTGGTGAGATCCGAGGCCAAATCTTTGCGGTCCCCGAGCCAAACTCCCTGGCCCTGCTGTTGGTAGGTGGGCTCGGCCTGTTTTCCGCCCGACGCCGTCAGCAGCGTGGCTGAAAGGTAACACGTTCAGTTGCCTGAGCCCATGCCGCCCAACAACCCCGGCGGCTTGGCACGCCGGGGGCTCTTTCTCGTACTCTCCGCTCGTTCGTCGCGAATGATCCAAGGTGTTGGCTGCAGTCGATTGGCGTTTATCTTGGTCGAGACTGATTGGCTGAAAGCCATATCCATCGTAGCCTAAAGCAACGACCTAAGCATTCGGGCTCGCATTTTTTGATGGATCTACATCGGTTGATCCAGGATTTTGCCCGTCGTTGGTGCTCGGGCCGACCGCCCAATTCGGCCATCCGCAATTGCCTGCCACCGATCCTACCATTGGTGTTCTTCGCGCCGTGGGCTGGTGTGTCAGAACTTGAAATACCCGTCCCCATGGCGTTCCGCCATGGGTGAAGAACGCATGTGGCCAAAGGCCACATGATCACGCCATTTGTGCCGATCAGATGTGTTTTCGTTGTAGCATGCTCCCCAAATCAGGGACCGGATGGCCTTCAGGGTCTCCATTGGCATCGACGCGGGGGAAACGATTATTGACAGCGACAATCCAAATGACCGGATCGGCCATCATCAACCGCGGCCGATCGCCCCAAATCAACCCATGGAGGGACCTCGGGAAAATGTGAGCTTGAACACCTAAGACGCTGTCCTAGGCTACGATGGATATGGCTTTCAGCCAATCAGTCTCGACCGGGGCAAGAGCTTATCCGACGGCAGCCGAACATGCCGGTTCATCGGATCAATCCATCGACGATCACCTACTGCTGTTGGGGAAAATTCTTGCTCGTCCAAAACGCTGGATAGGCACAACAACCGCTGATTTCGCAGCCTTCCCACCAACCGGACGGGCCAAGATTTTCCCCAACAGCAGTAGGAATCGGTCCTCGATCCCAAGCTCAAGGTTCGGGGCTCGTCTGGTTGAGCGTCGGCTGAATCCTTCCTCCGATCCCGCAGTGAGTATCGATCCATTCGGCTGCGGCAAGCAGGCTGTCATCCGCCTCAGGTCGACCGATCAACTGAACTCCCAGAGGGAGACCGTCAGAATCCAGCCCAACTGAGAGCGAGACCGTCGGCAAGCCCAGATAGCTCCACATGGACTGAAAGTGAGGATCTCCGGTGGTCTCTCGGGTTGCCGGTGCGGCCGCCTCTGTGGCCGGAGCCAGCCACAAGTCGACCTCAGGATGGGCTCTCAGAAAACTCTGGCGAACTCTCTTGCGGTGTTCTAGGGCCTCGAGATACTCAACGGCCAACACCTTCCAGCCATCCTCGAGCATAGCGGTGAGATTTGGCCCGTAGTCCCTTCGTCGTTGCGGGAACCAAGTCCGATGGTATTGAGCAGCCTCAGCCCGCATAATCCGGCGATGCATCTCCCAGATGTCCTCAAGGGGTAAGACAGCCGGTTGCGGATGCCTGTGCAGCCGTTTGCTGATTTCTTGATGGTCGCCGATCTGCCGTATCAGCCGTTGCACCTCAGGGGCCGCCTGCTCAAGTAGACCATCAATCAGACCAACTCGCCAAGTCTCAGGCAGCTCCGTCTGGAAGCGATCGCCACACGGATCCAACGCCGCAGCCACCCGACGCAGATCCGCAACCCTCCGGGCAATCACTCCAGGGTGATCCAGCGTGTGGCTAATTGGCACCACCCCTTCGGTCGACCACCGACTGACAGTCGGCTTATAGCTGCAGACTCCGCAATAAGTCGCCGGGCGAGTCAGCGAACCGCCTGTTTGCGAGCCCAGAGCCAAGGCACAACCGCCTGTGGCCACCGCAGCGGCTGATCCACTGCTGGATCCGCCTGGAGTGTGTTTGACGTTCCAGGGGTTGCATGTCGGGGGAGGATCAAAACAGGCGAACTCGGTGGTGACGGTCTTGCCCAGCAAAATGGCCCCAGCGCGACGCAATTGAGCAACCAGAACGGCGTCTTGCGGGACTGGCGTTTCCGCCAACACCCGACTACCGGCTCGGGTCGGCCAACCAGCAACGTCGAAGATATCCTTGATTCCCACCGGAACCCCATGCAGATTTCCTCGCTGACGCCCGGCCTCGGCTTCTTGGGTGAACTGTTGGGCCTGAGCACGGGCGAACTCCGCCTCAACGCTCACCCAAGCGTGAATGTGAGGCTCCCAGCGATCGATCTGCTGCAGAGACGACTCGATCCACTCCATCGGCGAGACTCTCGGGTCCAACCCAAATCCGACCTCAGCTGCCTTCATGATCCCCTCTAAATCAATCTACGGATAGCCCAGGTTAGCGTTGTTTCCACTGGACCTGTCGCAGTGCCTCGTAAAGAGCAATCGCCACACAGTTCGATAAGTTCAAGCTGCGGACCTGTGGCAGAGCGGGGATGCGAAGCTGCTGCTGGGGGTACTTGTCCCGGATCGCCGGAGGTAAGCCTTGAGATTCACATCCAAAAATCAACACATCACCAAATTGGAAAGAGATCTCGTAATGTAATTTTGTGGCGTTCTTTGTGAATAACCAAGCTCGGTTCATGGGGAAGGTTTGCTCGAGGGCCTCCCAGTTCTCCAGCAATTCCCAGTCAAGATATTCCCAGTAATCGCACCCAGCACGTCGCAGATGATAATCGTCAATCACAAAACCCAGAGGTTTGACCAACCAGAGTTTGGATCCGGTGGCCACACAGGTCCGCGCAGCATTGCCGGTGTTGGGTGGGATCTCCGGTTGATGCAGAACGACATGAAAATTGGGGGTTGAATCAGCCATTTCTCCACAGAGGCCTCACCCTGGGGATTGTTCCAGACCGCCGACCGGCAAATGGGACGGTTTTGAGTTTCAGTTGGTTTGATCGGAGTCGAGAACGGAGGTCAAGCGGGTGCCAGGGCAAGAAAAACTCCCGCTTGTCAATCAGAAGGCCGACAAGCGGGAGTTTCGTTGAAGCGATCAGCTCACGTCGCAGACGCCAAGGGCTCGGAGGCTATTTCTGCGGCTGGCCGTTCTTGGCATTTTCGGAGTTCGGCTTCGCAGGCGCATCGACGTAGTTGATAAAGCCGATCATCATCTCCTCCCAAGTTTGATCACCCCAGGTCACTCCCTGAGCAGGATCGGGATTGGCGGGATTGTTGGCCGAATTATCAAAGTGGGCGACGCACTCGATCCTGGTCCCCTTTGGGATCGGGAAGGGGCTACTGAAGCGGTAACGATGCTGCCAGTTGAAGTCATACGTGGGCACGTTCAAGAGGATCTCCTTGCGACCATCGGGATAGTACGCCCGATACAAAAAATCCTTGCCACGTAGATGCATATGGGGCATCAGGGAAAGCAGCTCCGCATCCCGAGAGAAGTAAGTGTTGGCGACCACCCGGTGATCGTCTGCCCCCGGCGGAATGCGAAACAGGAAGTTAATCGCGACTTTGCTCTTGGCCACACGCTCGGGCGGCTCTTTGCAGAAGATCAGGCCGACTTCGGAACGATCGGTTTCGACTTTGCCTGTTGGCGTATAGTGAACCTGCCAGACTAATTCACTCCCAGCGGGGATCTTCATGCCGACTCCAGCTGGCCAGATCATGGGTTCCTCGCCTGGTGCAGTGCCGACAATCGCCGGCAGTCTGCGTTTTCGGCGGCTCTCCGCCGGGCGGTAGAAAACAATGATGTGGTGCACAACGGAGCGGTTACCAGGCCGTGCCTCGGCTGCTTGAACCCAAACGTCCTCTTGGAAATTTGTGGGGGTGACGAAGTACTGATATTTGACCGTTCCTGTTGCCGGAACGGTGTACTCGCGCGGCATCTTGAAGACCACGTCAGGCTTGCCAATAGTCCAACCTTCCGGAAATTCTTGAGCAGGAGGCAGGTCCTTGGCATCCCCAAAAGGCGCCCCGTTGTCGATCCAACTCACCAGAGTGTCGATCTCCTCTTCACTCAAGCGAAGGTCGTTGCTGAATTTGCCATGGCGTGGGTCAGCGTTCCAAGGGGGCATCCGCCGCTGAACGATCGTCTCCTTGATCATCTGCGACCAGTTCCGGGCATCGTCGTAACTCAACAAGGAAAAGGGAGCTGCTGTACCGGGGTGATGGCAATTGGCGCATCGATTTTGCAGAATTCGGGAGACCTCTTGGGCAAAGGTGATCGTTCCTTGCTCTTTGAGCCCCTCAGCACGAGTGATCAGACACCCAACCGGCTCGGTCTCGGCGACCGAGACAGCCTTGTCGGCCAACAGTTCATCGAGGGCCTTTTGAAGGTCCTGCCGGCGTGAGAGCTCCCGTTTGTAGACATAGCCAAAGCGATCGTCGATGCGACCTTGGTAACGGATGGCTCGCTTGGCATCCAAAACGAAAACCTCGGGCGTTCGCCTTGCTGCAAACAGGTCCGCGACGATTTGATCGTTATCCACCAGCACGGGAAAGTCGATTTTGAACTCCCCAACGTGCTTGGCCACCGCCTCGGCTGAGTCGGAGAGGGTCGCATTGATGCCGATGATCTGCACTTGCTTGTCTTGGTATTTCTTCTGCAACTCGATCAGGCTGGGAATGTAAGCATTGGCAATGGGGCACTCCGTTCCCAGAAATGCCACAACAACAAGTTTGGCCTCCTTGAAATCGTCCAAAGCAACTCGCTGCCCAGTCGAATCTGGAAGCACAAAGTTGGAGATCTTTCTGCCAATGGCGGTTTTCGTGGTCGCCGTTGCCTCTGCTGAAGTCCCTGGTGAATCGGCCGAACCAGGACCGTTCTCCTGGCCGGTCGCTCCTGCCAAGCAAGCCGAGGTCAGAATCACTATCCAGCACATCGTACGGGTGAGCAACAAATGCACGTTCATTCTCTTCCTGGGAATACCGTGTTGAAGATACCGATTGAGGAGACCGTGTTCGGAGTCTCAGGGCAAAGGGGGGTGAGAACACGACAAGACGAACGGACCAAACACTCACGGGATGACCGTCGAAGCTCAGGGCAGCAACTCTACCTTGGGTGGCGGGAGGAAGTTTCGTCTCAGTCTCCCAGCGCTGAGGATTGTTGATTCCGGAACAAGGTTGGGCAACACCCCTTTGGGTTGCCATGAAGCGCCCCCTCGCTCGTGGTCCGTCAAGGAAGATTTGTCGGATGGGATAGCAGGCTTCTCGTGTGGAAAATGCGTCATGTCATCCGACAATCTTTCCTTGACAGTCGACTACTGACCTTCGGAGAAGTTTCCGACCCAGGGCTTTCCGTCTGCCCTTGTTTGTGATGACCTCAAGGGGGCAGCCTGAGGCACCACCGGAAGCCCAGATTGCCGAACGAAACGCCCTGCTTCGTCGAAGACTTTTCAGGGAATCAGTAGTGCCTTGTTTCCTATGATTTTGGCAGTCGGTTGATTTTGGCAGTCGGT
>CAZYKP010000112.1:0-27705 GCA_964648025.1 uncultured Pirellulales bacterium | reverse complement strand
CCTTGCACAGATCCCCGTTTGGAACAACTTCAGGGTGCGGAATGTGGGACTAGTAAACTGTGGTTCGACGAGGTCGGAAACGGGCAAGGGGTTGGTCTGCTCAGCTGAGCAACTTGAGGTGCTGGAACTCGCCGCCCAGAACGGCCCGGCTGGGGCAACCCAACCACTGATCCAGCAGTGTCGCATACACACTGCGGAAGTCCGTGTGGTAGGCCAAATCGCCGTTGTCTAACTGACCAAGCTCCAGGCTGGGATGCTCTCCGATGACTCCGCCAGCCACAGCGGGACCGCAGACAAACAGGCTGCTGCCAGCCCCGTGATCGGTACCCCCACTGGCGTTTTCCTGCACACGCCGGCCGAACTCGCTGAAGGTGACAAGCAGCACCCTTTTGTGGTCGCCTTGCCCGCTCAACTGGACGAAGAAGGCCTGAATCGCGCTGGCGACCTGTTGCAGCAGTTCGGAGTGATCCTCTCGCTGGTCAGAGTGAGTGTCAAATCCATCCAAGGCGACGTAGTAAATCCGGGCGCCGAAGTCCGCTTGGATCATGCGTGCGACCAGTTGCAGCTCGTAGGAAAGTCCTTCACGCACACGACTCCAGCGGCCTCGGTTGAAGGCGTACTCGCCCTCGGGGTACTCAAAGTCGGTGGAGACGATTTCGTTGAGGCGATCGACGGTGGTGTAGGTCTCTGTCGCTGAGCGACGCACAAACTGCAGCAAGCCATCGGTTTGGTCTCGGCCGACCGGCGAAGAGAGTTTGCGAATCAATTGCTGGCGTTTGGCTCGCCTCTGGGCACCGGCATCCTGTGCTTCTTCTTGGGACGGCTCAGGGGACGCGGGGTACTCATGTTCGTGGTTTTGAGCTTCATGCGGCGCGCCCATTCGCAAGGTCAGCGGGTGATCCGGATGGACGGTGGGGACAGTTGCGCCGTGCATCGCCAGTGGCATTTCCGCCTTGCTGACGTGGAAGGCAGGGATCTTCCCGGGGCCAACGGGCAAGCGAGCGGTTGCCCGGCCGAGCCAACCGCTGGAACGGTTGCGGCCGGTTGGGTCGGCGGACTGCCAGATGTCCATGCTCTCAAAGTGCGAACGGTTCGGATTGGGGTAACCCACCCCTTGCACGATCGCCACCTGCTTCTGAGCGTACATCTCCTGGAGAGGCTCTAAGGCAGGATGCAGCCCGAGCCCATCCTGGCCTTGGAGCTTGAGGACCTCCTCAGGTTTGTAGCCAATGTTCTTGCGAGCTTTGTGATACAAGTCATCACCATAGGGGATGACCGTGTTGAGCCCATCGTTGCCACCACCGAGTTCCACGACCACGAGAATGTGATCTTGGGCCTTACCAGCAGCTGCTTGGGCCGCCTGAGTCTCGGCTGTACGCAACAGAAACTCCGGGACGGCAGTCCCGGCGGCGATCAGGGATGAACCCTGAACGGATCGCTTCAGAAAGTTGCGGCGGTTGAGCATTGGCTCTGTTCCTGCAAAAGTGATCACCGACCAAGTGGATCGGGCTGTGAGAGTACTGCAACGATATCTCCGAAACCAGCTGCTTGGCTGACCGATTTCCCGACGCTGGACTGTCCCCGAGGTAGCCCGAACCCCACAACTTTGTGCTGACCCTCGTGTCGTTTTAGGCGTTTGTGGATGGTCCCACCGTTGGACCCTCCGCCACAATCGGTACCAGTCGAGTTGGTGGATTTTGAGGGCAATGTCTTCCGGCAGGCGGCCGACCGACTCGCGCCCGCAGATCGGCAGCATCTTTGGGGGCTTCTCAAAAGCCTCCGATCTGGAATGACCAGCAGACGCGGCGACTGAAGGCATTCCCGGGACCGGGCTAAGCCAGTTGGTACTCTGGCAAGATCAGCAGGGTATGTGCAAGCTCCGCAGCGGGATGACCCTGATCTTGTTGGCCCTCATAAACAGTGAGGAATTTCTTCAATTCGGCCAGGCTCGTCTTGGGCAGATCGCCTTGCAGAAGCAGTTGGACGAGGAACGTGAGTTGTTTCTCGGGCTGATCTCCTGCATGCTTGCTCAGGAATTTCGGCAAGTTGACCGAGCTGCGAAAGGGCTCATCTTGCCCGCCGATGATCGCCCAGGCGAGATTGTTGCGTGCCAGAACGGTCGCCGAGTTAAGCCAGGCCTTGCCGCCATCCCAACCGGCGACATTAGGCGGCTCGAAGACGACTTGTCCGAGGTCGGCCGACAAATCAACGAGGACGTCGACTGAAACCCGCGACGAAAAAGCCTGGAGCAAGCCCACGATGTACTCGACAGGGCTTTTGATACGTCGGCGGTAGGCGTGTTCGGAATAAAACAAGCGGCTGCTGAGTATCAGTTCCAAGACCGGCTTCATCTGGAAATTGTGCAAGCGGATGGCCTCGGCCAAGACCGCTAAGATCTCCTCGGGTGGCTCTGTTTCTTCGTTGACGAATTCCCGATAGAGCTTGGCCGCCAGGAACTTGGGACAGGCTTGCTGCTGCAAGCAGATCCGCACAATATCATCGCCGTTCCAGGGACCGGTCTGGCCGAGGACGGTTTTCTGGCCCGCATCGTGCAGCTTCTGATCGAGGAAGAACTTGCCGCCTGCGGTGGAGTAGCCGGTGAACGCTCTGGCGGCCTCGCGGATGTCTTTTTCGGTGTAGTTGCCAACTCCCAAGGTGAACAACTCCATCACCTCGCGAGCAAAGTTTTCGTTGGGCGCCGCCGCGATGTTGGTGTTGCAATCCAGAAAGATCATCATGGCTGGGTCATGGCTGATCCCCAGCGTCAGTTGTCCAAAATCGCCCAGGGCATGTTTTCGCAACAGCTGATTCTGGCGAAACATCAAAGCGGGTTGACCGACTTTGTCGACACTTGTGGCGAAGTGATCGTGCCAAAATAGGGTCATCCGTTCTTGCAGCGGATGCGGGGCAGTCAGCATCCGATACAGCCACCACCCCTGAAGCCGATCCATTTGGATACCGCCAAAGCGTGTCCAGCTTCCGGCGGCCAGACGCTCCCCCACGGTATCCAACAGCTGGTCGAACTGCGATTGACTTTCGTTCGTCCCGGCTCCTTCGAGCACCTCAGTGACACACTGCCGGCGACCGCGACGCACGGCATCCTCCAAGCGCCCCAGCGGGTTGGGGGAGCGGTCATCTTTGCGAGCTTCCACGGATAAGGGCGGAAAGCCAAAAGCCGCTCGGCGGTACAGATGAGCTGCCCAACGGAGGTCCCAAGTTTGGCCCTCGTCGGCGGGTTCCCATGCAACTTGGGGGTCGAGGCGATCGAGCCGGCCAAGGATCTTTCCAATCATCGGTGAACCTTTTTGTCTCTGGCAAGTAAACCCAACCCAGAAGCCACAGGCAGTGGATGAAGGCTCCTTGGGAATGCCTCAACATTTCGGGGCAGGCCCTCTCCTGCTTGCCGCTTCGAACTTTCGCCTAGTGGTCGGTTTCCTTCTGATTTGGCAGTTGGTTCTCGTGGAATTGGGGGGATTCACGTCCAACCGACTGCTAAAATCAACCGACTGCCAAAATCAACCGACTGCCAAAATCAACCGACTGCCAAAATCCTAGGAAACATGGCACTAGAATCTGAACGCCAAGGGCAGCATCATGCTATAGAACTGGATCACTGAAGCGTCGATCCCTATGGGTAAGCTGGAGTAAGACTCAATGGTGATGTTTTCTCCATCATCAACCACATACAGCACACTTTCCGAAAGTGGTTCTGTGATCGCCTGAGTGGGAGGAATCAATGAGATATCGAATTGAGACTCAGACCCCGCTTGGACATTGATCGCTGAGGCAATCATCGGGGCCAGCCCCATCCCAAATTCCAAAGCCGGCCGTGGATCCTGCACCATCAGGGATGTCAACCGATCCTCGCCGCTGACCTGAGGCAGCAATCGAGCCACCTTGGCTGAAGGCTGCCATTGAGCGTAACGATCTCCCGGGAGGCTTCGCAGAATGACGCTCTGCAGCGGCTGGGGATAAAGCGAGGCCAAAACCCACTGATCGGTGATCAGGTAACTAGGCTGAAAGGGAAAGCCGCCACCAAAGTTCGAGATCTTCACCTGATAAAGGTCGAATCCTCGATAGTTGCGTTTGTCCACCGAGATGTCCGCCCCCGATGCGCGGCCAAGTCCCAGAATCATCCGCTTGATTAGTTCGGCGAGCTTGTTGGGCTTTTGAACCTCCAAACCAAGCACCGTGCCCAGACCGAAAAATCCCTCGGCCTGGCTACTGTAGGTCACGACCGTATCTCCTAGACAGGGCAGCAGTTCCTCAGTGATGCTCACACCAGAAAGCTGCTCAAACTGCTTGAGACCCGCTTGGAATTCCTCAAAAGCATCCTCACCGTCAGACAGCGGAGCTAGTTTCTCAAACAAGCTCAAACCCTCTTTGTAGATCGTGCTCAGGTCGAGCTTCGCAAGACCCAACGAGCTGCTCTGTGGTGGCAAGGGAGGAAGATCCTCCAGGCTGATCGACCCGCTGGAACGGTACAGCGACAAAGCCCCCTGCCTGGGACCAGGCATCCGCAGAACCGTTGTCAAACGGGTGTACTCATCCTCAAAGCCAACATACATCTTCAAATCCTTCAACCCCCCCAGACCAAGTCGATCCAAGAAGGGCTGAGCAGGAGGAAAAATGGTGTTGACCTTACTAAGGATTCCTTCCAAATCAATAAAGGCCCGTCCGCAGGTCTCATAACCACGATCCCGCGTCACTTCTTGGAACAACGGATTGCTCGCCAGTCCAGGGACATCTCCAGGCCCTGAGGGCAACCGTTTCATCGTTGTCGAGATCGCTTCGGTGGTGACCACCAACTTGAGATGCTGCCCCTCGGGAAACATCCACAATCGCGGAAAAGGACCAGGCTCGTCGTAGCGGACCTCCAGCACCTCACGACCTTGGTATTCCTTCGTCCGAATCGTCAGTTGATTCTCAGTAGCCACAAACTTGACTAGCGCCATCACCGCCTTCCGCTTCTCGGCGGTGGCTGCTCCAGGCAACACAATCGTCGTTTCGAATTTCGGCGGCAAGACCGCCAGAAACTCCGCACCCATCACAAATCCGTCTTGACTTATCATCTCCAATACCTGAGGCAATGCCTCACCAGCTTCCTGAAACACCAGCAACTCATCAGGATCTGCCCCCTCAAGCAGTTGCTCGGCGGCTTGATCGGGCCCAATGGCATCACTGAGCAACTTGTTGAAGTGCTTGATCAGCTCCTTCAGTTCTCCCTCCAGGAGTTGACCTAAGGCCGAATTGCTAAAGGCCTGCTTGTGCCCTGCGAGACCATCAAACTGCAAGAACACCTGGCAAGAACCAGGCAGCTGCAAGGCAGGCTCCGGAGAGCCAGGCAGCAGACCCCGCGGGGTATCATCGGCGTGGCCGGCAGACTGCCCCAGCGGGCTGATCAACAGCAAGCAAACACAGAGCAACAGAAAGGGCATTCTGTTTGCAGAGGGAAAGCGCATCGGTGGCGTTCCTTTATTCTTCGGAATCAAAGTCCACTTCGGGATTCTCGGTCATTCCCGGCCCAGCCCACCTGACTGATGCCGCGTCACTGATGCCGCGTCACTGATGCCGTGTCACTGATGCCGTGTCACTGATGCCGTGTCACTGATGACGGATCAGTGATCGCATGTGAGTTGTTGAATTCGACACCCTGCGTGAGAGAGTGCCCTCTCATTGCCTCAGGGGTTCACGCCACAAATGACCAGATGTTAGTCAAACCTCCTGGTGTAGCAATTGCAAGCGGTTCACGAACCTTTCGCAGGCTGTTACAAAAGTCGGCTAAGTTCACTCAGTCCTCAAATCCTCCGGCATTTGACAATCCGATGCCCAGCCAACCACCTTGTCGTCGGTCCCTTCCCTGGCGTCATCCCGCGACGCTGGCCAGCTGCCTTCCGACAGTGCTGATCGGTCTGGCCGGGATCAATCCATTCATCACTGCCCCCGCCGGAGTGCTTGCCGCCGGAGTGCTTACCGCCAGAGTGCTTGCCGCCGGAGTGCTTGCCGCTGGACCACCCCCAGCTCAGAACACTGCTGATCCGGCCGCTGACCTGGCCGGTGATAGAGCCGCCGACGGAAATCAGCCACTGTTTCCCTCCGGCTGGCCTCATTGGCGCGGGCCTCACCGAAATGGCCATACCTCGGAGCAGTCAGGGTATGTCGGGAACCCTTGGCCCGGCAAAGAGCTTTGGCGTACAGCCGTAGGAGAAGGCGGTACCAGTCCTCTGGTGGTTGCAGGCAAGGTGTATGTTCTGGGCTACCGCAACGGCCAAGACACGCTTCACTGCCTCTCAGCTGAGGACGGACGAACTCTCTGGCAACAGTCTTATCGCTGCCCTCAGCACGGGCGTCGGGCCACCGGAGACCAGGGGCTCTACAGCGGCCCGACTGCCACCCCAGAATTTGATCCTCAAACAAAGCTGCTGTACACACTCAGTTGTGATGGAGACCTCAACTGCTGGGATACCACCAATCAGGGCAAAAAGGTCTGGGGATTGAACTTGTATGATCGCTACCAAGTGCCGCGTCGGCCGCGGATTGGCCGACGGGGGCTGCGAGATTATGGCTACACAGTATCGCCGCTGATTTTTGGCAAGCAGCTCCTCGTGGAAGTCGGTGCCGCGGAGGCGTTGGTCATCGCTTTGGACAAGAAAACCGGGCAGCAACTGTGGAAAAGCCAAGCGGCTGGTCCGGCAGGGCATCACGGCGGCATGGTCCTGTTGACCGTTGGCCGAAAGCCTGCCTTGGCGACGCTGACAATCAACCGCTTGGTCGTCCTCTGGCTTGCCGGCCCGGATCGTGGGCAGACGGTTGGGGTGTTTCCCTGGGCAACCGAATTCGGGAACAACATCGCCTCACCAGTCGGCACCAGTGACCGACTGTTGATCACCTCAGGCTACAACAAACAGGCGATGGTTTGTCTGCAGGTGACATCCGGCGGCATCGAGCAGGTGTGGAAAACAAACGTATTCTCCAAGATTTGTAGCCCAGTGATCCACCAGGGCCGTGCCTATTGGGCCTCCCGGCAGATGCACGCGGTGGACCTGAAGACCGGCCAGCTCCTCTGGGCAACCGGCCAGACCGGCGATGCGGGCAGCTGCCTTGTCACCGCCGATGACAAGTTGATCTGCTGGGTGGGCCGAGGCCGCCTTCTGCTGGTCGATCTCAGCGATCAGAAGCGAGACACTTATCAGCTGTTGGCCTCCCAAGACACGGGGCTCAAAGCAGACGTCTGGCCGCACGTCGTTCTCTCCCACCAGCGGCTCTTTCTCAAAGACCGCCGGGGCAACTTGCTCTGTCTCAGCTGTCAGCGTGTCCAACCAAGTCTCCCGAAACACCCAATTTCACTTCCAAAAGCCCGTTTTAGCAAGGAACGATTGGCACTGGCACCAGCTGCGGCATTGCTGTTTTGGGACCAGCAAATGGGCGAGAAGGTTGGTGGGGCATTGGCCAAAAAGGCAGCTGCTGGCAACACGCCTGACTCCGCTGCGGGGGGTTGGCAGTTGGAAGCTCAGGATCGTCAGGTGTTCCAAAAGGGAGGTGCTCTGGATCTTCGCGGACGCATTGTGCGATTTCGCGGTGCCGAGAAATCCTTGACCGAGTCCTGCCGCAAATCGAACCAGCTCACTCTCGAGGCAGTGGTCGTCGCAGACAACGCCCGGCAAAACGGTCCAGCCCGTATCGTCAGCTTTTCCACGGATCCTTATCGCAGAAATTTTACCTTAGGCCAAGAAGGACGGCATTATATCTTACGGTTACGCACGACCAAAACCGGTGAAAACGGCAGAAATCCAGAGATCCGGCTGGGTCGTGTTCGCCTTGGTCAACGCCAACACATTCTTGTGACTTATCGGCCTGGTCAGTTGGTGGCCTATCTTGACGGAGAACAAGTGCTCAACACTGATGTCATCCAAGGAGATTTCAGCACTTGGACGGTGCAAACGCTTGTGGTGGGGGATGAGGTCAGTGGTGGGCGCGATTGGGCGGGGACGTTACAGCGATTGGCCTTAAGCAATCGCTTTGTGACTGAACCAATGCAGAAAAAGGGTCCGTCGGAGGACGATTAACCGTTGGGGAGAAAGCTTTCCTGAGAAGAGTTGCGTGTTGCCATGATGACTGATTCCCTGAAAAGTCTTCGACGAAGCGGGCACCTTTCGTCCGGGGATCCGGGCTTCCGGTGGTGCCTCAGGCTGCCCCCTTGAGGTCATCACTAACAAGGGCAGACAGTCGCCCTGGGTCGATGACTTCTCCGAAGCTCAGTAGCTTGCCATGATCACCTTATCATGATCAGCTGGCGGAAGGGGTGGACATTCGCTCGTAGGAGCCGTGTCAGTGGCCTCCAGTGGATTCTCAAGGCTCCTGCGGAGGTCTGTGCACAATCGCCACAGCTAGGTTCCAGCTATCTTGGTACTCAGTCAGCGTATAATCGACCACGTAAAATGTATATTGGGAGTAAAGCGTGAGCTTGTGCTGGATGAGAACTCTGAGGGAGTGTTCCATCTCCTGAAGTCTCTCCCGAGATGCGTCGTCCAGGACGGTGCCCCCGAAGCGACTCACGGCCTGTTTGATCTTTTGCTCGCGTTCATCTTGAGGAGCGTTGGCAAGATTCCAGGCCAACGAACCTAGCCCGAGAAGCCTTTTGAGCACCTCCTCAGTCTCGTTTTCAACTCGAAAAGGCTCAATGAACTCCATCAGCAGCTCGCTGGACTTGATCGGTGGGCTGTCGTCGGCTTGATCGGCCGAGCGAAAGTGAGTGATCTCGGATTCCTTGAGGGGCGCGGGGGAGGACAAACCAGGTTTTGCCGCAAGTGGAGGCCGACGCCTGCGGTGCGGAATGCTCGGTTTCTTGGATGACATCGTTCTCTGTTTTTGAAACCGTTTCAGGCCACCTGAGATTGCTTCTGGCTCTCCTGTTCAGATCCGACCAACGAGCTCTCTCAGGAAATCGGGTACGCAATTGCCTTGAGCGATTGCTTCTAAAAACATTCCTGCTCGTCCGAACTCCGGAAACGCCCCGGATCACCGAGACGAATCTCCTGGGTTGGCCTGCTTCGTCCTCTTGGCCAGCAACTCCCCTCATCTCGCCCTGCTGACCTTCGGAGAAGTTTCCGACCCAGGGCTTTCCGTCTGCCCTTGTTAGTGATGACCTCAAGGGGGCAGCCTGAGGCACCACCGGAAGCCCGGATTGCCGGACGAAACGCCCTGCTTCGTCGAAGACTTTTCAGGGAATCAGTAGTGGTCGGTTTCCTTCTGATTTGGCAGTTGGTTCTCGTGGAATCGGGGGATTCACGTCTCACCGACTGCCAAAATCAACCGACTGCCAAAATCATAGGAAACAAGGCACTAGGCCGACCGGCGTTCTCTGGCCAACAAGCGTGTGTTCAGACAAAGCCTCGCTCGACTGATCCAGAGAACGACACGGCTGCACTGAGACAGCAACGCGGATAGTCGCTGATCTCAACCGCGGTTGAGTTCCCGATCGACGGACCTGACCTCATTTGGAGCGATCCCAGCGTTCTTGAACCCAACCGACTGCGGGATAGAGAAACTCTGTGTACGCCCCCACGTCGTAGTGGGTGGGGTCAGAAGCCGACTTCAGATAGACATCGCTTCCGGCACTCTTGATGGCCTCGTAGTGTTTTTGAGCCTCAGAGAACGAAACGACATCATCGGACCGAGATTGGATGATATAAAGTGGGATTTTCCAGTCAGTCTGGCCGGCAACTGGGGCAGCCACAGCGATAGCGTCGGTGAATAGGTTCTGGTGGCGTGACCCCAAAAAGTAAGTTCCTTCACCGCCTAAGCTAAAGCCGGTCACCAGAATTCGCTTCGGATCAATTGAGTAAGTCTCAATGATGCTCTTGGCCAACCAAATCGCGGCTTTTTCGTTCATCGGTGAGGTCCAACTCCCACCGACGGCATCCGGAGCAACCAGGATCCCACCGGTCTTCTCCAACGGCGAGGCAAAGGCCTCAAGCATCTCTTGGCCTGTGTAGGCCAGGGGGCTTCGACCCTTCATAGCCGTAGTGTAACACCAAAACCAACGGCAGCGGAGTGTTCGCTCCGGTATCCTGAGGGACTTTGATAGCGTATTTGACCTGGCCACCCCCCGGAACATCCGCGGTTAAGCGATGAATCCCCGGGGGACGTAATTGCAATGGTTTGGGAGGTGGAATCGTCACCGACTGCGGTGCGGAGCCCTGTGGACCGCAGCCGGCAACAAGCACCAAAACAACAACACAAGTAAGCCGAGACATGGTAGAACCTGGCAAAAGTAAAGGACGAGTTGGAGAGAATGAAGCGTCACCTGCCCAAGATCGCAGCCTTCCGGACTGTTGGATGCTGTCCATCCTCGACCGGGTTGGCCATGATCGACTTAGTGGTCCGTCAAGGAAGATTGGCCGGATGGGATAGCAGGCTCCTCGCATGGGAAATGCGTCATGCCATCGGACAATCTTTCCTTGAGGATCTACTCGTTGGACTGTCCCAGATGGGGCCATTGCCCACCCAGATGTTCTTGCATGGAACTGTTGAGGGCCCGACAGTTTGGGCCTCTGCCACAATCTGGAACAGTCGAACTACTGACCTTCGGAGAAGTGTTCGCAGGACGGTCCCCTCAAGCCACTAGGGAATCAGGGTTTCCCGGTCAATGTGTTCGCAGGTCAATGTGTTTCCAGGCAGGTATGTTTCCAGGCAGGTATGTTTCCAGGCAGGTGCGTTTCTGACAGACCGCCAGTCCAAACGGATATCGCTGGGACTCCAAGATGGGCGGTCTGCCAGACGCTGGTTTTTCTGAGGAACGCTCGAGTTGGACTGTCCCAGATGTGGCCGTTGTCCACGAATGTGTGGTTTCATGGAAATGTCGAGGGCCCGACGGGTTGGGCCTCTGCCACAATCTGGAACAGTCGAGCTAGTGACCAGCGGCTGCTGGTTGAGCCTGAGGTTTGCGTCTTTTGCGGCTGGGCAGGTCAGTGGCTACTCCGCGGAATGCCTCCCCGGAACCAGCAATGGTCTCGCTGAGGGTTGGGTGAGGGTGAATGGACTCGACTAGATCCTGTACGGTGGCCCCCATCTCCATCATCAGCACGGTCTCAGAGATCATGTCGCCGGCGCCGGTCCCAACCAAGCCAGCTCCCAGGATGCGTTCGGTTTGCGGCTCGATGATCAACTTGGTCAAACCGGTTGTCTTGCCGACTGCCTGGGCGCGGCCGCTGGATTGCCAGGGGAACTTGGCAACTTCATGGGAGATCGCTTGCTCCTTGGCCTCTCGCTCGGTCAATCCGGCCCAGGCAAGCTCTGGGTCAGTGTAGACGACCGCTGGAATGGCGCGGGGATTGAAGACGACTGGTTCTCCGTGGAGAGCCTCGATGGCAACTTTGCCTTGATGAGCGGCCTTGTGCGCTAACATCGGCTCTCCAGCGACGTCACCGATGGCCGAAATCTTGGGATCGGCAGTCCGCTGTTGTTGGTCGGCCTTGACGAAGCCTGTCTTGGCATCGACCTCCACCTGGGTGTTCTCCAGACCCAAGTTGCGGCTGTTGGGGCGACGACCGACCGAGACCATAACGTAGCTGAACCGCTGGACGGCAGGGTCAGCCTGGCCCTCGAAGGTAACCTCCAGCGAGTCTCCTTGGTCCTCAACTTTGGCAGCCTTGGTGTTGAGGTAGATGGCGGCAAACTCGGCCTGAAGCTTCTTTTGCAGTGGTTCGACCAGATCTCTGTCGGCAGCGGCCAACAGGGCTGGGAGCATCTCAACAACGGTGACCTTGGTGCCCAAGGCCGCATAGACACTTCCCATCTCCAAGCCGATGTAACCACCGCCGACAACCAGCAGGCTCTCTGGAATCTCAGGCAGTTCCAAAGCCGAGGTGCTATCTAACACCCTCTTGGTGGGTAGGTCAAAGGTGGGGATTTTGGTGGGGTAGCTGCCGGTCGCCAAGACGCAGTGGTCGAAGGTCAGCTCACGGTCGAAGTTCTCCTGACCTCCGGTGGGCTCCAACAACAGTGTGTCGGAGTCGCGAAACACCCCGCGAGCTTGAATGACTTTGACTTTGCGTTGCTTGGAAAGTGTTGCCAACCCAGTGGCCAGCGAGTCGATGACCTTTTGCTTTCGGGCCCGCATCAAGTCCAAGTCCAACTTGGGCTGACCAAAAGTTACCCCCCAATCGGCCATCTTCTCGGCCTCGTGGATGACCTTTGCGACGTTGAGCAGGGCTTTGCTGGGGATACACCCGCGTAGCAGGCAAACCCCGCCGAGTTTCGGCTCGGCTTCCACGAGGGTAACCTCCATGCCCAAATCGGCAGCTAAGAACGCCGCAGCGTAACCGCCGGGGCCTCCACCCAGAACGGCCAGTTGTGTATGCATGAGTCCGTTGAATTGTTTGTGGGAATTGTTGGGACGAAACGGCCCCGGCACGCTTTGCTCACCGTTTTGCGGCAACCAGCCTAGGATTGTCAATCGTGAGTCGTCATTGTGACAAGGACATGGCACCAAGACCCCTTGTTTTCTCGGGCTTGTTTTCCCGGGCTTGTTTTCCCGGGCTTGTTTTCCCGGGCTTGTTTTCCCGGGCTTGTTTGTCGGGCTTGTTCATTTCGACCGACTGCCGAGGCCTCGCTCAAAGCGTGCTTGAGATGGGTCGCAGGGCTCTCGTGCGTTGTCTCATCTTGTGTTGGCAATCGGTTCGACGCGAATCCCCCGATTCAAAGGGAACCCAACTGCCAACATCCAAGGAAACGGACCACCCCGCGTTTCCCACCGCGACTGACAGGATCTTCGGGAATCCGCTGCAGTGGGGCATCATCGGATGCGGGGACATGATTCTCCCCTGTCTCAGAACAGGGCTAAGCCTCACCTGCAGCTGTCTGGATGAGATTCGCTTTCTTGCTGACCAGAAACCTCAAGTGATGGTCGATATGGGTGGTGTATGTGGTGACTAGCTGACTGACAGTCACCGACCCTGCCACATTATGGCGACCGGTTCGCTCGAAGGCTTCACGGGGAAGTTGTCGCAGGGTCCGCGCAAACTGACGCCGGCCCACCTCCAGCAGGGTCAACGCATCCTCAAGCGATTGGTGATGAGGAAAGAGCCGCTGAATGTAAGCCTGTTCGTCGGCATTGAGGAGTTCAGGGTGATCCTCAGTCAGGATACGCTTCATGCGGTCGACGACGATCATGTCGCTGTCGCAGAGGTGGACGACCAGTTCCAGAATCGACCACGTTCCTGGTTGACTGCGGACCTGCAGCAACTCCTCCGGCATGCCGACGACGGCCTCACGAACTCGCCCAGGGGCGGCTTCAAAAGCATCGATCGTGCGTGTGATCTCAGAATCCATATCTCCAGCTTTAACCTTTCTTTGAGCCCTCCAGCAGACGCCAACCGATTGAGGTGACCCTCCCAGACCTGAGCTCCCTAGTGGTCGGTTTCCTTCTGATTTGGCAGTTGCTTCTCGGGGAATCGGGGGATTCACGTCCAACCGACTGCCAACATCCTAGGAAACAAGGTACTAGACTCCTGAATCGTCCCCCGGCCCCACACTTCCCAGTTTCACCCAGGCTTCGCGGTGGGGTTTTCCTCGACATATCGGTCGGCGGACTCGAGGAGTTTGTGCAGCAGGAGCAAGTCGCGGTGCTCCAGCGAGGCGCGATTGAGCACGCGGCGATACTTGTCCACCAGCCGATCGAGGGACACAGCTGGCCGGACTCCCAAAGCCACTAAAGTCCGCCCAAGATGGTCATAGAATTGCTCTTTCTGCTGGTCGGTTGCCGGTTGGAGCACCGGAAGGGGCACCTGTTGGGTGTTGGCCGAGCGATAAAGTTCGTAACAGTAGACCATCACCGCCTGAGCCAAATTCAGAGATGGGACATCTGTCGCCGCAGGCACCGTGGAGGTCAAACTACAGCGAGCTAATTCGGTGTTGGTCAAGCCACGGCTTTCTCGGCCGAAGACCAAGCCAACCGGACCGCGTGCAGCATAGCAAAGCATTTGCTCTGCAGCCGCTGGAGGCGGTTGGCTCTCCAGGCCCCCTGAACGCCGACGTCCGGTGGTCGCCACAGAGAAAACGGTTCCCACCAAGGCCTGGTCGAGGCTGCTGACGACCGTAGCCTCACCCAGGATATCCTCGGCGTTATGAGCCAATCGGCGAGCCTCGGGGCCGGTGGGGTTACACTGAGGAGAAACCAGCACCAACTCGCACAAGCCCATCGTCTTCAAAGCTCGCGCACTCGCTCCAATATTGCCCCCGCTTTCAGGCTCCACCAAAACGATGCGAACCAATCCAAGCAGGTCTTGCAAAGATCGGCTGGAATCAGCCGCGTGGAATCCAAGCTCTTGAGCGGGCCTATCCACAGGGAAACGAGTCATCGGATCGGTTCCAAGCCCCATCAAGCATGAGGCTGTTGGATGAGGATGCCCTGCCACTGCCGCCTCCGGGAGCGGCCACCCTTTCGTGTGTGCTGTCTGCGGGGTTCGGTTGGCCCTGCACAGCTTGCAGAGCGGCCGCTGCGCCTCATCGAGAATGGAAAGCGGTGTTTGAGGGCCCACCTGAGGGTGGGCAACGCTCAACTGGGGACCGCTCGTCGTCTAAGTTTCTGGTAGCAAATAGGTGGTCGCTGGTGCAAGCCCCAAGAAAGCCCCAGGCGATTCCAGGAAACTTCGTGACCGCGAAGAAAATTCCAGCCCGGGAACCCTCTTCGCCGGGCCTATCGTGACAGAGCTTGGTTTGTGGGGCTGCGATCTGGCCAGACTGTCTTCCGAAAAAAACGGTCAGCCCAAGGAACGTTCCTGTTGAGCCAGCCAATCAAGTGAGGTCATACCCGAACCTTCGGAGTTCCGCTTCGGACAACCCGAAGTGATGGCCCAACTCGTGCAGAAGACGGTTGCGGATCTCCGTTTGCAGAAGTTCGTCACTGGGCACAGCCTGTCCGCCGCCGGCGTGGCGGAAAATCCCCAAGCGATAGATGACCACTTCGTTGGCTGCAGGCCGTTCCAAAGCGGATCGCTCAGCCAAGGGGATTCGGCTGAAGGGGCCACAAATCTCGGCCGGGCCCGCTACTCCGAGTTGGGCGGTCAACTCCTCGCTGGGTTGATCTTCCACCAACAGCGGGGCCTCATCCAGCAACTCTCGTGCAGAAGCTGGCAATTCGGCTAACACTTTCTCCAGCATCAGGTCAAACTGGTCACGCTCGGCAGTTGTTAAAAACGCGGTCATGAGTCTCTCGTGTCCGTTCACACTCGCGTAGGTGATTCAGAGGGAGGTGATTCAGAGGGACGCGATTCAGAGGGACGCGATTCAGAGAAAGCCGCAACTGGAAATCCCGTGGTCCCTCACAGAAAATTTGATCCTGGCTTCCCATTCGGCTCTCTGAACTGGCTCCCGCCCACAACCCCTCAGAAACCTGGGCACCGTGTTGCCAAGTCAGTCTTGGGTTGCCCGGGACAAGTCCCGTGCCTATGTTCTAGACAGTTTGAGGGGTCTGGCTGAGAGATGCAGCAAGTGATGGGCGGAAGGGGTCCCAAGCGATCGCGCAGGTCCTTGGAACACTCCATCAATTCTTCGTGATACATTTGCGCCGATTTTAAGGCTTATGCAAGCAACAAGGGACCGCTTTCTGGATTCCTCGGCTCAAGCCCCCCAGAAACGTCTTGGCATTAGGTACACTCAAGCTGGCATATTGCAACGGCTGGCCTTAGGGCTACCTCCCAAAGTTGTTTTGAGGTTTTCGGGGAAAATGCTCGTCCAGGCCGTCTTCCTCATTGCGGCGGCTTGGGGGTGGTTGCATCGAGCTGGCACACCGTCACCACCAATCCGTTGTCTGCATTCGGCATACGGGACCAGAGAGCACCCGTCCGGTCTCAGAGACTCTCCGAAAAGCATCCGGCAGTCCACTGTGTTGTGGAGCCCAAGTCATGGTGCAACACGATCCAGGTGGATTCCGGTGCTTTTCGGACAGACTGTCAGACCTTGCAGGATAAAAACGTCACCTCGCTCCGCTTTTTATTTCGTTTTGAACCATCTGCTGGAGACTCCACAATGGCTGACTTGGAAAATCTGGAAAAGCGTATCTCGGACTTGGAAGCAGCCACCAAACGCTACGTGATTGCCCTGATCAGCGTCGCGGTCTGCCTGATGGCTGGCATCTTGACGCTGTGGGTGAACAAAGGTGCCATCGACTCAGCCCACTCAAGATCGATCAAACTGTTGAGTACCCGTGTCCAGGAACTCTCAGACGGCAAATCGGGAGACAAACCGAGCATGCCAAAAGATCAACAGCCGCAAGAAAGCTCGAACTAGACAGCCCAGCTCGCTGGGCCAGGCAGATAGCTGGGCCAGGCAGACAGCTGGGCCAGGCAGATTGCTCGTTCGCGGCCTGGGGACCTGCCGATGCGTCGGCTGATCGCGCGGTCCACCTGCAAGACCCTCAAGAAGCCCAACAAGCTCCAACCGAACGCATTTTGAGCCATTCTGGCCCTGGCCAAAGTTCACTTTGCCTGGGTTCTCGACTCCGGGCGATCCGATCAGTTGCGACGATCCACGTCAGATCCAAAAATCCAGCCAGTTCATCAGGGACAGCAGGCTCCGCGAGCTTTCGTTGGCGACCCCTGATGGTTGATCTATTGGGAGAATGCCCACGATGAGAGGATCTACCTCAGCCAGTCCGCTGCTTGCTCTCGCTGGCCTGACCGCTTTCGCCTTGATCTCGGTCCCTCACACAAGCTCCTGGGCAGCCCCAGGTCAGGCCGAGCTAGACCCCAACGCAGCTGGAACGGACTACCAAATGCAGGGGGAATACGTTGGCACTTACGTGAATTCTGAGGGGCAATCGGAAAAGTTTGCTGCTCAGGTTGTGGCCCTAGGCAAAGGCCAATTCCGCATCGTCGGTTACGAGGGGGGATTGCCCGGCGCAGGGTGGGACGGTGAAGAGCCGGCTACTGCGGCAGGTCGTCTCAAAGACGGAACGGTCACATTCCGGGCTGATGAGGGCATTGCCCGGCTCGACAGCAACGGGGAGATGACGGTCTTTACCCCCGACGACAAGCAAATCGGGACCGCCAAAAAGGTGCACCGCAAGAGCGACACCCTGGGAATGAAACCGCCCCAAGGAGCCACCAAGCTTTTTGTGGCAGACCAGGCTCAGCCAAGCCTTGCCAATTGGAAGAACGGAAAGCTGTACCAAGACAAGTATTTGTTCACCTTGGCTGCTCCCGGCGGTGTCTCCACAACCGAGAGGTTTGAGGATTTCACCTTGCATTTGGAGTTCTTGCTGCCCTTCATGCCCCAAGCTCGGGGTCAGGGACGCGCCAACAGCGGAGTCTATCTGCAACATCGCTATGAGTGCCAAATTCTCGATAGTTTCGGCTTGAAGGGCAAAAACAACGAATGTGGTGGCTTCTATAAAATCGCCGCTCCCCGGGTGAACATGTGCCTGCCTCCTTTGCATTGGCAAACGTATGATTTCCAATTCACCGCTGCCAAGTGGAAGGGCCAGCAGAAGGTGGCTCCAGCACGGGTGACCGTCAAACACAACGGCGTGGTGATCCATGAGGACCTAGAACTCCCCCAGGCCACCGCCGGGGGTCGTCCGGAAACACCCCGCGGTGGGCCGATTTTCCTTCAAAATCATGGCAATCCTGTTCTCTTCCGCAATATCTGGATTCTCAAGCAGTAAGCCAATCAGAGGCAGTGGAGGCCCATCTGTCTCTCACCGAGGAATCGCGGCATGAACGGCTGGGTGTGGCTCAGTCTGCTGGCGATGGTTGCCAATGTGCTCAAAGTCCTCGTGACCAAACACCTTTGTCGAGGAATTGATGCACGCTTGGTTGTTTTAGCTGGGCGAGCGGGTACCGCCTGCGTGCTGGTGCCTGTTGCTGTGTTGGCGGGCTTGAGTTGGCCGAGCTCAGGGCGATTCTGGATCGTCACGTTGGTGACGGTGCTGCTGACTGCCGCTGCCAGCACACTCCTGACTCTGGCCGTTCAGCGTGGTTTGCTGACTGTGGTGATGCCGCTGCAAGCGGCGGTGCCGGTATTCATGCAGGCCTACCTGGCCCTAGGTTTTGGGGACTACCCCTCTCCGGTTGAGTTGCTGTTGACCACCGCGACCGCGGTGGCCCTGGGCATCGTGTTCGCTGACAGCGCTCGATCCCGACAGCAGCCACCTCCCCAAGGTTCCCAAAGCCAGTCCGAACAACCGATCCGGACAGACTCCTGGCCAGTTGCCAGATCATTCCTCGAACCGCTGCTGTCGTTGGCTGCTGCGAGTTTGTTCGGCCTGACCACCGTCCTCGATCGGATTGCCATCCAGGCCGCTGGAACTCACGGTCCGCTCCAGTATTCTGCTTGCTGGAATTCGGCCAGCACCTTGGTCATGTTGGCCACGCTCTGGGTTCCCACAGTGAGATCATCTCAAGCCGCATCTGGGGTTCCCGGTGCCAAGACATCCACTGGCAAGACATCCACTGGCAAGACATCCACTGGCAAGACATCCACGAGGGATCGGGGGCTTGCTCAAAGAGACGGGCGTTTCAGGCCCCTGAATCCCCGCTGGGGGCTGATCGGTCCTCTGGCGGCCTTTGCGACCACATCGCTGGTGGCTTTCTATGCCCAGCAGGCGGCAGTGGGGAACTCACTGATGCTTGCCAACGGCGTTGTTGCAGTAAAACTGTTGATTATGCTGCATCTTCCTGCGGTGGCTTTGATCGGCCTGTTGGTGTTGCGTGAGCCTGTTGGCTGGCTCACCGTAGGTGGGGGATTAACCAGTATTGTCGGCAGCTCCGCCTTGGTGGCGATCATGCGCTGACCAGAACAGTCCCACTCAGCAGGACATTCAGCAGGACCCAGTTGAGCTTCTCTGCATTTCTCCGAGGTGACTCATCAATGGTTCGTCGCAGTCCTACTCGCCGGCACTCTGTGCATCTTCTCACTCGAATGAGCCTCCGCTGGCTGGTCTGCTGGCACGTTGCCCTGGTTTGGGTGATGTTGCTGGGCTGTGGGTCCAGCCCTCAAACAGACCCGCAAAAGGCCTCAACCATCGAGTTGCCGCCTGACCGCAAGGACCTCACCGTCGACTGGAATGCCTGGACCATCAGCGATGATCCCCCTCGGATCCGGCTGGGCCAACGACTCTCTGTGGCCGACCTGACGTACACGCCTCAGGCGGTTTATCGAACTGTCCACGCCGGACGCCCGCTGTTCGTGTTGGTCGCGGAACTGGAGAATACGTCCCAAGACGATCCATTTGCCCCTCAACATTGTCATGTGAGCTTGGAGGACGACCAAGGGCAGGAGTACTTGGAATTGACCGTTGTCGATCCAAGGACCCTTGGCCAGCCCAATTTGCTCGGCGGCTTAGACGTCGGCGAGACCGCACAAGATTCGATTCTGTGCGAGTCGTTTGTGGTGACCGGACCTGAGTCAGCAACCTCCGGTGCAACCTCCTATGGCCCACCAGAGGCCAACACGAAACAGCCCGATCGCCTGCTGCCAGTTGGGGAGGAAAATGGGGACAAGCACACGGATGCCAGCAACCTGAAGTCGAGTCATGCGAATTCTGGCAATCTGGTCTCGGGCACTCCGGGCTCAAGCAGCGTCGAATTCGCTCAGGGGGTCTACCAATGGACAGTGACGGTCAATCCTGATCGAGACCAGGCCCGAGAGCCAGATGCTCAGGAGGCAGATGCCAAAGCGTTCCGACGGTTGCCCATTGAGATCGTCTTCACCGGCGATGAGGTGCAGAGTCTCCCCAAATAACTCTGACCACTGCAACCGCTGGAGCTCTCCAGCCTGCAGCCCCTCCTTGGTTGTGGAGGGCCCCATCTAACACAACAAGCGATTCTCAAGCCAGGCCTGCCAGATCGGCACCGCCAGCCCGTTACAAGCACCAGCAGAGAGCCTGGCTCGGTCTGCCCAAAACCGTTGAGAACCGAAACATTGGAAGGGAATCATCACTTGTCGAAGCCAAGGCGTTGGTCCAGGTTGGGTTGGCGATTCGGGACTCGGGCCTTGCTGCTGTTGACCATCGCGACAGCTTTGGGTTTGGTCTGGGTGAAGGATCGCTGGCAACGTCAACAACGAGCGGTTTCTGCGTTGGAGGAGGCTGGGGCAACGGTTTACTACGACTGGCAACTGGATTCGGCAGGCCGTCTGCTCAACGAACTGCCTGCACAGCCACCGGCCCCAGCCTGGCTACGCTGGGCCCTCAGCGATGAGCCCTTCCAAACAGTTCGCCGAGTCCACTTCACCTACTTAGATGATTTCCGGGAGCCGGATCCCTTAGATCCTTTGATTGACCTTCCGGGAATCCGACATCTTGTCTTTCTCCAAGGAACGGTCCGGGATCAGGACCTCCGGCGATTAGCGTCTCTCCAGCAACTTCAGACGCTGGAGTTGTGGAATTATGGTCCTTTGCGGACGCCTGAGGATATGGATCTGGCGATCAGTCACCCTGAAGGCCAGGGTCACGCGTGGCCCTTGTTCCATCATGCTGTGACCGACCATGGGGTGGCCGAGCTGACGAAGTTGCCACACTTGAGGGAGCTCAAGCTCAGTTCTGTCCCCATCACTGATGCTGGTCTGGGCTATCTGGAGGAGTTAGCAACGCTGGAATCCCTCGACCTCGCGGTCACTCCGCTGTGCAGCGAAAGCGGACGTCGGCGACTCGCTTCCCGTCACCCTCAACTTGAGGTCGTCGACCCACCCTGGGCGACCTCACTGATGTCAGCACGCCACCAGGCGAAAAGCACCTCTCCTGCAATGACGAAACCCTAAGGGAAACAAGCATTCCCCCTCCAGCCATCGGGGCCCGGTTCTCTTTGTGCCGATGGACTCTCTGCGATGAAGTCTGATTGTGGAATGAGCTGAGGCTGGCGTCATTTCTTGATCTGAGGCTCAACCGGCGGCTGCAACTCTCGGATCCAGATGTTGCGGAATTTGACTGGGTCTCCATGGTTTTGTAGAAGCAAACGCCCCTTAGGCCCGTGGGGAATATACTCAGGTGGTTTATGCCAAGCTGTCTCGCCTTGCATCTCCACGTGATTGTGGATGACCACCCCGTTGTGAAACACGGTCACGTAACCAGGCTGGACGAGCTGTTTGTTGTCAAACCGAGGAGCGATGAAGATGATATCAAAAGACTGCCAACGACCTGGTTTGCGACAGGCATTGACCAGGGGCGGCTGCTGTTTGTAGAGGGCCCCGCATTGCCCATCGGGGTAGGTGTCATTTTGATAGCTATCGAGGATCTGGATTTCGTATCTCTCGAAGAACTTAATGCCGCTGTTTCCGCGACCTTGGCCTCGTCCGCGGGGTCGTTCAGGGGCAGCATATTCGAGGTGGAGCTGGCAATCGCCAAACTCTTGCTTGGTGCGGATGCTGCTTCGCTGGACCACCGCCACACCATCTTCGATCCGCCAGCGGTCACCCCCATCCCAGGCTTGAAGGCTCTGACCGTCAAACAGAACGATCGCATCCGAAGGAGGGGCATCATCGGTTTCTCCTAGGTTGATCACTGGGGGTTTGGGCCACATCTTGCCGCTTTTCCACTCCTGAACAAGCCAACCACCAGACACCAGAGCCGATGAGCTGATCAATCCCAGCACCACCAAACCCGCGGCCAAAACCCCCCAAATCAAGCGAGTCAATGTGATCCGCCACCCGAAGCTGTTCATGGTCTCTCTCGACTGGTTGGAAGGTCATCGATGATTACAGTTCTCCCACCGGCGGCACGGCCATCGTCCGATCGATCGACCAAAGAGGGCATCGATCTGCCGACCGGTGACCTTGCCGGCTTTGCGAACAAAGTCCCCTCGGAGAGTGCACAGCCAGTGTGGAAAACCAGTGTGTGGAAAACCAGTGTGTGTGAAATGTTCGGCTTTTTTTAGGGTGTTGGTGTGAAACTCAGGTCTCGGCCGTCAATCGTGGGATTTTGTCCATCAGTGCGGTGATTTTGTCCCTGCACAAGCAAAAAGCCTTAGCAAGAAGAATGAAAGCCCCAGCTTCAGGTGTTGCCGGTACCCACTGCGGTCGCGGCTTGGTACAAAATGACCATGATTGAACTGCAACAAGTCAGTAAAACGTATGGGCGGAGCAAAGTCATCAACGATGTTTCGCTGGTGGCACAGCAAGCCCAAACCACGGTCCTTATTGGTGCCAGCGGCTGCGGCAAGAGTACTCTGCTGCGGTTGATGCTCGGGTTGATTCGCCCTGACCCTGGCGGCCAAGTGCTGCTCAACGGCCAAAACCTGACTGCTGCCTCCGATGCAGAGGTTCGGCGGTTACGGCTGGAAGTGGGTTACGTCATTCAGGATGGTGGTCTCTTTCCGCACCTGACTGCACGCGAAAACATCACCTTGATGGCCAAAGAACTTCGCATGCCGGCCGACGGGCTGGCCAAGCGGATCGAAGAGCTGCTGGAGCTGACCAAGTTCCCCCCTGATGGGCTGAATCGGTATCCAGTGGAGCTTTCCGGGGGCCAGCGTCAGCGTGTGGCGATCATGCGAGCGTTGGTCTTGGAGCCGACTGTCTTGTTACTTGATGAACCGCTGGGTGCGTTGGATCCGATGATCCGCTTCGATTTGCAGCAGGATTTACGCACCATCTTCGACCAATTGAACGCCACGGTGGTGATGGTCACTCATGACTTAGTTGAGGCTGCGTTCTTCGGGCACACCATCGTGCTGTTGAATCAGGGACGTATCCTCCAACAAGGAACGCTCCAAGACATGATTGACAATCCAGCTGATGAGTTCGTCCTGCAATTCGTCAATGCCCAGCGAGGCCACACACTGGAAACGACTCGGACATGACATCCGCCACAAATTCCCCTTCCCAGTCCGCTGAGCCTTCAGATCCCGACAAGACCTCAACGCAGCCAGGTCGCTCTTGCACGTCGGACGCTCCCGATTCAACGAAAGGCTCCTCGTCCCATGAGTCCACCCATTCCCTGGTGAGCACAACTTCAACTGGCAAACGGAAGTCGGTCTCAGATTGGATCGGCCTGTCGGTCAGCGGCCTGTCGTTGGTTGTGCTGATTTTGAGCGTCTTCGGTGTGCCGCTTTACTGGCTTCTCACAACACCTCCACCGGACGTCCGAGTAGGTTCTAAAGAATTTACTGAAGGAATCATATTGGGAGAATTTGTTACGCTGCTGGCTGAGCAGGCGGGGGTCGAAGCGAAGCACAAGGAGGCGATGGGGGGAACCCGAGTTGTGTTCAACGCGTTGCTGGCAGGAACGATCGACGCTTATCCGGAGTACAACGGCACCCTCATCGGCCAGTTGCTGGCGGAGCTCAAGCTGGAGAATGACCAGCAGTTGCGGGAGGCTCTGCTGCAGCGGCGGATCAAGATGACCGAACCGCTGGGTTTTGAGAACTCGTTTGCCATTGGGATGAAGCGAGAAGATGCCCAAAGGTTGGGGATTGAGACGATTGAGGACCTGCAACGATATCCAGATCTCCGGATGGGCTTTACCGACACCTTTGTCGAGCGTCCCGACGGATGGCCGGCCATCAAGGCAGGCTACTCCCTTCCCCAGCAAGACGTCCGCGCTGTCAAGCACGAGCTGGCCTATAAGTTATTGGATGCCGGAGATCTGGACGTGGTGGACTTCTACACGACAGATGCCGAAATCCAGAAATACGATTTGCAGATTATTGAGGATAATCGCAGCGTCTTTCCGGAATATCAGGCTTTTATCATTTACCGCCAGGAGCTGGAACAAACTTATCCAGAAGTAGTTCGGAAGTGGCGTTCCTTCGCCAACGGGTCACTGCCCGGTATCCAGAGGCTCAATCAGACTCTGATGCAGGGCATCAACCACCAAGTTGTCGAGGACCACAAACCGGAGCGTTTGGTCGCAGCGACGTTTCTGGGGAGTGCTGCTGAGCTGTCCAGTCGCACTCAACGCGTCCTTGTGCGAACCGCAGAACACCTGGTGCTCGTCGGGGTCGCCATGACGCTTGGAGTGATCGTCGCCATCCCGCTAGGCTATGCGGCGGCCAAAAACCCTACAACCAGCCAAGCCATCTTTGGCGTGGTTGGGATCATCCAGACGATCCCTTCGCTCGCCCTGCTGGCTTTGATGATCCCCTTTCTGGCCCCAGTGTTGAATCTTTCAGAGACTCTGAAAGATCGCATTGACCCCTCTTATCCCCCTGCCATCGCAGCACTCTTTCTGTACAGCATGCTGCCGATTGTGCGTAACACTTATACAGGATTGAAGGGAATCAGCGTTCCGGTGCAAGAATCAGCCGAAGCCTTGGGTCTCTCGCCGCTCAAGAGGCTCTGGAAAGTCGAACTGCCCTTGGCATCCCCCTCGATCCTTGCTGGCATTAAGACCTCGACGGTCTTAATCATCGGATTTGCTACCCTCGGTGTGTTGATCGGAGCAGGGGGATACGGGCAGCCGATCCTCAAGGGCATCCGACTTGACCGGATCGATTTGTTGCTGGAAGGAACTCTGCCGGCAGCAGGCATGGCCATCTTCGTTCAGCTGGCTTTCGATCAGGCCGAGAAGCTCATCGTCCCACGGGGACTGCGGCTGAAGAGAACAAGCTAAGGTGATCCTTCCGCTCAGCTGGGAAGGCGGTGTGGTGGCATTTCCCAAAGAGCTTCCCTGCCCAGGATGCGTGTGCCTGGTTTCCTTCTGATTTGGCAGTCGGTTGGACGTGAATCTCCCGGTTCCACGAGAACCAACTGCCAAATCAGAAGGAAACCGACCACTAGGATCAACTGACCCCTCGAAGCCGCATTCTGCTGGTGGCCACTCGGTCTCGGCTTATCCTGTTGCGGCCAGTTCTACTGCGGCCTTGGATCATCCGCGCCTTGGTTCGGCTTCGTCGCATCCGCCTGCGGGACCCGACACTCATCGTTGTCCTTGGCCCCGGCTCAGCCGCTGGCGATTGGGTCGCCTCGCTGCCGGCAGCCTTCGCCGAGGGACTGCTCGCAGCCGACGCTGCTGGTGATGGAGACGCTTGCTGGGCCGGAGCTTGCTGGGCCGGAGCTTGCTGGGCCGGAGCTTGCTGGCCTGGCGATTGCTGGCCTGGCGATTGCTGGCCTGGCGCCTCGCTTCGACCACCCGCCGGCGAGCTTGTGCCCTCGCCGGAGGGCTGGGGCAGGACCTTCAGCTCGGTCCACTCGTCGATTGTTAAGGTGGTGATGGAACCATCCGGCAGTTGGAGGACGATCTCATCACGGTAGACCTTGTCGTCGGGGTTTCGCCTCCAGTGGAGGCCATGGCGTTGACGGTGGGTCTTGACAACGGTGCCTTGGGTTGTTGTGTACCACCGTTTCAGTCCGACCTTGACCTCGTGGGTCAGCTCGATTCGATCGCCGGCTTGGAGGTTGTCGTACGCCTTGCGGGTCTCTAAGACGCTGGGCATAGGCCAAAAGCAGAACAGGGAGGAGGTCGTTGCGGTCAGTTTCAAACGAAGCTCAGACGGACTTGGGCAGCTTTACACTTCCTTGGCATCGATCCAGGGCATCATGCTACGCAGCTGCTTGCCAATTTGCTCGACAGGGTGATTTCGCTGCTGGCGGCGTTGAGCCTTGAAGCTCGCAGCGTTGGCCTTGTTCTCCAGGATCCACTCCTTGGCAAACTCGCCAGAGCGAATCTCAGCGAGGATTTTCTTCATCTCTTGCCGTGTTTGGTCGGTGATCAGCCGTTTGCCGCGGCTGTAGTCACCATATTCGGCGGTGTTGGAGATGCTATAGCGCATGTAATTCAGGCCGCCTTGATACATCAGGTCGACAATCAGCTTCAATTCATGCAGACACTCAAAGTAGGCCATCTCAGGCTGGTAGCCCGCTTCCACGAGCGTCTCGTAGGCAGCTTGAACCAACGCGCTGACACCGCCGCAGAGTACAACCTGCTCGCCAAAAAGGTCCGTCTCGGTTTCCTCAGCGATGCTGGTTTCGATCACTCCAGCTCGGGTTCCCCCGATTCCCTTAGCATAAGCCAGGGCCAGCTGTCGAGTCGCCTCACTGGCCCCTGGCCCAAGGGCGATCAGGCAGGGAACACCACCACCGGCGACAAACTCACTTCGGACAAGGTGCCCCGGGCCTTTGGGGGCAACGAGGGCCACGTCAACTCCCTCAGGGGCTTCCACTTGTCCAAAGTGAATATTGAAGCCGTGAGAACAGAGCAGCACATTGCCCGGCTGGAGATGGGGCCGAACGTACGCTTGGTAGATGTCCCCCTGAACCTCGTCAGGAAGCAGGATGTTGACTAAGTCGGCCTTGGTTGTTGCCTCATCCAAGGGCAACGGCTCAAATCCATGGCTGACCGCCAGATCGTAGTTCTTGCTGCCAGGCCGTTGCCCCACGATCACTGCCAAACCGCTGTCTTTGAGATTCTGTGCCTGAGCGTGCCCCTGCGACCCATACCCCAAAATGGCAATCGTTTTGCCTTTGAGGTGGGCAAGATCAGCATCGGCATCGTAATAAACGGTCGCGGCCATAGTGGATTCGTCGGTTGGGGCTCTTTGAGAAATGGTTTTGTCTCGAATCTGCAACTTGCGAGATGAAGGACGCATCCAACCAAATTCGGGAACGCCAGAGAACATCTTCCCAGACAGACTTGGCCAGAGGCGACCAGTGCAGAACAACTCAGCCCGGACCAAACTCGCCCGGACCAAACTCGCCCGGACCAAACTCGCCAGAATCCCCGAAACCCAGTCGCGACGAACAACCAACTGCGGCTGCCCTCTTAGTGATTGCTCGTTGAGTTTCGGTAGGGCATAGGCCCATCAAGATCCCACAGCAGAGTTATTGGTAGGGCCTTGTGGGAGCTGACCCTGCGGGCCACCCTCGGTAGGGAGAGTCTTGGTGAGTTCGGTTTCTGCTGGTTGTGATCCGGTTGGTTGGGCACCTGAGGTTTCGCTTGATTGTGTCTGAACTTGGGGATTGGCTGCTGGAGAGGACGTTGTACTGCTGCGAACCATGGCAATCCGTCCCGTCCGCACGAGCTCGATGATCCCAAAGGGACGCATGAGGTCGATGAACGAATCGATTTTCGTTTCCTGACCGCTGATCTCGACCATGATGTCTTCGCTGCCAACATCGACAATGCGGCCGCGGAAGATCTCGGTCAGCTCGCGGACCTCGGCCCGCCGACCGCCTGGAGTGCTGATCCGCAAAAGCATCAGGTCGCGTTCCACGAAATCTCGCGAGCTGATGTCGTCAACCCGGACAACCGTCACCACCTTCTCAAGTTGTTTGCGGACCTGCTCCAAGGTCCGATCATCGCCTCTGACGACGAAGGTCATCCGGCTCAGTTCAGCGTTGTCGGTCTCTCCAACCGCTAGGCTGTCGATGTTGTAGCCTCGGCTGGAGAGCATCCCAGAAATTGTCGCCAGAACCCCCGGCACATTTTGGACGAGGGCAGAAAGCACGTGCCGCATGATCTTCCAATGGGGTCAAAGTTCAAACACGCCTGCGGTCGAACCGCAATGTAGCCCCCGGTACGGACCACAGCAAGCGGACACCCTACGAGTGCTCGCCAAGTCTGTCTAAACCACTCAGCTCGATTCCATCAGCCAACTTGCTTCGCCAGCAAACCCAATGCCCTCGACAGCCTGCTGATCATCAAAACTCCCTCCGTTCAACTCCCTCCGAAAGCCCCCTTGTGCCAACCAGCCAATCCGCACCGGCCAGCTTATTCACACCGGCCAGCTTATTCACACCGGCCAGCTTATTCACACCGGCCAGCTTATTCAC
>CAZYKP010000111.1:0-27860 GCA_964648025.1 uncultured Pirellulales bacterium | reverse complement strand
GGTTCTTGGCCAGACAGGTTATTACTGATGCCCTGAAAAGTCTTCGACGAAGCGGACACCTTTGGTCCGGCAATCTGGGCTTCCGGTGGTGCCTCAGGCTGCCCCCTTGAGGACACCACAAACAAGGGCAGACGGAAAGCCCTGGGTCGAAAACTTCTCCGGAGGTCAGTCGTTGGACTGTCCCAGATGTGGCCCGGCTGACCAAGAGGTTGTTGCCTGGATGTGTTGAGGACCCTCCAGATTGGGCCTCTGCGACAATCTGGAAGAGTCAAGGTAAGGCCCCACTCGTGAAAATTGGATGCCCTGATCACAGCGGAGGCAGACGATGCAGTTTCTCCACGATCTGGTGAAGTTGTTCTACCCAGAGCCAGACCGCCTGGGGCGGTTTACTGAGACACCTGACCCTCAGGTTCCTCAGCCTTTTTCTGGTTTGCTGGTGCACAACCATCACATGACCGTCACCTTGGAACGGCATCACCAAAGCCTTCTCGATGTTCATGTGTTGCAACGGATGCACACGCCGGACTACTATTCGCGGAAGATCCTCCTGAGCCGTCAGAGCGACCAACGTGTGGTGCAATTCGGGCTTGTCCGCCTACGTTTGGCTTGTCTGTCCCCTAGTGTCCGCGAGACAATTATCAGCGAGGGAATTCCTCTGGGACGTGTGCTCATTGAGCATAATGTGTTGCGTAAGATCAACTTACTGAGCGTCTGGTGCATCGAGCCAGGTCTCGAATTAGCGAAATGCCTGGGCCTACAGCCTGGCGAAAAATGCTATGGCCGGACAGCCTTGATTTCTACCGACCACGCTCCGGCGATTGAACTCTTGGAGATCTTGCCAGCAGTGGCTCGTCAGGTTGTGCAGCAGGCCGCCTTGCCCTCAGGAGTCCAATCGCCGGAGGGTGATCCGGCCTCGGCTGCCTCCCGCCTGACTAATTCACCTGCAACGGGTGCCCCGATACTGGGGCAGTAGGCGTCTTGAAAAGGCGTCCCCTGGTCGGAGTTGGATGGCCTGCCTACAGTGTGGTCTGAGATCGCCGAGCGTTGTTGGGGCCGGCCAACAGCAAATCCCGCCACCGACGATGAGTCCTCCACCATGGCGCCACTAAAGATCGCATATATTGCTGCCGGAGCAGGCGGCATGTATTGTGGGAATTGTCTTCATGATAACACTTTGGCCACGGCGCTTTCGGCCGACGGCCATGATGTGTTGTTAGTTCCCACTTACACTCCTCTCAAGACTGACGAACAGAATGTCAGTCTCAACCGAGTGTTCTTTGGTGGCATCACGGTCTACTTGTCGGAGAAGTATCCTGTTTTCCGCCGCATGCCACGATGGCTGACTCGATGGCTTGATGCTCCCTGGCTGCTCAGGCTTGTCACCAGTTGGGGGTTGAGCACTCAGGCCGAGGACCTGGGGCAGTTAGCCGTCTCTATGGTCTGCGGCGAGGAAGGGCATCAACGCCGAGCCATTGACGAGTTGGTGGATTGGCTGGCTGTCGACGTCAAGCCGGATGTGGTCCACCTGTCCAATGTGATGCTCATCGGGATGGCCCGTGAGATCCGCCGTCGGCTGGGGGTTCCGGTCTTGAGCACCCTCTCCGGCGAAGATCTCTTTTTGGATCAGTTGACCGAACCGTATACCTCAAAATGTCTGGAGGCGATGCGTCAGCGTGCCGCTGAGATTGAAGGGTTTGTCGCACTGAATCGCTATTACGCCGATCGAATGTCGGAACTCCTGCAGGTCGACCGTTCCCGATTTCATGTCATCCCCCATGGGCTCAACTTGGGACTCCATGGCCACCGGCAGAAGCCCCCCGAAGACACGACGTTGACAGTCGGTTACTTGGGCCGGATCGTCCCAGACAAAGGCATCCACTTGTTGGCTGAGGCCTGTTCTCAATTAGCGGCTGATCCGCAAACACCGCCGATCCGCCTGCGGCTGGCCGGTTATCTCGACCCGGCCGACCGTTCCTACTTAAGAAAGATCGAGAAGTCCATCCGGCAGGCCGGGCTGGCTGGCCGTTACGATTATGCAGGTACGGTGAATCTGGCCGAGAAGGTGGCCTTTTTACAGTCCCTGGATTGTCTGGTGATGCCGACGGTTCACCCGGAGAGCAAGGGGCTGCCGGTGATTGAGGCTCTGGCCAACGCCGTCCCGGTGGTTGTTCCCCAACATGGCGCTTTTCCTGAGGTGATCGAGCAGACCGGAGGCGGGCTGCTCTTTGAACCTCGAAGCGTCCCATCGTTAGTCGAGAAGCTCCGCCAGCTGGCGCTGGAACCCAACTTGGCCAACAATTTGGGCACCCAGGGCCAACAGGCCGTGCGTGAACAATTTTCTGCAGGGTTGATGAGCCAGCGGACCGCCGAATTGTATCGTCGAATGCTCGGCCAGGATATGTTGGCTGCCCCTCCCGCAGTGGCCCTCTCTGGCAACCTCAACGGCCAACAGACAGAGCAATCGGCCAAAGCCATCAACTCAGAAGAAGCCCAGGTGCCCGAGGGCGTCGCGCGTTCTTGAGCAGTCATCGAGCTGCTCGGCTCAGAAATTTCCCCGGCGTACGCCTTTTGCAGTCAACTGCGGAATTGTCCTGGCAGGCACTGTCGATGCCGTCTTCTTATCGCACCACTCGTCGTGTTCAGTTTGCCGACACCGACATGGCAGGCATCGTCCATTTTCCGAGATTTTTCTACTATATGGAGGAAGTCGAACACGAATTCTTGCGATCTCTCGGCACCGATGTGGTTATCCCTTACGAAGAAGGGCATATCAGCTGGCCTCGGGTGTCGGCCGGCTGCGATTACAAAGCCCCAATACGATACGGTGATGTTCTGGATGTCCAGCTGCGGATTGCTCGGAAGGGCCGCAGCAGCATTACCTACGAGTTTTTCTTTTGGGTGGACCAAACCCTGGTTGCCGAGGGAAGAATCACAGCCGTTTGCTGCCAGGTCCGGCCAGGGAGGAAGCCTCAGCCCATCGCGTTTCCAGAGTTCTTAGAGGAACTGTTGGTCGAGTACCAGAACACCAGCTCCCAGAACACTAGCTCCCAGAACACTAGCTCCCAGGACGCCAACTCACCGGAAACGTTGTCCTGAGATTGAGGCGCCCGAGTTTCCAACGGAGGGGGATCCTCTGCTCCTCGGGCAATCAGGACCTCTCCAAGCATCAGTATCGGACAAGCCATGACGCAATCTCCCCTGGAACGTGCTTGGTTGAGCCTTGATGGCCTCTCACTTGGCGACAGTCTGGGGTTCACCTGGACCCTGGACCTTCCTCAGCTGCTGAACCGGACCCTCCCCAAGGCTCCTTGGCGTGGGAACGATGACACCGAGATGGCCGCAAGCGTTGTCTCGGTCCTCCAGCAAAGCGGCCAGATCGACCAAAACGCTCTCGCGGCCAGCTTCGCAGAGCATCTCAACCCAGCGCCGGAACGACCAGTGATCTGGCAGCCACGCGTGCCGGACGATCTACTGATTCGCTGAAAAGTCTTCAACCAAGCGGGGCGTTTCGTCCGACAATCCGGGCTTCCGTTGGTCGCCCTTTGGTCGAAGACTGATCTGAGGCTTACTGATTCCCTGAAAAGTCTTCGACGAAGCGGCGCGTTTCGTCCGGCAATCCGGGCTTCCGTTGGTCGCCCTTTGGTCGAAGACTGATCTGAGGCTCAGTAAGGGTTTTCCTCAACCTCAGTCAGAGCAGCCCTGATGAAACCTTCTTCTCTGCGGTTATTGATCTTTGTAGGCCTCATAATCGGCGACGTCCTTATCGCGTCCAGCCGAGCGGACGAGGAACCGTTGGTGCTCGACCTTTGGCCGGGCAAGCCACCTGGGGAGATTAAAAAGCTACCGCCTGAGGCTGACCGAACCAAGCCGAGCGATCGGCAAGTGGCCGGCCGTCGAGTGATCAGGATAGGCAACGTCTCAACCCCACAGATTACTGTGTATCGGCCGGATCCTGAGAAGGATACTGGAGCAAGTGTGGTCATCTGCCCGGGAGGCGGGCACCACATCCTGGCTTACGACTTGGAAGGCACCGAAGTTGCGCAGTGGCTGAATTCCCTGGGCGTCACCGGCATCGTTCTGAAATACCGTGTTCCCTTTCGCGATCCCAAGAAGCGTTGGAGAGCTGCTGTTCAAGATGCACAAAGAGCCGTGAGTTTGGTCCGCAGTCAGGCCGGCCAGTGGAAGCTTGACCCTCAGCGGATCGGCATCTGCGGGTTCAGTGCCGGCGGTGAGACTGCAGGATTGACTTGTCTCTTTCACAATCAACGGCAATACGAGGCTTTGGATCAGGTCGACGAGGTATCCAGTCGCCCTGATTTCGCGATCTTAGTGTACCCAGGGGGATTTGCCAAGAAAGGGCGAGCTGAACTGCGAGACCATATCAAGGTGACCCAAGAGGTCTCGCCCATGTTCTTTGTTCATGCCTTTGACGACAAGATCAGTGTGCAGAACAGTTTGATCTTGGCTGGGAAACTCAAGGAAGCTGGAGTGCCTGCCGAGTTGCACATCTACTCCGAGGGAGGCCACGGTTATGGCTTGCGACCAACGGATCAGCCGGTGACCAGCTGGCCGGCTCGCTGCGAAGAGTGGCTTCGCAGCAGCGGCGTGCTCAAACGATGATTTCTCTGCGGTTTGCGTTCGTAGGACTGGAGGTTTGTGGACCCTTTGAGGACCGGCCAGTTTCTGACGCGGGATATTCTTCATGCAACAGCCAGTTCACTGCCCCTGGTTACGGCTCCTTGGGGTACCGATTCTTGTTGTCGCCTCCAGCCTCCCGGTGCCCTCGCTGGCAGCAGACCCGGTCAGTCAAGGTGAGCTTGCCGAGAGTGGCCAGAGTCAGACCGACTCTTGGCCTCAGTGGCGGGGGCCGCTGGCAACCGGCGTGGCGCCGGAAGCGGATCCGCCGATCGAGTGGAGCGAGCAGAACAACGTTCGTTGGAAGCTCGCCCTGCCCGGCAGGGGTCTTTCCACGCCGATTCTTTGGCGGGATCGGATCTTTCTCACCACGACGATCCCTTTTGGAGAGGAACTCCCGGCCAGGTACAGCGGACGCCCAGGCGCGCATGATAATCGACCTATTACTCAGCAGCATCGATTTGTTGTGTTGGCGGTGGATCGAAAAGCAGGCAAGGTCCTTTGGCAGAAAACGGTGCACCAAGCTCTTCCACATGAGGGGGGACATTACACCAACAGTTTGGCCTCCGGCTCACCGGTGACCGATGGCGAGCATGTCTTTGCGTTCTTCGGTTCTCACGGGCTCTATTGTTTGGATTGGGATGGGACGTTGCGGTGGAAGGCTGATTTCGGAGAGATGCACACCAAACACGGACACGGCGAAGGCAGTTCGCCGGTGCTTTTCGGCGATACCCTGGTTATCAATTGGGATCATGAAGAACGTTCCTTCGTTGTGGCTTTGGACAAGCAAACGGGCAAGCAGCGTTGGAAGGTGGCCCGCCAGGAGGTGACCTCTTGGGCGACGCCGATTGTTGTCCAGCATGCCGGCAAGTCCCAGTTGATTGTCTGCGGGACCAGTCGTGTGCGTGGCTACGACTTAGCGACAGGCGAAGTCCTCTGGGCCTGTGGTGGGCTCTCGGCCAATATCGTTGCCACCCCGGTGGCTGCGGACGGGATGGTCTTTGCTGGCAGCAGCTACGACAAACGCGCCATGATCGCCATCCGTCTCGAGGGGGCCCAAGGTGACATCACCGGCACCCAACAGGTTGCCTGGGTGCGTTCCGCTGGAACTCCCTATGTTCCCTCACCGTTGCTTTACAAAGGCTCGCTCTATTTTCTCAGGCATTATCAGGGGATCCTCTCCCGGGTGAACACTAAGACCGGCGAGAACGACGGCGGTCCCTTTCGCTTAGGACCCCTTCGCAACATCTACGCTTCCCCGGTGGCGGCTGCCGATCGTCTCTACATCACCGACTTGGACGGCACGACTTTAGTGCTCAGTCACGATTCCAACCCCAAAGTGTTGGCGGTCAACCGGCTCAATGATCGTTTCAGCGCGTCGGCAGTGATTGTCGGAGGCGACCTCTTGCTACGCGGAGAAAACGCTCTTTACTGCATCGCCCAAGAGGAATCGAATCACCAAGAGTCCTCCCAAGACGCATCCTCGCAGGGTCCAAGCCCGTAAGCAGAACCTCGAAGGAATTTCAACCTGGGTCACCGTCTGTTAGGGTCTGATCTTCATCGAGACTGATTGGCTGAAAGCCATACCCATCAAAGCCCAGGGGCAACGCCCTAAGTGTTCAGGCTGGCATTGTCTAGCAACATTCGGTTGAGTTGATCCGAGCTCTCGGTGACCATCGGTTTGGGTTTTATCTCGATCGGGACTGGTTGGCTGAAAGCCATACCCATCGTAGCCTACGGGCAACGCCCTAAGGTATTCGTCTAAAATTTTTTCTAGGGTTTTCCATCGGTTGATTGAGGGTGATCAGGCGCTGTTGGTGATGGCTGATCGCCCAATTCGACCCTCCGAAATTGGCTGCCACCGATCCTGCATTTGGTATTATTCACTGTCCTTCGCTCGGTGTGCTGGATTGTCGAACGTGCAAATACCAGGCCATATAGATGCCGCCATGGCTCGAGAACGCATGTGGCCAAAGGCCACATGATCACGCCATTTATGCCGATCAAATGGGTTTTCGTTGAATGACACCCCTCAAGGCAGGGGCCCGATGGCCTTCGGAGGCTCCATTGGAAACGACGCGGGTGGGAACGATTATCGACAACTGAAATCCCAAATGCCTGGATCGGCCATCACCAACAGCGCCTGATCACCCTCAATCAACCGATGGAAATCTCTAGAGAAAATTCCAGACCGAATACCTAGGGCGTTGCCCATAGGCTACGATGGGTATGGCTTTCAGCCAACCAGTCTCGACCGAGTGAGAAGCCAAACAGGCGGCAGCCAACACCAGAGATCGAGCCCCAGTCAGCCGATGCAGAGCTTTCGAGAAACTGCCAGCCCGAATGCCTAAAGTGTTGCCCAGGGGCTACGATGGGTGTGGCGTTCAGCCAATCAGTCTCGATGGAGATCAGACCCGAACCAACGCTGGCCGAAAAGACCGGTTCGTCGGACAAGGCCATCATCAAAGCCAGCCAATGTCCCAAACGAGGCGATCGCGATGGTCATCGAAAACGCAGGTTGTATTACTGGCTAAAAGCGACGGGAAGCAGATCAATCAGATCGCTGGCAATGAGGCTGACTTGACCAAAGCGTTCTGCGCCAAGCTCACCTGCTCGACCGTGTAAATAAGCCCCAAGCCGTGCGGCCTCAAACGGCTCCATTCCTTGGGCCAAAAGCGCGGTGATCAGTCCGGTGAGGACATCGCCGCTTCCGCCGGTGGCCAATGCCGGGTTGCCAGTTGAGTTTTCAGCCAAATGAAATCCGTCGGTGATGACACTGCAATGGCCTTTGAGGACCAGAAGGCATCCGTGCTCTCGAGCGAAAGCGACCGCCAGCCTACGCCGGTTTGCCTGGATGTGGGCGGTGCTCTCTCCGGTGAGCCGCGCAAACTCACCCGGGTGTGGTGTGAGAATCCGTGCACCGCGGGGATTTCCTCTGCTCTGAGATCGTCGAAGCACGGTGGCAAGATTGTTCAACCCATCGGCGTCGATGACCAGCGGGGTGGCCGTCTGCTGCCAAAGAAACGCAATCAACTCGACGAGCTCGTCCGACTGTCCCCAACCAGGCCCTGCACCGACTGCTGTGGCAGCCTTCAGTGGTTCGCCGAGGGTGAACTGAGCGCCGGCGGCGAGGCGTCCTGATGAATCGGCTGGCAGAGAGACTGTCATGTAAGACGGCTCGTACCCAGCAACGATCGGCAGGATCGGCGCCGGAACGGCTACCGACACCCGTCCGGCCCCCCCTCGTAAGGCAGCAAGAGCAGCCAGGGCAATGGCACCGCTCATCCCTTGGCTGCCCCCAATCAACAGGGCAACGCCAAAATCTCCTTTGTGGCTTTCTGCCCAACGCTGCGGGATCGGCGGCAAGGGATCGGTTGTCACATCCCTCACATCGGCGATCGTTGGATCCTCACCCACAAGGGCCTCCTTTTGAGGATTCAAATTGAGGATTCAAATTGAGGATTTAGAGGGAGAACTCAGATCCTTGTTCGCCTGCAGTTGTTGAGGCCGGCCTGCTCTTGGCCAAGAGGAAGGAGTGGCCGCCTCGGGCGGCTTCCAGACGGGTGGCGATCAAGCCAGCCAGATAACCCCCCTTGAAACCGGCATCGATGTTGACGACTGTCACGTTGGCCGCGCAGCTATTGAGCATACTCAGCAGGGCGGCCAGGCCACCCAGGTTGGCTCCGTAACCGACGCTCGTGGGCACAGCAATGATCGGGCAATCCAGGTAGCCCCCCACAACACTGGGCAGAGCCCCTTCCATTCCAGCAACAACGACAACAGCGTCGGCGTTCTGCAGTTTGGGCAGTTGTTCTGGCAGACGATGAGGGCCGGCGACACCAACATCGGTGACCAACTCAACAGCACATCCCATCCAGAGCGCTGTTTGCTGAGCTTCCTCGGCGACAGGCAGATCGCCGGTCCCAGCGGTGACCACAGAGACACGCCCGCGACTGTGGGGGTTCTCGTCAAGCTTCTTGCCCGCCAACGGAACACGCAGCGTGCGGCCCCGCGGAGAGTAGACTGCAGTGGGAAACCTTTCGGTCAACGTGTTGGCCTGCTCTGGTGTGATCCGAGTGGCGAGCACTTCGGTGCTGTTGACCAGTAAAGTTTCGATAATGGTGACAAGGTCAGCTAAAGTCTTGCCAGGGCCATAAACAACCTCGGGAAAGCCACAACGTCGCTGACGGTCCAGATCCAGCCGGGCCGAGCCGACATCGGCTGTTCGGTCACCTGTTTGACTGGCTGTTTGACTGGCTGTTTGGCCACTTGTTGGGCCGCCTGCTGGAGGGGGGAATGTGTCGGCAACCAGCTCAGCAAACTGGTCGACGGACAGCTCTCCACTGAGCAGTCGGCGTGCCCAAGTTGTAGCTGTTTGCCGAGGATCTGGCGTGCCGGGTGTGGCTGGCTGGCCCATAGGTGTCTTAGTTTCTTGGCGGGCTACGGTTGAGATTTGCGGATCGAGAGGGCAAGCTGGCTGGTCCGTTTCCCCTTCTTGATCGATGGTCCTGTCGCTCAAAGAGCCACATTATGGAAATTTATGCCGCTCGGCGAAAGCGAGCGCTGGATTCACTGGCTGCCTCTCAACTGGATGGGCTGCTGGTGACCGACGAAACCAACGTGAGTTACCTAACTGGGTTTACCGGCGACAGCAGTTACCTGCTGTTGATGCCTGAGCGTGCTGTGATCATCAGCGACCCACGTTACACGACGCAACTGCAGGCTGAGTGTCCGGGGTTGGAGATGGAGGTCCGGCCACCGGGCACCACCATTTTCGAGAGCACCGGCGAGATCCTCGGCTCGATCCAGGTGAAAACCTTGGGGTTTGAGGCGGACTCGGTCACCGTGGCGGTGCAGCAGAAACTGACCGAGAAGCTCCCGGCCGGGCTGGAGCTTCAACCGGCCCCGGTTCCGCTTGTCGAACTTCGGGCCATCAAGGACGCCGAGGAAATCGCCGCCACTCGACGGGCCGTTTGGGTGGCCCAAAGGGCCTTTGAGGTCATTCGCCACCGCCTTCAGCCTGAGCATACGGAGTTTCAGACCGCCGCCGAATTGGAACACACCATTCGTGGGCTTGGGGGCACCGGCTGCAGTTTCTCCCCGATTGTCGCAGTCGGCGAACGAGCGGCCTTGCCCCACGCGGTGCCTACCAACAAGCAGTTCCTCGAGAGCACTCTGATCTTGTTCGATTGGGGTGCCATTGTAGACCACTATCGCAGCGATATCACTCGAGTGCTCTTTACCGGACCGCCTCCCGATGAGTTCGAGACCATCTACAAGGTTGTGCTGGAAGCACAGAGAGCCGCTATTGAGACCATTGCGCCTGGGGTCGTCACCGGCGAAGTGGACGCCGCGGCCAGAGGCGTCATCGGCAAAGCTGGCTACGGCGACTACTTTGGGCACGGATTGGGGCATGGAGTCGGCTTGCAGATTCACGAGCATCCTCGCATGAGTCGCAACACCGAGGACGTCCTGCAAGCGGGCATGATCGTTACAGTAGAACCCGGGATCTACCTGCCCGGCCGCGGGGGGGTGCGGCTGGAGGACGATGTGTTGGTCACCGAGTCTGGCCACGAAGTCCTCACCAGCGTGCCCAAAGAATGGGAACAAGCACAATGGCCGCTGCGTCCCTAGCAAGCCGGCCAAGTGTCCCTCAACCGCCGTTTGAGCAAACGCGCCCCAGGTCTCGGGCCAGTCACCAACAGGCAAACACAGGCCAAAAAGCGATCAGCCAGGAACAGGCTCCTGGGTGGTGCCAACGGCGAATTGCGACCGACGAGAGAATCGTGTTAGGTTGAAGTAACCGGCGCTCTTCAGTCGGCACCGACAAACAGCCTCTGCGCTGACAACCCAAAAGCCAGCCCTGTGTTGGGTGGAAGGTCTCAGCTTGGGTCTGCGATTCCCAAGCTGATCATTGTTGCTTGGCTGGCAGTCGTTGCTTGGCTGGCAGTCGTTGCTTGGCACAGCAAAAAGCCTCGCCGGAGACGGAAGCAGCCACGCGTGTTGGACGGCGTCAGAGCCGATTCTTCCTCCACCCATGCAAGTTGACGGATCACCGCAGGCCTCGGCCAGAAGCGATCTGGAGTTCGATAGCTGATTTGTGCTAGAACCCGCCACCACAAATCCTCTGAGGGGATGTTGGGCAACGGAACCCCAAGACCCCACGTCGCGGTGGATCAGCCGAAGGCCTCCTTTGCAACCCGGGAGTTGAGATGTCTTTTCACCCCCTCCTTGCCGCCGGTCATCCACACCTCTGGTTGGTGGCCCTCCGAGCATGCTGCTTGATGGCTGCTCTTGGCGTTGCCTTGTGCAGTCCGCTCTTGCCAGGGTTTGTCTTGGCGGCCAACGAGGGGCCAGTTGTCGCTTTTGGGGGTGCCTCTGAGAGCCCAAACTCACAAGCAGACTCCAAGCAAAACGAGAAACCCGAACAGGCCACGGTCTCTGACCCGATGCCGTTGGAGCCTGGTGCTACCTGGACTGAGCCGATGGCCCCTTTGCGGTCAGTCCAGCCAACTGCTGCCAAGAACGATGACCCTCTGAGCCAAAACGAGGTCCTGCGACAGGTGGATCGGCTTCTGGGGGAGCTGGCCAGTGACGACTACCGGCAACGAGTGGCCGCTGAGGGGTCTCTGCGAGAATTGGCCTCTCGGCCTGAGGCAGTCCAGGCGGTCACTCGTCGTCTCCGCAAGGTGCTGCTTGCCGAGAAGTTGCCCCTGGACGTTCGCTCTCGCTTGGAGCCGCTGGCCTTGGAACTCCCCAACCCCGAGAGAATCCAGGGAGCCGGAGAGTTCAACCAAACATCTGCGGAACAATTGGATCGATGGGTTCGCTTGTTGGATGCGGACATTTATGCGGCCCGAGTGGGTGCGGAAGCCGAGCTGAGAAGTGCCCTCCGATCGCCTCAGAATGTGTGCTTGCTGCTGCAGGTTCTCAAGCGACGGTTGGCCGATACAGAACTCCCCGCCAGCTCACGGCAACAATTGGAGCCGCTGTATCACGCCGTTCGCCGAGAGTGGTTGAACTCCGACCCGCAAAAATGGGATCTGCCGCCCCTTGCTGCCGGACAGATCGAAGGGCACATCCAACAGCTGATCGATCACGCTGATGCTGAGCCAACCTCTGCCGAGGCTCGTCGCTTCCGCACCGCACGCCGGGAGCTGTTGGATCTGTTGGCCCGCGATGATCTGTACAAGCAGGTCGAAGCAGCCGCACAGCAACGGTTGGACCAAGCAGAACAGGCGGGTCAGCCCATTCCCCCCCAAGCAGAGGAAGTCCTCCTGGCTCTGGTGGACTGGTGTCGCCCAGCGATGGTCGCTGAGATCTGGAGTCTGATGCCGCAGCCAACCGGAGAGCTGACACGTTTCCAGACCACAGCCCAATATCTCTATATTGGCGTGCCTTGGAAAAGCCCGCACAATCAGTTCGATGACGACAAGGCCAGCCACTTCGACTTCTGCGACGATCAAAGGGCTCATTGTGTCAATGGCTACACCTTACGGCCGGGCGATTATCCGGTGGGGTCGGCCTTCCCGCACCCAGAGCGTTCGCAGGAGATGTTCTTCTACCTCCGCAACCTGCCGAACCCTCGACGGAGAATGGCCTTTGATCTGCTGCTTGGCAGCGAGTATTCGACCAGCGGAAGTCAGCAACGACGGCTGGGTGTGATCACCCGTCGGACCTGCGAGGGGTTTCTCAGCGGGAAGCGGATGCTGACCACTGAGCTGATCCCGATGATGCTTGTTTTAGATCCGGCGGAGGTGAGCTTCTTTGCTGCCCAGAGATTCTCCCGGCTTGCCGAGAGGCCAGCCGATCCGGAGGTGAGTGTTCGCGAAGTTGACCGTGGTCTGCTGACTGTGCTCAAGCTTTGCGGAACGACGGAGGTTTTGGAAGGGATCTCCCGAGGTGTGGACAACAATCGACTCCCTGGGTTGACCCCAGAGGTCGGCGCTCATCCGGCTTGGACGGCTGCCTTGGTGATTAGCAAGCGTGCCATAGCCACTCAAACCACCAACAGCCGGGAAGCAAACCTTTTGGACCAATGGCTGGCCAAGCAGATTGTACGGTCTGAGAAGTTCCTCTCGGAGTCAGCCGCTGAGGTTGGGGCGACCGCCGCAGCCCTGCTGGTCACTCGCCATGGCCGCCGCGTTGAGGAATTTGGGCTCCGGGCGGTTCAGGTCGACGAGCTTCAGCAGAGGGAGCTGGCAGCCCTGGGGACCACCGTCGAAGCTTACCGCTTCAACGACGAGTCCAGCCGTCGCAAAGTCATCGGATGGTGGCATGGTTACTCCAGGCAGCTGGTCAACCGTCCCGGCCGGTTCACTCATCACGTCCGCTGACCCGTGTGGCCAGTTGCTTCGCTCTTGCCACTGGCCGACCATCCAACGTTGCCGCAGGCCTAACCCTGAATCCGCGGCCTCTATTTGTCCAAGGCGTCGACGATCGGCTGATCCGGATGATGGCCACCGGTGATTTGGCTTCTCACCCAGTCGAGACTGGTTGGCTGAAAGCCATACCCATCGTAGCCTACGGGCAACGCCCTAGGTGTTCAGGCTGGCATTTTCTCGAAGGCCCTGCATCGGTTGATTGAGGGTGATCAGGCGCTGTTGGTGATGGCCGATCGCCCAATTCGACCCTCCGAAATTGGCTGCCACCGATCCTGCATTTGGTGTTATTCACTGTTCTTCGCGCGGTATGCTGGATTGTCGAACGTGCAAATACCAGGCCATATGGATGCCGCCATGGCTCGAGAACGCATGTGGCCAAAGGCCACATGATCACGTCATTGGTGCCGCTAAATGGGTTTTCGTTGAATGATACCCCTCAAGGCAGGGGCCCGATGGCCTTCGGAGGCTCCATTGGAAACGACGCGGGTGGGAACGATTATCGACAACTGAAATCCCAAATGCCTGGATCGGCCATCACCAACAGCGCCTGATCACCCTCAATCAACCGATGGAGAACCCTAGATAAAATGCCAGCCCGAATATCTAGGGCGTTGCCCGTAGGCTACGATGGGTATGGCTTTCAGCCAATCGGTCTCGACCGGGAGGATACTCAAACCGAGGGTCACCGAGAGCTCAGCTCAACCAAATGTGTCGAGAAAATTCCAGCCTGAATACCTAGGGCGTTGCCCCTAGGCTACGATAGGTATGGCTTTCAGCCAACCAGTCTCCATCGAGTGAAGACTCAAATCACCGGTGGCCATCATCCGGATCGGCCGATCATCGATGACTCAGAAAGAACACAAACGAAGGACCTGGGCAGTCTGCTGCAACGAAACCTGGGCCCTGGTCTTCAACCTTAATGGCCACGTCCTTCCGCTTACCAGCCTCAAACCAAGTGACGATCCCCTAGCGTCAGCCTATGGTCGCAAGGAATTGCAATGAAGGCGAGGGCTGCCCTTGCTGGCAAAGGCATGTTTTGGCAACTTGAAGGGGCGTGCTTGTCGGAGTGGTCGAAGCTGAGTTGGACGGGGCCAGTCCACACTGCGGTTTGGTTGATCGAGCGTCCAAGAACCCTCCCGCTGAACTCACCGGAAAACCTCCCCTGGCTTCGCGACTCCATCACATGTTACCGATCAATCACTGTTGATGAGATGCCTTGGAATGGATCAGCATGCGTTGATGGGAGATCCATTGCTTGGCGCACCCCGAGAGGCAGTCAGCCTCTTGACAACCCGTAGACCAACGATGAAGGTGACTTTGCCATCAAAGCGTCTTTGCCGTGAAATGCACCTTTCTAACAAGGGATGGGTTTTTCCAACCCACTGCGTAACTCCCCCTGTGTGCTTGTCATATCCCAGTAAGACTGTTCTTTGAGGATCAGCAGGAAATCGTCTCTGAGAATTGCCGGCTCTGAGAATTGCCCGCTGCAACACTCGCCCGCCAAGAATGGCCGGACTTTGAGCCGGCGACCTGACCACCAACACAACGAATCGGAAGCCTCTGCATCGCTCGAGGGTGTGCAACAAGATCGCAGAGCTTCCTCTCAAGAGTCGAGTCTCAAGCCAGCGGGCGTGTGAGTCAAACGCTGGCCCCGCTGTGGCAGGCAAAATCGGACAATCCATGCGACCACAATGACAAAGATCTCTCCTTGTTGGCAAAGCAACTTGCAATGGCTATTGGCTTTCTGGTTGGCCATCTCGGGGACATGCGCCTCGGAAATGAGCTGGAATCGAGTTCGGGCAGACGACCGAGCCAACGGCGATCAGTTCGAACTGGAAATTACCGAAGAAAGCGAAGCAGCTCTGCAGCGCGGTCTCCAGTGGCTGGCACGCAATCAGGGGCCTGAGGGCAATTGGGAGAGCCGTGACTTAGGGCTTGTCGGAATGGGCGTGCTGGCGTTTCTGGCTGCCGGGCATGCTCCAGGGCGAGGCAAATACGGCGCGAATGTCGAACGAGCCATCGACTACATGTTGGCCAACGCTAAGCCCAATGGGCTGTTGAACATCTCTGACCAACGACGCGACATGTACAACCACGGTTTGGCAACGTTCGTCTTAGGCCAAGCTTATGGGATGACCGGCGACAAGCGGATCAGCAGCAAGCTCGATCTGGCCCTGAAGGTGATCGCCAACACACAGTGCGAGGACGGCGGCTGGGATTACATCGCGCGTCGTCAGTCACGGGGACACGATCTCAGTCTGGCGGTGATGCAGGCCAAGGCTCTACGAAGCGCAACTGACAGTGGCCTGGAGGTTCCTCCGGAGGTGATCAAGTTAGCGATCAGCAGCGTCCGCAAGCATCACCGTGGCAGCCGCGAGGGGCGAGGGCAGTTCACTTACCACCAAGGAGGAGGCAAGGCCAGCATCGCTATGGCCGCTGCTGGTGTGGTGTGTTTGCAAGAGTATGCCCAGTACGACGATTGGCGGATCCCCAAAAACATGGCCGTTATCCGACAGGCGATCCTCAACGGAAAGAAGGGAACTGGCAATGGCTATATGCCCTTTGATGCCTACACGCTTTACTATGTCGGCCAGGCCCTCTATCAGGTCGGCGGGCAGGACTGGCAGGATTGTTATCCGCTTCTGAGGGATCGGCTGGTCGCCTCGCAAGTCAGAAATGCCGACAGCCTGGAACTGCACGGCTGCTGGTACGATCGCGGGCTGGCCGGCGGCGGGCACGTCGGCCAAAAACCCGGTCAACTCTACGGGACCTCGGTAGCCTGTTTCATCCTGGCCGTCCCCAACCGTTACCTCCCAATCTTACAGGAAGGCAAAATCGGCAGTAGTGAGCGTTAGCATCAGTTCGCACAAGCTCTCCTGTTTATGGAATTCACGGGCTTGTGGAATTCACGGGTTTTTGAATTGACAGGCTTGTGAGTTCACCTGTGCCAGCAAATCTACTGCTCCCCTCGGAACATTCTTGCTCGGCCAAGATAGGCGAGCCGCCGGAACGACCAGTGATTTGCCAGCTGTTGATCGGCCAGCTGTTGATCGACCAGCTGTTGATCGACCAGCCTTTCGGCTGTGCCGGACGAGCCAAGATGTTCCTCAACTTCAATAGGAAGAAAGCGCAGACCAGGAAGGTCGCATCCAACCAACACCAGACGCCACAGCTCTGCATGGCAGGTCTCAACCTTCTCGAAGGGTGGTCGTCGGATGTGGTTTGATCGGACACCCAACTGATCGATAGGTTCTGAACTTTGTTCCCGCAGTTTGCCGTATGGGGGTTTGCCGCTGCTGGTTTGGCCGCTGCCGCTGGACCGGTGCTGATCCACTTGCTGAACCGGCGTCGCTTTCGGGTCAGGCAGTGGGCGGCCATGGAGTTTCTCCGCAAAGCCGTGCAGCGGAACCGACGCTGGCTGGAATGGCGTGACCTGTTGCTGTTGTGTTTGCGAACAGCCGCAGTGGTGCTCTTTGGCTTAGCTCTTGCGCGTCCATTTTTTCCAGTTGGCCAAGGCGAGCAGCAGGTCAACCCCAATGACCCTGTTCATGCGGTCTTGGTGGTCGATAACAGCCTGAGCATGGGCTACGACCAATTAGAAGGAACTCTGCTGGAGCAGGCCAAGCAGAAGGCCAGCGAGTTCATTGATCAGCTCCCTGAAGGCAGCCGGGTGAGCGTTTTGCCCCTTTGTGGGGCTCCTGTGGGAATCAGCCGTGATCCTTACCGGAGTCGGCAGGATGCCTTGGACGCTCTGGATCAGATTCGCGTGGTCGATCGTCAGGGATCGGCCGCGGCCGCGGCCGATCTGGCGGCAACTGCCTGCCAACAAGCTGTGGACTTGCCGGTCAAGCGAGTTGTCTTTCTTAGTGATCATCAGGAAGGCAATTGGCCTGCTTCTGGCGGGGGTGAGTCGCTGGCGGCTCGCTTGGAGCAACTGCCGGAAATCCAGATGGTGCAAGTTGCCCCCAAGGAGGTGACCAACTCCTCCATCAGCGAGTTTCGGCTGCAGGACGACGTGGCCGATGTAGAAACCGCAACGCGGTTTTTGGTGACCGTCAATCACCAAGGCAGCGACACCAGGCGTGGAGTGAAAGTCCAGTTGACCATCGGTGGTGAACCTGGTCCGGAACAGACCGTTGACCTGGATCCGGGTCCGCGGGAGCTGGAATTCGATTATCGCTTTGAGTTGCCTGTCGAACCCGGCCAACCTCAGTTCGTTCCCGTCTCCGTGCAGCTGACCGCAGACCGATTGGTCGAGGACGATTCCCGCCACCTGATTGTGCCTGTCGTTGCTGCCCTGCAGGTGGTCTTTATCGACGAATACGGAGGCGAGGAGGACCCCAAAGGCGGCAAATACGGGCAGACCTACAGCCTCCGCAAATTGCTTTCCCCACAGATTCGCCAGGGAGATTCTCCGACCCGGCAGCTTGTGCAAGTCCGCCACGTTCAGCCTCAACAGGTCGACCAAGGTCTGTTGGAGGAGGCCCGCCTGGTGGTGGTTGCCGGAATTGAACGGCCGGGCTCAAGCTTGGTCAAGCTCTTGCGAGATTTTGTCCGGCAGGGAGGACCGTTGGTGATCGCCGCAGGCGGTTCCTTTGACCCCGCCCTCTGGCAACAGGATGCCTGGTTGGAAGGTGCTGGGGTTCTGCCGGTGCCTCTGGCCGTCCAGACCGTCGGTCAGGTTCCCGCTGAGCTATCCGCCGAGGCTCCGGCGAAGTTCTTTCGGCTGGATCCAGAAAGTATGCTCGGAGAATCGGCGACCGCTGAGACCCTGTTTCGGATTGCCGGTGAGAGTGAGCAGTCGTTGGAGGATCTCTACGGCTCGGTGTATTTCTTCAAAACCGCCCAGGCTCAAACTGGCGATAAGCGACTTGCCGAACTTCTCCAGGCTGAGGCTGGCCGGATCAAACAACAACGTGAGGACATCAACCAAGCCCTTGCGGTTGTGAAAGAACTGGAGGATGTTCAACGCAACCCAAGGGGTACCGGAGTCGCCAACGACCCGCAATGGCAACAGCAGGTCGAGGAAGCTCAGCGGAGCTTGGCGGATCTCCAGCCAGAGTGGCTCATCTGGAGTCGGCCTCCACCTGAAGAATCGGCGGAGCTCTCGCCTGAGGAACTTGCCAGAGCTCAGCAGCCGGTCGTTCTGGCTAGCTACACAAACGGCCTGCCGTTTCTGGTGGAGAGAAAGCTGGATCGGGGCCGCATCGTCCTTTGCACCAGTGGAGTCTTGGCCAGCGGGAAAGCGACCGACTGGAATATCCTGCCGGCAGGAAACGCCTTTATCATCTTCGACCGGCTCCTACGCGGGATGATCGAGAATACCTTCTCCTCCCGCAATTTTTCGCCAGGCCAGCGAATTGAGCTGCCGATTGCCGCCTCCGACCGCCGCCGCGATTTTCTCCTCCACCGCCCCAACGGCGGACAACAGGCCATTGCCGCTGAGGCCCTGACAGCCGACCGCTACGGGCTGTTGATCCGCGAAGCCGACGTCCGAGGACACTACCGCGTTGAGGTCCCCCCTGAGCAAGATACCTCCGGATTAGTGCCCTTTGAGCAGCTAACCGTTGCCGTCAACGGACCAGCCGCTGAAAGCCAGCTGACACTCTTGGGCAAAGAGGATCTCGAAAAACGGATGGGCCAGGCCAATTACCGCTGGATCGCCGCCGGAGAGACCATCAGCATCTCAGGAGCCGCTAGCAACCAAGGCTGGTGGCGATTACTGCTGCTTTTTGTTATTATACTTCTACTGATAGAACTTTTGATGCTTGCCTGGCCTTATCTACGAGGGCGGCCTCAATTGGCCGATGCCGGTTCTGCCGTCGCACTCGGATCTGCTGGATTAGGCCCTGCGAGCTTCCAGGCAGGAGGCACTCAGTCACGCTAGCTGGTTGCCTCGGCAAGCCAGGCTGGCAGACTAGGACAGCTATTTAGGCCTGTTGATCCTGGGCCTGTTGATCCTGGGCCTGTTGATCCTGGGCCTGTTGATCCTGGGCCTGTTGATCAAAGTGTCGAAAGCCATGATGGTCAGTCTTGTCGGAACGACCTGCTGGCCAGGGTTCGTTGGGAGATCCAGTTGGCAAGACCGGTCCCCTTGGTCGGCTGAGCTGAGGTTGTTGCAAAAGTTGGTTGAGACAAAGGCCATCGTCCTGAAAAGACCCTTTGTGAGGAGCTGAGCTGCTATCTTGGGCACGACATTCAATGAATTCATCGGCTGGCTCTTAGGGCTAGAGCGAGTTCGGTCGGTCGATCAGATCGAGCCGAGTTTGGCAGCTCAGTGGGCACAGGCGGTGCCGGCCTTGGTCTGGGTGCTCTGCCTGGCTGTCGCTGTGCTGGCGGTGGTGTTCTATCTGCGGTTGCAGAGGCGTGGCAGGCTTGGCCCTCGAGTGGGTTTGGGAATCGTCCGTGGCATTGTTCTGGCGGTGTTGATTCTGCTGTTGGCCGAGCCGGTGCTGACGATCAAGGTGACCAACAGCCCACGTCCGTTGTTGTGGGTGCTCTTTGATGGCTCCGACAGCATGAACATCCGCGATGAGCTGCCAGCCGAAGAGAGGGAGCAACTCAGCCAAGCAGTCCAGTTTAGCCCAAAACCGAACGCGGCAACCAGCAGCGCCGACCCATCCTCCAATCCAAGTACTCTCCCAGAACAACCCAGCCGCTTGGACTACGTCAGAGCGCTGGTCGCCAAGGCCGACGAGAATTTGTTCAGCAAGCTCTCTGAGCGGTTTCGCATTCGCGCGTTCTCACTGGACCGCCGCGATGGGGTACGAGGGTTGGAGACCGGCGAGACCGAGCGAGACGACCTCGATCCTCAGAAGCTTGCTGCCGAACTGTCCGCCGAGTGCGAGGTGACCGCCCTGGGAGCTGGCTTTGACGATCTGGCTCGTCGGTACTCCAGCGCGAACTTAGCCGGTGTGGTGGTCTTGAGCGACTTCGACAAAAACGCCGGTCCACCTCCTCTGCAAAGCGCTGGCCGGTTGCAGGTGCCCTTTTACTGCGTCGGCGTCGGCCCCGAGCGAGCTGTTGATCTGTCCGTCGACCTCAATGCACCTTTGGTGCTCGACAAAGGCGAACGGCGGGATGTCACCGTCACCCTGGAACACACCGGCCTGGCCGGACAACCTGTCCGTCTGCTGGTCCGCAGCCGCCGCTTGGACCTTGACGCCCGGGGCAGCGAAAGCGGTCAGGTTCTCTTTGACCAGCAAGTCACCCTCACCCAAGCCCAGGACCTTCAGGCCGGCGATCCCAACGACCAAAAGTCTGCAAGTGCCAACAGCAGCACCCTGCAGCAAAGTATCCCAGTCCCCTTTGAGCCGGACGAAAGCGGCCGTTACCTGCTGACCGCTCGGATCGACCCCCAGGAGGGAGAGGTCATCGAGCAGAACAACAGTGGCCAACAGGAGGTGCAAGTTCGTGATGATTTTCGCCGCTTGATGTTCGTCGAATACGAGCCGACTTGGGAATGGCGGTTCATCAAGGAAGTGTTTTACCGAGATCCCTTAGTCGGACCCGAGGGATTCCGAACGTTTCTCCGCTCAGCCGATCCTAAAGTCCGCTACAGCCAGGAACTGTTTCTGCCGACTCTGACGCCTGCTCGTAAGGAGTTCTTTGCCAACGATGTGATCTTTCTGGGCGACATGCCGGGGGCGACCTTGAGCAACCGGTTTTGCGAGTTGGTCAAGGAATTCGTCACTGAGTTTGGTGGGGGTTTGGTGATCATCAGCGGCCCCCGGTTTGGTCCTGGTCAGCTCAAGGATACCCCGCTTGAGAGCCTCCTGCCGGTGGCCGTCGATCCGGCCGGGCGTATTCGAGATCAGACGGAGTTTAGGTTACGTCTGACCGAGAATGCGTATGCCAGTAACTTCGACTTTATGCAACTGGGAGGCACTCGGGAGCAAACCGAGAGCCTTTGGCGTCGGCTGGGCCGCTTTCCCTGGTATCAGCCGGTTGCCAGCATACGCCCCGGCAGTGTTGTGTTGGCCGAGCACCCGGTTGATAAGTGTGTCGATGGCAAGACCCCGCAACCGTTGATCGCCCATCGTCAGTTCCCCAAAGGAGGCCAGGTGATCTATCTGGCCACCAACGAGACCTGGCGGCTGCGACGCGGCTATGGCGAGAGGTACTATCGCAAGTTCTGGGGACAGATGATCTACAAGCTGGCCTTCAGCCATGCTCTGGGGACACAAAAGCGGTTTGTCGTGCAGACCGACTTGCCGCAGTATCGCCCGGACGACACCGTCACACTGACAGTGAAGGCTTATGATGCCAATTACGAACCGCTTTCGGCGGAGGATCTCCCCGATCGAGTGCTGCAAGCTGAGATCATTCCCCCCAACGGTCGCAACGGCCAGAACGCCGGAGAGTCGCTGAAGTTGACCATCCCCATGACCAAGGAGGGAGAGTTCCGCACGATGCTTCCTGCCAGCGAAGCCGGTGAATACATCGTGCTGGTGACCGACCCGATCTCCAAGGAAAAAGTCGATACCGAGTTCCAAGTCGCCAGTGTATCTATTGAGCGACGAAGTGCCGTGAGAAACATCGGCCAGCAAACCCAGCTGGCCCAACAAACCGGCGGAAAGAGCTACACATTGCTCACCGCTGATCAATTGCCAGAAGAGATCCAGCACACCCCTCGTCTGGAAACAAACATCAACGTGAAGCCGCTGTGGAATACCCCGCTGGCCTTCGGCTTGGTCGTGCTCTTGCTCTTAGCCGAATGGTTCTTCCGCAAGCTCAATAACCTGCCCTAAAACATCAAGACCGGGAACATCCGGACCGCCAAGATCCACACTGGGCAGATTCAGACTGGGCAGATTCAGACCGGGCAGATTCAGACTGGGCAGATTCAGACCGGGCAGATTCAGACCGGGCAGATTCAGACTGGGCAGATTCAGACCGAGAAGATCAGACCGGCAAGATGACCAAAGCCTGCAGGCGAACAAGACGTGCGAGTCAACCCATGAGTCAACTTTCTGCCTTACGCGGTCAACTGGCTGCGCTGCGACGCTGGCGAGCGACCCTCGCTTTTGCGGCGGTGGTGTGCACGGCTTTGGTGGCAGTTTTGTGGACACTCGTTGGTGTCTTTTTGGTGGACTGGTGCTTCAGCGTCCCGGTCAACCTGCGAGTGTGGGTCCTGCTCCTTGGTGGCGGTGTGTTCTTATGGAGCCTGTGGCAGTTTGCCTTGCCACTGATGGGCCCACAGGAAACGGACCTTGATATGGCTTTGCTGGTGGAGGAACAACACAAAATCGACAACGATCTGATTGCCGCCCTGCAGTTTGAGGAGGACACACAACCCTCAGGGTCGCCTCAGTTGAGACAGGCGGTGATCGATTACGTCGCTGAAGCCGGTGGCAGTTGGAACGTCTTTGCTGGTCTCTCCAGTCAGACCTTGGTGCGGCGTGCGCAGGCTCTGGCGATCACGGCGGTGCTGCTTGTCGTCGGCGTGGTTCTGTTTCCCGAACACGCCGCGGCTTTTGGCAATCGGTTGCTCTTGGGTCACAAGCACTATCCAACCGATACGATCATCCAGAACGTGCAGGTCAACGGGACTGCTACGTACGACCACGGGCGGCCGTTGGATGTCCGGACGCGGAGCCCTCAAGGCTTGCCGGTGACCTTTGCGGTCACGGCCTCCGGGGTGCTGCCTTCCAACGGGCAAGTCCGATTGCAAAACGCCAACGGGCAGAGCACCAACCTTCCTCTGGCGGCCGTCGGGCGGTCGCAGAATGGAACCGGCCAATTCGCCAGTGAGCTGCCACGGTTGATGGAAGAGGTGGATTACCAGATCTTCTTGGGCGATGCCTGGACCGATCCACAGCCGTTGGGGTTGATCGCTCGTCCTCTTGTGACACTCACCTTCCAGCCGCAATTGCCCAGCTATGCCGGAGGTGGCCAAACCGACCCGGTGACAGCTCGCAGCTTCTCTGTGCTGGAAGGCTCTCAAGTTGGGCTCATCGTCAAGAGCACCAAGCCGCTGGGCAGCGTGGATTTGATCATCGATGAGACAACCTATCCGCTCGTGCCAACCCAAGAAGAAGGCACAATCTGGCGGTTGCCGCCAAGCCTTCCCAAGCCACATCCTCTGCAGAATATTGTTAAACCGCTTCGCTACCAGGTGAATGTTGTTGATAACGATGGCTTGAGTCCGGAGTCGGCCCTGGAGGGCTTTATCCGGCTCAAGGCCGATCGGCCACCGACAGCTGCGGCGGGCGTGTTGGCCAATATCGAGTTCGTGGTTCCGGGTGCCACGCCGGTGATTACTTACAGTGCTCGGGATGATTATGGGCTGAAACGTTTACGTCTGAAGCGACAAATCAAACGGAAGGCCAATCAAGATGGATCTGGGGGGGATCTTGAAGAGGCCTCCATCGAGCTTCCTGTACCCCCAGGGGTGCGAACGATCAGCCAGGAGCAGAAGCTGGATTTTTCATCTTGGAACCTCTCAAAAGGCGACCAAGTGCGTCTGATCCTGGAGGCGACCGACGAGCGGGGCCAGAACCCTGGCCAAACCACAGAGAGCGAACGGCTGACCCTGTATGTGACTGACGAGCAAGGAGTCCTGGCGGCTCTTGCTGAGCAGGATAAGGAATCCTACGACCGCCTTGACGAAATCATCCAACGCGAGCTCGGAATCGGGAAATGACCACCATCCAGACATCCCCGTGCCACAGATCCCCGTGCCCCAGATCCCCGTGCCCCGTATTCCTGGGCCACATTTCCCTAGACCACATTTCCCTGGGCCACATTTCCCTGGGCCACATTTCCCTGGGCTACATTTCCCTGGGCCACATTTCCCTGGGCTACATTTCCCTGGGCCAGCGTCGCAGTGAATACCCTTTCCACAAGCACCATCCTGGGCGTCCTGGTTCTCTCCAAGGAGTCGCTATACTGCTGGTCTTGCTAGGTGCTTTGGCCCTGTGTTGGCTGCCTGAGGCTGCCACTGCCAATCCGCAACCAAGCACTTCGACAGCAAGCACTTCGGCAGCAAGCAAGCCGCTGGATGCTCAGGCTCTGCGGATCAAGCAGCAACACCAGCAGCGGGCCCGGGAGATGGCCCAGGAGTTGGTCTCGGCTGTGTTGGACATCCAGCTTGCGCGACTGGAGGCCAACCGGCTGACCGACTTGCAGATTTACAAAGACATCAAGCAGATGCGGACGAATGTCCAAGGTCTGGTTGAGGCCGAGATGGCTCAGGTGGTTGGAAAACTCTTGGAGGCCCGGGAAGGGTCCTTGCAGAAGCGGAAAGAGGCCTACCGCGAAGCCCGCACGATGATCCGCGAGATCGTGGTGCAATTGACCATCGAGCGGCACAATCTGCTGCGGCGTCTCAAGACGGCCGAGCTGGCCGCTCAGATCAAGCGACTGATCGAATTGCAGACCTTGGCGTTGCGGACAACCGAGTCGTTAGGCGATTTGGCTCGCCAGCAGCGAGAGACCACAACTCTAACGGTCTTAAACGATCAGCAGGACGTCAGAAGCCTGTTTGTGCCGTTGGTTGATGGCTTAGCCGAGATGAGCACATGGGGAGGCGATGTTGGGGCCGGTGCTGCCGATGGATTGGGGATCATCAAAGCCGCCCAAGTCGCCAGGCACTTGGATGGGGCCGTGGGCAACCTGGAGGGTCAGCAGTTCGCCGAGGCAGCCGCCGACCAAAGGGCTGTCCTGCTGGGGCTGAAACGTCTTCTGGAAAAGATTGAGGTGCTTCAGGGGCTCATCGGCACCGACAATGAGGCTCTCAAGCGGAAGGTCGTCGAGCTGATCAAACGGCAGGAAACTCTGCAAAAAGAGACCAAGCAAGCGGACTTGCAGGATTTGGCTGCCGCCGACAAGCTGGTCAACGAACAAACCGCCATTCACCGTGAACTAGGCCAACTCTCCAAAGCCCTGGAGAAGCTGCCCAACGCCCAGCCGTTGGCTGACCAAGCCAAGGCCGCTGCCATCGAGGCCAGCGACGACATCTTCCAAGCACAGCCACAGGAGGCCAACACTCAGCAGGGCAAGGTGCTGGGGAACTTGGCGGAAATTCAAAACCAACTCAACCAGGCCGACGCCTTCACCCGGGCGGACCTCAGCGCTGACGAATACAACCAGATCATCAAGGATCTGCAAAAGGCCCAAGAAGACCTCAAGCCCGTTGCAAAGACTCAACAGCAAGTCGCGCAGCAGGTGCAAAAGGCTCCCAACAATGCTGAGCAATCTCAGCCAGAGGCCCAACAAGCTGCCCAGGCGTTAGAAGACGTCGCCGCTGAGCCCCTGCCACCGACGGTGGCATCTCGGGTCCGTCAAGCTGCCCAGGCCGCCCAGGAGGCAGCCGAGAGCCTGGCCGATCCTCAAGCCACCGAGGCCCAGAAACAGCAGGCCAGCCAGGAAGCTCAAGCCGCCACCGAACGGGCTGTCTCCGAAGTCCAAGCCGCCTTGGCCGACGCACAACGCGCAGCCAAAGCTGTGGAGATCGGCGAACTGGCTCGTGCTGCCGAGACCCTCGAACGAGCCGCCGCAGCCGAACGGGAGATTGCCGAGGCTGCCGACCAAGCCGCTCGCCAAGAAGGCCTCAAGGCTCCCGAAGCTCAGGAGCTCGGCCAGCAGCAGGACACAGTCGAAGGCATCGCCGAAAGGGTTGCCAAGGGTGTTGCAAAGACTGCTCCAGAAGCCGCCCAAATCTTGAAAGAGGCGCAGAAGCCTGCCCGAGTTGCTGCCGAGAAGTTGGCCCAGGCAGAGCAGACCCCGGGCGAGGCTTCCCGACCAGCCGCTCAGGAAGTGGCTCAACAGGCGGCCGAGGCTGCCGAAAAGCTCACCGAAGCAGCCAAGGCTCTCCGCCAGGAGATCATCAAAGAAGCTGCAGAGCTGGCTCAGATCGCCGAGGAGCAACTTGGCGAAGTCTCCCAAGCTCGTAAGGGGGTGGAAGCCGCTCAGGAAACCTCAGAGGATTCCCTGGCCGAGCGTCTGGAGCAACTGGAAGAAGCCGAGAAGAAAGTCCAAGAGGCCATCGCTCAACAGCGTCAGGCTGCCGGCCAAGACGAGGCCGCTGCGGCCGAACGGCTGGAGGCAGCCATTGCCGAGGCCATCAAACAGCAACAAGAAGCCGAGAAGAAAGCCGCCGAACTGGCCACCGGTCAGGCCAACGATCCCTTTGAGGCGACCAAGGCTCAACAACAGGTTGCCGACGCCCTGGAGGCCCTCCAGCAGGCAGCCGCCTCTCGTCCTCAGCGTCCATCTGAGCAGCCAGCTCAGCAAGGCCAACAGCCAGAGGACAATCCTCAGCAGCAAAATCCTCAGCAGCAACCACAGCAACAGCCTGGTCAGCAACCTGGGCAACAAGCCCAACAGCCGGTTCAGCAGCCACGGCAGAATCCTCAGCAGCAGAATCCTCAGCAGCAACAATCAAAGCAGGCACAATCAAAGCAGGCACAATCAAAGCAGGCACAATCAGAGCCGCAGTCTGGACAAAAGCCCGGACAGAAGGCTGAGCAGATGCAACCGGCAGGAGATCCTCTTGCCGAGGCGTTGGAGCGAGCTCAGGCGGCTGCAGCCGAAGCGGCGAAGGCAACTCTCCAAGGGAACGAAACCATGGCCACGCAGGCTCGCAAGCAAGCCCAGCAGGCCCTAAAACAAGCTCAGCAAGTGGCTTCTGGTGAGGCCAAGAAATCGGCCCAACAACCAGGCGGCCAGCCTGATCCTGACGCTCAACAAGGGGTGACCGAGAAAGCCGAGCAGGCCGCTCAGTTGGCCAATCGCGATGCCCCGCAGGCGAGCAATACCTTAGAACAAGCCAGCGAAAATTCACAAGCCGCCGAGCAACAGGCCCGATCCGGTCAAGCCGAGAAGGCCGTCGGCAACCAGCAAGCCACCGCGGAGGGCTTGGAGAAGGCAGCCGAAGAAATCGCTCAGGCCAAGAAAGACCTCACCGGTGAAGAGTCCAACCAACTTGCCGAGGTTGGAAAGAAAGCCAAGGACCTCGCTGAGCAAACAGCCCCCTTGGATCCCGCAGCCACTGCTGCCTTGAAGGCTGCCGAGCAAGCCGCCAAACAGGGAACCGAGGCTGCCGAAAACCCCAGCAAAGCTGCCGAGGCCGCCCAGCAGGTCGAGCGAGCCCTGGACCGAGCCGCCGCCAACCTTGCCGCTCGCGAAAATAAGATCCAGCAGGACAAGGCCGTCGCCGAGGCCCTCGCCCGTCTGGCTGAGCAGCAGCAAGCTGCCGCAGACCAAATCAGCCAACAACGAGAAGCACTCGCTCAAGCCGGAAATCCCCAAGACGGCCAGCAACCCATGGACGGCCAACAACCTCAAGGAGGCCAGCAGCCGATGGGTGGCCAGCAGCCCATGGGCGGCCAACAACCTCAAGGAGGCCAACAGCCGATGGGAGGCCAGCAACCCATGGGCGGCCAACAACCTCAAGGAGGCCAACAGCCAACTCCTGCACAACAACGGGCTGCAGCAGAAGCCTTGGAGCAAGCGACTCAGCAGTTTGCCCAAGCGCAACAAGCCACTGGCCAAGGAGCAGAGAAGATCTCCGGCCAACAACAGGTCGCGAACAAGCCAATCCGCGAGGCATTGGAACTTGCCTCCAACTTAGCTGAACCCCAGCAGCCAGGTCAGCAACCGACCGGCCAACAACCGACCGGCCAACAAGGCCAACAAGGCCAACAGCCAATGTCTCAGCCTGCAGAAGGCCAGGGTCAAGGTGAAGGAATGGGTGAAGGTCAGGGACAGGGCCAAGGGCAAGGTGAAGGCATGGGCCAGGGTCAAGGTCAGGGTCAGGGAATGGGACAGGGCCAAGGGCATGGTCAAGGGAAGGGGCTGGGGCAAGGGCCAGGGCAGGGCATGGGGCAGGGCCACGGG
>CAZYKP010000110.1:0-28720 GCA_964648025.1 uncultured Pirellulales bacterium | reverse complement strand
GTTGATCTGGCAGCTGTTGATCTGGCAGCCTTTCCGCTGTGCCGGACGAGCCAAGATTCTGTTCAACCTCAGTAGATCGGCGACTGACCTGAAGCTCAGTAGACAGACCGTTCTCTGGGACTACCCTTGCCAAAAAACTCTCTCAGCAAGAGAATCGCTTTCTCCAGGAATCCCACTGGCAAGAAATCCTGCTGTGGTGATGGCCCAATCCAACACAGGTTGGTGGCTTGGCAGAAATTTCAAACCGTCGGCGTTAAGAGTCCATGATGCTGGGACGCCAGTCTTCTAAATGCAATTCTACACTTCGGGTGCCCCGAAACTCATTGATGACCGGCCGAAAAGCGATATCCACAGCTCGGCCATTGAGACGTGCCATCTCGTCGGCCCAATCTCCACGGTTAAAAGCGACGCCTCGCAGGGTGACATCCCCTTGGCGAAATTGAGCATTGAAATGCCGGTCGCCGCCCATTTTCCTTGGGGGCTGAGCCAACTCGACGCCAACGGTGCACCAGTGAGGACGAGGATTCCCTTCACCAAAAGGGCCAAGCTGATTGATCTGATCGACCACCTGCAGGGTGAATTGGCTTAAAGTCGCCTCGCCATCCAAAAACAACTCCGGGATCGGCTCATCGGCTCCCCATTGCTGGCTGACGGCATCACAAAAAGCCGTACGCAAAGCCGGGATCTGATGTTCTTCCACGGTCAACCCGGCTGCCGCCCGGTGGCCGCCGAATTTGAGCAGATGCTCCTGGCAGACCGTTAGGGCCTGATGAACGTCGATGCCAATGACCCCACGGACCGACCCCTGGCCGGGTCCCTGGCGATTTCGATCCAGAGCAATCAACAACGCCGGACGATGGTAGTCGTTGGCCAACCGCCCGGCGGCCAACCCAATAACCCCTTTGTGCCAATCGTGGCTGGCCAGAACCAAAGCCGGGTCGTTGTGAGGATCGAATTGTTCTTCGGCCTGGCGTTTCGCCGCTTGGCAGACTCGTTGTTCCAGTTTCTGCCGATGGGCGTTCAACTCCCCAAAGTAAACAGCGATTGAGCTGGCACGTTCTTGGTCGTCGGTTGTCAGCAGCTCAACGGCCAGCTCGGCCTGAGCCAGCCGGCCAGCGGCGTTGAGACGGGGGACCATTTTGAAGGCCAAGTCTTCGCTGTCGAGTTCTCGTTTGTTCTTGAGCTCACAGACATCCAAGAGGGCCTTGATGCCGATACTGGGTTGAGATTTGAGAACTTTTAGCCCGTGGGTGACCAACACCCTGTTTTCATTCAGCAGAGGAACCACATCGCCGACTGTCCCCAAGGCGGCGTAGCCCACAGCCTGGCAGAGATAGTCTTTCATCGTGCTGCTGACCCGCCGGGCGCCTTCGGCCTGCCGGCAGGCCCCCCAGGCAAGCTTCAAGGCCACGCCAGCTCCACAGAGTTGTGGAAACGAGTAGGGCTTGGCTGGCAAGCCCGGATGCACAACCAGGGCCTCAGGCAGTTGAGGGCCTGGGGTGTGGTGATCTGTGACGATGACCTCAAGCCCCAGGTCTCGAGCAAAGGCCACCTGCGCGACCGCCGTGATCCCACAGTCAACAGTCACCACAATTTTGGCGTTTCGCTCTCGAGCAAGTCGCTCCAGAGCCGCATTGTTGAGACCGTAACCCTCGTCGGCTCGATTGGGCACAAAGTAGCTCACCTGGGCTCCGAGTAACTTCAGAGCCCTGTACAACAAACTGGTGGCACTGATGCCGTCCACATCGTAGTCACCATAGACGACAATCGCCTCTCGGTCGGCAATCGCCTTGTGGAGCCGTCCGGCCGCCTCAAGCACGCCCGGCAGGTCGTCGGGATCACAAAGGGCCGAGAGCTTCGGCTTCATAAACTCCTCGACCCTGTCACGCTCGGTGATCCCTCGGGCCAACAGGATCTGAGCCACCACCGCAGGGACACCGGCTGTCCGGGCCAGGGTGGCGATTCGTTGTGGGTCATGAGGGTGCACCCGCCAAGTTTTCGCCATGGTTCGCTCCTCCGCTTCAGCTCCTTCTCCGAAAGCCCATGAGCCCTTCGGGGTGTCTCCGGTTGGTTTCCTCAGTCGGCTGGTTTTCTTAGTTGCTCGGCCTTCTTAGTTGCTCGGCCTTCTTAGTTGGTTGGCCTTCTTAGTTGGTTGGCCTTCTTAGTTGGTTGGCCTGCCCACAGCTCCTCACACGCACAACGCCTCTTGGGAAATCGTCTTTTGAGTCACTTTCAAGCAAGCCGATGTCGCGCCAGGCAAAGATCATGCTCAGACTGGTGACACGAGCAATCACTGGGCTGGCAAACACTGGGCTGGCAAACACTGGGCCGGCAAACACTGGGCCGGCAAACACTGGGCCGGCAAAATCGACACCAGCAAACCAAGTGCTAGTAAAGTCACTGCTGGCAAAGTTGCGCTAGCACGGATTGTGCTAGCATAGGTTGCGCTCCCCGAGGTTGCGCTAGGGGACATCCGTTCCGTTCCCTAGCTAACGTAGCATAACAACAGCCCGGTGTCTTCTCGATTGCACCTCGGACCAGCAGAACGACCGAACCGCGGCGGGAGAGACCGCCATTGCAACCGAACCAGGCAGGCCAGCCCCGACAGACACCCCACTCTGCCACACGATTGTGAGAAGACCTTGCCAAAAATAAGCCCTGAGAGGCCTGTCTGGTCCTCAATTGCGGCTGCTGGGCACCAATCTTCGGGGCCCAGCCTCAAGGCTTCCAAAAACTGGGGAAAACCAAAAATGTCTAAAACAAGCCATGAAGCGGGCCACCACGAGTGGCCAGTTGGTTGATTCGTCGGGTGACAGCAGGGTCTTCTACCAGCGGTGGGGCGTGATGCGGTTTGTGGCGAGCGTCGATGACCAGTGAACCTCGGCATCCCCAGTGTTTTCGGCTGATGAAGCACTCGATGCCGTGCACGTCGGAGGCGGGATCGCTGCGGGTAAAGGTCAACCAGAGGAAGTTTTGCAAAGTCCGAGCGGCAAACTCACTGTCATCGACGAGCACGACCAAAGGGAAACGGCACAAAGGCGCATCAACCGTCAGAGCTTGGCAAAACTCTTCCACGGAGCGGTCAACGGAGCGGTCTGCCGCTGTTGAATACTTCGGCCCTTCAACAGCAAGAATCCCGGGCAAACAGAGACGAGGATTGCCAAAGCCCTCAGGCAGGTGCAATTCCGGAGGGATCTCGCAGGTCAACTCCCGAATTGGTGGTCCAGAGGCTGCCGCCACAAGCTTGGAACCTTCATTGATAGCACCTCCCGAATAGTCGAGCGTATCAATGGTCGTGCATGTTTGGAAATGGAGATCTCGGCTCCAATCGGCTCGCTTGAGCCAGTGCTGAAAAAACGCAGGGATATCGTGGATATCCAACTCGGGTTGGTCTTCTTGGGCCACGATCAAAAGGTACTTGGCCAGGGAGAGCTGCCCTTGGCCGAGAATGGCATTGGCCTGAGTGAGCAGTTCTTGGGGCCGCTTCGGCTGAGCGTAAGGTGTGTAACGTTCGCTCCCGATGGCCAGCAGCAACGGATGCACCCCTGCGGCGTCGACGGCGTGAACGGCTTGGACGCCTGGGATGACTGTGGGAATAATCGGTCCGGTCAATTCATGAATCAGTTCGCCAAAGACGGTATCTTCCTGCGGCGGCCTGCCCACAACAGTGAAAGGCCAGATGGCCCCTGAGCGATGATAGACCTGCTCCACCCGCATCACCGGAAAGGGATGTTGCAGGCTGTAATAGCCCAGGTGATCGCCGAAGGGCCCTTCTGGTTTCTGGAGATTCAGGTCGATCCAGCCCGAGAGGCAAAAGTCAGCATCGGCCCAGATGGCCGGGCCGCGGTCAGATCGTTTCAGACGAACTCGCCGGCCTCCCAGGGCCCCGGCAAAGATCAGTTCCGAAAGACCTTCCGGAAGCGGCATCACCGCGGCCAAGGTCATCGCTGGCGGACCGCCAACAAATACGTTGACCCGCAGTGGCTCGCCTCGGCGGATGGCCTTGGCATGGTGGACCCCAATGCCGCGATGGATCTGATAGTGGAGACCAACTTCCTGGTCGGGCTCGTACTGGTTGCCACCCAACTGAACGCGGTACATGCCCAAATTGGAGCCTGACCAGCCGGGTTGGTCGGGATCCTCGGTGTAAACCAGCGGAAGCGTGATAAATGGCCCACCGTCATCGGGCCAACTCTGCAGTTGCGGCAACTGGCTTAGAGTCGTCTTGCCGAAAAACACCGGCCCATCACCAACAGGCTTGGGCAACGTGCTCAGGCCAGCCCGAAGCAACGACCACCACGAGCCCGGGCGACCGACCACCGAAGGTGGGTCAATCTTGGCCTGGATCATCAACCGAACCCGCCGCAGGGTATCCCTAAAGAGAAACTTGGCCCGAGCTAGTGTCCCAAACAGGTTGCACACCATCGGAAACGACGTGCCCTTGACTCGCTCAAAAAGTACCGCCGGACCGCCCGCTGCATACAGCCGCCGCTGGATCTCGGCGGCTTCTAGGTGTGGGTCGATCTGCTCAGAAATCCGGACCAGTTGCCCCGCCCGTTCAAGATCGTCAACACACTCTCTCAAAGATCGATAGCCCATCACTGAACCTACAGTCTGCAGTTGCCTCCTCAGGGCCAGTTTACCGGAGAACTGCTGCCTGGCCCCGCAGTTTTCCAGCCTTGCAGTTTTCCAGAGTTTGCAGTTTTCCAGAGTTTGCAGTTTCCCAAGATTGGCAGCTTTGAGGACCCCGGAAGGGAGCAGGCAGCGGAACAGCCCCGTGTCATCGCCAAAAGTGGGGGGGAGTGAGCCCGCAAAACGCTGGTCAACAGCAGGGCGTCAGCCCAATGGCCCTGCAGGCAGAGCATCCACCAGAGGCGCTAACCAACCGAGGCACCAACCAACCGAGGCACCAACCAACCGAGGCACCAACCAACCGAGGCCAACAGTTGGCCGATCGCCGTACGCCGGACTCGACTACGATTCCCTCCTACTTTCGAGACGCTCACACAACAGCCGCTCGGCAGTCCTGTGCGGGAACCAAAATCCCTGATACGGTGAACAAGAAGCGGTCTGGCAAACGCACCGTTTCAGATGGTTTTGCAAGCACACTTCACTCTCGGAAAACGGCCCAGACGATGGCCATCGATCCTTACCACTACTGCCCTCACGGATCTGGCAAAAAATACAAGTTCTGTTGTCCCAAGCTGTTGCAGGACTATGAAAAGCTGGATCGGCTCTTTGATAATCACCAGATCTCCCAGGCACGCTCTCTGCTCGATCGGTTACTGGCCAAGCACACAACAGTGTGCCTGCTGAGCCAAAAGGCCTTGGTTGAGATCGAAGATCGCAACTACCAACAAGCAGAGCAGATCGGCCAACAACTGCGGGAGCAATTCCCCGAAGTCCCCACAGGCTGGGCACTTGCGGTGATTGGACACATCCGAAGTGAACACCTGACTGCGGCAATCAACAGTGCTCAGCAGGCGGTGGAGAAAGCCATCGCAACATCGACCCCAGCCGGCCTGCCGGTGCCGGGCCTGCTCGTTGAGGGGCTCTTCTTGTGCGGACAGGCGGCGATCATGGAACACTGCTTCGTCGCTGGTCTGGCTCACCTCCTCTTGGCAGTACAATTGTCAGGAAGCCAGCAGGAAAAAGTCGAGGCCTTCCGAGAGGCCTTCCAAGCCAAGCAGATCAGCCCCCTCCTCAAATCACAGCCCCCCTGGCGCGAATACCACACCGAGGAAACTCCGCAACCTCCTTGGATCGCTCAATACAACAGTGCAGTGGTCTTGGCCAAAACAGCCCGCTGGCAGGCCGCCCTGGAACTGCTGCGGCCGCTGGTCGAGCAACACCCTCAAGAGGCGATCCTCTGGGAGACCATCGGTTGGTCACAGGCCTGCTTGGCCCAAGAACAACAAGCCGCGGCTGCCTTCCACAAGTTGGCCGCCTTGGACCATCTGCCGCTGGACGAACGGGTGGAGGCCGAGGCGATCGCCCAAGTGCTCGGTCAAGCAACGCTCCAGCAGCTGATCGACGAGGTCGAAATCGAATACACCGTCACGGATCTGGACCCCTTGCAAAGAGCCCTGCTCAGCGATCCGAGAGTGAGAACGAAACCTGTCCAAACACAAGCCTGGACCGAGCAGGATCAGATCCCACCCTTGAACCTGTTTCAGGTCCTCGACCGCCCCTGGCTGAAGGATGATCAGCCACTGACCCCCGAAACATGCCCGTGTGTTATCGGCGATCTAGCCCTGTACGGCAAACAAACCGATCGCGACGCTCGCCTGGAGGTCGTGACCCTACAATTGCCCGAGGAGGCGAGCTCACAAGACGCTGATCCTGGCTCTGGTGATCCCAGCTTATCTCACTCTCTGCAAGAGTGGCTCAAACCTTTTGCCAACCATGGCCTCGGCTCAGCTGGCCAGCGGAAAGTTGTGCGAAAAATTCCCTACGAAGAAAGACTGCTACATTCACGCAAAGCTCCTCCTGAGCGAGATATTCCGGAGCTTCGTGGATTTCTTCTCGAGGAAGCCAAGCGCGTGATATTGAAGCAGTGGCCCCAGACAAAGCTGCAGCGTTTTGGCAATCGGTCGTTGGCGGAGCTTGCTGCCGATCCACAGAGTCAGGTGACCGCTCTGGGAGCCATCTTGGCCGTTGAACTGCGTGGCCGTTCGGTCGCTCAGGCGGAGACGTTTTCCCGATTGCGAGACCAACTTGGGCTTGCTCAGCCTGAGCCGATTTCCCCGAAAGCCTTGCAAGAGACAGGCCAACGGCTGGAAAGCTTACCGCTGGTGGCAATGCGGCGGTTGGTCTGGGCCGAACTGAGCGATGAAGAACTGCTGGAGGCCTACCAGGAAGCACACGCGTGCCGCTTCCAAAGTGTGGTCTATGCCGCCGCCGAGGAATTGATCGACCGCGAGTCTCTTCACCAAGGCAATCCAGAATCCCTGACCGAGTTCCATTCTCAGCGTATTCTGGCATCACCGACTCTTGAGGATTCCCTCAAAGCCATCGAAGAGGCCCGTCGAGCCACCCAAGATCTTCTCGATTCCGACGGTCAGTGGGATATCTTTGAGGCGCAAACTCAACTCAAACTCGGTCACGCCCAGGAGGCCCAGCAACTGCTTCAGGGGCTCGCTCGAGACCACAAGAACGAGCCCAAGATCATGGCTCAATTGGAACAAATTCTGATGACCTTGGGCCTGATCGGTCCCGACGGACAGCCGAGACAACCTGACGCTGAGATGGCCCCCGAGCAGATCGCCCCCGAAGAAATCTCCTCAGGGGTTCTCTCCGATTTGAAACCCAAAGCCGCTCCTCCCTCAGCCCTCTGGACGCCCGAGAGCGGCCAGCCGCCCAATCCCTCGACTCCACCTCCGAAAGACCCCCAGGGCCCTTCCGAATCGGGCCTCTGGCTGCCAGATTAACTCGTGAGTTGGACTGTCCCAGATGGAGGCCTTGCCTACGAAGACTTTGTGCCTCCCGAGACTTGGTGCTTCCCGAGACTTGGTGCTTCCCGAGACTTGGTGTCCAGCCAGATGGTTTGCTTTGGCTTGGTTCGGTCCCGAGGGAGTGGGCCTCTGCCACAATCGAGAATCATCGAGTGAGGCGACCTTTCTCAGTAGCAAAAAATCGATTCCCAACCGATGAAACACCCCCAAGACATCCTATGGATGCAAAGGGCCCTCGATCTGGCAATCCGGGGTCAGGGTTCGGTGGAGCCTAACCCGATGGTCGGGTGTGTGGTCGTTCGTGACGGGGAGATCATCGGCGAGGGCTGGCACCAACGGTATGGTGGGCCCCATGCGGAGATCCATGCGTTGCATGCCGCAGGCCCGCGGGCTCAAGGATCCTGTGTGTATGTGACTCTGGAGCCGTGTTCCCATTACGGGAAAACGCCTCCTTGTACAGAGGCACTGATTGCCTCTGGTGTGCACCGCGTGGTCGTTGCCATGAGCGATCCGTTTCCTGCTGTTTCAGGCAGAGGACTTACGCAGCTCCAACAGGCGGGCATCATCGTTGAGTGCGGCTTACTAGAAGATCAAGCCCGCCGAATCAATGGGCCCTATTTGAAGCTCCTTCAGCAGGGTAGGCCCTGGATCATGGCCAAGTGGGCCATGAGCCTCGATGGAAAGATCGCCACCGCCAGTGGAGACAGCCGCTGGATTTCCGGCGAGCAATCTCGGGCTGTCGTTCACCAGCTGCGTGGTAGGGTCGATGGGATCATGGTGGGCAGCCGAACCGCCCAAGTTGATAACCCGCAACTGACGGCCCGTCCCTCGGGTCGGCGACAAGCCAGCCGGGTGGTCTTCGATCGACTCGCTCGGTTAGCCAGTGACAGTCATCTCGCCCAAACTGCCGGACAGGTGTCTGTGCTGGTGGCCGTCGGAGAAGAAGCGGCCTTCGAAGACCGATTGCGACTGGGTGACTGTGGCTGCGAGGTCATCGTCTGTCCAGGCCAAAGCTACGCTGAGCAACTCGGTTCCTTGTTGGACGAACTCGGCCGCCGCCGCTGGACAAACCTGTTGGTCGAAGGAGGTGGGGGGTTGTTGGGAGGCTTGTTTGAACTTGGCGAAATTAATGAGGTTCATGTCTTCGTCGCCCCCAAGCTCATCGGCGGCTCCCAAGCGGTCAGCCCTCTCGGCGGATTAGGAGCAAAGACCATAGCGGAGGCTTGGTCAATTCAGGAGCTTGCTTTTGAGAAACTTGGAGAGGACTTGTATCTTCACGGCTTCAGCAGGGCCTTTCAAAGGGACGTTTGAGGGACCGCTCATTCCAGCACTTCCAGCCAGACACGGATGTCGTTTCCATATTCGCTGGCGAGGTCGCCTTTGACGAGCTGTCGGTGGAAATCGGCCGCTCCATCGTGATCCAAATCAGCGGCCTCGGCGCTGGGGAAGCGTTTGAGGGGGTCAGGATCGATCATCCGTCGGCAGAAGTTCAACAGCAAGGCATTGCAGACGATCTCAGCCGGCAGCAACTTGGGTAGGCGCTCTGGCAAGGCCGTTTTGGCATCAATCAGATCGTAAAACGTGGTGGCGTGCGCAAAGGGAGGCTGCCCAGCCAGCATCTCGATGAGGACGTAGCCAAGGCTGGCCAGATCGGATTGAGGTGTCCGATCGCCTCCCTGCAGCACCTCAGGAGCTGCGTACGCCGGAGAACACATCCGCCGCCGTGGGGCATCAGCCGCATCAATGGCCGAACCGATGTCCACAATCTTGGCCGCACCTGTCCGCTTGAGCATGATGTTGCTCGGCTTGACATCGCCATGAATGATGCCTTCCCGATGCAACGCAGTCAGAGCCGCCAGGCACTCGCGACACACCTGAATGGCGATGCCTGGTTTGAGCCGAGGCTGCTGCGGTCCCGGGGTGACAATCACATTGGACAGGTATTGCCAGCGTTCGACAGAGGCATGCCGTTGGGCTCGCAACAGCATCTCTCGAGTGAGCAGCCGCCGCAGGTCGTAGCCATCGATCCACTCCATCTCCATGATGCGGATGCGGTTGCGCTCAATAAAGTTGTGGACATCCAGAAGATTGTCGTGCTGGATCTGTGCCACTCGGGCGGCAATCCGGGCCAGGCGAGCCATGTCTTCGTCGTAGGCCACCGCAGCGTTGTAATGCTGGGGCGAGAAGATCTTCAGGGCCACCGGCAACGTGAATTGATCGGTTCCTCGCCGCTCACTCAGATACACCACCCCCTGGCCGCCTGCTCCCAAAAGCCGGAGCATTCGGTGGTGGGTGGTCCAGTGCAGACGCTGATCGCTGAGGATTGCGTTATATCGCTCCAACAGCTCAGCAGGACACTGGCCCCCCAGTGTTGAGCCGGTGTGCGTCAGCGTACCCTCAGAGAGTGTCGTGCTCATCGAGAATGCAACATCAGTCTGCGTGTCGTGCCCCTCATGAGTGTACTGCCTGACAACGAGAGGCGTCTAGAAATCAACTGCCATTTCGTTGCCAACTCCGAGGGACACTTATTGGAATGGGCGATAATCTCACACCTGAGGCAGGGACCGAGCGGGTGATGCTCCCGGATCTCTCAAACGCCTCAGTCTTGCGACAATCTTCACGAGCCTGTTGGTGGCGGGCGAATCTTATGCGGGTTATTTCATGGCGATGGCCCGCTGGAGCGGACGCAGCACGTTCTCGACAACGTGCTGATCGATGAGTTCCTCGCAGACTTGGGCAAGCTGGTCGAGGGTTTGCGAGAACTTTGTCTCCGCCGGCAGGCTGCCGTACTGACGTGCGGTGAGGTAGACACTCAGCTGCTCTTCTGGGTACTCGGCGGTCCGGATTTGGTAAGCGTTGGTGCGGGTTTCGATGCTGAGCCGGCACTGCAATCGACAAGCTTCATCCAGTGCCAGGGTGATCGCTGGCTCGCAGCCAACAACATTGGCTCCGGGAATCTCCAGCAAGCGTTCCAGAGATGGGCTGACTCCCAGGGCTTCGGCGACCAGATGGTTGTGATTGCCCCGGTAAGTGAAATCGAACCCAAACAACAAGTCCAACGCTTCGCAATCGAGGGGGCTGATGGTGAGGTAAGGAGGGGCAAGATCAAGAATGAGACGGTGTTGGTCCAGGGCCTGTTCCACAGTGTCAGGGTTGACAACGCCCGAACGGATCTGCCGTGGTTCGACAGTCGTCCAACGATACTGGCCGCCGTCCTTGTCCTCTTCCAAGACAAAGTCGCCCTTGTCCCGACAGAAAAAGTTCCGCATCGTCGGATACTGCCGTTGAACTCGTTCCATATAAGGCAGAACGGTTCCTCGCTGCTGAGGCAGCTCCATCTCCGTGTTCAAGCTCATGTTGACATAAAAATCGTCACAGAGCGAACCATAGCTTTCCATGAGCGTTTCCCCTAACTCTTCGGATCGGGGTCCAGATACCCCGGAGTCCCCAACCGAGGTGCCAAGACCTCCTCCGACAACGCCATGCTACGCCCAAGGCCCTGAGGTATCCATCCACAGGGCCCAGAGGCTAACTGAACACATTTCTACCTGACGTCAAACCCGATCAATTCTCATAGGTCCCACCTCACCAGCACCAACGGTCAGCGTCGCAACAACACCTTTACTCCACAATCTTAGGAGCTGGGTCGCCTCTTCAGGCAACTTTTTGGCCTGCCCTGAATCACCCACAGGCTTGTTTGTGTTAAGCCCGCCTTACTAAAGCCTGTTTTTGCCAGCTTATTGATGAAGACAGAAGATCCGCGTCTCAAAGAAGTCAGGAGTTTGAAGAACCGATTTTTGCCCTCTCAGCGTAAGGGTTCTGGCAATGGATCTTTGAGGCGGTTTTTCGTGTCTCAAGCGGTGCCTGGCTCCTGTCGGGGGTTGTTCTCTGGTTTGTTTGGCTGGCTCGAAAGGCTTTTCGTTGGCTGGCGGGGTTGCTGGTTGGCAGGTTGCTGGCTGGCCGACCGTTTGGCCAACGCCGAACCGCATCGGCAGTATAGTTTTAATGCCAGGGGGACGCAAAGCGTGCTCAAGCAATCCTGTGGCTCAGTGGGCTTTTTGATTGCCCCACCTGGAGTAAGTGCGATGCGAGAGAGCTCGACGGTCATCAGTCGGTCCTTCTCGCTCGCCCGAGGCTGACTGGCCACCAGGAAAGAAGACACTTCGGGACAAGTCTCAGCTCACAGGCGGGTCGTTTTCCCGACGCGGCAAAATTTCGCATTGACGATTGAGGGCCTTGAGGGCAACACTGCCTCTAGCCGACCAGGGTGGTGCTACTTGTTTGACTGAGTGTAAGCGTGACTCGGCTGACAATCAGCTGTTGAGTTTGTCGGTCTCTTGGGCCTTGTCGCCTTCTGGTGTTTCTCAACCTCTGGTGGGGCCGATGCAGTCTCCGCCAAGGGAAGTGATGACTCCATCTCAAGTGCTTCCAAAGTCCAAAGTGCTTCCCCGGGGTCAGTGGAAGGATACCCAGCATCCCTCATTTGACGCTATTGAACGTAACTGTTTCCAATCGTATGGACCCACTGCAGGAGATATGCGGGTCATGAGCACTGAGATTGACTTCACCAGAACTTCCCCTAGCTCGACAAGTTCCCGCACCCTGAGTGCTTGTGGAGTCTTTGTCGAATACATCGACACAGCCGGGCACACGTTAGGCCATGCCGTGTTCCCCGAATGGTATGGCCGCTGTGTCCCAGGAGCGGGCGATGTGATGGTTTGTCGCGTGACTAACACATTTCAGCCTGGGTCTCGAAAGCTCTCAGGAACGGTCACCAGCTGCCAGTTCGACATGCAGCATGACGAGAACGGTCATCCAACCGTCTGGGTCTATCTGGCTGTCCAAGCCCAGTTGACCATCTCTCAAGATGGCGACGTCGAACGCTCACAGCCGATCGGCCAGCAGGTCAACCAGCCCACAACTCCTGAAATCACCACCCTCAAGACCGAACCAAGCCCAACCCATCTCTCCGCACCAGGCACACGCCTTGGCCGGTTTGCAGTCAACTAATTGGAACTGCTCGCATGGCACGGAAAGACCAGCACTAACAGGTACATGCTTGCTCTGACAACAAGCAACAACCCATGCTAGCTGCCAACGACATCATGACAGGAGTGATCGCCGTGCGATCATTCCTGTCTGAACTCCACATCCAGCAAAACCGGTGGACTTTACAGCTTATCCTGACTCAAGGATGAACCTCGATCTTCTCGCCGACCACGGCCTCCCAGCGATCCGTGTTGGAAGTTTTGGACGACTCCTCCCACGAAATCGATGAGTTTCTCGGGTGTCGTGAATTCGGCTAATGAGACTGTAACCTCAGGACCGTCAGAGGCGAACGAGATAACCTGAAACGCCTGGTCGACAATACCCGCAGCTTGGAGCCGATCGTCCCGAAGCTGCGGCGGTGAGCTCTCCATCCAGGCTAGTTTGATCCCGGCCCACATGGTCTTGGCGTCTTCCAGCAATTCACTCAGGATTGCCTTAAGATCGGTGGCCCCCTCCGAGCTGGCCACCTCCAGGGTCAGAGAGAACTCAACAGCAGGAGAGATGCCGAGAGACATCCTCGCCCCGGCCAGCTGCTCAACCAGATCTTCCCAGCGGTCAATCGGCATCTTGGCCAACAATAACGGGGATTTCAGCTCCGAAGTGAGACCGGCGGCAACGATCAAGTCGGCATCTTGTGGCTCAATGAAACCACTGCAGGTCTTTGATCATAGTTGCCTGAACACGCTTATAGAAGCCCAAGCTTCCTTTGGACGAGGTCATCTCTGGGAATTCAAGGGCCTACTGGTCAAGCACTGAGGGCTCACTGCCGCGGATGGTCAGCAGTGTTTTCAGCTCGGCCGGCGATAACTGGGGGACCAGGCTGACTCGTCCGTCGGCAAAGGCACCAAGAAAGCGGTTGTTCCAATAGCTGCCAAAATCCTCCGCCGGATTCTCAGGGTTGGGGGCAAAAGCTTCTGGCTTGGTCCATTCGACGGCATGCTGAGGCGCCACCTCCACCAGCGTCAGCGTGGTCTCAGGGTCGTCCGTAAAATCGCCTAGGTCAGGCCCAAGCAGAATCTTGCCAAGGGACTGCTTTTCTTCAAAGGCCATTCCTTGTCCAGATAGGGAACGGTAGACCGTTTTGCCAGGCAGAAGAGTTACGGTGGGGTGTTGGAAGGTTGTGGGCATCTCGTTGAGCAGAGTTTTATTGTGGTTGCTATCCCAAGACTCATCCAAGTGAAACCGCTGGTAGAGGTCGCCCTGTCCGATATAGGGGAGAATTGCCACCCGCCAGCTTAAGAGTGGTTGGCCAGCGGCGTCGCCGATACCTCGGGGGAACCCCCGCAAGTTATCGGTATCCATGGCGTTGAATAGGGCCGCGGCCAGGGCTTTTAAGTTGGCCTGGGAACGACCTAGGGGAGTTGCTTGCAGGGAGGCAGGTTGTTCTTGAGAAGCTTGTTGAGTTCGCTCGACAGCTTGTCCAGCCAGGGCGGTGAGTTCCTCAAGTGTCGTGAAGTTGCTGACCGACAGAGAGATCTCGCGTCCTTGAAGCGAGACGGCTATTTGATCGATGGCCTTGCTGACGATGGCTCCGGCCTGCTCCGCTTCGGCACGTGCGGCCTGAGGTGTGTTCTTCAGAAGAGATTGTTTCGCCAAAGGCCAGAACGTCTTCGCTAGGAAGCTCAACTGCCGGAGTTGCTGTTCGACTGCGGGGACGACCTGGTCGTTGGTGGCTTTGACTGTCAGGGTCACTCTTGGGCTTGGGGATGCCTTGAGGACCAAACGGGCGGCGATGACCTGATCGGGCAGTTTGGCCAGGCCCTTCAGTTGGCTGTCGGCCAAGGAGAGTTGGAGCTCAGCCATCAGCGGCTTGAGTTCCTCAGTGATCCGCCCGGCAGCCACGAGGTCAGCCTCGGCATCAAGCCTTTTGAGGTCCTCCGACAGCGGGCTTGCGTGCTCAGGTGGCCCTTTCAAGATCTTGGGGATGACATCGGCCGACCCAACCAGGAGGATGGACTCGCCGAGCAAACCGACCACCGTGGGAACCGGGGCCTCCACTGGTTGGCGATAGTAAATCACGCCGTCCTGCTGGACTTTTTTGAGGAGATTTTGCTTACCGATCTCAATGAGCTTTTTCGCGGAATCAGGCTGATGAAACGTCATGGCCATGACGAACGCCGGGGAGGGGACATCGGAATCGGTTTGTTGACTCAGACCAGCCAGGGAAATCACGTCTTGGACATCTTGGAGGGGCTCGAGGGCCTGATCGGCGCCTTCCAGCTCGGGCGGGCCGCCCTGGATCTGCTTCTTGGCCTGGTCGATGAGCTTCTGGTACCACGCCTGCGTCTTCAGCCATGTCCCCAGGTGTTTGCTGCGAGCCACCATCACCGCGGCAAACTCGGGTTGGAGCAAGTCCGCTGGAATCCCACCTGGCCCGAGTGTGATGGGCCGACGAGGCGCTGGTGTTGGTGTCGGTATCGGTTCAGGCTGATTGGAACCGGTTGGCTGGGTTGGGCCACTGCACCCAATAAGCAAGATGCTGATGGCCACCGAAATCAAGCTGCTGTGCAGAGGCACGTGTGCTTGGAAGAAAACCGTTCTGCGTGGATGCCAATCCATTCTCTTTGCTCAAGCCTCCCGCCTTAGGATGAACCGCACGTTGAGGGGTACGATCAACCCACGGTTTTCAAGTTGAGGTACATTGGATTTGAGTTCTCAACATGAGGGATGTTGACCGGCGGCTCAATATTCCCGTGAAGGTGCTCGTGGGACGATCTCCTGCAGTTCCAGAGGATAGCGAGCAAAGCTTGCCTTAGACAAAGGCACCCCACGGGCCAGTGCTGTGAGCACCTTCAGGTTGGGTATCGGCCACCGCAGAACGCAAGCTGGTGTGAGCCGCAGAAAAGTGGGGGGGGCGTTCCCGACAGAAAAGTACCCCGACTTCGCGCCAGCCCTTGAGGACATCGCTTGCAACCGAAGGGAGCTTGGACTGACTGGACGCGACACCATCTGGGACAGTCCAACTCGCAAGGTGACGATTTTCCGGTCGCCTGTGCGTATTCCAGATTACTGGCTCGTCAAGCAGTCACATCGTCGCTGGAGTCGACAGGCATGAAGGCACAAGGCGTTCTCTGCAGACCCCACCCCCGACCCCCTTGACAAGCCCCAGGTTTTTCCTGGACTTGTGCTTAGGGGGGTTTGAGGCTACCCTAGTGTTGGTCCCCACCTTTGCCAATGGCACCTGACCACCTGAGACCGGCTCAACGGTTGACAGAAGCACCAAGAGGGATTGTCGTCCCCTCTTGCTGGCCTTGGGTAAGGGTATGCTGTTGTGAGAGCATCCAGCCAACGGACCAACCGTTTAGGCTGCGCATCACACCTCAATTGTTCAGTCTCTCGCAGATCGAGACGATGAATTCGGTGCATGTCACTGCCGATGGCATTCCCCGTTTTCCGAAGACTCCGTTTCCGAAGACTCTGTCGAGTTCAATCGTCCAGCAAGCAGCCCGGTAACCTGCCACCGGCAAGCAGATTCCCGCCGCATTCCAGACTCACAGATTGAGGATGGCGTTATGTGGGGCCGACTTCGGAAAACCGATCAACACGCTGGCCAGCAGTCAGATCAGCCCACCCTGAGTCACGCTGATGTGGGCCAGGCTGATGTGGGCCAGGCTGATGTGGGCCAGGCTGATGTGGGCCAGGCTGAACAACACAGCAGCTCATCCCCCTACCAGGACGGCAACTCCGCTGGGGGACACTCTGGATGCGTGCAAACTCAGCGTGTGCAAACTCAGCGTGTGCAAACTCACGGCGTTCACCCAGTCACCGATCACACCAGCGAGAACCACTTTTCTGGCATGACTTTCCAGAACCCCAAAAGTGTTGTTGCTGAGACAGCTCCGCTGCCCCGGTCAGGCTCCCGGCGAGAGCGTGATTCCGCCTTGAGCTTGGAAAATCTTGAGCCGCGTCTGCCTCTGGATGGAAGCGCGATTCTGGGCACGCTTTGGCAGGACACCGACCAAGACGCCGAACTTGATCGGGACGAGTCTCCCTTGGCTGGCCAGGAAGTTTTTCTGGCTGAAGAACAGACGTTTCGCTCGGGGACGCTTTACCAAGAAGACTTTGACGACGGAGACGGCGGATTCCAGGCCCCGCTTGACGAGTTCAACCCCTGGGGCCTCACCAACACTCGCGGGGTGACCGGCAACGACTACGCCTTCTACTTCGGAGATGAACAAACAGGAGGATACGAAAACGACTCCCAGGGAACTCTGCGGAGCTCGGTGATCGACCTCTCCTCGGCCACACCAGGGGAGGACATCACCCTTACTTTCAGGTACTTCCTGGAGGCCGAGGAAGGCCCCGGCTTTGCTTTCGACCAGGCCATCGTCAGTGTGCTCTCTGGCGGCGAGACCACAGTCCTGGCCGATAACAACCCGGGTGGCGGACTGATCAATACCAGCACGGATCAGTTTGACCAAATCAGCCTGGATCTGTCTGACTTTGCTGGCGACCAGATCCAACTGTCCTTCACATTCATCAGCGACCAGATTGGAACTCGAGAGGGATGGTATCTCGACGACTTCGTCATCAAAGGCGAATCACCAGAGGAGTTCTTCTCGGCTGATTTCGACGGTGAGCAAACCAACGGGTTCACCACCAATCAGTGGCACCGCTCCAATGGCAATGGGGCTGACCTCACCGACTTCGGCTACTACTTTGGAGCCGGCGAACAACCCTTAGTCGGGGGTGGGCAATACGACCTCAGCAGCGCCGGGGACTTGATCAGCCCGGTGATCGATCTGACAGACGTCACCGGACCGGTCACCCTGCAGTTCGACCAGTTCCTCTCCGCTGAGGTCGATCCGTTCTTTCAGATCGTCGATCTGGCGACCGTCAGCGTCAGAAGACCGGACGGTTCGACCTTCCTACTGGCCGACAATGATCGCTTCTTCGGCCTGGGCAACCTCACCAACGGAAGCTCCACGGTCAATCTGCAGTTAGACGACTACACCGGCGAAAAGATCCAGTTGGTCTTCTCCTTCCAAAGCGACCCCTTCGTCAACGATGAAGGCTGGTACATCGACGACATCTCGATTTTCACCTCCCCAACAAACCCTGGTGAATTGACTGTCAGTGGTATCACCAGCGAGGTCCTGGACCTGAACGTCCACCTTCAGTTGGACCAACCGCTGCCGGCAGGCGCACAGATCGCACTGGTCGGCCCAGACAACACTCCGGTGCAATTGGTGGCAGACACTCCACCAGGCTCCACTCTGATCAGCGTCACCTTCGACGATCAAGCTGCTGCTGTGCTTCCGGCCAACGGGGGTGGCCCCAGCGGCACCTTCCAACCAGCAGAACCGCTGGCGGGCCTGCTTGCTGGCCAGATCAACGGGATATGGAAGCTGGAGTTCACCGACAGCAACGGAAACCCCCTTCCCTTGGCCAATTCGTCAGTCCAGTGGTCTCTGGACGTGCTGGCCCGTCGCCCCGAGTCGACGCTCACCGACAGCCAAGGGAATTTCGCCTTCGTCGGTTTAAACGAGGGTGAGTATGTGGTTCTGACCGATGCTACCGGTTCACTGCCGCCAACCGATCTTCCCACACAACTGCCCAACGAACTCGGCCGGGTCAACCTCACGCAACCAGCGCTTGGCTCTCCACCAACACTCGATCAAGGACTGGCTGTCATTCCCGGGGCAGGCCTCACCGGTGTGGTCTTCATCGATGCCGACGCCAACGGGCAACTCGATTTCGGCGAGCCCGTTTTAGAAGGCCGAACAGTCTTTCTCGATGAAAACGGCAACGGGCAGCATGACTCCGGCGAACGCACCACCACCACCGGACCTCGCGGACGTTACTTCTTTGCCGGGCTGATCCCGGGTACCACCTACACCATCATTGACCCCCAGGGGACCGATTCAACCGGCAGCGGGATCACAGTCACCTTGGGTGAGCGGGAGGTCACCGAAGTCAACCTGGCCAATCGGGTGCCCCTGGGAACCATCAGCGGCACCAAATTCTTCGACCTGGACGGCAACGGACAGCGTCAGGCCGACGAACCGGGGATGGCCGGCTGGCTCGTCTACTTGGATACCAACGGCAACGGGCGGTTGGACTCCCAGATCCGACATTTCGCCAGCGAGGAAGGCTTAGTAGAGATCGAAGAAACACACGACTCGACCATCGAGGTCTTCGGTTTGACCGACCCGATTGAGGAAGTCGTTGTCAGCATCGATCTGGACCATAACTGGAATGAAGACCTGGAGGTGTTCTTAGTCAGCCCTGACGGAACCGAGGTGGAGTTGTTTACCGATGTCGGCGGCCGCGGGCAGGGCTTTCGAGGCGTTGTCCTGGATGATGACGCCGAGGAACTCGTCGCCGATGCTTCCGGCTCAGTTTCAGGCGTGTTCCGCCCCGAAGGCCTCCTCTCAGCGTTTCGTGGAGAGAACGCCAATGGCACCTGGACACTCAAGGTGGCCAACGATTCGGAGTTCGAGTCGGGAACTCTGTTTGGTTGGGCCCTGACGGTCACCACCCGGGGCGCTGGACTGGAGCCGGTGACCATCACCGACGCCCAAGGGAATTTCAGTTTCAACAACCTCCAAGCCGGCAACTACCGTGTCGGCGAGGTCCTTCGCCCTAGTTGGGAGCAAACCGTCCCAGCGGGCGATGGGTTCCATAACGTCACGATCACGGGAGGCGAAACCGTCAGCGGTTTGCTTCTGGGGAATGCCTTTGCTGATGACGTGGCGAACTCGACCAGAACGCGGCCACCGATTCTCAACCCGGCCTCTGAGGCGGTCGAGCAAGCCCTGGAGGATCGCTACGACCTCGATGTCTTCGAGTACCGAGCCGGATCGACAGGGCTGGTGACTGTTGATGTTGCCCCTGGTAAGGAGATCTTTCTCGAAGATTTTGGCGGCAGAGACGATGGTGGCTTCGAGCTGGCGACCAACCCCTGGCACCTCTCCACCGGCCGGCAGGACAGCCTCGACGACTTCGCTTGGTACTTCGGCGGCAACGAGACTCCTCTGCAAGACGACGGCCAATACCTCAACAACGCCTTCGGCAGCTTGATCAGTCCGGTCATCGACCTGACGCATGCCCAAGGCGATGTGATTGTGGAGTTCGAACAGTTCCTCGGCGCTGAGGTCGCCTTCGATGGTTTTGCCCTGGACGAAGCCACCGTGGAGGTGTTGTTAGCCGACGGGTCAACCGAATTGTTGGCTGACAATCAGAACGTCTTTGGCCTGGGCGGCCTCACAAACGGCTCCTCCCAGGTGAGCTTGAATCTCGACCCCGCATACATCGGTCAAAAGATCCAACTGGTCTTCACGTTCGACAGCGACATCATCGGCGTCGACGAAGGATGGTATCTCGACGAGTTCCTGGTGAAAGATGGTAATGGACCCTTGTTTTCTGCCAACTTTGACGGCGGGCAGACCGAAGGATTCGAAGTCCAGGAACTGGTCAACCCATGGAGTCTCTCCAACATCCCCAGTGATGATCCCACCAACACCGCTTGGAACTTCGGAGACGGGGGAAGCCCCGGACAAGCAGGGACGTTACTGACCCCTGGCATCGACCTCTCGGAGATTTCTGGCAAAATCAGCCTCCAATTCGACCAGATCCTCCAGGCCGACAGATTTGACTACGCCAGCGTGAGTGTGATCGTCGAGGGTGAATCGATCGCGCTTGCTGATAACGACCCCGACTTTGGCTTGGGCGGCCTGGGCGGTGGTTTCGGCATTCCCGGACCTGGTGATCCTGAAGGGTTCTCTCCGATTCAACTGGATCTCTCTGCCTTCGCCGGACAAGAGATCCAGTTGGAATTCTTCTTCGAGAGCGGCCCGTTTATCAAAACCGATCGCGGATGGTCCATCGACAATGTCAGCATCTCGACTGACGCAGCCCTCAACCCACGAACTCAAATCTTCAATTCCTCTGGGGAACTGATCGCCACCAACGACGACGTCTTGCCGGGAGATTTGGGCAGCCGTGTGCAATTCGAAGCCACCGCAGGGGAACGCTTCTCGGTGGTGGTCTCCTCGGCGGTCAATCCACAAGGCGTCCCTGTCTCCGCAGGTGGCTACACCTTGGAAACCTCGGAAGATCCGTTTGTGCCCGCTGATGATGTCACCAACACATTCTCAGGAGCGGACGCTCGGCCGGCGATCGAACTGGATTTCCGAAATCAGGCCACCCAAGTTGGCCGCATCAACTTCGCCGGAGAGCTGGACACCTACCGATTCGAGGTCCCCGAAAATTCTGACATCGAGGGCCTGGACGATCTCGATTCCACGGTGGCCCTGGTCCTCACCCAGGAGTTCCTCGACCCAGGTGACGCCGGCACGCTGGAGGTTTTCAGCCAGGACAACCTCACAGAACCTCTTGGTTCGATGGAGTCCGTCGAGGGCACTCCGGCCTTTTTGGTGCTGGAGGTGGAACGAGGGCAGACCTATTACCTCCGGTCCTCAGCCCGCGACGGCATCTCCCCCAACCCTGAGAATCCCGATCTGTACGTCCCCGACCGATACATCCTGACCGTTCAGCTGATCGATCAGGAAGTCGGAGACACCCCAGGGCAGTCTGAATTCCTGGCGTCCATCGAAACAACACCTGGTGGCGGGAATGCGGTCGAGGAGTTTTCAGCCAACTCAGCGATCGACTTTGTCAATGATGCTGACTACTTCGAGTTCACCAGCCCCATCACCGGGACTTTCACCATTCAGGTTCTGGCCGATTCCTCCGTCAACAGTGGCCTGAATCCGGTTATTCGCTTGCTCGACGCAGACCGTCAGGAAATCGCGCAGAATGATGACGCGTTTCTCACCGGCGAATTAGACTCCGCCTCCGAATGGGAGTCCACCAACAGCCTGCTGACGGTCTCCCTGGAAGCCGGCCAGACCTATTTCCTGGAAGTGACCGGCGTCGAAAACAACGTGGGGGCCTACTCGCTCCGGGGCTTCGCGCTGACCAACGATGTGGCCAACGATCCGACCGCCGCGACCACCCTCAACCTGGATCCTGCTTCCGGGGGTGCCCAAACAGGAAGCATCGAGATCGCCGAGGACTTCGATGTCTTCCGCTTAGACCCGCAGAACTCCGTTGTTGTGGTGGAAGTTGCCCCAACCGAGGGCTCCGCAGTCGATCCGTTTCTGGCCGTCTATCAACAAACCAATTCAGGCCTAAAACTTGTCGACCAGGATGATAACCAAGGAGGCGGAAACACCAGCAGCATCGTGCTGCCACCGGGAGATAATTACTTGCTGCAAGTCGGAGCGGCCGGAGCGACCCAAGGCGACTACCAGATCACCGTCAGCTCCTACGTCAACGATGCTGGCACTTCCCGTGCAGACGCCACAGACATCACCACACTGGTGCAGGACGGAAGCGGGGTGATCTCTGGGACGCTTGCCATCACCGACGAAGAAGATTGGTTGCAGTTCACCGTGCCTGAGGGCGGGGTGCTCTCGGTTGTCCATTCGCAGCCTCAAGGCAGGTTGGCCGTTTACGACGGCCTCTTCGGTCCCCCGTTGATCGACCAGCTCGGAGCGATCAGCTTTAACTTCGTCGGCGGGCAAACGTATTTCCTCAAGACAGAGATTTTCGGGCAGACAGGGCCCTATGAGTTGACCTTTGCCGCTCAGGCCAATGTCAATCCGGGTCAAGACACAACTGGTGATGATTTCGCCCTGTCACAATCCTTAGGTGTGGTCAACACAGCAGCTTCGGCCTCCGGAGCGATCGATGCTGCTGGCGACCAGGATTTCTACTCCTTCACCGCCGGCCAAAGTGGATTGCTCCGCATCCAGCAGCTCAGCGGTGGATCAGGTCTGGATCCGTATGTCTTTGTCTACAACAGCGACGAACTGCTGGTTGAGGCCAACGACGACAGCACCGCGGGCCTGGATAGTGAATTGTTCTTCCAGGTGGTTGCTGGCGAGCAGTATTTCATTCAGGCAGGTGCGTTTGAGTCCAGCACAGGCAGCTACACCCTCTTGCTCGCTTACGATGCCGGCATCGCCGACTCAGTCGGCAACGACTTTGCCTCGGCCCAATTGATCGAAGCCCCCGACGACGGCCCTCCGGTGGTTGTGCAAACCGAGACAATCGGCACCCCCGGCGACCAAGACTTCTATCAGTTTACAGCTAAGTCCACAGGGCTGCTCATCGTGGAGGTGGTCGCCAATGGCAGCGACGGCTTCCTCGATCCTTTTGTCTACGCTTACGACACCAATGAGACTCAACTGGCCGCCGACGACGACGGCGGAATGGGCCTCAACAGCCTGTTGGAGATCGATGTCGTTGAAGGCCAGACGTATTTCATCGAGGTGGATGCCTTTGGGGCTAGCACCGGCAGCTACGACTTGGTCCTCGAATTTGATGGCGACCGCCCCGACGAATACGGCAACACCTTTGAGAATGCCTCACAATTTTTCCAACCACTTCCTGGTGACACAAACGAAGAAAACGAAGTGCTCAAAGAAGCCTTTGCCAATGGCACACGGCCCTACCACCTCGTCAGCGGAACGATCTGGTCCCCAATCGACGACCTCACAGACACGGACATCCTCCGGTTTACCGCCCCTTTCACCGGTCCTGTCTCGGTGGCGGTCCTGCCTGTTGCGGGTTTGCAACCGGAGTTGTTCATCCACCAGCAAATGCCCGATGGGGTCCGTAAGCTCTTAGAAGTCGGCGATGCATCTGGCGAGATCCAGAATATCGCCAACAGCCGTCCGGGCGAGGTTCGCGAGGCGGTCTTCGAACTGGAAGAGGGCGAGGTTTACTTCCTCAAAGTCCGGGGCTCCGGAGATTCCTTCGGACAATACGATCTGTTGATGGTCCCAGTCCAAGACGACTTCGGGATCCTCACCGACCAGGCCCGCACCGTCCGCTTTACCCCTGAACAAGAGACTTCCCAGCCAGGCGTCTCCCAGCAAGAGACCTTTGTCAGCACGATCCAGGGGGCGGTTGACTTCGCCGAAGACCGAGACCTCGTCCAGTTCACATTGCCTGGGGGCAATTTTCCGGAAGGTCGGTCGGTGGTGACGATCACCCAAACCAATCCCCCCGGCAGCAATCTCGATGCTGTGCTGGTGCTCTCCGATGCTGATGGCACGGTGCTGGCGACCGCCGATGCCACCGCCCGAGGCGGAGAGGTTTTGGAAGCAGACCTTGTTCCCGAAAGAACCTACATCCTGGAGACCAGCGGTTTTGGGACAAGCATTGGTGACTACCAATTAGAGATTCAGGTGGCCGCTCCGACCCCGGACGTCGGCGATACGGTCGCCACCGCCGAGCTCTTGAGCTTCCCCCTGCCTGAGACGTTCACCTCGACTTCAGCAAGCGACGATGGGGACAACGCTGAGCCCCTAAGCTTCTCCCTCCCCGAAACGCTGACCTCCGATTTCGACAGCGCCGACGATGTCGATATCTTCCGCTTCATTGCCCCTGCCAGCGGACGAGTCACCCTGAACTGGTCCGCCCAAACTGGCAGCGATGCAACCGGCTTGCTGCAGATCTTCCAAGAGGTCGACACCGAGGTGGTCCAAATCGCCAGCGATGACGACGGCAGGGCCAGCAACCGGCAGGCGACCTTCTCGATCACTGAAGGAACCACCTATTTTGTGGAAGTTGCCTCAGCCGGAGGCCAAGGCGGATACCTCGTGGATATCCAGTTTACCCCCCAAACCTCAACGAAGGATGGGTTCATCGACAGCGAGGTCGGCGTCGCGGCCACCGACCACATCACCCGAGTGCTCACCGAACAAATTGCCCAGCTGCAGTTTGCCGACGGAGAAGCCCTGGCCGATGAGATCGCCCAAGAGTATCTCAACGCCTTGCAGGCTGTTGGCGAGGTGGTCGAAACACCAACTTTGCTGCTGGTTGTCGACCCGGTCGACTTTGTGGCCATCGATCCCAACGGGGCCGAGTTTGGCCGCACTCAAGACCGCGGAGAAATCAATGAGACCAATGCGTTTTACAGCGGCGATGGGTACCTCGAAGTGGCCATCGTTCAGAACGCTGCAGACCTTTACTCGGTGAACCTGGTGGGCGTTGGCGACACCAACGTCTTGGCCAACGCCCGGCTGCTGCTGCCGGATTCGAACACCCCGGTGACCCCACAGATCGGGCTACCCTCGGGCCAAAGTTCAGCCGATCAACTGGCTTTGGCTAAGGGGACCGTCACGGTGGTCTTTGACTTCCGCGACAGCGTGCCAACGGATCAACCGACGACCACAATCGGCACCTTCAGCACATTTCTGGGACCCAGCGTGCTGGCCAGCGTCTTCTCCTCGGTGCTGTTGACCGGTCCGTTGACCTTCTCGTTCGACGTCGATACCGACTCGGGAGCTGACGGCAGTAGTTCGAGCACACCTGGGTGGTTTGACGCAATCGTCCGGGCGGTGGTCTCGCGTGTCTTGGAAACGGAGTGGACTTTACAGAACGTCGCACGCCAGAGCCTGGCTGCTCTGAATGTTGAACTGGGGACCGAACAGGAGGAGGCGGCTTTCAACTTCGCCTTTGACCTGTTTGGGGCCTTTTTCCCTCAAACAGTGGTGGCTGAAACGGTTCTTGAGGCCACGCGGCAGGAGCTCTTGCGAGCCGCGGGACTGGCCACCGCCTATCCTTCTTCCTACAGCGCTGAGTCCGCCGAGGCCGGGGGCGAGATCCAACGGCAACTGGACGACTTGTTTGTCGACCCGGCGGACGAGCAGGAACAAGCCGGCGACACTTCACTCGATCCGGAGGCCGACGGGGAGAGTCGTGAGCCTTTCGCCCTTCCCACTCCGACACCAGCTCCGGTTCCGCCAGCTTCTCGCCCACCGGCTGTTCAGCCACCGGTCTCTCGCCCACCGGTCTACCGCACGCCGGTGCTTCCTCCGGTGTATCCAGTCCGCCCGTACGTACCCTACGCTCCACCTCCCTGTCGACACCACATCATCTTGCCTGGGGTGATTCATCGCTTTGGTCACTATGATCAGAGGCCGGAGGGACAACCTGAGGAGCAAGTTGAGGTAGCTGGCTTGACCGCCGGGCCGAATGACGCAGACTGGGCCAGCTACCCGATCGCAGGTTTGGCTGGAGCTGGCATGTTGGGGACCTGGATTGCCCTCAGCAGACTCCGCTCTCGGTCTGCCCAGCAGCACTCAGCAAGCCAACAGGTGCTCTGGCTGGAGGGCTCCGACGGCAAGCAGACTCGGGGTTGAGATACGTCTCAGGCCGATGGAGCGTTTGTGGGAAATCAGCGTGGCCTGGGCATCTGCAGGCAATCCCGCCAATTTTACGCCATCGCCTCAAGGTGTCGATCCAAACCGAGGAAGCGTTGAGCCAACCGCCTGCTCTGCTAGCTAAAAAAACTCTGGGAGTAACCGGTTCCGAACAATGACTCTCGGGTCAATTGTGCGATCTCAACCTCATCGAGTTTATCAATTGACTTGATTCGCAAGCTGACCAATCCGAAGAAAGGCGGACCAATGGTGCCCGCACTTGGTGCGTCCCCTGACTGATTAGCCTGAACACGAGAATTGATCTGCCCGACATCGAAGCGAGCTCAGGACGTCCTTGAACCGGGCGAGTCAACAGTGGCCTTGTGAACGAAAGGTCTTTGACGAAACGACGCTCATCGGCATCGACAGGACCGACTGTCCGTCCTAACCTCCAGCCTTTCATCCGGTTACTTTTCCACGGTAACCCAAGAGAGGTGCGCAAAGGTATGTTCAGCCACACGTGGTCGTTGGAGGACCAACGGCCGGCGGAGAGACTCAGGCGCGATGACGAACTGCCACAACAGATCGTCGAGTGGCGTGGGTTCTTCTGGCCGTTCCTTCGGCTCGTCTCCCCGCCGGACGATCTCGAGGGGTTCTTGCCTCAGGTACACAAAGGGTGGCGACGTCTCTTGTCCCCGATTCTGGGCATTAATCGCAATCAATACTAAGTGTTCCAGCCCAAAATTTTTGTCCCCGACTATCCCTTGTTTTGTCCGGAGTGAATCTCCCGGCTGCAAACGAGGAGCATCTTCGTCTCGCCTGGGTAAGAACAGCGTTATGCCAAAGTGGCTATCGACGGCAACCAGGTGAAGATCCACAGGAACGGGGCTTGTGTTGGTCACCACAAACCCAACTCGATCGCCCGTGGTGAAGGCTACCGGGCGACTCGTCGTATCGACCATGATTCCCTTCTGGTCAGCTTCGTTGGCATACTTGATGAACTGAAGTTTGACCTGGAGTGGTTCTTCTTTCGCCAAAAGGGCGTTCTGCGGGGATGTGGCAAGTCGCAACAGGTTTGATGCTCGGGCGAGACGAAGAACACGATCCTTCAGCCAATCTCTGAGGGGCTCTTCAGCAGTGATACGAAAGGCGTGTGGGTCACCAACCGCGGAATGGTTCGTAGTTGTGCTGCGTGGTACCAGCACCCGTTCGTTCCCGGACATGCGGATCAGCCACTCGGCTTGCGAAGGCTTTTCCACAACCTCCACCAGTGTCGAGTCTTCTTTCTTCTGCCGCAGCACGCTGAGTTGGTTCTGGAGTTTCTGGAACTGACCACGCTTCAGCGGTTGCCCATCAGCATCGAAGGGATCAATCGCGATCTTGACACGATTGAACGAGTAGTCGACCACGGCAAAACGACAATAGTTTTCCTGAGGGACTTGCGATAGTCGAGGGATGTTCTTGAATTTCAGAGGCTGAACAACCGAGGTCAGGGGGCGCACTTCGTTGACCTGGACATACCCAATCGGCTGGGCCTGGCCCGCCCTCATGCCCTTAATATCAGAAAAAACTCCCAGAATGCTGCCTTTCGTCACATCGTGGAGGGACCCCTGGTTAAGGAGCCATTCGGTTCCCTCCTGGGATATCTGCATGGCAGATCGTTGAGGAAACTCCTGGGTGCCTAAGACAACTCGATCTCGTTCGAGCCCTTCCATCATCGGGGTCGGCCAGTAGCGATTTCTGTGATTGTAGCGAGCCTGAATTCCCTTCATCAGTTCCCGAAAGGTCAGAGGCTGCTGAGCTTGGTTGAGCGTCTGAAACAAGATGTAGGTAAACAAGCCATAGGTCTTCGCATTTGGTTCTCCTTCGGGGTACGGCGCCTCAATGGTCCGCTGATAGGGCAGCGAGGCAAAGAAGGCGACCAAACGCTGCATGTGTCTGAGTTGCGCTTCCATCGGACTGGCCTCATCGCTGCGACCTCGTTCCAACTTTTCTGTGTCGATCCCTGGGTTGAGGGTATCGAAGGGGCGCAAGGAACGCACAACTTCTTGACTTCCCGATCGCGTGATGTTGCCAGAGTGGCAGGAATCAACAATCAGCCACACGCGAGCCTTCTTCAGGATCGGTGCCAGCCAAACTCGCAACTCGTCATCCACAATTCCGTTTCTGATCAAGAACCCGCCTTTCGTTCGGTGGAATTGAACATCAGCCGGGCAGAAAACCTCGTCCTTGAGATCGGGTTCGGGGTCAGAGGAACTCGTCGGATCTGGATCTGGCTGCCAACTGCCGTGACCGGAAAGGAAAATCACCGCCCACTGGTCCTTCTCACCATCCTTGAGATCCTGAGCAAGCTGTGCAAAGGCGCGTTGGATATTTGCTCGCGTCGGCCGAGATTCTTTGCCATTCAGGCCTTCCCGGAGCAGTGTGATATTCTCTTGAGGGACCCGAAATTTGTTGAGCAGCAACTGCTCCATCAACAACACGTCGTTTGTTGGCCCTTTCAGGCTCTGCGATGGGTGGTGATCGTACTTTGTACAGCCCACCAAGAGGGCATGAATCTTGTTGCCCGAATCAATTAAGGCGGCCCCTTGAAGATGAAGGCCGCTACGATCTTGAGTCTGCTGTGCTTGGGCCGCCGGCTTCTCATCGCGTGTTAAGGAGAGTTGGCTCGCGAAAACATCATTGCTCCGCGATGGGTCCAGATAACTCAACAGACTCAAGGAAAAACAAACCAGAGTCCAATGCCAAGGACTGATGGAGCAAGGGTGAGCAGTCATGCGAAAGAATTTCAGTAAGACTTGAGAGTAAGTTGCCAGGAGTGAAGCAAGCCTCGAAACCAATTTCTTGGTATCGGGCAACAGCGAACTAACTCTTTGCAGAGGTCATCGGAAGCATTTTGAGAATGGAACCGTTCTGGCAAAATACAATGTGATCTTAGCTCATTGAACTATTGCGAGTCTACCCGACTGAAACGAGCAACCCTACCGCCAGTCGCCGCTGAAGACAAAGGCTGCCCAATCATCTGGTGGTGCCCGCTCTTCATCGCGATCAGCCGGT
>CAZYKP010000109.1:0-29366 GCA_964648025.1 uncultured Pirellulales bacterium | reverse complement strand
TTCAGGACGAGAAAGTCCATAGCAATCCGGTAATTTATTTACGCGGGGATCCTTAGCTTTCATGGGCAGTTTGCTCGGGGCGGACAAAACTCAAATGTCGGAAGATCTCCTGTGTCTCATCGACGACGACGGAAACTCCGAAGGGGCCTTCATCTTAATCTGCTGCTACATCCTTGAGCGGGAATCCTTAGACTGCCTTCAAAGCAGTGTTCGTCAGGCAGCGTCTGCAGGATGGCTGGGACTCAGCTGGGGAGCCGTTGCTTGATGCTCACCATTACGGAATCGAGGGAAACTCAATCTCATACCGATCCGTCAGGAACAGGCGTGTCTTGGCGAAACGAGTATTGCTGCTCACCAACTCCTTTTTGAGTTTCTCGTCCGCTTGAAGTTGTTCAAGGGCCACTCCGAAAGGATCTCCGGACAGTCCGCGGAAGAAGGCCTCCACAGTTTTGCTTTCGTCGTTGCGTTCCCGAATACGGTTGGCGAAGGACTTATAGGTGGTGGCTGCTTGGGCAGCACATTCTGCTGCGCTCAGATCGACCCCCAATGTGGGCAGGTTGCTGATCGTGCGGGATAGCCCTTCCAGCCTCCCCGCGGCGGCATCCGGTTGGATCCCCTCTGGCAATGACAGACTGTGAATCGCCATCCGAACCTCGTACCAATAGTTGAAAGTTCGTTGTTTCTTGCTCGCGAGTCCCGTGGCGTGAATAGGGATCTTCCCGACCTTCAGTAGTGGAGAGGTTGGTGTTCCACGAAAAGCAGACGGGTCATCCACGTATTTGAGTACCAGGGTTTGGAGAGCGAGCGTGTCTCCGGTGAGTACCAACCGCTCAACCGTGTGAGGCTTCCCATCTGTGCCCTGCTCGACTGTTTGGACAACTGTGTGTGCGAAAGCCTCAGGAGACTCTTTGCACCGGGCCTTGAGCCAGTCCGGATGAAACGATCGAACGTAGAGTGAATTGCCAAGCAGGGCGATGCGTCCAAAAGTGTGACCGCCCAAGCGATGGTCCAGGTCGATGAAATAGTGGTCCCCCAGCTTCAAGAGTCGAAAGTGGAGGTGCGTCGGCTTCGCTTTCGGGTTGGGCGCCGGAATGCGATAGGTGTTCTCGTCTGCGGTTTCTACTGAGATGCGTACCTTACCTTCGTGTTCCATCCAGTTGCCGAGAACGGCATCCTCCTGCACCAGATCATTCTCGGTGTACAGGGGTTTCGTCGAATCCGTCAGGTGAACATCGCAACCAACAGCCGCAACAAGTAGGAATAAGGGGACAATCGAGCGTTTCACAACGTGGCTCCTCTTTCTGCTCTGTACTCCCTCACGTGAGGGATGGCGAAGTCATGAGCAAGGGATTGTGGGAACGGGCTACTCGCAGTTTCTGGTTGAGCCTGGATTGAGTGTCGCGACCGGAGTGACCATCCGAGTGACCAGCGTTTGGTCCGGTGCCCAGCCTTAAATGGCTTGGGGCCAACGGTGATGCTGGTCCGCTCACAAACTGGGCGGAATGTCACTCATCGTCGATACACTCATAGTTTACAAGGTTCTACCGTCGCTTCAATGAAGAAGCGGCAGGGTCCCGCAGATATTCGCGAGCGGTTCGGCTTCGCCGTCCGGACCCGACGGGAGGAGCTGGGCCTAGTCCAAGAAGATCTCGCCGAGACTGCGCAGATCCACAGGACCTACCTCTCGGACGTCGAACTCGGCAGCCGCAACCTCAGCCTTGTGGTCATCGAGCGACTTGCTCAGGCCCTCCAGCTTTCCCTGGGAGACCTGTTTGCACGGGTTGACCAGCAAGCCGGGCAGGAAGATGTTGCAGAATGACGGCCGTCGACCCTGCACTGTCGTTTCCCGCCCACTCAACAACGCTGTTCGTCAGGCTGCCAGCCGGCCCCTCCGATGGACGACCTTCTCCAGAGCAGGGTGAACGAAAAAGGGTATCTCCGCAAACAGGTTAGAGAATCGCTGGCCCGAGGTGGCCGGCAGGAGCATCTGCAATCGCTCCGGCGCGAACTGCAGATGGCGGCCAAGATGCGTCAGCAGGACTTGGCTGACGCGCTCGTAGAGCCGCAGTCGTATCACGACAACATCGGGATGCCTATCATGTAACAAACACGACCATACTATCCTTAGCCCGCGAGTAAGGAATCCGGATGAGGCGCCGCTTGGCGTAGGCTGCCTGTCCAGTACCAGAAAACCCCGACTCCAATTGACGGAACAGATCCTGGCCCAGAAACAGAAATGTATGCTGAAACTCCAAACCCTTCACGCTCTCGACGTTTTCGGTGGTGGAACAGACCAGGGATATACTCCGCTCTAGCGTTGCAACCCAACTCTCAACCATATCGGTCTGCGCATCGGTGTCGACGACAACCAATAATGGAGGCCAATGACTCCAGAGGGGTTTCTGGCAGATTCTGCGGAGTTCAAATTCTACGTCGTCAACCGAGGTGCGGGTGTAGACTTCCAGATAACCATGCTTGTTGGGGAACTCTAACTGATTTGAGAATGAAGTCAGGCAATGATGACGTTCGCGAAACTGTAGTATTTTCTGCTCGGCAAGGAAGGGTGTGGATTCGGCAATGACATCTATCGCTTTCTTCGTAGCCTGTCCTAAGTTCGCTTTTTGTCGGTAACAGGCATCAAGGCCGTATACGTCCACATGGTATTCTTCGCATAATGCTGTGAATTCCTCATCTGCAATCCCGGACATCCTGCCGGATAAATCGTAGGCACTCAACTGACAGGGATCGAATGCAAGAATTACAGCCAGGAGCCCATGATCGCGATCCCGAGCAAGCCACTGGCGAATCGCAACCATATTCGCGGGATCGTCAATAAGAACAATTTGAGTATCTTTCCTGATCGAACGTTTGTACACAAAGCGATCGACATCGGAGTCAGGTAGACACGCCTGGATGTATTCTGTCAGACGTTGACTTAACACGACCTCGGTACAAATGCCAAGACCGGTGAACTCCTTCAGCAGATTCACAAGGATGCTGGTTTTCCCAGTCCCGGGACCGCCCATGATGAACGTCGGCGCTAAAACTTGTTCGTGTTCATGTGCCTCCCAGTGGGCCTCCAGCAATTCCTCAACGACTTCCACTTGCTGAGGCGACAAGAAGTAGAGCCACTCGCTGTGTTCCTCTGTGCCGTACTCCAAGTAAGCTAAGCATGGGTTGCTTGTGAAAAAGCGGAGCCCGTGTTCTGGCCCCTCTGGCCAAAAACAACTTGGAGCTTCGAGAGTTTGATGTACATCAAGGAAGAAAAGACCGGAGGTATAACGAGGTACGATTTCCTTCCCTCCGACGTCAAGAAGATGCACAACGCCGTCTTTCCAATGAAACAGGAGGCGGCGAGCACCAGCGACGTCAGCCTCGATAACCCCGCTGAGGTGTGCAACCCGGTCGTATTGTCGAAGGAATTCGCCTGGATGATTACGAATTCGATTCACAAGGTCCTGGATGGCCCCTTCGATTAGTCCCTGGAGACGCGCACTTGCTGCACGATATGCCTTGCGGAAACGGCGACTCATAACCATCGGCGGATCGGGTTCACCCCACGCATTATCCGCGCTTGCAGCCAACATACTCTCATCCAATCAGAACTTAGAGGCAATAAGACAATAAGACGTTCCTGCACTGTCTTTACCAGGCTCAATCAACAACGTGGTCAAGACTAGTGTTTGCCGGTGATTGGTTCCCCTCGCTCGTCAGCTGCGGGGTCACTCATCGACCAAACCCCCGAGCAGCCCGGCTAACGTTTTGCTATCAAGATCTTCCTCCATGTCGACTTTGTCGTGCATAGCCGTCAGAAAAACGGATGGCTCATTCTCATACGTGATGATTAGCTCGTCCCTTGCCCTTGTGAGAGCGCTATAGACGATGGCCGCGTCGCGCCAATACTCCTCCTCAGGTGTCCCTCTCCGAGGGATAATATCCTGCGAGAGATGGGCCGCGATAACCGTATCAAACTCAAATCCCTTAACTGCCTCCATCCGTGAGAGGACGACTCCTGCAGTGAGAGGATCTCCCTCCTGCTGTCGGCAGCGGTCCAGATCAGCGTTGCGCCAGAGTTCGTAGGTCTGGATCCCCTCCGCTTTGAAGTGAGCCTGAATGCTTGCGAGCAGCTCGTCGCACTCACTGACAATGGCGACGCGGCTTTGGCGGCGTTGGCCAACAATCTCCTGAATTCTGCGCACATGATCCGCTGAAGCGATTCTCAGAACAACCGGACGGCCGCCCGGGTGGGTCGATAACTCAGGGTCTGTGATATCAACCTTCTCCTCGGACTTTGGGGGATAGGCTTGAGCGATACACCACGCCGCTTGGAGGATTGATCGGGTGTTTCGGTAGTTGCGACGCAGGGTGGTCGCACACCCTGTAAAGTCGAACCCGGCCCGAGTCGCGTAATGATGTTTTGGGTAGACCTTTTGGTTGAGGTCTCCTGCAAAAAAGAAACTATTCATTGCTCCCGGATGAGGAACGACCCGTCGTAGAATGGCCAACTCCAACGTCGAGAGATCTTGAAACTCGTCGACAAGAATGCATCGGGTCGGGAAAGCTTGCCGGATCCGGTGAAGATTCGGTTCGTCAAGAAAGTAAGGGGCAACCCCTTGTGTGACTCCCTCAATATCGCATAGATGACCAAAGCTGAGATACTCCTCCCAGCGTTCCAGAATACGAACCGCAAGTTCTCGCTGTCCGGCCGTCAGTGGGATGGAACGGCTCCTCCGCTCTTGGCCCCTGGCATTTTTCAGGTAGATGTGTCGGGTCTTGCGGACGTAGCCACTTTGTATGTAGATCATCTCGTCCCGAAGGTACTCTGCAGCGTCCACTTGCAGCGCCTGGCGACGCCCGAGTGAATCGACGAGGCGGCGGACCTCCTCATCAGCAAAGATGTTCTGATCCACGTGACGCCCCTTATGATGGAAAAAGTCATGCCAGGAATCTTTGATTCTCTCACCTGATTCATCCGCCGCCAGCCGATAGCCGCCGACATCTTGAAATAGCCCCAGGCATTCGATAAGAAAATCGTAGATTGCGGACACATGCAAGTTCGTTGGGATTGTACCGTCGTTGACCGCTCGGATATTCGTTCCCAGAAGTTCTGCCAGTGCCCGGTTAATGGTGAAAAGGCGGACTTGTTCCGTCGGATTCTCGTTGGCTAACCGCAGGGCTCTGTGAATCAAGATGACCGTTTTCCCCGACCCGGAAGCGCCCTGAATGCGGTGTCGCGGATAATCTCCCCTTACGAGCCGTTCTTGGTCCTCGTTGAGGTCGAAGCGATCAATCTGCTGCAGTGTCGGTCGGTAGTTGCGATCGATTGCTAACCGGCAATAGAGCTGCCGGAACTGATCCCAAGCTTTCCCAGCCTGCGAGGTCGTGGCCCGGTACCGGTCAATCAGGTCCTTACAATCTCTGTCGAAACAATTTCGAATGTCGTCAAGTTGCCTCAGTGAGGCCTGGATCTCCTCCCGGACCCGCTTGGAGGTCGGAAGGTCGCAAACAGCCTCATCAAATCGTAACAAGGTTTGCTTCACCTGGTTTGCGCGCTGGCGGACCTCTCGCGAGATGTTCTTGATCTTGACCATCAAACTCCCGGAAAGGGGTCCATAGTCGCCCATTTGTTGGAGCAGGTCTCCCAACTCTTGCCTGATCCCCTGAAGCAGACGCCAGGCTCGGGGGTGGGATGGATCGATGGCTTCCGCGCACTCCAGGATCTCTAAAACTCGGCAAACGTTCTCGTGGTGGCGTTCCCAGCGACTTTCGGGGATCGCGAGGAGTTCCTCTTGGCAGTGGTAATAGGCCCAGAACTCTGCGATGACCCGCCGAGCGCGCTCCACAGCGTTCTCAGGTGGCTCTGCTGCATCGGCGACTTTTTGCCTGCGATGTTTCCGTCGATGAAACATCTGGTAATCGGTCGGGCCCAGCAGTGCGCCGTGAGACGCTTCGGCATCTGCGTTGTGAAGTTGCTCGAAATACCGGTCTTCGATATCCTCAAGATAGCCCACAAATCCCATGGAATAGCTCCTCGACAGGACACACACTCACCTGGTGGCTGATCCTCATTGTGATTGCCTGGAGACCGGAAGTTCAAGCCCGCTCGTCCTGCGCTTGGATCGGATCGCTCTGCCGCGTAACGGTTACGTAGTCGGATCCGCCACTTCAGAGTTGTACAATGCGAGGATTCATGGTTCCTATTGTCGGTGTGGCGTCCCGCACCTTGAGACGCCCAGGACGCCACTACGTCCTCGGGGCGCCAACAACTTGGTTGGACTACTTGCGATTTACAACTTTATTTTTCGGAGAGTGTGAACCAGAGGCCAGTCGGGAGTCAAGGAAGTACTCCCCCGCCAACACCGCCGAGGTGATTTCAACGAGGAGTGTGTGTTGGCCCGGATCTGGGCCACAGACCAGCAAGTGGAAAAAGTCGGCGAAAACGCTTGACTCTGAACCTGTCGCGAAACCCTTACGCAGTGAGCCCTTGGGGGCCAGTTTGCCTGTTTCCTCTGTTGCTCGCGCCACCGGCGGATTGTCGTGAAACCGTAGCGGCCGATGCCGATGAGGACCGCTGCTGACGATCCTATCGCGGGAGCCGTCCCGGTCGCTTCGCCAGGCCGGTCGTAACAGCGGCATTCGTGAAATCGGCAGCGATAACACGTAGCCTAAGATGCGCTCGGCTCTGCATTACTTTTTGTCGATTTGTCACCCCCGGTTGGAGGTCGGGGTGAGTGGAGTTTAGATGCCACCCCTCTTGTGGAGTCGATGAGACACATTCGGCGCATCCGACCTGACAACACCCGTCGCATCACGCAAGGCACTCGGTGGAGGCACAAGGTTCTCGTGCCTTCTAGGGTGTCGGAAACTCCGTGTCGTACTTCAGGGTCAGCGTAGGCGTGAGCCGTCGAATGGATTGTAGGGCTTCGATAACCTCCCGTGATCGTCCCTTGATTTCAGCCATCCTCTCCTGAGCAGCCCCGAAAGGATCACCTTGTGTGCCACGTGCCAAGGATTCAACTAAATACTCGAGGCCGAAGGCTGACTCCCGAAAGCTGATTGCGTTGTCAGCGGCAGTCGCAAATGAATGCCACTTGTGTAAAGCCAGTTCGTCAACTCCACGAACTGGGACTGACCGAATGTGTTCCGTCATCTGTTTCAGCACACGATCTCGCCCCTCACCAGCCTTCTCACTGCCCGCTGACTTCATCCCCGACCGATAGTGTCGGATGCAATGCTCCCAGAATCGTAAGGTGCGAGTCGCTGCATCTGGTTTGCGGAGATCGCTGAAGTCGGCAGACACCTGGTCCCCACCCTTCACCCAGAGGCGAATTCGGTCGCGGAGGACCGTCCCACTGATGCTGGTCGATAGCTTCACGTCCCAGTAGGTTTCGGAGGTTGGAGAGAGGGGCACAGTTGATACAGTGGCCTTCTCCTTCTCCAGGACACTTGACCAAGTTCCAATGCTGACTTCTGCCCCGATCGGGCCGGTCACTTGAAATACACACGGCTGGTACTTCTTTAACCTCATGAGCGTCTTGGCGTCGGGAGCAGTTGCTGATGTCGAGAAGTCTGTTGGGGGTTGTGGCTCATATGTGGTACAAACGCGAGCTTCGTTCTCCTCGATTTCGATGAGCATCCCCACTGATGGGGCATCTTTCACTGTCAGCTTACCAATATAGTGGTGGCCGTGTCGTGCTAAGCTGAAGGGTATCGCCTGCTCTTTACTTCCACCCTCAAACACAACGACCATTCCTTTTGCCCCCTTTTCGATGCGTATAGTCCGCTCCTCAGCAAGAGGTTGGTTCCCCGGCTCACCTGACAGTTTCTCCATCGACACCAGGACCCACCGTCCCACAAACTTCTGCGCATCAACGCCTTCATCCGGCGCCTTGTCAACTCTTGGAACCGGTTTCTCCGGAGGCTTGTCCTTGAGTTGATCAAGCCAGAACACCCTGGCGTAGACGTCCTCGGAGTCAGAGCCAGCTTGACACCAGCCGTAGACCGTCTTGCCGTGAAAGAAAACTCGAAGTCGTTGTGCTCCCTCTGGCTGGGAATCAGCACCCGTAAAGCCGTCTTGTAACTCGTCGGCGACGAGATCCAGAGCGGGGCCAGCGCCGGTGAACTTCAGTCGTACCCGATTCTCCTCCGCAGATTGCACCTCCAGCACGGCTTCACTGGTCGTCCTGACGTCAGTGCCACCAATCTTCATCAGGGGTGGCAATGCCGGAGTATTGTCCGAGAACGTCCTGACCTTTCACGCCATCGACGTCACGGAGTTCTTCGGAACTGATGTTGGCCACACAGGCCGTACCGTCGGTGTTACCCGGTGTGGCACTGTCGAATACACCTTGGAATGTGTACGTCTCGCCAGCCGGAAGGGCATCGGCCCAATACACCTCTGTGCGCATCGTGCCGTCCTTTCCTTTCCAGGTTGCTTTGACTGCCAAGCTCGTCAGGGCGTATTCGCTCTTGTTGCTGATCGTGAGATTGTTCTGTGAGGAGCCATACTCGATGTTCCAGTCCCAGTTTGGCGCGATCAGCTCACCAAACTCGGACTGTTTTGCGCGGCGCACCTCGCTCAGGTCCCGATCCTGCCTCATGGAACGTACTGCCCGATAGCCCTGAGCCCAAGCCGCTTTCAGGTCAGCGATCGAGTCGTCAAATTCTCCGGCCATACTCCGCAGGCAAGCACGGCCGTAGTGAAATTGAGCATCCTGCTTCCTGACCTGACCCACCTGTTCGTACAGCTTCTGTGCCTCATCAAAGAAGTCGTTTCGTGCCAGTGCGAAAGCCTTCGTGTGTCGAATCTGCCCGACGGGATCATCAGGCCAATACTTGAGGGCCGTGTTGGCAAGCGTGATCGGCTGTTCACCCTTCTCACCGGAGTAGTACAGCTCCATGTCCGCGTTCTGGGCCGCGTTCCACAGATACTCGGCGCGGAGTTCGTCATGGAACGGACCGAAGGGAATCAGCTCCACGGCACGGAGGTATTCACTGACGGCCGCCTGATGTTTGGCGATGGCTGCTTGGACATGATGTTGGTCAGCCAAGATCTCAGCCTGTTGAGCAAAGACTTCCCCAACCCCGGCGTACAGAAAGGGGTCCCGAGGGCGGACTCGCTTCAGCCCTTCGAGACGATTCTGAACCAAGGCGTAGTCGCCACGGAGCACCGCTTCCAGGAATTGTCGGGCGTCCTCACCATGCAGGTCGAAGCCGACTTCCTTGCGGTCCCACCCCAGTTGTTCCGCAAGAGCTTCCGCCTGGGCTTGCAGTTTTCCAACGAGGCGACTGTGCTCAAGAGAATACAGCTCAATTTCACGCTCGAACTCTGCCTGGTTCAGCTCGGCGACAAGCAATGGGCCGTAGCGGTCTGCCAGTTGAATGGAGTCGCTGTACATCCCGACGAGTCGATCCTGCATTCCCTTCGCCTTGACGTGCTCCAGATTGCTCACAAGCTCATGCTTCGCTGAAGCGAGCTGCTGGGCCGCCTGCTCTCGATCCTCAAGGTCCTGCGGCCATTTCCCGTAGAGGAAGTCCAGCTTGCGAAGCATAAACAACTGTTCGTCAACGTTCGCAGCTGGTTGCACATCCAGGGTTCGGTCGCTGGCAATTTGAGCCGGAAGATCCGCCCGCCTCATAAAATCGGCAAGATCTTGCCCGTCCGCCCCCCAGAGCCTTGGGTTGGGCTTGAACTCGCTGATGGGCCGCATGGCCTCCGCGTTCCGCTGCGAGAGCCTTGACAACTCTTGATTGCGCTTGACCTCGCTGAAGCGCCGCTGGGCGTCCTCCGCTTTCCGCTGGACCTCCGCCACCTTCGAGAGGCAATAGCCAATTCCGACGACGATCCAAAAGATCCAAAGGGCCGCGCCCCCGACCCATTTCAGCACTCTCAAAGTCCTCTCGAACTTCTGAGAGGGGTTGGACTCAGCAACCGTAGGTAACGGCTTCTTCCGCTTACGCTTCGTGGGTTCGCCAGGGGGTGCGGACGCTCCAGCTTCTGGTGACGGCTGGGTTTGCTTGTCGGACTCGCTCACGTTTCCCCCAGAGGTGTGGCGCTATGGGTGAGATCTCTCCGCCCCGTGCATTTGCTGTACGGACGGTCGGTTAAGCGGGCGTTCTGCCTGGTGTGGGAATCGACCGAGGATGCTCATCCGCTGGGATTCGGATCTGTTAGGCGGACCCAGAATCCACCCGCGCGGAATGTCACTCATCGTCGATACACTCATAGTTTACAAGATTCTACCGTCGCTTCAATGAAGAAGCGGCAGGGTCCCGCAGATATTCGCGAGCGGTTCGGCTTCGCCGTCCGGACCCGACGGGAGGAGCTGGGCCTAGTCCAAGAAGATCTCGCCGAGACTGCGCAGATCCACAGGACCTACCTCTCGGACGTCGAACTCGGCAGCCGCAACCTCAGCCTTGTGGTCATCGAGCGACTTGCTCAGGCACTCCAGCTTTCACTGGGGGATTTGTTTGCACGGGTTGACCAGCAGTCAGGGCAAGGAGGAGATGCGGAGTGACGGCTGGAGAGGCATCGTCGACGAGAAGCTGGATCTCGTAGATCGGTGGCCTCCTGAAGGTGAAACGCAGCCCCTGGGTGATCAAGCCACCCAGAGGCTGCGCCTGGAGCAGTCAGGAGAGCGTCGCTCCAGAGATTTGTCGATCTCCACGGAACCCGAGCAGCTTTCCAGGTTTCCGGCGAGACCTAGTTCTCGGAACTCGGAATTCCGGAATTCCGAGTTTCCGATCAACCGTTCTCAGCGGATTGGCGATTTGCCTTCAGCCATGTTTTGCGCTCGTAGAAAGTGGATTTCGACAAACCCGATTCCTGGATTTGCCGGGGCGTGTCACCCGGATACCTCTGCATGAGGTGCTCGACCTGGTCGACCTCGCAGGCGATTTGCTGTTGCTTCGACAAGGCTGGTCGTGGCGGCTGTTTCATACTGGTCCGTACAAGTTCCTTCCAGCTTCGACTGCTCCTTCCATGCTTGTCTTGTCGGCGATCCTGGAAGCCTTTTTTCATGTGTCGCAGGTCCATCCGAAATTCGTTGCTGCGGCACTCGTCGATTACGAATTCCACCACTTCGCCGCACTCGCCCGGTGTTAGATCCTCGAATCCTTCGAGAGCCTGAGATCGCATGAACGCCGCCAGTTCGTCATCGGTGGGTTCGTGCTCCAAAATAACCATCCGGCTGCTCAGGGCTCGGGCAAGGGGATCCTGCCGGAGAGGCACATTCGAGATCGCGATGATGCCACCACGGAACTGAAACGACTTGCGTTCGTCTTTCCGCGTGTAGGTCACCAGCCGCGGCTCACCTGGGTTTCCTCCGAGGGCTGCGATGAGAATCTGCATCGCTTGGCGTTCGCTCAGCAGACTGGGAATATCGTCGAGCACAATCACGTGTTCCGGATGGTCCGACAGCTCCTCGTACAGGCCCATCGGAGACATCCTGCTATTTCGGTAGATGTAGCAAGCCTCAAGTTCTTGAAGCGTGGTGAGAACCGTGTGGGTCTTGCCGGAACCTGGCCGTCCGACCAAGTAGGCACCGTTTTGATATCTCTCCGCAACGGATCTGGTCCGGTCGCGGATGAAGTCACACCGGCGTTCAACCTCTTGGAGGTGGTCTCGGTCCTGTGGACCCAAACCAACCGCCACTTCTGCGTTTTGGGTGTCTTGGACTGCAAGTTGATCAACCGTCATTTTTGCTGTTTCTTTTTTGAGTTGGCGGTTCCCTTCGCTGGTCTCCGCCAACACCTCGAATCGACGTGTCTCTACGCGCCGGAATATGGTCACTCCGTAAAGTCCCACGAACGGGATGCCCCAATCAGGGGGAGACGACGGAAACCTTTGCTGCCGGCACGTAATAGCTGGCAGCTTCGTCGATGGTAGCCGTTGGTGCTGACGGAGAACTTGTCGTCTGATCCAGTTCTGTCGCTGCTTGAAGGTGGTTGACTACTGAGATGAGGCGACCAGAGCGAATTGAGGGCTGGCCTGAAAAGTTGGCCAGGGTGGGTTCGGCGGTGTAAGAACCCAAGCCGTCGGGGATGTCGATTCCCGCAACCATGTACGGAAGCGGGATTCGCTGGGATGAGATGGTTGTGGTTAAGTGGGTGTTTGGGAGGAACTAAGCCAGACCCACTTACAAGTGTTGATGCGCTTCAACCCGATATTGTTCACTCAATTCCAAGAAAACGGTCGACGACGCAGAAGCAAGACGAAACGTGTCGAGGTAGTGGAAACCGAGTCCGGTGTGGCCTGCAGCTTCCGCAGGAACCGGTCCACTAGCCCCTGCTCGGGGAGTGCGTGTTGAGAGTTAGGTCCCGTGCGGTCTGCAGCTTTCGCAGGAGCTGCTTCGCGAGATCATCCGCGGTGAGTCCAGCCTCTCGAAGCTCTTTGCTGCAAACCTTCGAGGCGTGGTCCTGAGCCAGGTCCTTCACCGCAGCAGCGAATTCCGGCCACGCCGTTTCCACGGCTTCGCCACCAAGGCGTTCGATGTCTCCGTGAGAGTCCCAGTCGGTCACTGCGGACTCAAGCTCGGGACCTTCTGAAAATGAAGCCTTGCTTGGCTCAGGATCTTCGGTCTCGGGCAGCGGTTGGGCGGGAGCAGACCCTGTGGGCTCAGGCTCTGCTGCCGCGGCATCCTCTACTACCAGGTTGGTGGCCTGCGAATCGTGTTCAACCTCGGGCTCCCGTTTGCCCGTAGAGTTGCTTCTCCCGCCCTGGCATCCTGATTCTGGCGTTAGTTGGCGAAGGTCATCGGACTCAGCCTGGACCTTGGTCGTCGGGCTTTGTTGACCCTCGGTGACCCTCTTGCCTTGTTTTGGCAACCCCGAACGGTTCGGGGTTGGTTTGGGCGATGCTCGTTTTTTGCCATCGCGCCCGACGCGCTCCTCCTCAGTTGCGGTGTCGCTGTGGGCAATGCGGTGGGCTTCGGCGATGTCCATCGTTCTTGACCTCGTGTTGTTCGTGGTTGTGAAATCCTGGAACCAGAGAGGTGGATCTTTTTCCCCCAAATGACTCCAGGGGTGTCGAACCGGGCTGTGTCAGGACTGCACGAGATGCGTTGTCTCTCACCTCGTGGTCTTGGGAACACACGCCAATTGACGTTTGCGATCGTGGAATCGAGGGGCCGTCTCTGTACAAGGGGCCTTTTCAATTCCCAAGGAAGCCAATCCTGCGCCTATTACTCCCGCCAATTTGCGCTGTTGACCGCCTCTGTCATTGCGTTGGAAGCGCCCGTGCGAACGCTACCAAAATGCGATCCTTCTAGTGCTTACTGGGGGATCCAACTCGTTTGTGCAGCTCAACGCGCTGATCAACCCCGACGGTCAGGAGCCTCGAACTCCCGCGAATCTCCCGGCTGTTGCCCTGCTCGAAACTTCTCAGCAATGTCCCGGAGCACCAGAAACCGAGAGTACTTCCTCCGACCTGCCACCTCGCAGCCGTGCTCGTAGCACTTGAGCAAGCCCTCCTTGGCCATCAGGCAGGCGTGTTTGGCGGAACACCCTAACAATTTGGCGAGGTCTTGCTGGTTCAACCAATCACTCCGCGGTTCCGGCACAGGCCAGACGTTCCCTTTCGGGTCAATTTTCGTTTGCATCTTGTATCCTCACAGGGTTGGGCGTACGCTCGTGTATGGCAATTAGCACAATCGTAATGGATCGTTCAGCTGGAGGCAAGCCGTGCCCAACAGAATCCAACCCAAGTTAGGCACTGACACCGCGGGGGGACGGTTCGCCTGGTTTCTGGAGAAACTCTGGCATGGCTCTCGGACCGATATGGCTAAGGCCATCGGTGTCCATTCCACATCAATCGCGCACGTCGTTCTCGGTCGACGCCCGCCAGGCCGCGAACTGCTGACCAAACTGAGCGCTCACCCGCTGGTCAACGAACGGTGGCTGCTCCACGGGGTAGGCACGCCTCTGAGAAGTGACGAGACCCAATCGGCCGAACTCGGACTGCCGATTGCGAGCGTGCCGTTCGCTGGACTCCCCAGTGAGCACCCGGATTTGCTCGAAGATGCCTTATATCCGGTCAGCCGACGTCTGCACCGGCCGTCCCGATACTGGTTCCGGATCGATCAAGGACATCCACTGGGACAGGATGAGCAACTGCAGCTTCGTGCCGGAGACTGCGTGCTTTTCGAGCCAGATCCCGCTGGCTGGCCGAAGGATCTGGCGGGGAAGCCCTGCCTGGCGAGGTTTTGCTCCGATGCCAAGGAGTGGCTTGATTTCGGCCGCTGCCTGGCTCCGGAGGTGACACGGCCCGAGCAGGTCCACCTTTGCGGCGACGGCAACTTCCGGACGGCGACACAACAAGACCTCAGCCAGGAGGACGCCGAGATGGAAGCTCGGTACGGAAAGCGATTAAGAAACATCGACATTGAGGACCCAAGCACACGCTCAAAGCCAACAAAATCTTCAGCCTCTGACTCCCCCCGGAGAGTTGAAGTCGTGGCGGTGGGGATTTTTCGCTGCGGGCCTTGCTAGCCTATTGCCTGCAGTGGGTACGGGAACGGTGAATCCGACTGGCGTTGTTTCCATTTCAGGGGGGATCACCCAGCGCCCGAGATCTCCTGAAAAAGCTTGGTGCGGTCGATGCCGAGGATCTCACCCGCGCATCCCGAATGCATGATCATCGACGAACACGGTAACCCGCAGTGGTTACCCGCCGACGTGTGCCGGAGTTTCGCCAGCACGCGGGTCCAGTGACAGCGGCAGTTCAGTGATGCGGGTTGGGTTGACATGGGCACCTCCGTGCGTGGCTGGTTGAGATCTCCTGGAGGAGGCAACCGCTACAGTCTTGTCGCAGTCACCCAGTTCATAATTGTGGATCCTCGGAACCGAGTTTGACGGATCGAAGGCGGAAGTCGTGGCGGTCTGAATGCAGGGCGCTCACTGGCGCCGTGGTGTGGGTGCCGGTCTAGGCACTCATGTGCCTCGACTCCCAAAGGGCGCTAGGGAAGCCAAAGAAAGCATATTCATCAGCGCCTCGTGCTAGCGATTGATTTGGGGCTCATTGTCAGTTCGATGTGGTCCGAGAGACGCCGCCGCAGCAACAACACGCAGACCGACAACACGTCCTTGAAGCCGATTTCGTGGCGGCGCGTACCAGGTTGGATCCGGCTGAGAGGGACCTCGCCACTTTCCGTCGCAGCGTAGAGCTTTCGCTGCACGACAGGGCGCTTGCCAGGCCGCTCTGTGATCACCAGCTTTCGGATGACCTGAGATTTGGGAATCGGCCGATCGAAGATGTCCACTTCCAAATGGGCCGGGCCTTCTTCTGGATCCCCCGGCACAAAGTCCACGTAAGCTAGCGTCACTCCTGAATCCTCCGCGCCCTGCAGGCGAACGCCACACAGATCCCGCAAGTGTTCTTCTCGTGGAAACTTCCGCCGGTCGGTTTCCATCAGCAACAAATCTCCGCATTCGATCTTCCGGTGTGGGCACCGCGTGACTGGATCGGCATGCTGAACCTCGAACCAATAACAGCTTGAGCGGTAGTAACCAGCCGGTGGTACGAACGACTCCTCGGATAATTCCTCGCGGCAGCTTTGCGGCTTCCCCGTCAACAGTTTTCTGGCGATCGGGAGACCCATTTCCTTCCCGCCCTGACCTGGGTCACCTTTTCCCCGGAGGACCCAATTCAAATCCAAGTCAAGGATTCCCGATAACGCTACCAAAAAGGTGCCACTGGGTGACTGTTTCTCGTTCAAGACCCGCCACACGACCGGCTGCGACACATTCAGGGCCTCAGCCATTTTCGGCGTGCTGCCCTCAAAGTGCGCTTGACAGACTTGCTGCAACCGTTGGGCGAGACCATTCACCGCTTCACCTGACCTGCTAATGACTGGTTCCAAAGAACGACAGTTGACTGCACCTCAGAACAGAATAAACTTCAATTATGAAGTCGGCAAGCCGCTTCGTTGAATCTTGAACTTTCCAACGGCAGGTCGCTCGACGATCCCCGTTGCACACGCCGCCGGACAGGCGTGAAAACGGACCTGATTCCCTCACGAGTTGCAGAGCGAGATTCGACCATGACAACAACATCACCCACCACAGACACGTGGCCAGTCAAGGATCTTCATCAGCATCCTGAGCAACGAACGCTCATGGGAGATCTCACAGACGCCGAGCTGAACGAGCTGGCCACAAACATCCAGCAGAGAGGTCTCCAACATCCCATCGAGATTCTCCCTGACGGAATGATCGTGGCCGGCCACCAGCGCTGGCGTGCCGTGAAGCAGCTCGGCTGGAATGAAGTGGCGGTGATCATCCGCCACGATCTTGCTGAGGCCGGCGAGGAAGCCATCGTCAGCTATCTGATCGAGGACAACCTCAAACGCCGACAGATGAGCCCCCTAGCGATTGCCCGAGCCTACCGCCAGCTCAAGGAAATCGCCCGAGACAAGAATTACAAAGATCTTCGCTTTGCTGATCAAAAAGCCACTCGGGATCAGCTCGCTGCCCGCCTTGGAGACCAGTATTCAGGGCGGACACTGGACCGCTGGACCCAAGTGCTAGATCTCCCGCATGTGCTCCAGGTTGCAGTCGAGGCGGGTGACCTTCCGCTAACCCTGGCAGTCAAGCTGCCAAAACTCCGGCCTGAGGAGGTCGAGAAGCTTGCCGAGCGTATTCGGAATGGAGAGCCAGCCAAGGCTGTCGCCAAGGAGGCTCTTGGTCGGAGGACCCCCAACCAATCTCCCGAAAAGGAACGCTACCAGCGCTTCCTGCAATCCTTGGCGACCGAGACCGCTGAGCTGCGTCGGAAGGTCCAGGATGTTGCCGGAACCGCAGGGGCCTCTCGGAGTGCAGTCACAATCCTTAAGGAGGCCCGAACTTTGATCGGAGACTTGCTGAAGGCAGAGGAAGCCACCCTGAAGGGTGCTCAGAAGAAACGGAAGCAAAGAACTGGGCCAAGGTCGAGCGCTGGTCACTGTGGCCAACTCGGAACAGAGCGGATCGATTAATAACAATTGACTGACAGATTGTCACTTGGTCACGGTGACCAAGTTGTATTAGCCCACAAGTCAATCAATAAAAATTCACAGACAAGATGTCATACACAGATTTGGAACAATTATACCATGATTTCAGGCAGTCATGACCACCACAGCAAGATTATCGTTGATCGTGTCAATGACCAACTCTGCGTGGAGCCGAGCCCTCAACTGCCGATGTCGGAGCCGCCCCCGGCACCTCTCAGCTTGCACACGCAAATTGAAGATCTTCGCAATCGGGCTCAACCGACTATCAATCGACACCTCATCATCTCCGAGCGAGGGTCTGAGGAAGGGAACTGAATTAAAAACAATTGGCTGGGGGCCATCCGGCGCTCAGCCTTGGAGGATTCAATGTCATCAACCACCGATAACAGGACGCAGCAAGAAGCCTTCGTTGATCGCGGCTGGGGGCAACTGTTCGTTAACCAGGCCGATCCAACCTGCCTCGACGCCTTCGCGACGAATAGGGTGAGGCCGGTCGTGGATCGTACGGGGGCGGTTTGCTTGGTGAAGGAGAGACAGTCTCTTTTGCTATCGGATCATCCCAACGAGGCCCTGGATAAGCCGTTGGAGGCTGCCCTCCGGCGGTTTCACCTGAACTTTCGTATCCAGCGGCGATCAGCCCAGCCCCTGCCAGCTCCAAGCTTCAAGAACTTCCCGGATTCACCCGCGATCGACCTTGAGTTCCTAACCTTCGTCTCGATCTGCCACCACAGCCTCGTCCGCTGTGGGCTGGGCCTGGATCGCAGTTGGTTGATCGCAGAGATGGTCTGGGCATGGCCGAAAGCCAAGTTTGCCATCGCCACTGCGACTTGCGATGAGGCTCGACGGATCTGCAAAGCCCTCCGACGGCGGAACATCAAAGTCACGTTGGCAACCACCAATCGTCCTCCACGTCGACCGGGGAGAGTGGTGATTGGGACGTACTCAGCCTTTCAGCACACGGACATCAAGTGCAATCATCGACACTTCGCCGTTGCAGCCAACGCGGCGCACACGCTCAGCGAGGCCGGGCAGTGGTTCCTCCGTCAGGATAACCCCATGTTCCGTGTCGTTGGTCTCCTCCCGGAGAACGAGCAGCTCTCACCGTCGGAACAAGATTGGTTGGTCGCAACCTTCGGCGTTCAAGAGATCACCATCCCTTGCCCCGGGTGTCGCCAGATTCTGCCAAGAGTCATCTGGCTGCCGTTCCAGTGGCACTCAGATCCCGAAAAACCCATCAAGCGGATTCACAAGCATCACGTGCGCAACCGCAAGATCGCTCAGCACGCGAAGTCGCTGGCGAGATGCGTTGCAGCCGGATGCACTCCACAGAAAGTCATCGTCCTGGTTCATGGCGTTGATCACGCCCTGGCCTTGGCCAAGAAGTTGACAGGGTGGCCGATCGTCTGCGCTGGGCGCGTGACGGAATTCGGACTGCACCGGCGTGATCGGTCCCTCCTGGCTGCACAGCGAACCCGTGACACCAACAACGCTACGATGATTGTGACCGCAGACGCTGCTGAAACCGTCAGCCTTGATGGTTGTGAGACGGTAGCTGTGATTTGGGCATCCGGGGGCAAACATCTGCCACCTCTGCCGCGAGCCTGGTTCATCTCGCCGGCTGAGGCGCCGCGAGGCGTGTTGCTATACGACATCGAAGATTGCGGTGATTGGCATCTGGCTGAGGCCACCCAACATCGGAAACGCGCCTACTGGGAAGCTGAGTGGCTGGCTCCGGGTGAGAATCCCCTGACCTCGCGGGTCCAACGGTTCCTCAGTCGCCGGCCGAGGAGGGCAGCGGGATGACTTACCAATCTGGCTCTGGCCGGAGGCAGGTGTCTCGGGCACTCCGTGCCTACGGGCACCGCAAGTCCCGCCGGGCCAATGCTAACCGGACGGAACCTTTCTGGTTCCAGCCCGGCGGCAAGATCACCCTCGATCCGGTTGTCCACCACGACAACCTCATCTGCGTCTGGAAGCAGATGCAACGTGAGGGTGGCCAGGCTCCCGGCCCCGACGGCATCCAGTACGAGGATGTCGGTCGTCGGGAGCTGGGTGATGCAATGCGCTGTGTCAGCCACCTACTGGTTCAGGGCACCTACCGCCCCGGACCAGCAAAGAGTGTCTCGATTCCTAAACCCGCCGGGGGCACGCGAACGCTGACACTACGCAACACCGTCGATCGTGTGGTCTCGAAGGCTCTCACATTGGCCATTGAGCCACTGATCGACCCGCAACTGCTGGACTGCTCCCTGGGCTTCCGGCCCAAGAGGAACACTTGGCAGTTGCTCGCCAGGTTGGAGGCCTGTGTCGTCAACGAGAATCGCTGGATTCTCACCACTGACGACATCAAGCAAGCCTTCGACCACGTGCCACTGGAGGCCACCACCGAGGCCTTCAGCCGGCACATCGATGACCCCAAACTCCTGGGGCTCATCGGAACCATCCTCCGGGGTCATGAGGGGGAATCCCGTGAGGTTGGCATTGACCAGGGAGACCCGTTGTCTCCTTTGGCCTTGAATGTCCTCCTCGACCAAGTCCTCGACAGGCCGCTTCTTGCCGCTTGTGGGGACACTCCGTTCTGGCGGTACGCAGACAACCTCGTCTGGTGCGGTCAGAGCGTGTCCGAAGGCAACCGTGTGCTTTCCGAAGCGCGTCAGCTCCTCAACGGTCACGGGTTCTCCCTCAAGGGTGGATCCAGACCGGTCAACCTCCGGCGGCAAGGGGCCCGAGTAGAACTGCTCGGCTTCCGAATCAGTCGGGACGGTGACGTCCTCACCTATGGGTTGACACGAGAAGCCTGGCGTAGCTTCACCCAACAACTGAGTGGAGTGCACGACGCACCCTATCCAGCCAAGACGGCAACGACGGTACTCAGGGGTTGGTTAGAAGCTCACGGTCCTGCCTTCGGTGGCGACAACGGTAGCGCAGCCGTGGATCGGGTCTTAAGGATGGCCGCCCAGGAAGGATTCCGGGAGGTTCCATCCAGAGGCCAACTGCTTCGGATTGTGAGGGACGCCCACGCACGTTGGGTGTCTCTCCGATCTGGTAGTAGTAGGGATGACTCTGTTGGTAGAGCTGTTCCTGGATCTATGAGTGGACCGCGCTCCGCGCGCCCTAGAACGACCGCTTGCCCGAGTTAGTTGGCAGCGGATGTTGGTCTTGTCCCGGTGTCAGTGGGATGGACCAACTTGATTTGCGAATGCAGCAGGGGCTGGTCAAGGAAGGCTGGCCCTTGCTGTTGTTGAGATGCGGCGTCTGGTAATCGTGGCACTCCCCACGTATTGCATCCCCGGGGCGGTGAGCGGGTAGAACGGGTACTCCCTGTCCAGTTCTTCTGTCCGTTACTGCCCCTCGTAGATCGACCTGATAAGGTCGTCTGACATTATCCAGCTCCGCGGTTGTACAACTGTTCTGTTTTTCCGCTGCCACCCACAGACTACTCACCAGAGTGGCCCGCACGGGTCCCAGCAACATTTGTCGTACTTTGACGGCGGTGGCTCCGCTGGGGGTGGCTTCGGTGCGGGTGGTGGCAGCGCCGGGGGTGTCAGAACGACCTCCGACCGTCTCGGCCTCGGGAAACGCAATCGAGGCATCACCTTGGACGTGCCACAGCCGAAGTCTCTCTCAGTCGAAGTGGTCGCCCTTGCCATTCATCGGTGCGGGGACTTCTGACACCGGTAGGGTAGGGCTCAGTCAGGGAAGGTTGGCCTTCTTCTGTGAGAGTAGACCTAATAACGGTCGCGCTCCCGGCGTTATGGAGACACGGCTCGCCGGTATTGAGGGGTAGCGGATATTGGTTTGTTCCGGTGTCTGTGGGATGTGACCAACTTGATAGCCCCGTGCAGCAGGTGGGTTTCCGTGACAGCATCGAGACAGAATCGCGGGGAACTGCGGTGAACTGCCCTTTGCTTCCGGGTGTCAGGCCTGCCGTTGGAACAGCGGTAGGAACCCAACATCAGTTTCGGGCGCTGAGCATGAGGAATGAACTGGAGGCAAGTAAGCAGACACACCCTACTCGGTTGGACCTCAGCGGGTCGTATCTGGGCAGGATCACATCAGATCACAGCCGAACGCCACAGGCATCGTCGGCTGTTCCGATTGGGCCGATAACTGTTCCGATAAGCGAAATTTGTTCCGAACCGCTGATTCTCTTAACTTGTTGGAACACAGAGGGTTACGATCACACGGTCAGCGTCCCGACCAGATTCCCGCCGCCTCCACTCAGTCGGGTTACACAACCCGTCTCGAACCAAACAAGGCCCGTCAGCCAGTGCTGGCGGGCCTTGCTCGTTTCGTACACGTATATAGGGATTTGCGACGTTTGGCGTCGTTCGCAATGGCCGAGTTCACGGGAAGCGGTAGGGCCCGAAATGGCCAAGAAAGTCTCGAATCGGGCCAAAAGTCTGGAAACCACGTGACGCGGTCCCAACGCGTCCCGCGATGGAAGTGGTTGGAAATCAGCGGGTTACGGAAACGGCGTTTTTTCCAGTTTGACGTCGTCTGCCAGTAGGTGGGCGACACAAAACCGGGTCACCCACACATCTCGGGCTGAATAATTCGCGCCGGCGAATTCCAGCAACATGGTGATCAAGGCTAACCGTTGCACGGCGCAGCGAGAGCCGTCCGTCGGTGCCATCGAGTTGATGGTCATGTTGGGCGCTTAAGTTGAATTGCAGCAATTGGTGCGTAAAGCGAGGATTGACAGAAGGCGAATTGGCCTATGAACTCGTGGGGGCCAAGACTGGAGCTCAACTCGCCTTTCTAGATCTGGCTTGAACGGATGGGCTACAGCCGGGATGGACTCAGCCGGTTTGCCTTCTAATTGACGAGGACGAGGTCGTCGAAGACGCTGCGACCTTGGCAGGATCTAGATGCTCCTGCACAGTAAGATCGTTCCGGATGTACGTAAAGGAGGAGGTCCAATACGCGGCCAGTGATGCGGAAGTGGCAGCGTTCAGCGAGGCAGAATTGGGATAGGGTCACTTCGTTTCCGCGGGCTTCACTTGCGGTTCCGAGAGAAAGACATTCGCACGGTGGAAGGCTAGGTATTTCTTCGTCTGTTCGCTGAATGGGCCGACGTTCTTTTTCAAATGTGCGGAGAGCTGAAGGCATTCGATTACACTCGCCGCCAACATCGTTGACACTATCACTTCTCCGTCATCGTCAAAGCTGATAAACCCGCGGTCGAACAAGCGGTCAATGTGCGGGGCGAGCAGAAAACCATTGTGTCCGTCGAGCCGTTCAGCCGCTGACTCACACGATCGCCACGGCTTGATGTGACCTGCGATCAACAGCGCAGGCTCTGAGAGCCCCGTCACTCGGCACGGTCCCTCCAAGTCTTCGACGCGCTCGCGGAACAGCCCTTGTCCGCTGCGAGACTTCACGAGAGCTTCCTTCTCCGTGGTTTCCAAGGCAGTGTCGCTCTTAACCGCCGCTTCGAGTGCATCGTCGACCACTTCCCGCTGGTCAATAGCTTGCAGATGGACGGGGCGACTCGCATCCCAGCCCTGAGGATCGCCGCCGGCTGCGTCTACAACATGAGAGTACAGCTCCGGTGATACTTCGGCGAGGTACGCCTTCTGACTTCCGCGCCCAGTTTTCAAAACAAATGGAGAGTACTTTTTTGGTAAGAGCGATTCGAGCTGCTATATGTCATTAGCCGGCTTGTATGGGTGATTCAGCTTTTTCCAGACAACTGGCAAGAGCCAGCCCTGTTGGTCCCAATACGAGCCCTTCGTTCCGAATTCTGGCGGCTTTGGTGAGCTGAAAGCAAAGTCACTGACCCGCCCCACATTGTTGATGTGTGTCCCAGCGAAGGAGAGGACGGGATCGCCGGGTCTGGCACGTCGCATATTGTCATAGAATTGACTTCTCGTTCCTCCCTGCTCTGTTTTCGGCGACCACAAGTAGCCTCCATTCACCTCCTGCTCGACAGTCTGGTTGTGGTTAACCCACCAGTACTTCATTCAAATACCTCTGACGACGGCCAAAAAAAGTCACGGCGGATCCTTGGAAAAGGAATTGGTATTCTGCAGCCTTAAACTGAGCGGTGCAACGGGGACAGATCGTGTGTCTATTTAGTCGCCTGGCCACGCCTGGTCAGCCCAGCGGACGGGTAGTTCTTTCTGCAATCTCCGTGGGCTGATTTCACATGGTTCGTTACCCGAAAGGATTCTCTCGACGACTTCGGGAGCGAGCGACGTCAGCCGCGCAATGCGGAGGTCGTAAATTCAAACAAGGCCCGTCAGTACCAATTGGCGGGCCTTGGTCGTTTCGTACACGTATATAGGGATTTACGCGATTTGGCGTAGGTCGCATTGGCCGAATGCACGGGACGCGGTCGGGCCCGAACTGGCCAAGAAAGTCTCGAATCGGGCCAAAAGTCTCGATTTCACGTGACGCGGTGCCAACGCGTCCCGCGATGGAAGCCGTTGGAAATCAATGGGTTACAGAATCGGCGTTTTTTCCAGTTTGGCGTCGTCTGCCAGTAGGCAGTCGTCTGCAACCCGCGTCACCCGGGCTGATTGATGCTTGCTGATAGCCAGACAGTTGCCGTTGGGCCAGTGCTGCGGATGGACTGCTCGCGTCATCTGCGATGAGGTGGCGTAACTGTAGAGGTCATTTTCACCGCTGCTCGCAAGCTCTGATTCCAGGCCGCTGAGGTTTGTCCAGCCCAAGCAGATTGAAGTTAGACCCAACTCAAAGCGGTCTTTTCGACCTCAGCAGCCTCAAGGTTCGCTCAGGTGTCTCCTCAAAAGAATGAAAAAAAATCTACGTAGATATATTCCGGGGTGCAATCGGAAAACCAAAAGAACGCTTGCGATCGAACCCGAGAAAGAACCGTAATCAATCCACTTTGAGCCGCGCGAGTTACCAAGTTAAAAAACGCAGCCCCGGCTGCGCCCGATCAAGGAACGCAACCAATCCAAGGAAACCAGGAGAAACCTCCTTGACAGTTGAGCCTCTTTCAGAGATGTCCAACCTACCGCTCGAACAGGAAACCGGGACTGGGGGAGATCGATGTGACCGACGCGCCGAACGAAGGGCCCCGAAATGCTTGCGGTCGTCGGTCGATGTGGTGAAGCGCCCCGGTGAGTGTATCGTCGCGAACACCAAGGCTATTCGCACCATTGATCGTACAGGTCGCCGCTGGCCAAAGCCTCAAGGAACGCAAGCTCTTGCTCGTTGACGGTTGGGTGAAATCCGCGCTCGCCCTCGTCCGGCGCAGCATTCGCGAGATCCATTGCACGTTTTTCAGCAGCGATAGTTTGCGCCGTTCCTCTTCGCTCAGATAGCGAAGGAGCTCGGGAAAGACCTCCAAATGGGACGATGCGTACTTGTGCTCGATATTCTCTTCACCGGCAAACATGAATGCCGTGAGATACTCGATTGCGATATCGGCAAGTCTCTTCACGCCAGTACCAAGACAAAAGCGGAGCAAACCAGTTCACGTGCCACACGATTGTACCACATGCGATACGAGCAATGCGGCTTATCCGAGGTCAACTTGGCGACCCGCGCAGCCGATTACTTCGCCACGTCGAATTCAGTCCACATCGATGAATTGCCGGGCCCAGGATTTGAACGCCTCACCCCACTTGCTCCGCGCCGTCTCGACGATCTGGTCCGCGTCGCTTATCGGTTCAATATCAAAATTTTCTCGCACCCAGGCGATGTAATCAGCGTTTTCCTCGCTCGGGACGTGGTCCTCGGGGTCTTTGTAGTACGAGACATTATCGAAATCGGCCATCGGTTCGACGTCAAACGTCAGTATTCGCAGCAAATCACGAAATGAATCAGCGACGATGTGCACCCCACCTTCAGAACCGAAAATGACAATCGGAGCGTTTTCCAGTGCAGAAGTAGCATCGGGAAGCCAGAATGCATAGATGCTGCCTGTGCCGTCCGCTTGACCAATCGGCACGAGGCGTTCTAAAAACGCGGGTTCTTCAGACCACGTACTGAGCGCCGATTTGTCATTAGGAATCAGTTCGAAGCCCTGCGAGTAACAGCCCTGGCGAACTTGTTCAAAGCTCCAGAGACTCAGGACGTCCTCGGGAATCGAATGTCCAGCGAAGTTTTTCAGATACTCATTAGGGTCGCTCATCTCCACCTCCTGGCTCGTGACTAAATGCCAAGGCTCTCCTTCAACGCGCTGACGCGTTCTTCAGAAGCCTCGCAGTCTTCGATCGTCAGATCGTTAAGCTGCCCAAGTCCTTCCAGGTGGACGAGTCCCTCATCGGTGATTGGATTGTCGTAGATCGATAGGTTCTTGAGCTGCGCGAGCTCGCCAAGAGGGCGCAGATCGTCGTCTTCGAGCTGGTTTTCTTCCAGCCACATGCAGTCCAGTTGGGTGCAGGCGGTGAGGTATTTCAGGCCTGCGCCCGAAAGGGGAACGTGCTGAAAGAAAAGTTCCCGCAAGTGCCCAAGCCTGTTGAACACGGACATGTTCTTAGCGTCAAAGTGCTCCAACTCTTCAAGCTTGAGTTTTTCGATTTTCGATTCGCGGGGGAGGGCATTAAAACCAGCGCCGGTCAGTGTGCCGCAACTGATGTCTAGATATTTCAATTTTGTCAGTTTCAGAATAGACTCCAGGCCGGCGTCGGAGATCCTTGAGTCCCGCAGCATGAGCTGTTCGATTCCAGCCGCGCGGTCCAAGTAGCCAGCGCCCTCGTCGCTCAACTTGGTCAATGTAGCGCGTGTCAGCTCGCATAGTTCAGGCAACGTTGCGAGCGCCTGGTCATCGACCACGCCTTCTACATCAAATATCTCGAAAACCGGAGAAAGATCGGCCAGTAAGCCCAGGTCTGGACGGGGCGTGCCGGTGTTGAACTCAAGTCGGATTGCGGACAGGCACCTCAGTTCGTCGGCAATTGCAGCTAATGGAGCCTTTATCAAAACGACATTCCAGTGGGCCGCCTTCCCGTCATCGCGAAAGTCGCAGATACAACCAGCCTGGGAGAGACGCTCCACTGCCGCTTTTGGGTCTGCGCTCGCTGGTTTTGCCGCCGCCGCTTTGCTCGCAGACTCTTTGGCTACCTTGTTCGGCGACTTCCTTTTTGCCATATTGCCCCCCTAGACTCGTTGGAGACCATCAGAATCTCCGCCAATTCTACCCCCCAACCGCGCGAAATCAAACTTTCTAGTGCTGGATCCGCACGGCCAAGAACTGAGTTCATCTTGCAAGAACGGTGACCGATTAGGTCGCGCCGGTGCCCCACACCGACGGCACGAAGATCGATTCCTCTGAGCGGACAGTTGCATCATCCGCCTGCAGATTGGAGTTGATCGCCGACGCAGAGGTGACTTTGACCGACTGCAGTTTCACGGATCAGTCTACTCGCCCCACACCTGCTCCGCCCACACCGCCGGCAAGTCATTGCGTATTTTCGCCAAACTTATCCCCTCCGGCTCGTCTTCATCCAAGATCCGCTCGACGATCAGCCGTTAGGCCGATTGGTAAAGAAGTTCTCGCTTCTTTGGAACAAGGTGAACTGACAGACTCGACATATGAAAAACTGGCGCGAATGTGCCACAATAAAGTTGTCGGTGTCTCCATTCACTGACGTCGAGGTTTGCAAAGACGGCACGGTACGCGTGGAATTTGAGGGAAGCTATTACGAATGCATCGCAATCAATGACATCCCGGTGGCGGACATTCTTGAATCATCGAAGAAACAGTTTAAGCACAAATGGAAGAAGCGATTCGTTGAGGACCTCACTCAAGTCATGGCCGGAATGGGCAAGCATCCGAAGGGCGGAATAGTTGAGCTGGCGCTGCGCGAGCTTGATTCAGGACAGCGGCGCACAGTTGCCAACGCACCGCTGACCTAAGAAAATCGGGCGTGCCTTAAGGCGTTGAAGGAAATCCCGATTACCGACGTGCCACCCATTGCGAGAAAGGAAGTAGAACGCCGAATTACAGGCTTGACCGTCGATCGTGTCTTAAGAAGCTCATCTCGCAGTGTGTACCGATTTCAGGGAAACATTGGCAACAAACCCATTCAAATCAAAGTTCACCTTGGTGGTGAAACGTCGCAGCTGCAAATCCGCAGCATGGAAATCCAATTGGAAACGCGCAGTTCGCATCGTTCACTAAAGGGAAAACACGTTATCGACCAATCGTTAGTTCCTGCTGGTGTTATCGGGCAAGCAAACAAAGTCGCGGAACGGTATGGCGAGAGGCTTGAGGAAGTTTGTCAGGTCAAGGAAGGGGCCGTGCAGGGGCGCAAGGCCTACGACATCAAAGGATGGTCCGGAGATTGGTTGGTAGAGGTCGAAATTTTAGATGACGGTCAAGTTCTCGAGGTCGAACTTGATTATCGCCCAAGTAGGAAACAACTTACGTAGAGACATCTCGCTGCCAGTTTGCCCAACTCTGCTCCGTCCACACTAACGGCAGGTCATTGCGGAGTTTGGCGAGGCTGAGTCCCTCCGGCTCATCACCCGTAAGAATCCGCTCAACAATCTCGGGTGCAAGCGAAGTCAGGCGTAATGTGCGGCCGATGTACGTGCGGTCAACTCCGTTCTCTTCTGTCAACTCGTCCATACTTCCGTATTCGCCAGATTCCAGTTGCTCTTGCCAGCGATACGCCTTGGCCAGCGCGGAGACACGAGTACCGTTAGTGTCGCGATCGGGGTCCGCTTTGCCATTGTCGCCGCGTGTCAGCACCATTTGGCGACCGTTGCGGCGGTAGAAACGGACGGGGATACGCACCACGATCGCGTCGCCGTCGCGCGACATGGTCAGGCCTGGATAGTTCTCTTGCTGGCTTTTCTCAATGTTGTCCATCTTCGCTCCCCGAACTCGAATGGTGTTCGGCGGGATACCAACCAGCTCCGCACCCGGCTTGAGTTGGAGGTGGATTTCACATTGCAACATGCTCCGGAGATTCCATGGGAAAATCAAGGGGCAACTCGCCTGGCCGAGGCATCTGCAGTTTTAGTCGGGGTGGTGCGGAATCAGCCCGGTACTAAACAAACTGGGTCAAAGCCGGCATATACACCTGAAGGGCGCTGCACTGCTGTCTGCACCCAAATTTGCTGCCTGCACCAGTCCCTGATCGCTCCCCAAGCTCGTTGACGTCAACCGAAAGGAGGCCCCGCCTCGAGTTGGCGATCGCGGTGCTCGCCCATCACGCCTACGAACAAACTGCCACTCTCGATCAATCAGGACAACAACTATGGCCATCTGTCCCGAATGTGGAAGTTCCCGGACCCAGTCTGCCGGTGCGTCTGGCTTTCAGTTCGTCTCCAACCACCCCTGCCTCGATTGTCAAGCTGCCTGGACTCCGTCTTGTGCCAAGTGGGCCGCCGTGGTCTCCGTGCTCCTCGGTCTGCCGATCGCCCTACTCGGGCTGTGGTTCGTCGGAGCCATGGCTCACTCATTGGTGTGGAATGGCTTCTCCATGCCTGGCCTCTTCAACCTCGTTGTGAGCCTGGTGGGCTCTTGGCTAGAGGTTACCCTGCCGGGATTCCCACCCGCTTGTCAACAAGCCATTTCCAGTACGCATGTGCAACGGGTTGTTATGCCACAATGGGATTAGGTTACCATCGCAAGACGCTCGACGTGACCGGCAACTACATCATCCTGGTTGAGTTGCTGCTGTTCACGACCGGGATTCTGGCCAAAATACCCTATCTCCCCAGTTTTGCACGGAAGGAGTCGTGGCCTTCTATCCGGGAGAGCAGCGAACGCCATCACCAGTGAACGCCAACAAGAGGAGGCTGGTGTAAAGAATCCGTTTGTTGAACAAGCGTGACTTGCAGATCGTTCGAGTATTTGGACCGGACGACCGCCGCCGCACGCGCCACTTCAATCGTCGTCGAGCGGCGGCGTCTCCAGCGGGAGTTCATGCGCTTTCTTGTGCTTCTGAATGAACTCGTGGGCTGTGATGATCTCATTTCGGTTCCACTGTCGCCCGTTCGGACCCAGGTTCGGTCCGCCATCCCAATGCGGGCATCCCCTTCCTGATTCGTACATCTGCACCGCTTCGTAACACTCGACTTCGTTCAGATACCGGGTCGGGACGGTACCAAGCACGCCCCGGATGAACCGCACGATCTTGCCGGTCGTGGTGAGACGCCCGACAGACTTGAATCGACCGACGATTTCCCCGTCGTGTTCGACCACATCATCCAAGCTCCACAGCATGTCGCATCTCCGAAAACAGATTGTCCAGCGCGGTCACGTCGACGTCATGGTGTCATTCGGCGCTTGAGAACCGGCCAGAGGGCGCTACCACCGGCCACTTTACGTTGGTTCTCTACCTCATGACGGTTCGTCTTGGCAACTCTTCGCGGTCCTGGTTTAAACTTCCCCGGTTTTTGTGGGCGCGGATTTAAGAGTGGTTAGGATGAATCCAGGATGTGTTCACT
>CAZYKP010000108.1:14650-29569 GCA_964648025.1 uncultured Pirellulales bacterium | reverse complement strand
ACCCGGACACATTCTCGTCAAAGCTGCGAGGCTACGGACAGAAACGTCATACAAGTCCGGCTCCGTCAGGCGAGTGAGCACAACATCACGAAGCCGTACCCAAACGACGGTTCAGGTCAATGGCGAGCCTGTGCAGCGAAACATCACGCTCTTATCCGGGGAGACCTGCCAGACGGCTCACAAGCCGTCGCTCGCTCCAGCGAGTAAGGCTTGCCTGAAAGGTTGGAACGCCGTGGAGCAATCCACCGCGGGCGAGGCAGGAGTCAGCAGAGGTCATAGTACCGCATCTCGAAGGCCAATCGGGACGGGAAGGACCGAACCATGAAGAACAAGGAGGAGCCATTGGCAAACTCGCGGCGAGGGAACACCTCTGGGCAAATCGATCTGTATCATTCAGACGGCGACGGTCCAGAGACCAGTTCATTGTCCCGACCGGGATCGACCGCCACGGCGCGTGCCAAGCAGCCTGCCTTGAGTTTATTCCCAGAGACTTTGATGGACCGTGTTGTCGATGAGGCCAACATGGAAGCAGCCTGGACGAACGTGAAACGCAACCGCGGAGCCCCTGGCCCCGACGGTGTTACGATCGCGGAGTTCCCGGACCGGTTCCGAACGCGCTGGCCAGCGATTCGACAACAACTTCTCGATGGCACTTACCGCCCCGGTCGGGTGCGGAGAAAGACCATCGCCAAACCCGATGGCGGCCAGCGGTTGCTCGGTATCCCAAACGTGCTTGACCGTCTGATCCAACAAGCCATCGTGCAAGTCTTGACACCGATCTTCGATCCCCACTTTAGTGAATCGAGTTTCGGCTTTCGACCCGGACGCTCTGCTCACGGAGCAGCCAAGCAAGTGCAACGCACGATCCGTCGCGGCTACCGCTTCGTTGCCGACTTCGATTTATCGAAGTTTTTCGATCGAGTCCAACACGACGTCCTGATGGCGCGTGTGGCTCGTCGAGTCAGCGACACGCAGCTGCTGCAATTGATCGGACGCTACTTGCGGGCAGGCGTGATGGTCGAAGGAGTCCTGCAACCGACCGAGGTTGGTACACCCCAAGGCGGTCCACTTTCCCCGATCTTGAGCAACATAAATCTCGATGATCTGGACAAAGAGCTGGAACGTCGCGGCTCGCCGTTCGTCCGATACGCGGACGACTTCGCCGTGTTCGCCAAGTCGCGCCGTGCGGCTGAGCGGATCATGAAGACCCGATGGATCGAGCAGTTCAACCATCAGCGGGCAGAGCCCGTTGGACCGGGCGCGGGGAGAAACCGCGATCACGTGACCGAGCGGATTGAAGCCGTTGACCATGCTTACCATAGCCAAGCAATGTCAGGAGCGTCTGCGAAAGAAGGAACTCCGAAAAGCTCACAGATTCAAAAAACCCGCGATCTCATAGTTAGGCGGAGCAGGTCCATCAGCGTGTCCCGCCCGCAAGGCCGTAGCGTGGACACTAGGATCGGGCGAGATTCGATGCAGGAACCCAAGCCAAAGGCTATTCTCCCCAGTAATGTTTCGCATCGGCCCGCCGACCAATTCTAGCAGCCGCATCACTAGTGCAAAGACAAACTGCTATTTGAACGTCACGGGCGCTTCGAGCCTCAAGTCAAATGGAAACTCTCGACGAATCTGGAAGTAAGTGTCGACGGGCGCCGGGGCATCCGCTGGAAGTGGGATCGAGGGATCCAGGCCGTACAGCGCGAAGAACTTGGTGCGCACCCGCACCGTCATCTTGCCGTCGCGGAAGGCGAGGATCGTCACCCCCTTCTTCACCGACGAGGTGGGTGTCTGAGGGCGCACCTCCCAGCCAGGGAGATTCAAGCCAGGTGTGGGAATCCGATCTAATGTGACAAACCAAAATTTTTCTTGAAGTGTTTTCCGTGGCGTCTGAGCAGACAGCTCGCCATGGAAGACCAACGTCATCCACCAGCCAGGTTGTCGAAAGCTGAACTTCGTCACGCGTCCGCGAGCACTCGGGGCATGGGTAACGACGAACCCCTGCTCCTTGACGGTTTCGTTGAGTACAAGTCCCTTTTCCTCGAGGCTGTCAAGCCACTTGGCGGCGGCAGCTTTCGCCTCGTCGCCACTTGGTTTTTCGTCCGCCCCGGGGGCAAAGCCCCCCAGGCAGATCACCAAACTGAAGAGGCAACCAAGAGTGAGAAATGAGAACTTCATTGGCAATTCTCCGGAGATGTTGCGATCGTGGTCGCTGATGCAACAAGAATAGTTGCCCTCACTGCGGGAGATCCGAATCACCGCGGAATTCTTTTTCGCCGTCCCTCCCCAGTCGAGGCTGCCTTCAGTGGCATGGATTTTCGTCAAGATACTTGCCCCAGTCAGTCTCTCCGTCGGTCGGTTCGTCCGATTCCTCAACGACCCATCGGTGCAAAGCCTGTCCGTTGAGTTCGTAGGGAACGCCCGGTTCGTCGCTCGGTGTCTGCGTGCGATCAACGTACAGGCGGGCCATTCGGTCATCGGGGTCGTAAACGCGCAAAATCCTGAATGCATCTCCACAGAGAATAACATCTCGGATACGGTGCACGATCGGGAAATCAAGGTCGGATGCCGGTGAATGCCCACCATACTGCTGGATTGCCACCAAGAAGGCAGCCTCATCATGGTCCAGCAAAAACCGTTCAAATGCCTTGGCAAGTCGATCAGCGCGCATAGTTCAGCAGCTCTTCCTGCACTCTCGAACGACCGAATGGAACTGATGCGATGCGCCCCATGACCATCCGCTTCAACGTCAAATTCAACCACCGATTCCGGTCGGTTTGAAGCCCCTGACGCGTTGACTTACACCTCGTGTTCTGCGTCTTGATGGTCTTGGCGGTGCTGAGCCTGATGGATGTAGCCAGCGATCGAGAACATATCGTACAGGGCCGCCAGCAGTAAGGTGAATCGCTCACCATCGAGGGCAGTCTGGGCCGCATCGCCGTACGAGGGAAACGCATTGCAACCACCGCAGCTGCATTCTTGATCTTCGAGCTTGGCGGTGAACCACCAACTCCCGCCATTTTCGACCACTAGATTGACGTCCCGTGGCTTATAGTCATCTCGCCATCGCCAGACATCCAGAAGATCAAGTGCAGCCTTGAATCGCTGGATTTGTTCTGCATTGGCGGGAATTCTACGCATGATCAGGCTGGCAAATTCACCAGTGCCGCGATATCGCAGTTCTCCGTCCTTGAGGCGATACAAGTGGTCAATCGGTACAACCCCGCCGTTGAGCAGACCTGTCAGGACTCCGACTCGGAAGCCTCCAGGGAAAGATCCTCGCACCCTCGACGAACTGTTTGATCGATTGAGCAAGCGGTTGACCGACCTGAGCAAGTGATGGGTCCCCAAACAGCGATCAGCTGTCGGGAAGTGCGCAACCTTCGCGTAGCCGACTGCTTGCTGGTGGGCCTGGCTGCAAAGCCCTGCCAAAAATGCCTACAGTTCAAGCGCGGATGCCTGCCCTGCAGAGACTGTGATCAATCGATGGTGTTGGACGACTCAGATTGAGGCTACTTCTTTCGCCGAGCGCGGAAGCAACGGAACCCAACAAGGCCCAGGCCGGCAATTGACCAGCTGGCGACCGATGTCGGTTCGGCAATGACGTTGACAGTCCCGGTCAGGGTCATGTCGACGGGTGTGAATGTTGAAGGAAACATACGACCTGGGGGACCTGGAGTTGACTGGCTGCTCAACAACCCGAATAGCTCTTGGCCTGTACCACCAAGGGAATCTGCAAAGATTGAAATCGTCACGGACTCTAAGCCTTCTGGGGTAGGCCGGGTTGTGGCCATCTGAGTGTTCGCGGAAGCCGTGATTTCGAGGAAGCGATCCTCGCGACTGATGCTGACCAGCCCGAGGTTGCTGCGTTTGTAAAGACCCTAGGCGGGAAGATGAGCATGTTTTTGCCGAGCCACGGTCGAGCCTCTTGAGATCGGTCCTAAGCGGTCAATCGTACCGCCTCACTCGGATCGGAAGCCGTACCGCAGACAGCTGGCAGGTGACGTAAGTATCGTCTTGGCAGGAGTTGAAGAGGAGTGGAGACGAGGGGGCTCGAACCCCTAACCCCCGGCTTGCAAAGCCGGTGCTCTCCCAATTGAGCTACGTCCCCCAGACAGAGTGGTCAAGTCAGAAAGCCAACCGCCTCGACCAAAACTGATTGAGCTTTTGAAGATACGACAAGGTCCACTGACCCACAAGCCCGCCAACTTCGTTGCGTCCACGAGAATACTCTCGCAAAATCTCTCCCACGGCTCATCTGAGGCTGGCCGCCCTTCGAGCTGCTCACGCTGTCCAACTCCCTCAAAAAGATGGCTCCTCAAGACTACCCTTCCTGGGCAAGTTTTTGCTCAAGTTGCACGTCAATCACCGGAATACTCAACCGAGGTCGCGCCGGCGGCGAATTCTCTCAAGGTTGGGAGGATCTCGCCGCTGAGGCCAAACGAAACTCCGGGTCGAGCCCTGACGAAAGCAGCTTGACCGGACAGGCATCCGCCCTCGAACTGGTTACCAGAAACCCAGCTACCAACAATCTTGTGACCGAAAAGGCAGTCACTCAAAAGCCAGCTGGCGGTGGCTGCAAATGGTCAACAGCTTCGGCACGTCTGAGTTGGAGATCCCCCTCATGGGTATCGCCCTCTGGCGATCAGGGCGATCTCCGAGTCCGAGGAGTGTCCCGGTGAACAATCCGTTACAAATCCCAAACGAACAAGTCATCTTGCAAGCTTGCCAGAACTTTAAAAAAGCTTGGCTTGCCCAAGAAAATCCCCGCATTGAAGACTTCCTCAAAGGTGCCTCGACCACCGCTCGGGGCGGTTTGGTCCGGCAGTTGGTCGAGCTGGAAGTGAACCTGCGGCGACGGGAGGGTGAGGCCCCTCACGTTGATGAGTACCGCCAGCGATTTCCCCAAGAAGCTCAGTGGCTGCAAGTGCTGCTGGATCAGGGAGATGAGGCGTCGCCGCACTTGCAGGCAACCTTGGCCGCTGATGAGGGACCACGGGGCGAAGGCCAGCTCAACAACGCTTCGCCCGGCGAGCTTGCCAGCCAGCAAGGAGTCACCCCTCAACAAGCCCCACGACAAAAGCAATCGCCAGCAGAAGGAGCTGGTGAGGGCAGTGTGACGATCCCCGGATATCAGATCGTCTCAGAGATCCATCGAGGTGGGCAGGGGGTGGTGTATCGAGCGATCCAGGTGTCCACCCGACGAACGGTGGCTGTCAAAGTGTTGTTGCATGGACAAGCAGCCACCGAGACAGAGCGTAGACGATTTGATCGTGAAGTGGATCTGCTGGCCTCTGTGAAACACCCCTATATTGTCACCGTCTATGATAGTGGCTTGACAGATCAAGGCTTGCAATATCTGGCGATGGAATATGTGGCCGGAAAAACTCTTGATCAGTATTTGAGCAGCGGCGGATGTGAATCCACCGAAGAAGTCCTAGGGCTGTTCTTGAAAATCTGTCAAGGGATGAACCATGCGCATCTTCGTGGCATCATCCACCGTGATCTCAAGCCGGGTAACATCCTCATCGATGAAGAAGGACAGCCGCGAATCTTGGATTTCGGCCTGGCCCGGCCAATCCTCGAACCCCAGCAGTCCCGCGCAGAGGTCACCGCCACAGGTCAGTTCGTCGGGACGCTTGCTTTTGCTTCCCCAGAGCAGCTCTCGGCAGATCCAAACGCGATCGATATTCGCACAGATATCTACTCGCTTGGTGTGATCCTTTACACCATGCTGACCGGGCGCTTTCCTTACCCGGTCATGGGGCAGATGGGCGAACTCATCCAAGCGATCGCTAGTCGGCAGCCTGCTCCTCCCAGTGCGGCTTCCGGAGAACAGGTCGGAGGACGCTTGAGTTTTCCGGTCAAACGCGCCCTGGATGCCATCGTGCTCAAGGCCCTGCAGAAAGATCCTGATCATCGCTATCAGGCCGTCAATGCCTTGGGCGAGGATCTGCAGCGGTATGTCGCCGGAGAACCCCTCCTCCATGCTCAGCCACCCTCCTTGGCCTCGATGCTCTGGTTGTGGCTCACCCGGAACGTCAGCAGTGTGTTTTGGACCATTTCCGTGGGGTTTCTCTGTGGCATTTTGGTCAACCTGGCTGTGGGCGTCTCGGTGATTGCCTCTCTGCAACGCCAGGCCTATCAGGCGATGCAGGACAACTTTCCCAGCCTGCCTCCACCCAAATTCCTCATCGATTATACCCTCTTGCCCGACGAGGCCTGGCTGCCCGTTGTGGGGCTGGGAATCATCGCCTATTTGTTTATGGGCTTCTTGACTGTCGCCCTGATCCGATCACGCAATAAGTGGACCGATATCCTCGCTGGCTTCGGAACAGGCTCGACCTTTGCCATCGCCACTTATACGATGACCGTAGGTTGGTGGTTATTCTGGGTCATCAATATCGCTCCAACCCTTGGTGAGTGGTATCAAGCCACCTCCTGGAGAGCTCTGCCGGCGGCCCATCGCCAGGTGCTAGGCCCGCAAGAACATCTTGTCGCGGTGGACATCGAACCGTTTCTGCAGGACTATCCCGATCTTCAAGCGGCTCCGGTGAGGCAACAGGGTGCTGCCGTTGTCCTAAAATGGCTATACGAGAGCATTGTCGCTGCCGAGCGAGCCATTTGGTCGGGCGTGCTGCTGTGCCTGCTGACCGGGGTCGGCACAGCGGTCTTTCAAACAATCCTCTCAGGCTACCTTTGTCGTTGGCTGCAGAGCTGGTGGAAGATCATCTTGCTTTATCTGACAGTGGTCATCCCATTTCTGGCGATCATGCTCATTCTGCTCAGCTCCCAAATGGCCCTCAGTTTATTGACCTAAGCCAAGCCGTCTGACCCAGCAGGTCTTCGGAATCAACGACCCGCTGACATCTCCACAGCATCAGCAGGGACGAACCCATCGTCTCCCTTGCCCTTGAGGCCGCCAGACCATATTCGGGTCAAGCAGAGAGAACCCTGGGCCGCCGCCTTCGCCAAAGCCGCAAGAATTAGACCAAGCCCTACGGTCCGGGCGGGTCTTATCTCACCTGCAGCCGACACCGCCGAACCGGTTGACACATTAGGTGTTGGTCGCACCTCAGGCACTCCAGGCACTTGCTGTACTGCAGGCACTTGCTGTACTGCAGGCACTTGCTGCACGCCAGGCACTTGTTGCATGTCACGCTTGGCCGTTATCCCAGGATCGGCTGGCACTTTGCGAATTCCAACGGTGGTGATTCGATCCTCCCCGCCAAGCCGGCCGAAGAGAGCCTGTAGACCTGCGGGTCGCTGAAATACCTGCTGAGAATCGACACCCGTCTGCGTCCCGCTGACGGCATCAATCGCCTGCTCTCCGCTCCATCTGCTGCAGGGCTCAATCCGATTGATCCCAAACGCCCGGCCGGCCAGCGTCTTCGGCCGGCCGGGCAGCAGCAGACGCTGATCGTGCCCACCTTGGAGGAACTTATGCGGTCTTTGCTGCTTGTTGGTCTGGTCGGCGTGTTCACGTCCTCAGTTGGTCCCCACGTGGGGGTTCCTCCGGCAAGCGCCCAGAGCCAGCCCACAGTTGCCCCCTCCGATTGGGTCAACGCCCAGCGTGATTACCATTTTTCACTTGTTGGAAGATCCGCTGACCGCGGTCCCAGCCAAAGGGCTGACCACACCGTTGATCAGGACCAGGGTGTTTTGGCCCGACGAACGGGGCTACAGCCGGTCTCCGGTTTGCCGCCCTTGTGGCCGGCTCCCAAGGCAGCCGTCACCTACCCGATTCGACCGGTCGGGTCGTCCGATCCCTCCAAGTTGGGAAGATCCTGGACTGCGGGGGCAGGTCAGCTTCAGTCGCAGCAAGACAGCTCATCTCAGCAGTGGGACAGCAGTCCGATTCGGTCTCGCCGGGCCCAGTTGGGTCGGCCCGTTGTTCAGCCGGACTCCGGGTCTGTCACCTCACCGAAGCTCCCTTCGGCCAGTTTGGGCTCCTGGACCTCGCAACGTGAGGGCCCTCTCGTGCTCGACCCAGACAAGGCCCGTTACGAACGAGCCGCAGCGGTCGCAGCGCAGAGGCGACGACGGATCGCAGCGCGTCGCTGGATGGGAATCTCTGCGGCGCGGCCGACCTATTCACCAGTTCCCTACATTGGCCCCCAAAGGCAGCAACAGCCCCCGGTCGCTGTTCGGCAGTACGATCCTGCCGTTTTGCTGCCCAGCGATCCAACACAACCCTCCGGCCAAACTCGCCCAGCGGAACAACCTCAGCCACCGGCGAGTGGGATTCGTCGCGACCCACTCTATGGAATGGCCCCTCCGATGCGCTAAAGTAGACTTTGAGTAGATATCTGGGGCAATCAGATCCCTGGAGATGAAATAGCTTAGCTTAAAATCGGAAGGCTTTTCTGGAGAAATCTTTCCCCATGGCGTTCGGGTAGTCTGTCGCCTGTGGTTTGTGGCGTTGTGTTGGACGATTGGTCTATGTGTCGTTGGGCTGATGTGTGGTTCGGCCAAAGGGGGGCTGTTGCTGCGGGAAGGGAGTTGGCCAGGCAGGATTGGTCAGGAGGAAGCGGTCTTGCTGCGGTTGCCGCGGGACGACGCGCTCCTTTTGTTGCCAAAGCGCGAAAAAAAACCGACAAGGCCAAGGGGCCAATTGCCGGTTGAGGGTCAACGGTAGTGTGAGTCAAAACCGAGCTACGAGACGACCAGACGACCAGACGGACTTAAGGTTGGAGGGCTCAAAGACAAGCCGAGCCCGGTGACCAGCTTACTCGCGAGGACGGACAACTCCGGTCAAGCCGCTGTAATCATTGCGATCTTCAGGGTGCCATAGGGGCAAGCCCATTGCCACGCGTTGGGCTAAGACCTCGATCTTCGAAGCGGAGCCTGCTGGTGCACTGGTGGGAACAAAGTCTTCCGTTTCAACCGGACGAAAGTCCTCGTCGTGTCCGACTTCGTTAATCACGTCAAAGACGTTCTTGTGACGGGGTTGACTCATAGTTGCCGTTCCTGGTCGCTACTCGACAGTTGGGGTCGAAGAAGTTTGAAGTTAGAAAAATCAGTTCGCGAGAAATCAAAAAGGTCGCCGGTTGCCGTGTCATGTCTATCCGGTTGGAAATCCCAATTGGTTCGACCTTTGCTTCAGTCCATCCTGAAACACCAACGCATTCCAAAACGATCTAAGGCCAATACCGCTTGGCCGGTGGGTTCTCGTGCTTGGCTCCGCCTTCTTTGGTTGAGTTGTCAGCATCATCCGACAACTGTCTGACTGATGTTTGACTGCCTGATTGCCGAGGCCTCCGGCAGACACTTCCCGTTCAACTCAACTTCGGAAGGTTTTGCTCGTTTGCCTGAGTTGTAATCTGCCTGAGTTGTAATCTGCCTAAGGTGTTGTCTGCCTGAGTTGTAGTCTGCCTAAGGTGTTGTCCTTCAGGTCGTCCTAGAGTTGTGGTGGGGCTGACCGACAGCATTTTCGCGGAAAGCTTTCACAGAGATCCGCTTGGGAAGATCAGCGGGAAGGTTGTGGTGGACCACCCTGCCTAGGTTGACCCTCAATCAAACTTCGAGACCATTTTGAGTCAGAGATCAACGGGGCGAGACGTCAGACAGTTGGCAGACTTGGTATTATTTCTTTGCGAGTCGAGGAAAGTCAAGCAACTCTTCAGTGTTTCGGCGAATCGGAATTTCTGTGGCCCGCCTGATCGTAACATCACGCAAATATTGAGGTTAGGGGTGCTCCGGCCACCCCGTCATCCGGACGGACTTTGGCCTCTGAGGACCCTGAGACAATTTGTCGACCTCCAGCTGAGTTCATGACCTTGGTTCAACCAAGGTCATGCCTAGGAGTGACCTGTGGGGGAGTGCCCGCCTGCGGAGGTTTGCTTGTCGAGCACGGCCAGGCTGACTGTTCTAGACTCTGTCATTGGCCATGTCTTATATACCCTCTCTCTTGGCTGGCGGATCCAGCCGTTGCAAGCCGGGGGTGACGTTGGCCTCCAGGGAGTCGGTTTGGCCGGCGGCCAGTCGCTCCCAGGCGATCGCGCCCATCACGGCGTTGTCGGTGCACAGCCAAGGGGGAGCGATGTACAGCTTCACGTTGGCAGCTTGAGCTGCTTGGGTGAGGGCTTCTCGCAATCGGGCGTTGGCTGCCACACCGCCTCCGACGCACAGGGCGGAGACTTTGTTCTGGGTCACCGCAGCAAGGCTTTTGGCAACCAACACGTCGACGACTGCTTCTTGAAAACTGGCAGCCAGGTCGGCTAGGTGTTTTCCAGTTGGTTTGACCGGGGGAGATGCTTTGGGTGCGCCCGGCTGCTTCGTTGGTGAGGTCCCTGGAGGGACTAATTGGTAACGCAGAGCCGTCTTCAGCCCGCTGAAACTCCAGGCCAACCGCTGTGGCTCATGCAGAAACGACCGAGGAAACCGATAGGCTTGGGGGTCGCCCCCCTGAGCGGCTCGTTCTACCGCCGGGCCACCAGGATAGGGCAACCCCAACAGAGCCGCCACTTTGTCGAATGCCTCCCCGGCAGCGTCATCGATGGTGCTACCGAGAGGCTCAAACTCCAAGGGAGTCCGGCAAAGATACAAGTTGGTGTGACCGCCGCTGACGATTAGCCCCACACAAGGAAACACCTCCGGACCATACGCCATCCGGCAGGCGTAAATATGGGCCTGCAGGTGGTCTACGGTGATTAGTGGAATCCGCAGGGCCACAGCCAGAGCCTTGGCGGCGGCCAGCCCCACCAACAGCGACCCAGCCAGCCCAGGAGTTGTGGCCACCGCCACTGCATTCACGTCGCCGATGGTCAAGCTTGCCTTCTGCAGGGTCTGCTGCACCACCGGCAGAATCCGCTCCACATGAGCTCGGGACGCCAACTCCGGGACCACCCCGCCAAAGCGTTGATGGAGGTGCTCCTGCGAGGCAACCACAGCTCCCAAGACCTCCAGGCGGTCAGAGACGATCGCTGCGGAGGTCTCGTCGCATGTGGTTTCCAAGGTGAGCAGATTCATCAGCAGCCTCCGGTGAGGGAAGGCCGACCCCACCATGGGCCCAGCGAAAAACATTTCTAGGCGCTCAGTCGGCCACTTTCCTGGCCAAGCCGGATCCCATCTCCCAACCAAATGTTCGAGGTGCTCGACCAGGTTCGAAGTGACAGGCAAAGGTTCGAAGTGACAGGCAAAGGTTCGAAGTGACAGGCAAAGGTTCGAAGTGCTAGGCCAAGTCAGCTGCCGGGGACCGGGCAAGCCGTCCTGTTCGGGTTTGGTTGGGAGGTTTGGCGGCGATCTGCCCCCACTCCAGCAAGCTCCAGACACAGCTGCCCGTCCAGAGGATCGCCCCTGGTGCCCTGGTTGAGCCAAGCCTGGTTGAGTTCTCGCGATCGGGGACCGGTTGGTTCACCTGCAACTGCCGACTGTGGCACGATTGCGACCAGGTGCCCTCAGCCAAGGAGGTTCCGAAGGAATCAGCAGATTCTTCGCAGAAGAACGACTGCAGGGGAACGTCCCTGGAGCTTCAGGAGAACTGTTCGGCAGCTGCGACGGCCAATTGATCGCAGAGTTCGTTCTCGGGATGTCCGGCGTGGCCCTTGACCCAAGTCAACTTGACTTCGTGCAGAGAGAAAAGTTGGTCCAGCCTCCGCCAGAGATCTTCATTTTTAATGGGTTTGAGGGATTTGCCCTCCTTGCGCTGCCAGCCGTTGCGTTTCCAGCCGGGTAACCACTCGGCAAGTCCCCGACTGACGTACTGGCTGTCGGTAATCACCTCAACTCGGGTGGGGCGTTTGAGGGCCGAAAGCCCCTCGATGACCGCCAGCATCTCCATACGATTGTTGGTGGTCACCGGTTCTCCGCCGCTGCGTTGAAGTTCCTTGCCACTGGAGGGGTGTCGTAACAAAAAGCCCCAACCGCCTGGGCCAGGATTGCCCCGGCAGGCACCGTCGGTGTACAGCTTCACCTCAGGAAGGGCCCCATCGGCAAGTGAAGCGTCGGCAAGTGTACCGTTGGCATCGGCAACTCGGTTGCTCATGGGTGTGCGACTCTGTGACTTTTCAGGACCCGGAGTTTCTCAGATTCCAACTGACGGATTGCCCGCCTAAAAACCGTTTGTTGTTGACTGGACTGTTGAGGAGTGTGGCACAACCCAACCTGGAGGACCTTCAGACAAACAGGCTTGCAACATCAGGCCGGCAACATTTGGGGGTGACCGGGCCACCTCTGGGACAGTCCAGATAGATGCTTGGACGCCATGGTGGCCTCTGTGGGTTCGGCAATCGTGTTATCCTTCTGCCTCGGGTGACGCCGAGTGATGGGCGCTGACCGGGGCGGAGCCCCCAGAAAGCTCACGCCCTTGGGAATTCTGCTGTCCGGCAGAAGAGTTGGCTGATTGAGCGTTGGCTGTTTGAGAGTTTCCTGAGAGGGATTTGCTTGGGACGGATCGACTTGCAGGTGTGGGCCTGTTGGCGGCTGGGTTTTCAGAACGATCGAAATGAATTCGCCGAGCCTTGGTCAGATCCACCAGCGAACCAGGAAGCAAGTTCGAGCGGTAGGGCTGTTCGGGCAAAGCCAAGGGGAGGCGAACGGTGAACATACTCCCTTTGCCCAGCTCGCTTTCCAGGGTGATGCTTCCTCCCAAGAGCTTGCAGAGTTCCTTGACAATCGACAAACCCAACCCAGTACCGGAGTATTCCCGGGTCATGGCATTCCCACTAGGTAACAACGAATTTCCCTGTCGAAACTTCTCAAAGATAATCTCCTGATCCTCTTCGGCAATTCCGACCCCGGTGTCGCTGACAACCAGCTCCAGATGACGGGGCTGACCGCCGAGGGCGGGCAGGTCTCCAGGGACCAATGCCCCAGCTGTGGGGCTGGTCAAGTGAGCTGTGGTCAATCGCGGCGCCCCAGCGTAGACATGGATCCGTCCGCCCTCGGGCGTAAATTTGATCGCGTTGGAAAGCAAGTTGTTGAGAATTTGTTGGATCTTCCCCTGGTCTTGGTGAAGTCGCGGCAGGTCTTCAGCCAGAGAGGTCTCCAGGTCGATGTTCTTCTTCTCGGCCAAGGGGCGAGCCAGGTCGCACTGTGCAGCGATGACATGCTCGATGCGGAAGTCCACGATGCGAACTTCCATCTTGCCGCTTTCGATTTTGGCCAAATCGAGGATGTCGTTAATCATATCCAGTAGCATCTTGCCGCTTTTCTGGATGTTGCGGACATACCGCCTCTGCCGGTCGTCCAGCGAATCAATCGACCCAAGCACTTCGCTGAAGCCCAAGATGCTGTTCAGCGGGGTCCGCAGTTCATGACTCATGGTGGCCAAGAAGTCGCTCTTCAGGCGGTTCATCTCAAAGAGAGCCAAGTTCGCCTGAGCGAGCTCATCGACCTTACTATCCAGGTCGGCGTTGACATGCCGGAGTTCCTCTTGAACCGCCACCAAATGCCGCAACATGCGGTTGAACGCTCGTCCAAGCTCCTCAAACTCATCGCCGGTGCGGATCTCGGCACGCTTTTCGATATTGCCGTGACTGATCGCATCACTGACATCCCGAAGGTGCTTCAGCGGCTTGGCAATCACATACCGAACAATCACATAGGCCGCCACCATCGCCAAAACCACCGTGATGATGGCCGTGCTGGCCAGCACCGCCCTGTTCCAGTGCAGCCGCCGTTGCGTGGGCATATCCGGTATGGATACCTTGGCGACGGCCATTAAATCCCCCTTTTGCCCGGTAAAAGGAGGCTGGAGGCTCTGGTGGCAATCCAGACAAGCGCGATCTCGGGCCCGGATCGCCTGGTAATAATGATATTCCTGGTTCTCCGTCCCGGAGGCCACCCGTCGCGTCCGCGGCTGGTCGCCGCCCAGAGCAAAATGTCGCCACACTTCACGCTCAAACTCATCAGCAGGCGGCCGAAGACCCGGTATGTAAGTCCGAGAAGTCGATTCCGTCCCTAAGGAGTCCACCTGTTGAGCATCCGCCTGCGAGGCCCGAGCTTGCCGATTCTGACTTTGCGGATTCTGATTCGTCAAATCCTGACCCGGCAGTCTCCGGCCGAAGGAGTTGGGCCTTGCCGACGGTGACCTCTGCGTCCCTGGGTTTCGGGAATCTTGCGGCAGGCTTCCCGGTGGGTTGCCCTCGGGCGTCCCTTCCACCGGCGTGCGTTCAGTCGGAGGGGAACTCCGAGACGGCTCATGCCCAGGTTGTTGGGGGGAGGACGGGTTCTGGTCGAGGGGGTGTTGGGGAAGATTGCTGGGCGCTCTTCCGGGAGTCGGGGCCAGTCGGGTGGAGGTGTTGCCGGCAGAGGCAGCTCCGGGAGGTCGCACCCCTTCGCGGATAAAGCTGGCAAGGTAATCGGTGTTGGAGAACTGATCCGGAAGTTTCTCGGCCAGCAAGCGAAAGTTGGGAGAGATGGTCTTTTCCCAGTGGATCCTGGTGATGACCGTATCCACCAGCAACGCGCCTTTGTTGAGGTTTTGTTCCTCCACGAGTTGCTCGGTCTGCTGGCCGTACCAGAAGAAACTTCCGCTGATCAAAAGCAGCAAACACGCCCCGAACAAGAAGCGGCACTTCCGCTCCAAGTTGGTTTCGCCCAGGACGCGTTTGAAGCTATGGTACGACATCGAATATTCGAGAGGGCATCGTTGGCACCCAGCGCCAGACTGTAGTGTAGGCCGCAGGCAATCCGCAAACCAACCTCAAAAAGAGGTGACCACGGCGGCCTTCTCAGGATTCCAACTTTGGCAGAGCTCAGGTCGTGCCGGTGCTCGGTATGAATCTGAACAAGTGTACCTACGACGATCAGCCGGCGCCCAGAGGACTTCCGATCAAGGCAGGGGGAGTTGAGCGTTCGGGAGGCTTCTGGCTGGTGGTTCCTGCCGAGTTGGTTCTGCCGAGTTGGATTTGCCGAGTTGGTTCTACCGAGTTGGTTCTACCGAGTTGGTTCTACCGAGTTGGTTCTACCGAGTTGGTT
>CAZYKP010000108.1:0-14550 GCA_964648025.1 uncultured Pirellulales bacterium | reverse complement strand
CAAAGACCCCGCTGCCTTTTGACACCTGTGCCGAGGGTGGACCAGAGGATTCTCTTGGCCTGGACAACCAAGGGACTGGAGGGAGGCCGTCCTTCCGCCTGTGGGTTTATTAAGGTTCCAAAACCCACCAAAGACCCCGCTGCCTTTTTGCACCGATGCCGAAGGTGCCCCATGGATGACTGATCGGGGGTTCAGCGACAGTTAACGGACTGCCTGCACACCGGCTTACTCTGTTCCGCATCAAAGTATAACCCACATCCTCAAACCGACCAAATAGCAATTCAGCCCAGCCAGAATCCTAGAATCCTGCCTGTCGGCGGTGGGACAAATGAATGGGAATTCTGGTTTGGCATGGTCAACGGCGAACTCTTGACCTCCGCGAGTTGGTGCTTCCGGTGAACCGTTCGGCCGGACTAGGCCTGTCAGCTTTTCCCTGGGTGCAAGACCGGCGGATTGACGCCCAACTACCGCTGACTTTCCATCTCCAGTCCCCAGATGGGGTAGCTTTTTCCTGATTAGGCCTCCAGATATGCCAAGAGAGACCCTCGGGTTGGCAAGAACGTCAGCGGTATGGGGCCGACGCCTGGTCGCTGAGCGGCGATCGCGGGCTGACCACCCACTTTTCGGGGAACACGATCCGTGGGATCCTATCGGGAACCTCCTGCTCTGCTCGGAAAATTCTTGCTCGGCCAAACCACGCGAGCCGCCGGAACGACCGGTGATTGGGCAGCTGTTGATCTGGCAACTGTTGATTTGGCAGCTGTTGATCGACCAGCCCTTCCGCTGTGCACGGCGAGCCAAGATTTTCCTTAACCTCAGTAGTTGGACTGTCCAAGATTTGGCCCGGTTCACAAGGATGTCGTGGAAGGGCTTACTTGAAGGTCCACACGTCGCATCCACTGCCACAATCGGGAACAGTCGAGGTAGGATGACAGGGTTGCAGCTCTTCGACGTGTTCCTCATGAGCTACTCACTCGACTGTCCCAGATCGTGGCAAGGGTCCAACCTGTCGGACACTCAACAGGTCCATGTACCAACATCGTGGTGGGCAACGGCCACAGCTGGGACAGTCCAACGACAAGTCTCTTCGGAAAGCTTCTCGAAGAGGTCACTGCAGAACCTGTGACAGCGGAGGGCTCACTGAACCGCCAACAAGTCTCTTCGGAAAGTTTCTCGAAGAGGTCACTGAGCAACGACCGAGGATCCAAGCGTCCGGTGGTGCCTCTGGCTGCGATCCACTGGTCACTCAGGAACAAGGGCAGGCGGTTGCTCGGGTCGAACACTTCTCTGAGGCTGAGTCAGCCCTGGAAGAGTTTCCAATTGAAGGCGACCCACGGGAGCCTGGCAGGCCCAAGAAGAAGCACCCGGGCGGAACGCACGCTTGGTCTTTCGAGAATCGCCGCGAGACACAAGAAAACTCGTTCTGGAAGTTCGCTCTCTGGAAATGTCTGGTGGATCGTTTGGTCGACGGACGAACGAACAAAGGACCCTAACAAAATGCTTCGCGATCCCCGAGACGGCCTCACGCCCGAGAAACTCCAACTCTTCGTTGCGGGACTTTCCGGACTCAGCGGTGAGGAAATCCGCAAAGCCAAACTGCTGTTCATTCGCAACGAATTGAGCGAACTGAAAGCCTTGAAAGCGAGCCTGGAAGGCTTTGGTGTGGCCCAAGGTTGCTTTGCAATCATTCCGATATTCTGGCCGATTCTTTGGGCTCAAAGGAAAAGCATGAATGCCGTCTTGACCCTCCAAAAAGACCACATCCGCAACGCCCTATTGGTTTGGAAGGACGATCTTGGCGAGCACGCCCGACAGATCGAAATGGAACTTGAGGCGATGTAAGCAACAATTTGCACTTTGACGTCCAGATCCCCTGCCCCAGAGAAACCCTTGCACCAGAGGATCACCGGCAAGAGGATCACCGGCAAGAGGATCACCGGCAAGAGGATCACTGACAAGAGGATCACATCGATGTCTGCCAAGCGGACGGGCTGGTGTCACGGGTCAGCGGTCGGAGTCGATCAGCTCAACTTGGCTGCCAATTCAACAGGCAAGCTGTCCCGGTTCTCCTGTGTCACGGTGATGACCTCGACATCGCTTCGCTGCTTGACTTCGGCAATGAATCCACCGCCGTACAAAGCGATCGTCCCCAAGACTGGCACGTCGCCGTCGAGGATGTTGCGCATCACTTCGATGAACAAGGGACTGTAGCACTCCATCTTGCCGATTTCGTCGACGACAAACAGGTCGACTTCAGCCGCCTGAACTTGCAACTCACTGTGTACGATCTGCTCGACGGCAGACAGTTCCACGCCGTAGCGGCTGACTCGTAACTGAGAGAGGGAGTCAACGCTGGCCAGAGTTGCCCTCGTGCCGCCAAAGCCGATCATCTCAAAGGCATGCCGCTTCCCGGCCCGACGGATTTCTTGGGTGAAAAAGCCTGCCAAGCGTATCTCGGGAAGGTGGTTGACCACTCCCCGGATTGCCGTCGTTTTCCCGCAATTGGGCGGTCCGGTGAGAAACAGATGTTGAGGGTTGAATGCCATATCGAGAGGCGATCCTCGTGAACAGCCAGATCTCCAGGCGTTCCCGCAGAGAAACGCCTGAACATCCCAATCCAGCAACACCCGTAGCCTGGGGGGAACCGAAGCGGGGCTTACATCACAATTGGTTTGCCGGCCTGGCGCCGGACGACCACGAATTGTCCCGCATGCATCAAGGGGTGTGTGGCCATCAAAATGAAGAAGTCACCAAGGGTGGGGCAGAATGAGCGGAATTGTTCTGGAGCCGGCTGATCCAGGTCAGCTTCTGGCAGGGATTCCAGAGCTGCTAGGGAAGCGGCGCGAGCCTTGTCAAACAGCTCCAGATAGGTTGCCTTGTTCTGAAAAGCGGCCGGATCGTCGCTGTTGCTACAATCTGGAGCGTGGGCTTGGGCAAAGCCCGCTGGGAGGGAAATCCCTTGGCCGGGGGCGACTGTCTCAAGCATCTGGACTTCTGAGGAAATCAGATGCCCCATCTGCCAAGCGAGATGATTGCACCCCTGAGCAGGACGCCGCATCAGATCGGCGTCTTCCAGGTCGCCCAGGTAGGTCTTGACAATCATCGAGCAGGTGTTGGCACATGAGCGAATTGCGTCTTTGGCGTCCATGAGTGACTCCTGTTCATCTCGGGACTGTGGTCATCTGCGAAGAGGTGCTCTCAGGCTGCTGTTGCCCCCGTCATGTTCGTCCTTTCGCAGCCCGCAACACAGGGTGCAAGCGAATGTGTCCGAAACCGTTCCTGTTTGCAAGCAGTTCGCTTCGGCCGAACTCGGAAAGCCTGATGACCCAAGCCCGAGATTCCCCGATGATGCATGATCATCCGCAGGTGCTGGGGTCGGCAGGTCGCCTCTTGGCAGTCAAGCGATCAATCCAACAATTCGTTGAGGATGGGCTTGATGCAACAAGCAGAAAGCGGAGTTGAGGTGCGTACGTTGTGGCCAGAGCCGGAACGGATCAACGGAATCCGTACGACCAACGCAGGCCAAAGGGGGGTGGGCCAGAACCTCTGGCATGTTGCCAACTCGCGCGAGAATCAACCAGTGGTTTCATGGAACGTTCCGCCACTGAGTTGCTCCAGCGTGATTTGGCTGGCGTGGGCCGGGCGTGCTGCGACCGTTCTTGATATAGCGACGCAGTAAGGCTGTCAGTTCTCTCACGATATCTGGGTGCTCTTGATAGAGATTCGTGGTCTCCTTGGGGTCAGCCTCCAGGTCGTAAAGCTGGATGGTGGGAAGGTTCTCCCTGGCTGCTTGAGCTTCCGTCGGAGCACTCCAGCCGCCGGAACCCCGACAGAACAACAGCTTCCAACGGCCACGGCGAATGGCAAAGTGGCCACGAATGCCGTGGCAAACGATCGCCTCACGTTGCGTCTGGTCGTAGCGGTCACCCCGCAAGATCGGCAGGAAACTCAGACTGTCTTCGGCGGCATTGGCAGGCAGTGGATGCCCGACAACTTCAGCGATCGTCGCCATCACGTCAGCCACGGAGATGATTTGGTGGCTGCGTGATCCAGCTTCGACTTGGCCAGGCCAGCGGACAAGAAATGGGACTCGATGACCGCCCTCGAAGACATCGGCTTTGTGGCCACGCCAGTGTGCGGTCAGATCAACGCCTTTGGCTTTGAGCTGCCCAAAGTTGGCCTTCGGTGAGGTCCCGTTGTCGGTGGTGAAGATCACCAATGTCTTGTCTGCGATTTTGTATTGGTCAAGCGCTTGGAGGATCTCGCCCACCGCCCAGTCGGTTTCTAATAGGAAATCGGCATACTTGCTCACACGACTTTTGCCTTGCCAATGCTGATTGGGCGCAATTGGTGTGTGAGGTGAGGGCATGGCGAAGTACAAAAAGAACGGTTTGGTATCGCCTTGGCGGCTGCGGATATAAGCAACGCAGCGTTTGGCGTATTCAGGGAGCACGGCCTCAAGACTCCATTGATCCACCGCTGGCCCATCTCTGACACCGACGTATTTGGTCAGTCCAAGGGCACCTGCGGTGGTGGTGATCTGACCGAGAAGACGGTCATTTTCCCGCCAGGCGTAGGGGGGCCAGTTCGGCACATCGTCGCCGAACCACGAATCGAATCCGAAGTCCGTTGGCCCGCCGGTGATTCGACCGGTGAAGTCGATCTCGGCAGGCTGACTGGTGAAGCCGCCGCCTTTTTTGGGCCAGTAAAACCCCAAATGCCATTTTCCGATCATGGCGGTTTGGTAGCCCTGTTGCTGGAGCATTGCTGGCAGAGTCAGCCTGTTCTTCTCGATCAGAGGCCGCTCCCAGCGTCCGACGATGCCCGCTTTGAGCCTCGAACGCCAGTTGTAACGCCCTGTCAACAAACCATAGCGGGAAGGCGAACACACCGCCGAGGTGGTGTGAGCATCAAGAAAAGCCATCCCTTCGGCAGCGAGCCGATCCAGATGGGGAGTCTGCAAACCGAGCTTCTCATTGAACACGCTGAGACAATCGATCCCCATGTCGTCAGCAAAGATCAGTACGATGTTGGGTTTTTCGATCGCCTCAGCACCCGAAGTCACTGCCAGCATAAGAATGAGGATCACAGCTTTGACTGGGCAGCAGAAGTCGCTATAGGATTTCACGTGCATCTCGGATTTCCTGGGGGAAGTGTTCCACGAGGAATTTCTCGGCAGCTGGGTGTTGGCAACCGCCCCATCGGCGAGTCTTGAGCTTCTTCCTCCAGGCCAACTCAAGGTTTTCTCACCCGTTTTGATCTTTCAGGGTTTTTCGAGCATGGGAGGTGCTGGTTGCAACAACGCACAAAGCCCCGACGTTTGCCGGGGCTTTGTGCAGTCGCTTGCCGAGCTCAGGTGGTCAACCTAGCGACGACGGCGGAGAGCAGCCAGGCCGCAGAGCGCCAAGAAAGCTCCTGTTGAGGAGGGCTCAGGGATCACCTGGGCAGCCACCTGAACCTCAAAGGCAATTTCTCCAAAGCCGACGCGGTCACCTCCTGGAGGTGGCCCACTGCCGCCGTTGCTGAAGAAATTGTCTGTGGCGGTGATCTCGACATAGCGAGCGGTGACCAGCTCTGCAAAATCGAAACTCTGACGAACCGTCGCATTCAGGATCGGGTTAAACGTGGGATTATACGTGATGGAGCTGCCCAAACCGTCCGTCCCTTCCGCGTCGGTGGCGAACCGCAGGCTGAACTCGCTGACGCCGTTCGCGTTGGTATCGTCGTAACCCCAGAAACTGATTTCTCCAAGCAGTTGGTCCTCTCCCAGATCCACTGTGATCACCGGAGGCTCACCGGGATTGACCAAGTAGTCATTGGGAAACCCGCCTGGAGCGGCTGTGACCCAGTTGCCTGTTGGCCCGCCGATGAGTTTCTCATGCGGACCGACGTCGTCAAAGCCCACGCCAGGGCCTTGAATTAAGTTCGAAACAGGGAAGAGATCCGTCGCAGCGGTGCTCGATTCCACCGAACTAATATCGTAAAAGTCCGAGGTGATTGGAGCCGGAAGCTCGCTGACTTCAAAGGCGATCTCACCAATCCCGACACGATCGCCCCCAGGAGGAGGGCCAAAGCCGCCTCCGCTGAAGAAGTTGTCCAAAGCGGTCAATTCCACATAGCGGGCGGTCACCGCCTGGCCAAAGTCGAAGTTCTGTCGGGCGACGCTGTCAATGGTTGGGTTGTAAGTTGGGTTGAAGGTGATCGAGTCGCCGAAACCGTCCAATCCCTCGGCCTCTGTGGCAAATCGCAGGCTGAACTCGCTGACGCCGTTGGCGTTGCCTTCGTCGTAGCCCCAGAAGCTGATCTGTTCCAGCTGATGCTCTTGGCCAAGGTCAAAGGTGATCACCGGGGCGACTCCGGGATTGACGAAGTAGTCGTTCGGAAAACCCCCAGGAGCGGCGGTAACCCAGCGACCGACTTCAGGAATCTGATTAAACGGGGCACTGGCATCAAAGCCAACGCCGGGACCCTGCGCCAGAAGTGAGACTGGCCAGAGGTCGGTTTCCGAAGTTGTCGAGGTGACCGAAGTGATCGTTGCGAAGTCTTGAGCGCTGGCAACAGATGCCCAACACAACAGTCCCAGCAGGGCACAAAGTTTCTTCATTGGGGGAACGTCCAAAACAAGATCGGAGGGAGTAAGGTGGAGGCCTGTCTCGCAAAAACGATTCCGATCCTACCAAAGTAGGTCACCGAGTCAACGAAAAAATGGAGGCTCCTATTGGTTGCCAACAGGAGGCAGCCATGAGCCATGTCCCGCTTGGTGCAGGCCACGCTGCACGCACTTTCCGCGATGCCCTTTGGCGACATATCAAGCAGGGTTGTTGGGAGTTCCAGACGAAGGCCACCTCGGCAATAGGGCAGATGCGGCCTCGTCAGCGCGATCGAGACCTGGCATGAGATGCTTGTGGGTCTTTTTAAGCAAAGTGATGAGGTAGTCGTCGGAGAACCAAGAGGTGATCGCGTTGGATCTCTGAAATTGGCCAGAGTGCACGCCCGGAAGCCCAAACACCATCTCTCCGCGGGATGTTTGTGATGATCCCAGACCAGGATGACATCGTGTGAACGATCACTGGGTCCGTTTGAGCCAAGTGATACGAAATTTCGTGTTTCGCTCGGTTGAGCATCTGGTCTGCTCAGGGCCCAGGTCTCTGAGAGAGCCACCTACTGACCTATCGGAGAAGTTTCCGACCCAGGGCGACCGTCTGCCCTTGTCTGTGATACCTAAGAGGGGGCAGCCTGAGGCACCACCGGAAGCCCGGATTGCCGAACGAAACGCCCGGCTTCGTCGAAGGCTTTTCAGGGAATCAGGAAATACAAAAAGCCCACAACGGAAGTTTAATTGGGGCTTGAGCCGCCTGGAAACACGAGCCAATGGGGTTTCTTGCACTTCCGGTCTTGGTGTGGACGTATTTAGGAAGTAAAACCGCCAGTTCTCCCGCTCAGCAGAGTAGTTGTCGATGGCTCGAGCGACAGGGTTGAGTCGACTTGAAATCTCCTCGTCTCCTGTGGGCTGTGGGCTATCGTCAGCAAGCACCCGGAGACGAGACGATTCGTCATGTCGATTGGCTTGCAGGGCGTGCTGAAACGTTCGCCCACCCATCCCCAGATGTGACCCTCGACCCACACCGTATCTGGGCTGTCCCGGATGTGGCCCGGCCTGCCTTTCAGTTGGTGCATAGTCTTATTGAGGGTCCCACAGGTGGGACCTCACGGATCCGTTCCCTCGCGTGTGTGTCTTTTCGGGAACGGACCGGGCCCCACAGGTGGGACCTCACGGATCCGTTCCCTCGCGTGTGTGTCTTTTCGGGAACGGACCGGGCCCCACAGGTGGGACCTCACGGATCCGTTCCCTCGCGTGTGCCTAACCCCCTGTCGAGAAACAGGTTGCCAGGTTCTCTCAAAAAGAGACAATAACTTCGCTCCCTGACGCATCAACAAAGTAAGATGCGTTGCCCTCATTCAGGCCCCCTCGAAAGCTTGTTTTTGACCGCATTAGCTAGGGTGTGATCGCTTGAGAGGGTTGCCCCCAAGCTGCAAGCAAACGACCTGCACTCCAGCGGCCCGCTGACGTTGCTCTGCTGCAACCTGAGTCTGCCCCAACCTGTTTCCACTGCTGAGGAGATTGAGAATGATCAACCGCCGAAACGTGCTTTGCACAATGGCAACCGGCGTCGGGGCAGCATTCGGCTCACCGCTCTCTCCGGTGTTGGCCCGTGCAGCCGAGCAGGCAAGCGTTGGCCAGGTCTCTGCCAAACCGGGCACACCCAGACGGGTGATCTTCTTCCTGCAGAATCAGGGCTTCGATCCCGCCACCTGTGTGCCCAAGGAGCTCAAGAGCAGTACCGCCCTCTCGGAGGTCACACTGCCCGAGCCGGTCAGGGCCCTGGAGCCCTACAAGGAGCAAATCAACATCATCACCGGCATCCATGGCCGGCATACCAGCCCGTCACACAGTGCCTACTTCGGTGCTTTGGGCGGATATCGCGGCGGGATCGGGGTCCCTCCCGGTGGTGCGACAATTGACCACGTCGTAAGTCAGTTGCTCCCACAAACCATCCTGCCGCATCTGCGACTTGGGATGGATGCGTTGGAGAACATGATTTCGCGGCCTACGCTGGCCACGTTGTCTGCCGCTGGTGCGGGCAAGCCGTTGTTCATGCACTCCAACCCCAAGGATCTGTATCAACTGCTCTTCGGGGGGATCGCCACCGGAGAGGTGAAACGGCAGTACACGGCCCGATCGAAAGTCTTTCGTCAGATCGAGCTGCTGGCCGCACAGGGCGGCGATGCCCTTCCGACGGGTGACCGCAATCGTTACCAACGCTACGTCGACGGGTTTGGTGATATCAACGGTCTGCGAGAACGCTTGGCCGGCGTCTCAGAGCATCTCAAGCAGTTCGCCCCCACCTACGATCAGCGATTCACCAAGCCCAAGTTCGAGACCGATTGGCACGATGCCCTGCTTGATCTTGGCATCGCCACACTCAAGGCGGGCCTGACCAACGTCCTGACCATTGGCTCTGGACGCGGAGAAATCTTCGGCTCGTGGAAAGGCTTGGGAGTTGTTCCGGCCGGGCACAACCTGGGACACATGAAGCAGCCCAATAACCCCATTTGGGACAAAATCCGCAACTACAACTGCGAAATGCTCGTCAAACTGATGCAAGCCCTCCAATCGATGCCCGAAGATCAGGGCACGATGATGGATAACACCCTAATCGTCTACACCAGCAACAACGCCGATCGCCAACACACCAGCGGAGCCAATTGGCCGTTTATCCTGCTGGGCAACTGCAGTGGCCGCATCAAAACTGGCCAGTACACCTGTCTTGACGGTCGCCGACCGATCAACGCCCTGTACACAACTCTGCTGCACGCGATCGGCGCCCCCTGCGATCGCTTCAATATGGACAAGAACGCCAGTGGGATGTATGACTCGAAGGTCGGTCCCATCGAAGAACTCCTGGCGTAGTGGTCTGTTTCCTGCTGATTTGGCAGTTGGGTTCTCGTGGAATCAGGGGATTCCCGTCAAACCGACTGACACAATTCAAGGAAACAAGGCACGAGCACAGCTCTCACAACCTGGCAGACCCTTGCGGCGAAGCTCTGACGCGGTCGGCGCGATGGGAATGCTTGGGCTGCAAGCTCGGTCCCGAAAGCCTTGGCGAGTTTTGCTCGCTGTGCGTGAGAATCCGCGTAGACAACAGGATTCTGCCTTTGTCGAGTCAGGGGACAACACCATGATCAGACCATCTGTGACAACTCCTTCCTGCGTGATCTTAGTGGTCTACGCGTTGACGCTCGCGACGGTGACCAGCGCTGAGCAACACGCCCCCTTAAAGTCCTTTGCCGGGCCCTTTCTCCAACGGCATTGCACCGACTGCCATGGCTCCTTCGTCCAGGAAGGCGATGTTGACTTGGAGGAGCTCACCGAAGTCAGCGCTGAAAATGCCGAGTTATGGAAACGCATTTGGGAACAAGTGGCCCTCAAGCAGATGCCTCCCAAGGACCACAGCGAGCAGCCCTCGGCGATGCAGCGCCTTCGCCTCTCTGCCTGGATCACCGGCCAGCTGCCAATCGCCATGAAGGGCAAAGGAGGTTTCCAACTTCACCGCCACCCGTCCAAAGGGAATCACCTCGATCACGATCTATTGTTTGGGGAGATTCCCGCAGGCCTGGAGCCACCCTCGACGCCCGCACGCATCTGGCGCATTCACCCACAGGAACACCTGACGAGACTGAACGAGTTGATCACTCGTGAGCCTGCCTTCGATCCGAATCGCCCAGGATTGCGAGCTCGCGGGGATTTTATCCCTCCCAATCAGGAGGGAGAGGTCAAGGTCTACTATGGCTTGGATCGGTTGATTGGCTGGGTTGGCGGAAGTGCCGCGTACGCGGCGGCCATCACCGGCTTTCCGCCCATGTTGAGCACCGACGACCTGCATGGCCTGCGGAACTATGCCCATCTCTATTCGGTCAACGGTGCCCAAGCCACGCAAATCGCCAGCAACGCCGAAGATATTCTCCGGTTTATGGCCTACGGGCCCGATGCCGAAGCCTACCAGTTCGCGGATCGAGTCAGTGAGATCGACAAGAAATACAAGCACGAGAGCCTTCGAGGGTTGGCCCAAAGTCTCTTTTACAGCAAGACCCCCAAACGCCCGCTGACGCCAGTGTATGATCTGATGCGCCAGCCTGGTCTCACCGAGGAGAATCTCAAACAGGCCGTCGATTATCTCTTTGAGGCACTCACCTGTCGCCGACCGACTGAGGAGGAATCCCAGAAGTACGTTGGCATCCTCAAAAACGCCATTGACGACCTGGGAAAAGAAGACGGTGTCATGCTGGGACTGATGCCGATCTTTCTGGACCGTGAAGCTTTATTTCGCACAGAACTGGCGGAGTACGGAAAGCCGGACAAGCACGGACGGGTGATGTTACAGGGTCACGAGTTGGCTTTGGCGATCAACGCGGCCTTGAGCTACATTCCCCCTGACCCCGCCTTGAAGAAGGCCGTTTTGGAGGGACGGCTGAAGACTCGGGAGGATGTGAAACGGGAAGTCACACGGATCCTCGATGACCCGAGCATTCGCAAGCCGAGGATTCTGCAATTCTTCCGAGAGTATTTTGACTACGACCGAGCCGGAGGCATCTGCAAGGATACCAAGGCTCTGGCCGGTGCTGGGGGGAACCCGAAAACGCACTACCGAACCATGTTTGCCATGACGGCCAACACGGATCGCCTGATTGAGTTGATTCTGCAAGAGGACCAGAACGTCCTCGGCGAACTCCTTACGACCAATCGTGTGGTCGTGGGGGCTGGTGCCGAGGCGGACTACTTTGGCCAGTGGACTGGGAAGCCTCAGCGGCCAGGGCCCAGGACCAAGGGCAAGAAGAAACGCAATGCCAGCTCGCCGCTGATCCGCAAACCTGACCTCCCGCGTGGAGAGCAGATTCACGTCCGGGTTGCTCAGGTGGTCCGCGGAGGGAAGACAGCTCGCTCGCTGACGAGGCTTGCTGAGTCTCAACGGATGGGCATCCTCACGCATCCAAGCTGGTTGGTTTCGCATTCTGATGCGATGGACAACCATGCCATCGTCCGTGGCCGGTGGATCCGGGAGCGACTCTTAGGAGACGCGGTTCCGGATGTGCCGATCACCGTTGATGCCATGCTGCCGGATGAGCCGAAGGCAACACTCCGGCATCGGATGCGCGTTACGCGAGAGGAATACTGCTGGAAGTGTCACCGCAAGATGGATCCGCTGGGTCTGCCCTTTGAGATGTATAACCACCTTGGCCTCTTCCGAACCCAGGAGAAGGGTCAAGAGGTCGATACCACCGGCGAGATCATCGACAGCGGCGATCCCGAACTCGATGGTCCGGTCAAGGACCCCTTGGAGATGATCCAAAAACTGGCCAGAAGCGAGCGTGTCGCGCAGGTGTTCGTCCGCCATGCCTTCCGGTTCTGGATGGGTCGCAACGAAACCCTCAACGACGCTCCCGTCCTGCAGGATGCCTATCACGCTTATCGGAGCAATGGCGGAAGCATGAAGGCTCTGCTGAGATCACTTCTCACTTCCGACGCGTTTCTGTACCGAAAGGTGACTCGTCCCTCTCATCGGCATGAGTGAGGCCCGGGCCTGAACGGAGTCAACTCACCAGCTCGGCGGTGGGACGGCTTGGGCAGGGACTGCAGGGTCCGCTGGAGACAGCGGAAAAACTCAAGGCACTGCTGGTTGCTTGGGAGAATCGCATCCCAATGGCAGGTCGGTTCTCAATCCGTCTGCTCAGCCGACTGGCGTTTCGGCCATTCGTCCAGCGGATGGAGATCGAGGTTGTCTTTCTCGTCCATCCACCACAACGCCCGACCTGGGAAAGCGACTTGGGCCTTGGCAGGCCAATCCGGGATCTGCTTGACGAAGATGACATCGCCGCCCTCAAGTGGCACACGCATCGACCAGATTGCCGACCTCGGGTGTTTGTAGGTCAGGCCTGAGAATGGCTTGGTTTGCTCCGGCAAGGGGAGGGCCACAACGGCATTGGCTAATCCCGATTTGCGGACCGCGTTGACGACCCGGCCGTCCACGCCATGCGGCGGATCCCACCGGAGTTCGGCAATTCTTAGCGGAGTTACCACAAGCCAAGCTATGGCAAAAGCAGCGATCAGATAGGAAAGAACAAACATTCCAAGCTTGCGTGTCCGCTCGTTGGAGAGCATTTCTTCAGCTCGACAAATGACGCATGCGACCAAATAGGCTGCAACGGGCATTAATGGGGCCAACCACCGCGGCCCAACCCAAGGCCTGCTGATGAAGATCACCAAACTGCCATAACAAAGGAAAAGACTCAGCGAGCAAGAACACAACAGGGAGGCGCGGCGTGTTGAGTTCCAGGCGAAGCCAAGAGCAAAGGCCAAGCAGAGTACGACGCTTGGGATGGCAAGGTAGGAGTTGAGGTGCAGCGATACAAGGGACTGATGGAGCCAACTGAAAAAAGCTGCCGGTGATGTGGGCGGATTATACAGCAGTCGCTTTTCGAGGGAACCTCCGTAGGTTGACTCAGCGATGGACCCCATCAGTTCCCGGTTGACGCCGAAATAGACCGCCAGCCCCAGGCAGGCGACAGCGTTGAAGGCGACGTAGGTCGACCACCGGTTTCGCCAATCTACTGCCAAATCTTTGAGAGCGAAGGCAACACAGGGAAGGCCCCAAAAGAGCGCATCTTGCGGTCTTGTGATCAGCGCCATTGCGAAACACGCGCCCGCCAGGCTCCCTTGCCACAAAGACCAATTCCTTCGTGCCGCGGCCAATGCCCAAAGGAACAGCACTAGCCAAGTGGTCGACGCGAGATGGGACATCAACGTGCCGGCGTTGAACCACAACCAAGGGTTGACCGCAAGGAACACTGCGGTCAGCCTTGCGTAGCGATCATCCGTCTCGAGACGAACCAACCGATAGGTCGCAAAGACGATCACCGCTGCCAGGACAGGATTGGCCAGCCAGGGAACGCCCAAAGTGCTAAAGAGTCCGAGGATGCTTGGCCACCCAATCGGATATTTTCCAAAGTGCCCTTGGTTTCCTGATTGAAAGAACAGGCCGTTCCCACCACCGACGATAAGCTCGGCGTCTCCCGGGATTGTTAATCGCAGAGACCCCGACCAAAGAACCTTCCCCTGCATCAAGTAAGTCACCGCGTCGCTCATGTGTGGCATGCCATCAAGAATGAGGCTTGCCACCGCGGCAGATGCGCACAATGCAACACAACACGATGCAGTCACGATCCAACGACTGGACAGCTTCCTTGAGAGAGTCGAGATGCCCTCGACCACTCCTGGGACATGCCCAAGGATCGCTCCGGCGAGACTGAAGGCCGCGAGATTCCAAAGAATCGCTCGCGCGCCAGGGCGGTACTCCCACGCCTGCAAATCACCGGGCAGCAGAAAGCCGTACCAACTCCCGAAAAAGGAGAGCATGCCCACAACGAGGATGGCCACGATTCGGCCGCGGGCCAAGTCGGGATTGGACAGGACTGCAATGCCCCCAGACAACAAAAGCCCAACCAATGGTGCCCCCGAGAGCAACACGAACACCGCCAGCGCCCACAACGGGAAGAACACTTCCCCAAGTTCCACGCCTTCGCCACTGAGTTCCAGCCAAGGCAACATCGCTCCTAGCAAGCACAACCCAACAGTGCCTAGGATGAGACTCCCCTGTCGCCAACCCATATCACCACTCCCGTCCTGCAAGCCCACGATCATCACCAGCAGCTGAGTCTTCTCGATTGTTTTCTGCCGCGGTTCCCCGACACAGGTTCATGGCCTTGGTTGCTTGTCGATCCGATCGGCCCACGCCCCGAACACCTCCGTGTTGTTGGGGCTTCTGCTTCTCACAGAGGCGGTAACGCATCAGAGATGAGAGGCTCTCGCAACGCAGAGATGTTGTACGATGCCTACCTCGACTGTTCCAGATTGTGCCCAAGGTCTCACCTGTCGGATTCTCAACAGGTCCATGCACCAATATCGTGGTGGGCAACGGCCACATCGGGGACAGT
>CAZYKP010000107.1:0-29705 GCA_964648025.1 uncultured Pirellulales bacterium | reverse complement strand
GCCATCAACGTTCTGCGAGCCATCAACGTTCTGCGAGCCATCAACGTTCTGCGAGTCGGCCGATGAAGACCGTTGGAACTGCCTGTCCAGCACCGGAGTTGCTGCGTGCCTTTGCCTTGGGCAAGCTCAGAGGACCTGTTCGTGAGGATGTTGAGGCCCACGTCGCTGGGTGCGAAAGCTGCTGCGGTGTGCTCAGTAGCGTCAGTGACGATGCCCTTGTCGACCTTGTGCGAGATGTGGCTGACACAACGAGCCGAGCCGTGCTGCGGGAGCAGACGCGGGGACCTTCTCAGACTGCAGCCAGGCCGGAATCGGCAGGCCCACTCGGTCCGGCGAACATTCCCCGAGATTTGGTCGATCACCCGCGTTACCGTGTCATCGGGCTGCTCGGCCGAGGGGGGATGGGCACGGTCTATCGGGCTGAGCACCGCATCATGCAACGCCCGGTGGCGTTGAAGGTGATCAACCAACGCTTGATGACGGACCGCCGAGCGTTGGAGCGGTTTGGCAGAGAGGTCAAGGCGGCTGCGTCGTTGATCCACCCCAATATCGCCACCGCTCATGATGCCGACACCGCAGGCGAGCTTCACTTTTTGGTCATGGAGTTAGTCGAAGGCGAGAGCTTAGCCGAAAAGGTCCAAGCCCAGGGGCCTCTGCCTGTGGCCGCTGCATGTGACTACCTCCGGCAGGCTGCTTGTGGATTGCAGCATGCTTTCGAGAAGGGGATGATCCATCGGGATATTAAGCCCCACAATTTGATGCTCACCCCGGCAGGCCAGGTCAAAATCCTCGATTTTGGACTGGCCCGCTTTGTCCAGGAAGCCAGTCGAGGTGGGGAATTGGCCCCCGGCTCTCACGAGGACTTCGACGATCAAGAAGTTGCCGACGGCTGTCCTCAGGAGTTTCAACTGCCGGAGACGGATCTGCCGCTGACGCGCACGGATATGGTGTTGGGCACGGCCGACTTTGTCGCCCCAGAACAGGCCAGCGACTCGCGAACTGCCGATATCCGCGCGGATATCTACAGCCTCGGCTGCTCTCTGTATTACTTGATAGCTGGCCACCCACCGTTTCCCGAGAAATCTCTACTCGGCAAGCTCAGCGGTCACTTCGCCAGGCAACCGGCCTCACTGCTGTCGTTACGGCATGATGTCCCCCCTGGAGTTGATCAAGTCGTCGCTTGCATGCTGGCCAAATCCCCCGCCGATCGGTATGCCACGCCAGCGGACGTGGCCGGTGCACTGGCTCGCTTCAGCAACCCTTCTGTTCCACAGGCGGCAGCTGCTCCCAGAATTCGCAGAGCCCCCGCCAGAGTTCCTCATTCAAGTGACAGGCAGTCGCAGAAACTCCTATCATCAGAGGTGCGGACCACACCACCTCTGGGGTCCCAGCAGTCCACCGAGCAAACAGACTGGTCGCACTTGGCGACCCAGGAAACGGCACTCTCGGTCAGTCAGCCCGCTGCTGGCAGCGCTCACACAGCCGATACCATTGCTTCTGCGCCCGTGGGAACTCAGCCCCAGGACATTCAGTTTGGCGAAACAAGGAGCCGACTGGGGGCGCTCTCTGAGTCCGAGGCTGTCCTTGGCAGCAGACCGACCGCAGGACCCTTGGTCTGGGCGGTCGGTGGTGTGGGGGTGCTCTGTGCCCTGGCAGCGATTGGCCTCGTTCAGGGGTTTTGGGATTCTGGCAAAGGGCAGGAGGAAGTGGCACTCTCCAGGCGGAAGAGTTCTGGGGAGAGCGTGACACAGGGAGGCATGCCGGGGGTGACTGTCTCGGAGGAGTTGCGGGCTTTGACTGGGGGTTTTGCTAAGGCTGCGGTACCTCCTCGAGTGCTGATGGTGGTCCCCAAACAGAATGCGTGGTACCCCGACGTGGCCCCGGTGATCCGGCGATTTCAGGACTACGGGGCGTCAGTTGATCTGGCATCTTGGGAGAAGGGGGGGATCAGCTGGCAGCCGCCCCCGGCCGGGATGCCACCACAAACGACACAACCCATGGAAATTGGTTTGACTCTCAACGAGGTGGTCCCCGAACAGTATTCGGCGGTCGTGTTTGCCGGATTTCAGGTGGCCCCGTTTCTCCCTAGTCATCGGGGGGGATACCCAGACCAGGTGAAGGCCATTTTGGAGGCCATGGTTCACACCCCCGTCAGTCAGGGGGAGCAGCCCCGGTGCGTGGGGGCGATCTGCGCCGGGATTGCCGTGCCGGCAGCCCACGGCCTGCTCGCAGGCCGAGAGGCAGCCTTCAGCCAGTACGCCAGCAATCAACTCAAGGATGCGGGATTTTCAGGTGAAGCCCAATGGCGTGAGGATCTCCGAGTTTGTGTTGATGGGTCGTTGATCACCGCTTCCGCGGACAAGGACGCCGAGGAGTTTGTCGATGCCATCTGTGGTTCGATCTGGCCGCGACGGATCCTGATTGTCGTCCCCCAACAAGGGGTTTGGTTGCCGGCCTTGGACGCTGTGCGTGACGGTTTGGTGCGAGAGGGACATCAAGTGGGTCTCGCGAGTCCGGAGGGCGGGACGGCTTCCCTGAGCAGCGGCCAGCGGCTTCCTACCGATCTTGCTCTGAAGGAAGTTGATCCCCGAAGGTACGCGGGGGTGATCTTCATCGGGCAGGATGTCAGCGGATTTCTTCCTGGTGGCTCAGCCGCTGAGCCGTCGCGGTATGTGACAGCAGCGTTGAGCAGTCGGCGTGACGGCGTTGTAGGGGCTGTCGGTGAGGGGATCGCGGTGCTGGCGGCCTACAACACCGTTGAGGGGCGAGCCCTGGCAGATTGTTCCTCAGCCCGACCGTTTCTGAAGAAGCAGACAACTTCCGTCAGTTGGGTTTCCGGCGGCGAGGTGGTCCGCTCCGGGCCCTTGGTGACCGTCTCCTCGGAACAACAGGCCAGCCAATTCTTGCGAGATTTTCTCGGGCAGATTCGCAACCCGCAGCGAAAGTCTCCCTAGTGGTCCGTCAAGGAAGATTTGTCGGATGCGATAGCAGGCTCCGCGAGTGGGAAATGCGTCATACCATCCGACAATCTTTCCTTGACCATGTACTCAACTGCAGAAGATCGCTGCGGAAGATTCCCGCGACCCTATAACCGCCTCCGGCCGTTTGTCGCCAAGGGCCGTTTTGGTACATTTGCTGTGTGGGAGCTTCGGGCGCAACCTTGCAGAACAGCTCCCAACAATCCAGATTTCGCTTGGAGGCCCCTTGAGATTCCAAGGGACTGAGCCAAGCCGAGACCAACCCCTTCGGATGGGTGGCAGAGTGGTCGAATGCGGCGGTCTTGAAAACCGCTGACCGGGAAACCGGTCCGGGGGTTCGAATCCCTCCCCATCCGCTTAAAAACTCTCCGAAAAGCATCCGGCAATCCACTGTATTATGGAGCCCAAGTCGCTGGTGCAACACGATCCAGGTGGATTCCGATACTTTTCGAACAGACTGTGAGTATCTGTTGATGATCTTGCCGGGATTCGCCGCTGGACGCATCCGCTGCTGATTGTGAAAAGCCCTGTCTTGTGGGAAAACCACGTCTTGGGGGAAAACCCGGTCGGCCGCGTTTGGGGAAACGGTCACCTTCAAGATTTGCCCTCACAATCCGTGAGAGAGCTTCCCATGCCCGATGTCACCAGTATCCTCGAAGCGATTGACTCAGGCGACCCGACAGCGGCGAGCGATCTCCTGCCGTTGGTCTACCAAGAACTCCGGCGACTGGCTGAGCATCGGATGTCGCACGAGTCTTCGGATCATACGCTCCAACCGACAGCGCTGGTCCACGAGGCGTACATTCGCCTGGTCGGCAAAGAGGATCCCGGTTGGCAAAATCGGGGTCACTTCTTCGCCGCCGCAGCAGAGGCGATGATGCGCATCCTGATCGACCATGCACGTTCTCGCCAGAGCCTCAAACGGGGCGGGAATCGTAGCAGGGAAGATCTTAGCGTCAGCGAACCGGTGGCCGAAATGCCCGACGCCGATTTGCTGGCCCTCGACGAAGCCCTCAATGATCTGGCCAAGACAGAACCTCAGCTCGTGAAACTGGTGAAGTTACGGTACTTTGCAGGCCTCTCGTTCGATGAAACGGCAACTTTACTGGGGATCTCGACCAGTACTGCGAAACGTCAGTGGGCCTACGCGAAAGCATGGCTCTTTCGGGCCATGACCGATCATTGACCAGTCCCAACCCGACACGGGAGCCTTTCGCAGGTCTTGCGCTTTTTCTTCTGCTGGCTCCCATTTGCTGACACTCGTCTCGACGCCTTTCCGCATTATCAGCAGAAGCTAATCGAAGGGCCGTCAGCATGAAATTGTCGAACCGATCCGCGCGCACGATCTTCGTCGAGATCATTGGCATCGACTCGCCGACCGAGCGCAAACGATTCCTCGATGAGGCGTGCGGGGAAGATGCGCAGTTGCGGAGTGAGGTTGAGTCTTTGCTCTGGGCATTCGAGAACGCAGGGAGTTTCCTGGATCCCCCTGGCGGTCTCACCACCGATGAAAGAATTGACGAGGTTGCCGAATCTCCCCACCCCAAGCCGAACGGTGTCCACTCGAGCGACAGGAATGGACGGGGGGAACCGACTGAACAAGCTGGAGCGATTGTGGGGCACTACAAGCTCCTACAAAAGATTGGTGAAGGTGGGTTCGGTGTTGTCTACATGGCCGAGCAGTTCGAGCCCGTCAAGCGCCGCGTGGCTTTTAAGATCATCAAGGCGGGGATGGACACGCAAGAAGTCGTCGTCCGTTTCGAGGCCGAGCGCCAAGCCCTGGCCGTGATGGACCATCCCCATATTGCCAAGATGCTCGATGCTGGGGCAACGGATTCTGGCCGCCCGTTTTTCGTGATGGAACTGGTCAAGGGGATTCCCATCACGGACTATTGCAACCAGGCGCACCTGGATACGCGTCAGCGGCTGGCTCTTTTCAAGGATGTCTGCTTCGCGATTCAGCACGCCCATCAGAAAGGTGTCATCCATCGCGACCTCAAGCCGTCGAACATCATGGTCACGTTGTACGGCGTCGATCCGGTTGTGAAGGTGATCGACTTCGGCATCGCCAAGGCGACCAATCAGAAGCTGACCGAGAAGACCCTCTTCACCCGTTATGGGCAGATGATCGGCACCCCGGCTTACATGAGCCCGGAACAGGCTGTGCTCAGCGGACTGGATGTCGACACGCGCAGTGACATCTACTCGCTCGGCGTGCTCTTGTACGAATTGCTGGTGGGCCAGCCGCCGTTCGATCCGGAGACGCTCCGCAGTGCCGGATTCGACGAAATGCGACGAATCATCCGCGAGCAGGAGCCCGCCAAGCCCTCGACGAAGCTGAGCACGCTGGCTCACGACGAGAGGATGTCGGTCGCCAGCCAGCGAAGCACCACCTCAACGACCTTGAGACAACAGCTTCGCGGCGACTTGGACTGGATCGTGCTGAAAGCGATCGACAAGGACCGGACGCGACGTTATGAGAGCGTGGGCGCTTTTGCGGCCGACATCACACGTTATCTCGCCGAAGAACCGGTGCAGGCGGTTGCACCGAGCATCGGCTACCTGGTGCGAAAGTTTGCGCGGCGGCACACGGCGACGCTCGGGGTTGCTGCGGCGCTTTTGCTCCTGATGCTGATGGGTGTCGCCGCGACGGCCTGGCAAGCGGTGCGGGCCATGCGGGCCGAACAACGGACCGCTGAGTCTCTGGCGGTCGTCAGGGCCGAACGCGACGCCAAGAAACAGGCCCTGGCGGATGCCGAAGCGGTCTCGCAGTTCCTGATCGACATGATCAAGCGTCCTCGCCCCCCGCAAAGAAAATGGGGCCTGGAACTCACGGTCGCCGAGATGCTCGACGACGGGGCGAGAGCCCTTGAGGACAACCGCGAGATCCCAGCACAGCGGCGGGTGATGCTGCAGCAGGCACTCGGGGCGACCTATTTTTCTCTTGGCCTCTACCGCAAGGCCATTCCGCTGCAGGAACGTGTTGCCGACTACCATCTGGCAACCGTCGGTCCGAAGGGCCGCGACACGCTGATCGCCCGAGCCAACCTGGCGAATTCCTACCACAACGCCGGTCGACGGGATGAGGCGCTGGTGATGCACAAGGAAGTGTTGGCGCTGACGAGAGAGGTGCTTGGGACGCACCACCCCGACACGCTGCATGCGATGGCCGGCCTCGCCGCCGGCTATATCGCAGCCGGCGAACTCGACCTGGCCATACCACTGCTTGAGCAAGCTCTGGAGTTTCAGAAGGCGAAGCTGGGAGCCGACCATCTCGCGACCCTGGACACCATGAACAGCCTCGCGGTTGCCTACCAGGATGCTGGGAAACTCGAGCAGGCACTTCCGCTGTTTGAGGAAATCCTAAAACTCCAGAAGGCGAAACTGGGGGGAGACCACCCGAACAGGCTCGCCTGCTTGAACAACCTCGCTCAGGCCTACGGAGCCGCCGGGAAGCCGTACGTCGCCCTGGCACTCTGCGAGGAAACCGCGAAACTTGCCAAGGCAAAGCTGGGCCCGGAGCATCCTGACACGCTCATCTACATGAAAAACCTCGCAGTCGCCTACCAAGATGCCGGGAAGGCGGAGCTGGCCCTGCCGCTGTTTGAGGAAACCCTGAGACTCCGGAGGGCGAAGCTGGGGGCCGATCACCCAGCCACGCTCAACTCGATAGCCTGCCTCGCCAGGGCCTATCGGGCTGCTGGGAAGCCGGAGCTGGCCCTGCCGCTGTTTGAGGAAACCCTGAAACTCCAGAAAGCGAAACTGGGGGCCGACCATCCCCGTACTCTAGAGGGGATGGCTGGGCTCGCTAAGGCCTATCGGGACGTTGGGGAGTTGGACTTGGCCTTGCCGCTCGGCGAGGAAACCCTCAAACGCCGGAGGGCGAAACTGGGGGCCGACCACCCTGACACGCTCCTGAGCATGAACAGCCTTGCGGCAGCCTACCGAGCGGCCGGGAAGCTGGAGCTGGCCCTGCCGCTGTTTGAGGAAACCCTCAAACGCCGGAGGGCGAAATTGGGGGCCGACCATCTGCAGACGCTCGACACCATGAACAGCTTCGCGGTTGCCTACCAGGTGAGCGGGAAGCTGGAGCTGGCCCTGCCGCTGTTCGAGAAAACCCTGAGACTCCGGAGGGCGAAGCTGGGGGCCGATCACCCTGAGACGCTGCTGAGCATGAGCAACCTCGCTGGAGCTTATGCGGACGCCGGAAAGCTGAACCTGGCCCTGCCGATGTTCGAGGAAGCCCTGAGACGCCGGACAGCCAAATCGGGAGTCGGACACCCCCACACGGTGCATGCGATGGCCGGGCTCGCCAACGCCTACCGGGACGCTGGGAAGCTAAGCCTGGCTCGGCCGCTCATTGAGGCGACCCTGAGCCTCGCGAAGGCGAAACAACCGGCGGATCACCCCGCCACAATCACCAGCGTGAAACACCTCGCGGAGGCCTTCCGGGAAGATGGTAAGCTGGAGCTGGCCCTTCCGCTGCTTAAGGCAATCCTGGAACTGCAGAAAGCTAAGCTCGGGCCCGACCACCCCGACACGCTAACTTCGATGAGCAACTTCGCGAGCGTGAATGCCGAGGCCGGGCGATTCACCGAAGCCATCTCGCTCGCCAGAGAGCGCCTAGTGATCTTGCGGAGGCTCCATCCCCCCGGCAGTCCTCAACTCGCCAGGTATCTAGAAAAGACGAGTAGGACGTTGCTCAAGGCGAAGGCGTTTTCCGAAGCCGAGCCGCTTTGTTGGGAGTGCCTTTTGATCCGTGAGAAGGCATTGCCGGACTCGTGGCAGACATTCAACGCGGCATCGCTGCTCGGCGGCGCGCTGCTGGGCCAGAAGAACTACGCCGATGCCGAACCGCTGCTGCTGAGGGGCTACGAAGGCATGAAAGCCCGCGAGCAGACGATCCCGGCACACGAGGAGGTTCGCCTCACCGAATCCCTCGAACGTTTGGTCTCGCTTTACGAATCCCGTAACCTCGACGGTGACGGGGCTCAGGCAGCGAAGTATCAACAGCTGTTGAAAGCGACCAGACCAAGCCACAGAGTACCGACCAACGCGAAGGGCGAGAACAATTACTGATTCCCTGAAGAGTCTTCGACGAAGGGAGGCGGTTCATCCCGCAATCCGCGCTTCCGGTCAGCCTCAGGCTGCCCCCAAGGGCAGACGCTCGCCCTGGGTCGAAGACCTATCTGCGGCTCAGCAGCTCAGATTTCTCCTGAGCATGGATCACGATGGCACGACGATACACTCTTGATCCTAGCCATTCCTTTGTGTCTTCGTGGTGAGAAATTGCGGTGAGACACTGAACAACGAGAGCCTCCCGGATTGAGGACTCACATGTCCATTCCTTGGAATCTTCAGCCCTTGACCTTCCGCATCTTTTCCCTCCGCTCAATTCGGCAAGTTATTCTTCTGCGACTCTTGGGCACCAGCTGAACCTTTCCCTCTGCCTGACTCCTTCAACGATCACCGAAGGATTCTGTTATCGATTCCTGCGGAGGTGACGGATCACTCAAAGCGGGCTCACTCCTGGCTTCGCAGGCCCACGCTTTTCGCCTACGGTGGGAAACTGAAACTGTGCCCCGATCCCTCTCAACGACCTGACCTGTGAGAATTGTTGAGGCGTCCTTCTCACGCGTGACACTCATCGCGCCGGATTTCCGCATTAGTTTCCGAGCGGCAAACTCACCGACTGAGGTTGAGGAAAATCTTGGCTCGTCCGGCGGTTTGGCGAGGCTGCCAGATCAGTCATCATTCCGCCGGTTCCTGCGTTCTGGACGAGCAAGAATTTTCCTCAAGAGCAGTAGGAGCTGGTCCGCTTGGTGGATTCCAACGGTTCACGTCAACAGGACGTGACCACTCCCATTGGTCAGCCTGAAAGGACGAACAACAGATGCACAGACACTCAACCAACTCAGCACATGATATTTCCGAGACTTCCATGGACCCACGGAGTTCGGCGGGTCGACGGACTCCTGGGGGGGGTCTCGACGGTTCGAGCGCGGATCCCGCCGGGCCCACCAGGTTCCCGTTGGTCGTCTTCAGTGGAAACACTTTTCAGGGCTTCATACGACGGCTCTGGTCGTTGCTGACGAGCTGGGGATACCGAACTGTCCAATCTCGGTCGACTCGTCCGCTTGGTTTGGAGCAGATGGAGCCACGAGTGCTGTTCAGCGTCAGCGGTTACGCAGCGTCGCTCGACGACGCTCATGGCGCCATCGAGTCCCAGGCAGCCATCGACGCTCATGGCTTCATCGACGACGCTCCCACGGCGATCGCGCTGAACAATCTGACCGGCTCGGACGACGAGGGCGTTCAGATCGAATGGCCAGAGACCGACGGGTTCCTGGGCTCGCTGTTTGGTTCCCGCCCCACTCTCAAGGTATCAGACGCCACGGTCGAGGAGGGCGACCAGAATGAGACGACTGACCTCGTATTCCAGCTCACGCTGTCCCAGGAGCTGGATCGACCGCTGACTGTCAGCTACGTGACGATCTCGGCTGCCCGAGGGAGCACCTATGCCGAGCCGGAGACCGACTTCCAGGCTGTCAGTGGCACCGTGGTCTTCGATCCGGGGATCACGACTGTCAGCGTGTCGGTGCCCGTCACCGGCGACAATGTGGCCGAGGCCGATGAGACGCTCCAACTGGTGGTGCTGCCTGGCGATCTGAGCGCTGTTGTGGTCGCAAAGGCCTGGGGCACCGGCACCGTCGTCAACGACGACGGCCAGTTCACTGCAGGGGACTTGAAAATCACCGACCAGGACGACAAGCATGTACGCGCTCACTATTTCGGTGCCGTTCAGGAAGGCGCGACCTCTCACCTGACCCTCACGCTGACGAACGAAGGCGACGCCGACCTGACCATCACCCGGGCGGAGCTTTGGGACACCAACAACTCGGTCGAGCCCTTCTCGCTGAATCGGCAGGTCGACGATGACAACCCGTTGATCATTCGGCCCAACGATTCGGAGGAGTTGGTTGTGTCGTTCACCCCGACTGTGGGCCAGTTCGACTTTGGCGGACTCGTGATCGAGAGCGACAACCCGTACCAGCCCACCCAGCGGATCGCCCTGACCGGGGTGGGCACCGAGGAGGCTCTGTGGCTGCCCTACGAACCCAACGCCGAGCAGGTCACTTTGCAAGTGCGTCAGAGCTTAGTCAATGATCCGGCCCAGGCCCGTCGTGGCGAAGACCAGGGCCAAGACGAAACCGATTCCTACTTCGCCGGCGTCTTTGTGAGCCTGCCCGACCTTGGTTACCGCGTGGTCGACTGGGGCGAGCCGGTCCTGCAGGAGGACGGCACCACCCTCGTCGTCGAGGCCCAATTCGAGCAAGCCCAGTTCGGCGACTTCCCGCCGATCCCTCGTCCGGCCTTCCACCTCTACGACTTAGGCGCGTTGGGTAATCCTGAGCAGCCGACGGAGATGAGCTTCGTCTTCAACGTCAACGGGCAGGAATTGGCCCGCGACACGTTCACCGTCGGCGGGGCCGAGGCGGACATCGACGTGCTGACCGAGGAGGGCGAGCAGGCCCCGCGGAACATCGCCTTCGAGGGCGTGGCCGAGGGCGACACCCTCAGCAAGACCCTCACGATCTTCAACGACGGCGACCTTCCGTTGGTGGTGAAAATGAGCGAAATCAGCAGCCCGGCCTTCGACGTCCAGTTGAAGAGCGGGTTGGGCTTGTTGGTTCCTGGGACCGCGACCATCCCACCAGGCCGATCCCGCGAGTTGGTGATCACCTTCAGCCCCGAGCGCGGCGGCCTGCACGCCGGCGGGCTGGTCCTGATGAGCAATGACCCCGACGAACCGGTCTACCCGATCAGCTTCACAGGTCAGGTCGATGGCTGGGTGGCCGCGATTGCTACGCCGTGGCAGACCGACTTGGAGGTCCTCGAGGACGAGGGCTCCTACTCAGTCAAGGTGACCCTGCGGATGCCCAACGACGGCTACCGCATCGGGGAAGGCGGTTGGGGCGAGCTGGAAGTCAAGGAAACGGAGGCCGGTCGGCCAGCTGTCTTTCAGGCCAACGTCGACCTGGAGCGGTTCACCGGAGAGAGCCGCGACGAGATCACCGAGTTCACCCACATCTACGATCTGGGCGAGCTGAAGCACCAACAAGGGATCTCCACTTTTGCACTCTCCAGCTCCAACATTCCTGCAGACTTAAAAATCTTCCCCGTGGGCAACGCCCCGCAGGCCGGCCACGACACCGCCCGAACGGACGGAGTCACCTCCATCACGGGTAACGTCTTGAGCAACGATGAGGACGCCGATGGCGACACGCTGATCGTCGGTGCGGTCAACGGCAACGCAGAGCACGTCGGCTCGCAGATCAGCCTCGCCTCGGGGGCACTGCTGAGGCTCCAGGCCGACGGCTCCTTCCACTACGACCCCAACGGTGCCTTCGACGGACTGAATCCCGGTCAAAGCGATACCGACCACTTCACCTACACCGTCTCCGATGGAAACGGCGGAACCGACACCGCCACCGTGACCATCATCGCCCGGGTTGACGGCTGGGTGGCCGCGATTGCTACGCCGTGGCAGACCGACTTGGAGGTCCTCGAGGACGAGGGCTCCTACTCAGTCAAGGTGACCCTGCGGATGCCCAACGACGGCTACCGCATCGGGGAAGGCGGTTGGGGCGAGCTGGAAGTCAAGGAAACGGAGGCCGGTCGGCCAGCTGTCTTTCAGGCCAACGTCGACCTGGAGCGGTTCACCGGAGAGAGCCGCGACGAGATCACCGAGTTCACCCACATCTACGATCTGGGCGAGCTGAAGCACCAACAAGGGATCTCCACTTTTGCACTCTCCAGCTCCAACATTCCTGCAGACTTAAAAATCTTCCGCGTGGGCAACGCCCCCGACCGCGACAGGCCGACGCTCGTGAAGTTCAAGGAGCGCTTGTTGGCAGCCCCTGCAATCCGGGTCGACTCACCCGAGCAGTCGCAACCACACAGTCCAGAGATCTTGACAGGATTCGAGCAGGAAGTCCCACGCCCGGAGCTTGGACCCTCCAGCGAGGATGTCGGCGGTGTGGATGGGCGGACAGATGGGTTCTCCCTGGGAGGGATCCGAAGCCGGATCAACGCCGACGTGACCGCGTCACAAGCCGCAGGAGTGGCAACTGGGGTCAGTCATCCGCTGGCGCGTTTGTTTGGTCGAAGAAGATAACTCACAGGGCATCTTCGGGCCCGCGGGTTGATTCGGTTGATCCCGAGCATTGTAGACGCAACGGGACCCTGCCTTCGAAAGGGATGTGACCCCCGGCTGAGGCCATAGTGATCAATGGCGGTAGACTTGGAATTTGTCGAACTGAATGCAAAGCAACGATTGCCGCAATCAATGGTTCAAACGAAGGACGGTCGTCGCGATTGACAAGACCTTGACGCAGCAACCAGTTGCGTCAAGGTTTTCTTTGGGGGTCTTCTCCCCTCAGTGTGAGCGTCCACGAAAGTGGGTGGAAAATGTGGTGGAGTTTGAGATGGTCCTTTCAGATGGCCACCGGCGAACGGCCGACGTCAGTCGGTTGGTCACTCCGGTGAACCCTGGCGCTGAACGCTGCTGGAGTACCGGCGGGCTGACTCCGACCGCCGAGGCGTCGTCGGCCTTGATGCCCTTCAAGCCCTGGCCTCGTGTCGGTTGGGTTGCGGACGCGATCACCCGCAACACGGCCTGGGGATTGTCTCGCATGGTTGATCGCTGCTGGTGATAACTGGTTCTGATCCGGGTTCACCCAGAAATAGTCCAGCTGCGTACGGGGCAACTTCATTCAGCCCCAGCATTGGATTACGCTGAGGCCGAACCGTCTTTTGGGCGGGTGCTCGCGATTGCCTTCAGACGTTCACCAGCAGACTTGTGATGAACCACTCGCACGATGAGCCACCGAAGATCCCCCCCTTGAATCGGACTCCTTCAGATCGTTCAGCCACTCTGACTGATCTTGTCGTCGATCGATCGCTGACCGAGTTCGAGGATGAGCTGTGGGGTGGCCGTGAACCTGACCCGGCTGACTACCTCCGGCACGTTCCAGAACACGCCCGCGAAGTCGTTCAGCAGGAGATGCTCATCCTACGCGAAGAGTGGATCGCTCAGCGAGACGAATTGGCCAACCAATTTCGTAGCCTCTGGCGAACCAGCAATTCTCCCCCCGATGTTGTCGCCTTTTTGTCAGAGCATCCCCGCGCCAACATCCATCAGCAATTGGCTGTCCTGCTGCGAGTTCAGCGTGACCGCTGGCGAACAGAGCAACCGATGCTCGTTGAGGATTACCTCGCTCGGCTTCCTCATCTGCAGGAAGAATCTCACATTCAACTGGAACTGGCAGTCTGGGAATTTCGATGCCGCACCCGCACCGAGGCTCCTCCAGAGATTGCCGATTTCACCTCCCGATTTCCGGAGATCGCCGAGACACTCCGCAGCCGACTGACCAGTTGGCTGGAGCAGGCAGCAAGATCCGATCCGCTGACAGGAACCTATATCAGCCAGCAAACCGTTGGTAGCCAGCAAGCGGGCCGTTATCGGCTCGGGCGCCTGTTGAGAGAGAGAGAGCCTATGGGCGTGTGTACTTGGGCTTCGATCAAGAGCTGCACCGTCAGGTGGCCATCAAAGTGCCCAAGGCTGAGCGACTCGAGAACCCGGCGGATGTGGAGACCTATCTGGCCGAAGCACGCCGGGTCGCTCAGTTGAGCCACCCCAATATCGTCTCAGTCTATGACGTCGGCCGGACAGACGATGGGTCGGTGTATCTGGTCTCGGAGTTCATCGACGGACACGCGGAGGATGCTGACTTCTTTCTGGATTTGCTGCCTGGGCCTTGCACGCGGGATGGTTTGCCTGAGAGCATTGGCTTTTGGAAGAGACCGACTCGGAGCAGACGTTCAACGTGGGTTTGCTGTACGGTCCATCAGGTTGTGGCAAGTCCTTGCTGGTCAAGGCCGGATTGCTGCCAAGATTGTCGCGCGGTCCTGGCGATCTACCTTGAGGCCACGCTCGCGGATACCGAAGCTCGGACGCTGACAGCTCTGAGAAAACACTTTCCGAATCTGCCGCAGGAATTGGGGCTGGTGGAGATTCTGACTCACTTGCGGCGGCTGCGCAAGCCGAGGTCGAAGGGGGACAGACAGCCGCAACCTGCTGGCATCCAGAAGATCCAGAAGTCAGTTGGTGAAAACCCCCGAAGTGTCGGGGAGTCTCAACCAGGGAAGTACGTACATACGCAGGAGGATTCGACCCCAGAAGCACGCTAGTGCAAAGTGGTCATTGTGATCGACCAATTCGAGCAGTGGCTGCATACGCACGGTGCCGAGCAGCACACGATATCGTGCCTACGAGTCGATCACGGATGCGGAAATGCCCCTGAATGCTCGAACAACGGCCTGGCCTGGGAAACCTGCTGGCGAAAAATGGCAAGAATCGGATCTTCCGCTGCTCTTTCCCACGCTGGTCGCAAACTTTGAGGAGGCTGAGGACTCGTGAAGCATTCGACCGAGACAAGGCAGGCTTGCCATTTCATTCATCCACTGCCTTGAGCCAAGTTGCTTGTTGCTGGCTGCGTTGCGTGGGGCTTGGTGCCAGCGTTGCTTCCATACAAAGCCGCCACCGTCGTCGGATGACCAAGTGGCTCAAGTTCGATGCCCAAGAGCAGTAGCTGCCTCGCAACCGGCTGCACGGCGGCAGTCGGCTCTCGGGTACGCAACTGATTACCATTCATCATTGATGAACCACGCCGAATTGGGTCGACTGCCCGGTCGCAGTTCGCCCAGTTAGTGAGCGTATTTGACGAGCAGCTTCGTTTGGGGGCAGAAGGCACCAGATTTGACTGAAGTCAACTGCTGATCCGCACCAACCTCCCTGAAACAGGGCTGAGCGGGCGAAGCGAGATCTTTCGGCAGGCAGTGGGCCGACAACGGATCGAGGTGGCGGGAGAAAAGAGATCCCCGCAACTGGAGTTGACCGAAAGGCTTGCGTATTTCCAGAGCCACCCTCGGCGGTCCGTTACTGGATTTCAGCCTGTGCCAGTTCTGCTTGCCGAAGGGGTCTTCGATGGGCACGGTGAGGAACTCAACTCAAGTCGATTCAGAAATCTCAGCCTGCCAGGAGGAGAACACATGGAAATCTCCATCGAAACAACTGTCAATGCACCGATGGAAAGGGTGTGGTCTGCTTGGATTACGCCTGATGATATTCAGAAATGGAATTTTGCCTCAGACGATTGGTGTTGCCCCCAAGCAACGATCGATTTCTCAGTAGGAGGCAAATTCAACTATCGTATGGAGGCCAAAGATGGCTCCATGGGATTTGATTTTGAAGGAACGTTCATCCTGATCAGTCTCCATCACTGTATTCAATACGCACTGGATGATGATCGGAAAGTCACCATCACCTTTGTTGAAACTCAACAAGGAACCAGGGTGGTCGAAACCTTCGAAGCTGAAGACGAGCTTTCCGGTGAGCAGCAACGGCAAGGCTGGCAATGTATTTTGGATAACTTTAGAAAACACGTGGAGACCAAGGGCAACCCTTGAGGTTCGCACGATTGTTCGACCGAGTACGGACCTTTCCAGCAGCGAGGGCGTCGGCATCATTCTGCCAAGGGTGAAGACCGAACACTCCCTCATAGTCGCGTGTTGGACTCAAACAGTCATGAGTGTCCGGAAACAATGCTGCCGACTGTGCGGTCTGGCGGGTTTCTGCCTTTTCTATTTTGGCCTCGGCGTTTTGGTTCACCTGAGTTTGGGGCACGCCGACGGGTGGCCGCGTCCACTCTGGGCCCTGGTTTTCGCCGGAATCGTCACGCTGGGGATGTGTCGGTGGTGTCAGCCAACAATTGCCAAGATCGTTCCAAGAAGGCGTCATCGCGATGAGGCCGACGAGCAACTGCCGAGTCCAGATGCCCGTAGCAGAACGGCCTGCTGGAAGTCACCTTCCTCAACGCGGCCCCCAGGCTTTGCTGTTCCCACCATGTGATGGCTGCACCCCAACGCTTCTCCAAACCGCAGATCTCCAAACCGCAGAAAGCAGTTGCACGATATGGTGGTTTGTGCTTCCCTCAGGCTAAACTACCTATGTTCTTAAACTCTCTCGTGATCTTGCCTTTGCCAGGTATTCAATGCAAAAGCTTGCTAAAAAGACCTTGAGGCGAGCTTGGTAAGTCTCACAAATATGCATGAGGTGGCCCATGTTGGCGGATTTTCGGGCAAGCTGTCGTTGCCGAGGTGCAGCACGTCTTGGCTTCACCCTTGTGGAACTGTTGGTTGTCATCACCATCATCGGCGTGCTGATGAGCCTGCTGCTGCCAGCGGTGCAGCAGATTCGCGAAGCGGCTCGACGCATGAGCTGCGCCAACAACATCAAACAATTGGGCCTGGCGATCCTCAATTATGAAACCACACACCAAGTCTTTCCCTTTGGGATCGCTTACGACGGCCCTCATGATGGCACGCAGATTCCCCCGGGAACTTCGCTGACAGGCAAAGGCTGGTTGGTCAGCGTGCTGCCCCAATTGGAGCAACAAGCTCTCTTCGATCAAATGACGCCCGGCTTCTCGGGTCCCATGAATTCCGATGAGGGAATGCGATCCCCACAATTGCGTCCCTTTGTCAAAACCGTTTTGCCGGTCTTTACTTGTCCATCTGATGGGGAGTCGGAGAGGACTTCCACCGAGGAGTTTCAGTGGAAGGGCATTGAAGTGGCGGTGACCAACTACAAGGGTTGCATCGGCGATACGAGGATGGGCGGTGCTGGAGTGGGTTCGCCGGATTGCCATACCCACGCTCGGTGCCCGGGGCTCTTCTGGCGGCACAGTTATATCTTCACCCAGCGTATTGCCACCGTCCGTGACGGGGCCAGCAGCACCTTTATGCTTGGTGAGGATGTTCCCTTTTATAACCATCACTCGGGTGCTTATTATGCCAACGGTGATTACTCTAGTTGTCACATGCCGTTGAATTTTTTCCCTGCAGATGCCAATTATTGGCCGGAGACGATTGCTTTTCGCAGTCTGCACCCTGGTGGGGCGAACTTCTGCATGGTTGATGGCTCAGCACACTTTATCATCGAAGGTGTCGACCATAACCTCTACCGAGCCTTGAGCACCAAGCACGGTGAGGAAATCGCTCAACTTCCTGACTGACTGGTCCCTCAAATCAGTTGACCACAGGAGCAATTTTGCAAAGCCATTCTCCGCTTGATGGCTTGCAAGCTCGACTGAGCTTCGGAGAAGTTTTCGACCCAGGGCGACCAACGAAAGCCCGGATTGGCAGACGAAAGGTGCCCGCTTCGTTGGAGACTTTTCAGGGAATCAGCAGCCTGATAAAGCAAAGGCCCCTTTGAAGATCACACCGAACAAGAGGCGACTCGATGCATCGTGCCGTTGGCATTGTTTTCACCACTGGGCTGATCATCTCTGCCGCTGGACTCACCGGTTGTGGTCCGACCTCAACTGTGACAGGGAATGTCACCCTCGACGGCCAGCCTCTGCAATTAGACTCAGACACCCAAGGCACCGTGACGTTCGTTCCCGAACAGGGGGCCCAGGTCTCTGGGTCCATCCAGCCCGATGGCTCCTTTGAGATCAAGACAGGGCGAAAGGCCGGTTGTGAACCCGGTGAATACAAGGCGATCGTTTCGGTCAACCAACTGATCCCCGACCCGACCGGTTTCAACGCTCCTACCCCGAAGTCGCTCATTCCTCGCGACTATGCCAACCTCGAGACCTCTCCGCTGAAGTTCACCGTCACCCCGGGGAATAATCAGTTCGAGATCCCGCTGAAAAGCCAAGTCCAGGCCGAGGGTGCCAATTAGGGCCTCGCTATTTCCCCCCAAGAGGACATCTCGTGAGCACATCGGGTAGGTTTCGACAGTCCACAGCCACAGCAGTGCTTGATTTGTTTTGGGGTGATCCTGGTGGTTGTCATCCTGGTGGTTGTCATCCTGGTGGTTGTCATCCTGGTGGTTGTCATCCTGGGGCGTTCATCCTGCTGGCCGTTGTGGCGTTGCTGTTTGCAGGCTGCCAGGACAGCCAGGTGGAGCCGCCTCAGCCGCCGGAGGTCACCGCGGCACTCCCCGATCAGGAGACCGTGCGGGATTATGCTGAGTTCACCGGCATCTTGGAGGCTTTCCGACGGGTGGACGTCCGAGCACGCGTGGAGGGGTTCATTCAGTCGGTCAACTTCAAAGACGATCAAGACGATCAGGAGGGAGGGTTCGTCTCCGAGGGAGATCTGCTGTATGTGATTGATCCGGCACCTTTCCAGGCTCAAGTCGATCTGGCCCAAGGCAAGCTTGCCGAGGCCAAAGCCCGTTTGGAAAAAGCTGAAGATATTTTCCTCCGCAATACCAAACTGTTGCAGAGGAAAGCCATTCCGGAACAGGAATACCAAATCAGCAAAGCCGACCGGAACATCGCCAAAGCCGAAGTCCAGTCGGCCCAGGCGTCTCTCAAGCAGGCCACAATCGATCTTGATCATACCCACATCCGAGCACCCTTTGACGGATTGGTTGGCTACACACAAGTCTTTCAAGGTGAGTTCGTCCAAGCCAATCCGCCGACGGTGCTGACGACCCTTGTCCAGATCCGTCCCATCCGTGCTCGCTTCGAAGTCAGCGAAAAGGTGGTTCTGCAAATCCTTCGTCAGGCTGTCCTCCGCCGAGCCGCCGAGAAGCGCCCCGGACAGACCACGACGCCCTCGCCGGATTCTCAGTCTGGGAGTCTGGCCTCTGGGAGTCTGCAATCAGGAAGCCAACCGGACTCAACTCCTGCAAAACCCCAACAACAGCAGGCCCCGGGTGGTGCTGAGCAGCCCGCCGCAGAAGGGGAAGGGGCTGAGCAGATCGTCAACAACCCAGGCCTGGAGGCATTTTTCAAAACAATCATTGAAGACGACTTTTCTCACCGAGGAATCATTGACTCGATGGAGAACACCGTCGACACCAGCACTGGGACGGCGGTTCTCAAGGCGACCTTTCCGAACAAGCAAGGGCTGCGGCCGGGGACCTTTGTCCGCTTGCGGGTTCCCCTCGATCCTTTGGAAAATGCGATCCTCGTTCAGGAGCGTGCCATTGGAACCGACCTTGGCGGGAAGTTCGTCTTGGTGGTGGATGCAGAAGGCCTGGCCCAGCGACGTTACGTGGAACTGGGCCCGCTGGTCGGTCAGCGACGGGTCATTCTCAAAGGGCTCAACGCCGAAGAACGCTATATCATCAAAGGATTGCAGAGAGCACGGCCGGGGATGCCTGTGCGGATTGTCGAGGCCCAACAGCCTGGCGAGAACACGAAAGCAGTCTTGGGTGTTGATCGTGCCCAGAAAACCCTCTGAACCGACCGATCAACGAAATCGGCCGCAAGAGTCTTCTCAGTCCGCGGCTACTGGGGGAACTCCGAGAGCTCTGGCGGCAGGCAGGCCATCAGCGGTGCTGGCCGATTGGCTTTCCGGCGGGATGACGGAATCTTCCGTTGCAACAGCCTCCTCGAACTGAGTGAGCATTTCCCGAAAGGCTGCCCTGATCCGAGCAGCCTCTTGCTCGGCATCTTGGACGCGAGCTTGGAACTGGACATTGCTCCCACTGGAAAGCTGGAATTTTCGGTAGGCAAGATAGGCCTGTTTGCGATGGTCGCCAAGTCGATCAAGCACTTTTCTCAGTTCATAAACGGCCTTGTTCCAGCGTCTCCAATCGGGGTCCTCCTGCGGGGAATCGCCAAACCGCTGCAGCTCACGCCCGAGCTCCTGCAGACTTTTGTTGCGACGTTCCAGTTCCTCGGTCAGTTCGTCCATGACCTTTTGGAGCTGGGGGACTTCTTCTTGAGCAAAGTTCCTGAGATCCTCCTGCAACTGAGCTTGCCGCTGCTTCTCTCGCTCGGCGGCCCTCTTGCGTTTTTCCTCCAAGGACGGCTCCAGGCGACATCCTGCCAGCATGACGGCCAAAAGTGCCAATCCTGCGATCCCTCTCCGCCAATTGGCACTTTGGCCCAAAAACCCGAACGGCCCTGCCCCCCATCCGATAAACAGCGTGTTGAAGATCCGGTGTTGGAGAACCGTCACAAAAGCAGATCTGACTCGGTCATCCATCATCGCAAATTCGACTCTCGCGATATTCCCAGGCAAGTGAGGTCTCGTTTCTCGAGGGGTTTCTTGAAAGCCATCTTAGGGTGCCCACGGTACTGTGCTTGCAAGAAGGATCCCTACCGTCAACGACGCAGCCGGTTGTGTGGATCACAAAAATGGGAGCGATTTTTGTGATAAGTCGTTTGTGGTCCTCACCCCAGCGACGTGCGAGAGGAGCTGATTCGATTCAGTCAGAGGCTCACACCCTCCTGGAGCCAAGAGCTTTTTGCGATCAGCCAACAGCCTGTTGCCATCAGCGATCAGCGTTTTTCCATAAGACAGACTGCCGGCAAAATCAAATGGACAACTGAGCCCCATGAGCCCCATGAGCCCGTTGAGCAACTGGCAAAGGGCTTCTCTCCACGCTCAGGTTGTCGCAGAGGCGTATCAGCTTCTTCTTCCCAGAGAAACCTGCTCTTCCAAGCAAGCTTTCTCTCTTCCAAAAAACATCCCGTTTTTGAGCGAGTTCGGGAGCTGTTTCTGTTTGGGGTTCTCGTGTTTTGGGGTTTTCGCGGTTTGCAATTGGGTCTGCGACCCCGTTAGGACCATGGCCCCTGGCCACTTGGTCGGCCATCTGTACAAAGAAGCGAGTCGGTCAAGAAGCAGCGTGGCAGAGGAGTCACACCGCAGAGAAGCCATACAGCAACGGCATGGTTTGAACAAGCCATATGGGCACATAGCGGCCGACCGCTGCAGCGGCCACTGCGGAGAGCGGGTGAGCATCAGGCTTCAGGTCAGCTCGAGAAGGCTCACCAAGACCCATATTTTCCCTGGTTGATAATAGTCATGACTTTGGCGAGCACACAGGTTGTTGACACTCAAGCAAAATCAGGCTCATCCACTGTTGGGCTGTTTGCAATTTTTGGGTTTGTTTCGTTGGTGCTGCTGTTTCTAGGCGGGTGGTTGACTTATCTAGGGCTGGGGCCCTGGTACCAGCAGCTGAATTTCCCGCCGTTTCAGCCTCCTGGTTGGGTGTTCACTCCCGTTTGGTTGGTGGTGCTCTTCCTCTTGGCCTGGGCGACGTGGGATGTCGCGCGACGTGGCAATGACGATGGCTCTAAGGTCTGGGCCATGGCCTTGTATGGAGCCCAATGTGTGCTCAACGTGGGTTGGTCCTTGCTCTTTTTCACCCTCCGTCGCCCGGATGTCGCGCTTCAGGAATTGATCGTGTTGGACCTGACGTTGCTGGGGATGATTTATGCCTATAGCCGGGTCTCACGGAGGGCAGGGTGGTTGTTAGTTCCGTATCTCCTCTGGCTGCTTCTCTCAACGGCGATCAACGGATGGATCGTTCAGTTCAATGGTCCTTTTCCGGGGGAGTGAATCGTGGCTGGAGACCAGAAGACGCCAGCGGAGCAGAAAACGATGCTCGGGAGGCTTTCGTTGAGCGATCACGAGATCTATCTGCAGGAAGCCATCGAAATGGCCAAGCAGAATGCCAACGCGCCGTTCGGTGCCGTATTGGTCGATCAGCGTACTGGCGAGGTTGTCGCCCGGGGACACAATCAATCGATGCGTAACCCCACCTTGCACGGGGAGATCGTGGCGATCAACAACTACTCCAGTCAGGGAGGAACAGACTGGGAAAGATTAACGCTTTACTCGACAGCCGAACCGTGCTGTATGTGTCAAGGGGCGATTTTGTGGGCTAACATCCCTGAGGTGGTTTATGGGACCTCTATTGAGCAGCTCAAGCAGCTCGGCTGGAGACAAATTGACATCCCAGCACCGGAGGTCATTTCTCGAAGCTGGAACCCGAAAGTCTCGATTCTTGGCGGGATTTTAGGTGATCAATGTGATCAACTCTTTCAGGAAGCACTTCAGCGTTGACGCCTATCAATTCTGGACTTTCTTTGATCGGATATTCCCAAAGGATTTTGGGGAGAACTGTTCACCGAATCTACTGAGCCCCAGAGAAGTATCCGACCCAGGGCGAGCAACGGAAGCCCGGATTGTCGGTGGAACGCAGCCGATGTGGTCGAGAGCTTTCCAGAGAGTTAATAGAATCGCGGCATCACTTGGGAGCCCGCAGCGAAAGCAAGAAGCTCAGCAATTGCTGACGTGCAGCAGGCGTGAGATGTGAATAGCGCTGCTGAGCGTTCTTGGCTTCTCCGCCATGCATGAGAATGGCCTGATGGAGATTGCTAGCACGTCCATCGTGCATATAAGGGGCTGAATTGGCGACTCCCCATAAGGGAGGAGTTTGCCAGACGTTTTCATCCCCGCTGCTGCCGCTGTTGACAAGTGAGGACTCCGTTGGGGGACTTGCTCCGTAGCCACTGCTGGTGTCAGAGAGTTGAGTTCCCATGTCGTGCAGCAGCAAATCGCTATACAGACCATCAAGGTCCCCGAGACTCGGACGATGACAGGCGGCACAGCCGATGTTGTGAAAGACCAGCCGCCCTGCCAGAAGTGAGGCGGCTTGGCCGAGGGTGACCGGCTGGACCTCAATAGGACGGGGCAAATTGGCCACAAAGTCGACCATTTTGGCCGTTTCGTTTTCGGTCATGTCGTAGCCTGTTGGCTGGACATACTCAGTATCCCAAGTTGGGCTGGGCTGTGGGTTTTCCGGAAGGTGTAAGCCCAGTTCCATGGCACAGGCGCCTCGGACAAAGTCTGCCAAACTGGCTCGTTCGCCACGCCAGCCAAAACGTCCGATCCTGCCGTCCGGAAGACGGGCGAGGCGACCGACTATAGGGTCGCGGTGAGGATTGGCCATCCAGCTGTTGATTTTGGCTTCCTCGATGGCGGGCTCGGGGATGCGATCGATCAAGCCGGTTCCAAAAAGCGCTGGGGTATTTCGTTCCCCGATCAGCACCACTGCCTGGTTACGGGGCGCGGCGGCGAGTTGAACGATCTTTGCTCGCCAGCGTTGGTAGTTTCTATGGCGGCCTTGGCGGTGGAGGACGGGGATAGCGGGAGTCGGGACTGAGATCTCACCTCGGGAGAGCTTTTGGAGCTCTTGATCACTGACCAGCGAGAAAGCGAATCGTGCGGCAGGGCTGGCCACTGTCCCCCCAGAGGCACGCGCGATTCCCCGGCCGGTGAGAGACACTGTCTGCACATTGTTGGCCAATGGTCCACCGCCCCCCAGTCCCCCTTGCCAATGACAGGCCGCACAACTCGTAGCGTTGAAAAGCGGCCCAAGCCCATCTCCACCGAGCGATGGAAGGTGTTTCGACCAATCAAGCAGAAAGAGGTCCCGGCCCGTCATGATGGCGGAGTGCTCTCTTGCCAACTCGGAGCCGCCTGCCGCCGGAACAAGGCCAACCAGACCACGCCCTGTACGCCCGTCGACCTCGACACCTTCCGATTCGATCGGGACGAGGATCTCGAGCCCTTGCTGAACACCAGGTGCAACAAGCTCCAGAACACCTTGGTCAGCTTGACTTGGGCCCCCTGGGTGCATCCGCGAAATCACCGACGCCGGAAGGTCGACTCCTCGGATCATCGAGTCAGAGTGCAGGAGCGGTTCCAGACTGGCAAGATCCAGGTCCTCTCGCAAATGGGGCCTTTTGGGCAAAGCGATTGCACCAGTCGAGATGGCACCAGTCGGGATGGCCTGCGAATCCTCCTGACGGAAGGGGTTACCCCAGGATTGGGGTGTGTTTGGTGGACTGAACAAGCACAGGGCCGCCCCAGTGAGCAGGAACGGCACCAGAATCATCAACTGACACCGCAGATAGACCGAACCGGCACCAGTTGGGGCCAAACAGCGTTCGAGTCGGCAGATCCAAGCCCTTAGTTGTGTGAGGCGATCCGACCCAGTGCGTGCCATTTGTGGTGTTGCAGCAGGGTTGGGGGAACCCAGAGCAGCGCCAGCTGGGGATGACGTGACCCCTTGAGCGTGCTGACGGTAGCGGTTGATCATTGCTGCCTGTGCTCCAGAGCCAGAAGGGCTGACGCTAGGGGGCTGTTGAGCGGTTGTTCGTCGGGAACTGGTTCGTCGGGAACTGGTTCGTCGGAAACTGGTTTCTGAGTTTGCGAGGCAGAGGGCCTGAGATTGGGAACGTTTTCGACGAAGTGACCGGTGATTTTGTTGTTGAAGTACCTCGTTCAAGATTCTGTGAGCACAAAATCATAGCGTTTTTTGCTGAAGGTTCAAGAGAGGGCTCATGAGCCATGCCAGCGGCGCCCTTTGAGCATCTCCCCGAATCACTCCACACCGACCGAACACCAAGGAAGAGACCTCGCGGAGAAAGTCCACTGCAGTCAACCTCTAGAATTCTGCCATCTGTTAGTCGTTTGAGTCCGGCAGTCCTGTTTTGGTGCCCGGGGGTGTCACTTGGTCTCCGAAATTGTCTAAGGCGAAATGTGGATGTGTGCTTGGGAAACGAATCACCAAGGAAGCGAGATCAAACCAATCGTGTCCTTTTCTCACCGATGCTCAACGGCAAGGAGGTGCAATCGCACCGACGCTCAACGGCAAGGAGGTGCAATCACACCGACGCTCAACCGGCAAGGAGGTGCAATCACACCGACGCTCAACCGGCAAGGAGGTGCAATCACACCGACGCTCAACCGGCAAGGAGGTGCAATCGCACCGACGCTCAACCGGATGGGCCAGGTGAGCTTGGTGAACGAGGGGCCCCCCGTTCTCAACTCGGCTCTTACAAAGCCTGGACAAAAAGAAAAGGCAAGACAGTTTGGCTCAGCGAGGCAGCGCTGCCAAGCGAGTCGTCATCGAGTATCGGCCAAAGCAAGAGGAGGCTAAGAAATCAGTCGATAAGGTTAGAAACTTCCTGGGAAAAGATTGAGCTTTCCGGACGAAGCTCCGACTGCTGCCCTCGGAACATTCTTGCTCATTCAAAACACGGGAGTCACCGGAATCGCCGGTGATCTGGCAGACTTTCCACAACGCCGGAGGAGCCAAGATTTTCCCAGGGCAGCAGTCGGTGGAGGAGATGCCGTTGATTCCGCGAGGATTTCCGTCCGCGTGCAGCGCGGCATCGTTCAAGAAAAAAACCTGACCGAGCACCGACACCGAGGGTGTCTGGGATTGGGTTTTTGAGGAGCCACTCCGGGGCCGGAGCGGAACTCACATCGGCCCTGGAAGTTTGGAGCGATTTGACTAGCCGATAAGATTTACGAAATCAATGGAAATACTGTTTTTAATAAAAAGCCTGAATCAGAGTTGTTAGCACATGACTGACATCGAAGTGGCCCCTCTCGATTATGTTGCAGAACGGTCTCTTCAAGTAAGCGTTGGGTCGTCCGGGGGCTTGGTGATTCGAGAGGAAAACGACCCTGGCCAGTCGCCAAGGGCCCCCACAAGGACCAAAGCAGCAACAAACCAAAACCTCTTCATGACAAGGCACTCAATCTCGGGACCGAAAAGTTGGGAGCAACATCGACAACACAGCGAGGCGGTGTTGACTCTCAAGCCTCTGGGATGGCCCCATCTGATGCCCCGGACCGTTGTGCGCGGAGTGTCTCTCAACAAAAAAGCCCCTCAACAATTGTTGAGGGGCTCAGTTGGTCTCGATACCGCCGGATCGGGACTAGCCGACCCGGGTGCGACGTCGGATGCAGAGGCCGCCCATGCCCAGCCCGACCAACACCAAGGTCGTCGGTTCGGGGATGACTCGACTCAAGACAATGTTGTCGATGTAGTGGCCTTTGTTGGCCGAGAATGCCCCACTGTTATCCGCAAAAGCCAATCGAAACTCGATGCTGTCGCCCGACTGCAGGGATGGGAGTGAGCCCAGATCGACCTGAGGGAACAGGCTGGAAACCTCTCCATTGCCTGTGGAGTGATCGATTTGGTCTCCGACGGCTGCAAACGCAGCCCCGTTGATGCTGGCAAAGAGCTGGGCAGCCGCGGTGAGTCCACCGGAGAGGTCGGTGTCTGCCGAGAGGGTCCACTCAAAGCTGAGATCAGCCAGACTCACTTCCCGAGACCCCGTGTTGGTGTACGAGAAGGTCAGATAGTCGTCGTCGGAGGTGGGTGGCTCCGCACCGATGGAACTTGGGCTGAGCAACAAGGCGGTCGTCCGCAGGTCGAAGGCGTTGGCATCACTGGTTTGCGAACGAGCCCCGTGAGAGATCCCGACCTGGTCAAGGTCCGAGGAGAGCCCGATGACGTCGGCAGTCGGCAGCGTGTTGTTCATGTCGACTGGTTGGTCCTCGAAGTCAAAGTGCGCCAGGGCAGGAACCCGAGTCAGACGCAGGGCGTTGAAACGAGCGCGGTCAGATGGCTCATTGTTTTCTCGGGTAAAGATGCCGAAGCCTTCAACGTAGTCGGGGCTATTGAAGCGAAAGTTGAACGGATCGGTGGGGCTTGGTGTGAAGGACTCGGTGAAAATCCTGGGTCCTGGAAAGTTGGCGATTCCCACGATTTGGGTGCCTGCGTCGAAATCGTTATCCCACGACCAGACTTGAGCGTCCCACACGCCATCGGGCAAATCGAAGACACGCAGACCGACGGCTGCATTCTCACCGTCGTCGAAGATGAAATCGCGGGTCAAGGGGTTTGGGCCTCCCCGGACTCGAGATCCATCAGCGCTGAAGACCGTGAAGGTCACTCCGTTGACTGTGACGCTGTTGTCGTTGCTGGGTTCGCTGGCGTCCAGGGATATCCAGCCGGGTGCGGTATCGATTGGACCACCGGTGGTCGAGTCGATATCGATTTGAAAGACCTGAGCGACTGCCGTTGGCGCCGCCGTCAGAAAGGCGGAAACGAATAGCAACATGAAGATGGAGGCTGTGCGTACGATCATCGGGTTCTCCTTGCATCGGGGATTGGACGCTGGGGCGTATGGAAAGGCCGGTGGGGACCAGCAACAAACGCAGGAGCTAAGAAGGCCACAGGGAAGCAATAACGCAGCCTGTTTGGCACTGGTGTCCCATCGGACCAGGGTCACCGCTTGGTAGCCGCCTCGGAGTTTGAGGTGTGTTCGCGGATGGCCTTGGGTCGTTCAACCTGCCGAACTGCCAACAAAGAGATGTAAATTGTCTCTTTGAGGGGTGTCGGCGGTCAAGAACTCCGGATTGAGGGGGGGGCTTTTACTAAAAGGGGTAAATTATCCTGTGGCCTCCGAGGATGCAAGGCTCCCTCAGCAGAGTTTCCAAAGGCGGTCGAAGGGCAGGGCTCAAAATGGCTTGGCGCGGTTAGGTGCCGGGTGTCGGTAGTACGCTTCCAGGCACTAGATTGAAGCGCAGGTGGCAAACAACCTTCCACCCTGGTGGCGGTCCTCGGGGTGAGCATCCCAACTGCCTGCCTCGCGTTCCGTCTTGAGTTGCTTTTCAATGAGGAGATCCCGCAGGGCCCTGTTCCAATTTTGCCAGCGGTTTCCTTCAAGGTGGCGGAACAGTTGGGTGGCATAAAACCAATAGTGGTAGTTGCGTGTGTTCCACTGAGGCATGTGCGAGTTCAGGAGCCAATCAGCACCTTTCAAGAGTTGCGGGTGATCGTCTTTCCAGCCGAGATACTGACGGTAGAGGAGGCCCTCGGCAGTCATCACCTCAGTGCGATCGTGGCCGATCTGGTAGCCGTAATAGGCGCCGGTTCCAGCTCGATCGAGGTAACGCCCGACTTTCTTGAGGGCTCGCTAGGGCACTTTCAGTTTCGCCAATCGAGCCGTATGCAGCCCCATGAGGACCCAACCGGTCACAGAGGTATCCGCTGTCTTGGCCGGGGGTATAGCGCCAGCCACCGAGGCGATCTTGGCTCTGGATAGCGAACTGAACGGCCTTCTCGGCGGGGACTTTGAATCTGGGATCCTTGGTCATCCCGTAGGTCTCGCAGATCGCGTTGGTGCATACCCCGTGCGTATACAGATGGCGGTGGAAAAGGGGCGTCGCCGGCGAAGAAGTCTCCATCACCGTTTTGTTCTTGAAGAAGGTACCCCCAGCCCTTGGCGACGACCTTCTTGTATAGTCCTGATTTGTGGGTATGACCGTTGCCTTGAAAGGCCAACAGGGCGAGGGCCGTGGCTGCGTTCTGGTTCGGGGAGTGGGCACTCAGCCCATCACGAAAAGGTCCATCCAGTCTCCAGAAACCGCTTTGGGGATTTTGCTGCTTGGCGAGCCAGTCCAAGGCCAACTGAACCGCTTTCTCGCTGCTGGGACTTCCCCCGTATTTCCGCCGCATGACAGCTTGGTTCTTCAGCGTGCGTGCCTTCCAGGGATCGCGAGGTGTCGCCGCATCCTGTGGCATACCCTGCCGACCGCCAGCAGCCTCCGCCAGAGGACCAATTTGAAACTCCGGCGGAATCGGGATCAGGTCGGGGACACTCCCAAGGATCGGTCCCTGGATGAGTTCGGAAGGATCCGATGGAACCTCGGGTAGGCTTTCTTCTTTGAGCTCCTGCTGGGGAGGAAGGGCAGCAGCAAGCTGCATCCGCGAGGGTTTTGATTGCAGAGGGTCGGAGTGGGCGTTCTGCATGAAGGGAGAGCAGGCAAGCAGGGCTGCCCACAAACTTCCCGCGAAAACCATCCACGGGCCTTGAGTTCCTGTCATGAGTCGTCCCGTCCGATCCGAGGTTGAGACTGACCAAGGCGAGGCTTCCCATCCTCACCAGTCGATCGAGTGGGTTCAGCTCACAGTCTACTGATTCCCTGAAAAGTCTGCGACGAAGCAGGGCGTTTCGTTCGGCAATCCGGGCTTCCGGTGGTGCCTCAGGCTGCCCCCTTAAGGTCATCACAAACAAGGGCAGACGGAAAGCCCTGGTTCGGAAACTTCTCCGAAGGTCAGTAGTATTCGCTTCCTTTGGTTGCGATAGTTACAAGGGGCCCATGGCGGTCTTTCTTGTTCTCACCCCAAATCTTCGCCACAATGCAGGATATCAGCCACAATCAGGAAGCCGCCGCGCTCAGCCGTTTCAGGGACCGGGTGCTGCGGACTTTTCGCAGCCGACGACGACCGAAGCTTGTTGACGGTATTCGCGGGATGTTTTTGAGGCAATCGCCGATTCAAAATCCTCTGTCGAGACCGATGCCCGATGGGTCAGCAAGAATCGGATCCAGCCCATCAGCACCAAGCGTCCTCGTGGTCCGTCAAGGAAGATTTGTCGGATGGGCTAGCAGTCCGTTGGCTTGAAAAATGCGTCATGCTACCCGCCAATCTTTCCTTGACCATCTCCTAGTTTGTTAGTCAGCGCCCTTGGGCGAACAACTGCTAGGCTCATGCTTTTAGGGGATCCTGTTTTAGGGCAATCACAATTGAGCTAGAATCGGTAGCATATAAATGTTATGAAAAAGCACTTGCTGAAAATGATGAATACGTCACCCGCAAGGATTCTCCATAGGATTACCAAAGCCCAAGACAGTTGGGGCTTCCTTTGACTTCTGAGAATCGACTGTCCGAAAAACCCAACGCATCTCACCCGACGCCCGCAGGATCGTGCGAGCATTCCTCACCAAGTTCTCAATCGCCGCCTCTCCGACCTGTGGAGAAGTTTTTGACCCAGGGCTTTCCGTCTGCCCTTGTTTGTGATGACCTTAAGGGGGCAGCCTGAGGCACCACCGGGAGCCCGGATTGCCGGACGAGAGGTGCCCACTTCGTCGAAGACTTTTCAGGGAATCAATAAGGCTCAGAGAAGGTTTTGACCCAGGGCGACCACCGGGAGCCCGGATTGCCGGACGAGAGGTGCCCACTTCGTCGGAGACTTTTCAGGG
>CAZYKP010000106.1:25352-29827 GCA_964648025.1 uncultured Pirellulales bacterium | reverse complement strand
GGGGTGAGTGTTGCGGGGCGGTGGGTGTCTGGGCTGTGGGTTGCTGGGCTGTGGGTTGCTGGGCTGTGGGCTGCTGGGCTGGGGGGGGCCCAGAAGTGTCTTGGGCAGTCCCGGTGACCGGGACCGCATGCTGATTGCCCAGCAGCAAGTCGGTCCAATCTTCCGGAGGGTCGACTCGGTCCTCAACGGGTTGCTCGCCCTCCGCCCAGGGAGTCGGCACCTTGACGGTCAGGTCACAGGCTCTGGCGAGGCAGGTGAGCATCCAATCGGCGATAAGTTCTTCTTCGGCTGCTCGGCTTCGCAGTCTCTGGATGAGGGTGACCGAGAACACCCGGGTGGATGATGCTGTCTGGATTCCCAGATGAGCTCGGTGCTTGCCTCGCTTAGGCCGATCGGAGGCCAAGCTACAAGTGCACCCCAACCCGATGAGAGCTTCCTTGGCAGCCAAGCGGCTTGCTAGCTGTTGGGGTGTTGGGTTCTGCTGTTGTTGGTCCGCCGCGGACTTGAGGTGGCAAGCACGAGTGAAAGCGGCCATGGCCATCGCTCGTGCGGTGGCGGCGCTGCAAAATTGCTCGGGTTCCTCGCCGAGCCACTCGATCAAACTTCTTGAGCAATACGGTACGAAAGCTTCCAGGACGGTCCGTGACGCCCCCGGGACGGTCAGCAGCTGGCTGAGGGCTAACGACCCTCCCCCGGTGACTGCCAGGACGATTTGGTGGGGATGGTCGTGGATCTCGCTAATGAGGTCGCGACGATCAGTGGGCCGGGGCAGACGGTCGGGTACGGAGTCGGGGCGGTTGGAATTGGTTAGGGGTGGCATGTTTGCTCCAGACCTCATTTGTTATCGTACCAATCCCTACCGGAAGCGCCGACTCACTTCGTGAAACCCTCCCAGGACCTGAAGATCCTGCTGCTTATGGCTTCTAAGCAATCCGTCCAACACCATGGGGCCCCGGAATCACCCCACACGAGGCTCTTGTCACAGGGACCAACAGCACCGATACAAGCCGACCAGTCAGAGGAAAGCAAACGACCCGCTGGTGTGGGGAACCCCCTGCCAGCCCAAACGGTCTTACTTGGCGTGCTGTTTGCCGGGGGGTCGTCGGTGGCGTATTCCCTGACCAATGTAGCTTTGCGGGTTGTCGCTCGGGAGACCGATCCCCTGTGGGTCTGTTGTTGGAAAAGTATCCCCTCGGCGGTGGCCGCCTGGGCGGGGATGTGTTGGCTGGCCTGGCGAGCTTCCCAAAGCGAAGACCCTGCAGAGGACAAACCGGCTATCTGGCCCCCAGCTTGGGCCTGGTGGCCTCTGATCGGAACAGGCTTGCTGATGCAGTTTGGAGGCAACGTCATGCTTCAGGTGGCTCTCGGTTTGGGAGGCCTCGCCCTGACGGTGCCCTTGACCCTCGGTTCGATCATGCTCAGCGGTGCCGTGTTAGGGCGGCTCTATTTGGGGGAGCCGGTGACCCGTCGAGCTGCTCTGGCGATGGCTGTGCTGCTGGGGTCAATCGTCGTTTTAAGCATCGGAGCTCAAGAGGCGACCAATTCGGTCAGCGGACAGCCGCTTCCTGGAGTGTCTCCTCCCCATCAGCCCTCCGAAACGGCAGAGCCGGTCTCGGATGTCGGCTTGTTGCCGGTTCTCGGCGGAGTTCTGGCGGCGTGTTTGGCTGGCTTTTCCTTTGGCTCCGGAGGTGTGGTCATCCGCCGCTGTGTCACCGGGAAGGTTTCCCTGCCGGGTACTCTGGCGGTCATCAGTACAACAGGGGCCATTGCCCTGGCTCTTGCCAGTTTCCTCCGATTGGGGGCAGCCGGGATCTGGGCGACCAGTTTCGATGAGCTGTTGGTCATGCTTGTTGCCGGGGTGCTCAACGCTCTGGGCTTTTTCACGGTCACACGGGCGTTTCAGCTGATTCCGGTGGTGACGGTCAACGCGATCAGTTCCTCTCAGGCAGCGTTGTGTGCCATCGCAGGGGTCGCCTTCTTTCGAGAGGCCCCCACAATCTGGCTGCTCTTGGGGATTGCCATGACTTCTGTGGGGCTGATGCTGTTGGGCGACCGTCGCAAGACCAAACTGAACCAGTCCAATGAGAGAGCCACCGAGACTGATCCTCCGGCAGGAAACCATTCCGCTAGCAAAACGGCTGCTGTCGCTGGGACTGAGAGCACGCTGAAGATGGTGCCCACGAATTGGACCGCCGAAGACGACGGCAGCGACATTCGCTAAAGCTAATGACCGTAGAGCTGGAAATCGTAGAGCAGAAAACAGTGGAGCTGGTGCCCGTCCGGTGGCGGCCTGTTGAGGGAAAGCTGGCGTGTTGGAGCATCCGCGGCCTGACCTGCAGCGACGACTTCCCAGAGCACGATCGCAGGCGGTTGGGTTGGATCAGAGGATCGGGGTTTCGGCTTGTCGGTCGTCCCGCCGTTCCCATTCTCGGCGGACTTCGCCCAGACCGTAAACACACAGCTCGAACTGGTCGCTGAGCTGCTTCAGCACGCGGTTCTGACCGTTGTCTTCGCTGGGGATCGTGCTTGCTATGTAGTAAGATCGCTTCCCCGCCTGACGATAGTCGATAAACCGATCCTTGTTGAGGCCTCCGCGAAAATGTTTGAGGGCCTCTGGGTAAACTCCGCTAAAGAACAAGGTGAAATCACCGATGTGGCGGTGCACCTCGCGTCGGGCATCACCGATACGCTCATCGCCCTCCAGCAACATTTGGGCGACTTCCCGCAGAGGACGCCCATCGACTCCCCGCATGCGGAAGACCACATCGGTGCGAGTGAACCGCACAAGCAGATCAGCGAGATAATCGGTCAATGCAGGGTCGGGCACGCCGAGTGAGCCCTGAAAGGTCTGCTCGGTCACGCCAGCAAAGAAGCGTTGAAGTAATCCTGCCTTGGGCTTGGAATCCATGATGACTTCCTCAGCCGGACATGTGCTTCGTGTCCACCCGGGTTGATGCCGGGGTTACCAGACTTCGTCCCCGGGAAACCAATAAGGTCATGGGCAACCACCACCTCACCGGGTTTCCCAACCTGTTGCTCAATCCCTGATTCACCCAACTGCGTCTCACTGCAACGCAGCCCAAGACATCCAAGTCTCCTAGGATCGCCCGATGGCCCCAAATCGCCTGAGGGAATCAAATCGCCTGAGGGAATCAAATCTCTGGGCCGTTCGCCCAGCCAATCTCAGGCCAGGTTGGTCCCGGTTAGGGCCGAGCGGCGTCCAGGGGTTTGCTGACACCGCTGGCGACGGATGCATCGGCCATCGCCCTGCCGCTCTATTAGCTATTCTTAATTTACGCATCGGCAAGATTAAGCGTCAACATAAAAGTCTCGAACCCACGCAACATCTCTCGGGAATCAGGCTTATGCCGCTCCTGTGCGTTCCAGCCGGACTTTTTGAGAGGTAAGACGTTGAGGGCCTTTTCGATAACTTGCAATAAATTTTTCTAGGTTCCTTTGAAAAGTTCATGCAGGCCATGAAAGAGGGGTCAGTCTGGCTGGGCAAGTTGTGCATGCTGACGGACGACTTTCACTAATTCGGCTTGGTTGATCGGCTTGGTGAGATAATCGTTGCATCCGGCTTGCATGCATTTCTCTCGGTCTTCAGTCAGGGCTTGAGCGGTCAGGGCGACGACCGGTCTGGCGTAGCCACCGCGGCGTAGCTCTTGGGTGGCTGCGTACCCATCCAATTCAGGCATGGCCATGTCCATCAGAATCACATCGAACGGCTTTCCCGCATCCTGTGCCGCCAGAGCCATCTGACAGGCCACCCGGCCGTTCTCAGCGACCTCTGCCTCGAAACCAGCTCGGCGGAGGTAAAACAGAATCACCTGTTGGTTATCTGGTCCATCCTCGGCAAGCAGCACCCGAAGCTGTCCGGCAGAATGCCCACTGGTTGTGACCCCCGGCGTCGGGAGGAGGTGTTGAGTTGATCGAGCCGATGGTTGAGTTGGCAGGTCTGGGGAATCGCTGGAAACGTTCGAGACGACGTCTTCGGGGAATCGTTGCTCCGTGGCAGGATCTCCGGGGGGAATCTGAGCCGAGCTTGTCGAGGCTGGTAAGCCTTGAGGGCGAATGAGTGAGAGCTGGGCCAGTTTGCCGGCCGCAACAGTCGCCACGAAAACACTCCCCACCTTGGGGATACTGGCGACGGACAACTGCCCCCCCAGTAACTCAGTGAGACGTTTGCTGATGGCCAGGCCAAGTCCGGTACCGCCGAACTGACGCGTGGTGGAGACATCGGCCTGGGTAAAGGGTTCAAAGAGTGACTGCTGCTGTTGCTCGGAAATCCCGATGCCCGTATCGGCAACCTCGAAGCGAACCCAGACCTCAAGGTCCGGATCCAGGGCCGAACTCTCCCCATCCCAGAGAGCGATTCGCCGATCGATTCCCCCGTGGTGTCCACGAGAAAGCCCAGGACCAGCAGAATCTCCAGCAGCAGAATCTCCAGCAGCAGAATCTCCAGCAGCAGAATC
>CAZYKP010000106.1:0-25252 GCA_964648025.1 uncultured Pirellulales bacterium | reverse complement strand
CAGCAGAATCTCCAGCAGCAGAATCTCCAGCAGCAGAATCTCCAGCAGCAGAATCATCGGCCCTTGAAGGATCTCCCTGCCAGCTGGGCTTGTCCTCGGGGGTCGCCTCAGGCGATTGCGGAGTTTGATCGGCAGCGGTGATCTGCTGGGCTTCGGTGAGTTGGCGGAGCTCTTGGGGGAGGCGGCGAGGATCGGCAGGGGGATCAGGACGGGTGGACAATCCGATGGCCAGTCGAACAGCTCCTGACTCGGTAAACTTCAAGGCGTTACTGAGGAGATTGACCAGCACTTGTCGAATACGGGCGGCATCACTGGAGATCGAAGCGGGAATCGGTGTCTGGTAGGCCACCTGAAAGGCAAGTTTTCGCTCATGAGCATGCACCCGCATCAGGCTGGCCACGTGTTCGACAACCCCCACGATGGAGCACTGGGTCCGATCAAGTGGCATTCTGCCGGCCTCGATTTTGGACAAGTCCAAGACACCGTTGATGAGGCTGAGGAGGTGTTCTCCGTTACGGCGAAGGTCTTCATTCCACTGAGCACGAACCTGAGGCGCAACTTGGGGATCCTGGACCATTTGGGCGTAGCCAAGGATCGCCGTCATCGGGGTCCGGATCTCGTGGCTGATAGTCGCCAGAAACGCGCTTTTGGCAATATTGGCTGCGTCGGCCGCTTGCCGGGCACGCTCCAATTGCTCGGCTTTTTCCATCAACTCCCTCTGCGTCTTCAGGAGCTGCTCGTTGGAGGCCTGCAGGCTTGCCTCTTTGGCCAAAATAGGCCGAATATCGCGAGCGACAGTTGCTAAACACATGATCTCCCCTGTCTGAGGACTCTTGACCGGGAAGAGGTTCATGAACAACTCGATGGACTCCTGAGTGCGGAAATGTCGAATGGTGAGGCGACCCGCCCAATTATGCCCTGCCAAAAGTTGTGGAAGAATCTGTTCGCGAAAATACAGGGCTGACTTTGGGGTAAAGAAATCTTCAAAAGTGGTCTGAGAGACCTGGTGCGGGTCCAACCCCATTAAGTGACAACCGGCCGAGTTGATATACTCGAGTTGTTGCTGGACACTGGCCAGGCCAATCAAATTGTCGGAATTTTCAATCAGAGAAGCCAGCTTTCGGTGCTCCTCGGCGGCCCGTTGCCGGTCAGTGATATCCGTACTAATTGTCCCCAAAGCAGTGATCTGGCCAGAGGCATCTCGGAGCGGGAACCTCATCGCCAGAAACGTGTGAGTTTCCTCTCCCGAGTGAAATTGCAGTTCAACTGTACAAGGGTGGCCCGTCCGAATCACCTCGCGGTCATAGTTGACGATGTTTTGAGCGATCTCCTGGGGAAATAATTCAAAGTCTGTCTTTCCCAGGATCTCCTCAGCACCAACTTCCCGAGGGTCTTCTTGGTTCGTTGCACTGGCTGTTTTTGCCCATTGGTCCTCAGAGGTGTTCTGAGCGAGAGGTTTTTGAGCGAGGTGTTGGTGGTCGGGGCTTTGGTGGTCGGGGCTTTGGTGGTCGGGGCTTTGGTGGTCGGGATCTGGAAAATTGTTTTGTCTAGGCGAGCTCGGTTTGGTGGAAAGCACTTCAGGGGTGTGGGACTGGCTGGCCGGCTGAAGGGTGGCCGAACGGGTGGTCCTGTGGGCTGGCTGGTAGACTGGCGGAGGGGTCCTTGAAGTGGAGGCAAGAGCCTGGGACTGCAGCGTGGCGACGAGTTTTTGAAACTGACGATTGACCAGCTGGTATCGGCCTTCGGTCGTCTTCAAGGAGATCAGCGTCGGAGCGTTGTCGACAATGGCCTGAAGTCGCTGTTCGATCAGGGCTCGCTGTTGTTCGCTTGCAGCGACTTGGGCAGCCGCTTGCTTCAAAGGAGTGATATCCAAGTTGGCGCCGCTCATCCGGTAAGGGCGGCCTTGATCATCCCGCAGGCAAACACCTCGGGCGAGAATCCATCGGTACTGCCCGTCGCGATGCAGGAGTCGGTGTTCCAGGGCATATTCCGAGATTTCGCCAGCGAGATAGCTGCGGACAGTCTGCAGGGCTCGTTGGCGGTCCTCAGGGTGCAACCGGGTCTCCCAGGCCGAGAAGTGGTTGGGCAACTCTCCGGGCTCGTAGCCCAGTTGCCTCACCCACTGTGGTGAATAATAGACCTCTCCACTTGCGACATCCCACTCCCAGATCCCTGTGTTGCTATGTTCCAACGCTAAGTCCAAGCGGAACTGAGCGTCGCGTAACTGAACTTCGGTCTCCAGGTGTTCGGGAATCGGGTTGAACGTAGCCGCGAAGCCGTCGCCCAAACGGACCGCAGAGATTTCCAGCCAGAGATGAGCTCCCTGGGATTGGTAAAGCTGAAGGCCCTTCCAGGGCCGTCCACTCTCAACAACCCGCACGTACTGATCAAAGATCCCTTCCGTTTTTGTGCCGGGAAAGAGCTCCAGGAGCCGCCCTCCGATCAGCTCCTCAGACGTCCGCCGGGTGGTGACCTCCATCGCCGGATTGATCAGCAAAAACTCAAAGTCCACGATCTCCCCCGAGGAATCCCGCAGGCTCCCCAAAGCCGCCTGGGGACAGGGGGAATGCTCGAGAACACTCGCCATGAACCGCTGCTGATTGTCCTGCCAGGGCATCGTCCTCGCTAAAGTGGTCTTCTCCACAGTGGCTAAACGCCAGCGACAACCCCCTCCCCGAGAACTCTGGCCTTCAACAGCTCGCCCTCCAGCAGCTTGATCCTGAATCCCTTGGCCCCGTGACTTCTGGTCCCCAGAGTTCTGGTCTTGGGGAAGGTGGTCTTGGGGAAGGTGGTCTTGGGGAAGGTGGCCCTGATTTTCGGCAGGTTGGTCTGATGATGCCGATTGGATTGGCTCTGCCAATCTGCCACCATAAGGGAGAAGATCATCCAGAGAATACACTTTCAGAGCGTAGACCTGTTCTTTCCACACGAAGGAGGCAGACTGGGAATCCGCCTTGTTCAACTGGTGCCTCCACAACGCGGCGATCTGTGTTGGGAAAATCTCCGCAGGAGCCGTTGCCAAGAACGATGGGAGATTTGAGAACACCTCTGAACCGCCGACCCAAAGGCACCGCCAGGCATCGCCGCAGTCATCCTGTCGCTTTTGGTTCTGGTCAGACTGAGCATTGGTGCCGGGGGAGTCAGACCCGGTCAGCTGGCTGTAAATCAGCAGCGTGCTCCGCGGGCAGACCCGCTCCAGAAAGGGAACATGGTCCAAAAACCCGCTCTGCTCCAAGCGGCGAACATGGTCCACAAAGCGAACTTGGTCCGGCAAGCATTCTCGCTTGGAGGATCGGTCAGAAGACGGGGCAGCTGGAGGTCGTTGGCCCATCGGTTTCTTCCGCAGGCTGGACAGACTTGCACTTGCTGGAGATGCCAAGAGGCGTTTGCCAATCAGCCTGGTCAGTGTTCTCTCTTCAGTCTACCGCGTCCCATCTCGGTAGGTAGAACCTTGAGTGATCGCTCGGGATCTTCTCTTTCAATAACGGCACGACGGGAGTCCGATCCGTGGAAACACCACAGCCAGCTGCCACAAACCAGTACGAAGTCGAATTGAAGTATCCGGTGGCCGATTGTGCGGCTCTGGAGGCAATCCTTGGGAATTACGGAGTCACTTTGACAGAGCCGGTGAAACAGCTGGACCGTTACTATGCCCACCCGGCTCGCGACTTTCGGGCCACCGACGAGGCCCTTCGGGTCCGAGAACTCCAAGCCCCGGCCCCCAGCAAGCACTCTGCCGGCCTTGGAAAGCCCGCCCCTCACCAAATGCGTCCTTCAGAGAACGAGTTTTCTTCAGCAAGTTTTTGTCAGTCTTTTCCTGGAGAGAGAGGTTCGCTTGAAAGCAGCTCGACTTCGGCAAGTTCAGGGGATTGCGGTGAGGCTTCGGGTTCTCCGACTGGTCAATGTGTCCTGACCTACAAGGGACCGAAGGTGGACACGACGACCAAAACCCGCCGAGAGATCGAACTGATGCTCGGAGGCGATCAGGCGGTCGGGAATTGCCATCAACTTCTGGAGGCGTTGGGCTTTGTTCTGGCGGTCGAGGTCAGCAAGAGGCGGAAGGTGGGCCAACTCCAATGGCGCGGCCGAGAGTTCACCGTATCCTTGGACGCCGTGGAACGCCTGGGAAATTTTGTGGAGTTGGAATTGCTCGCCAGTGAAGATCAGCGGCAGCAGGTGACTGAGGCTATCTTGGGCTTGGCTGCGGAGTTGGGTCTGAGTCAACCGGAACGCCGGGGTTATGCCGAGCTGATCGACGCTCTGAGTCGGTGAAGGAGTTTCGTCCATGTCAGAGAAAGAGCAGGCCTTCTCCGACTATCTGGATGCCCATCCGGGGGACACCAGGATGCGACAGGTCTACGCAGACTGGCTTGCCCAACAAGGACGCCACGAGGAGGAACAGCTCCAGAGGTGGCTCGCTTTGCATGGGAAGTATCCCAGTCCGCCGGGCGTGGTTCAGTGGAATCGCAGCTTCCAGCAGAGTTGGGATTGGTGGGGCAAGGCCAACACCGGAAACGGTATTGCAGATGCCAATCGTCTCCCCGATGAACTGTTCTTTTCGATCTGCTCGGTTGCCCATTCCCGTCGAGAGATCGAGCACAATCTTCTGGAAGTCCTTCAGGCCAAAAACTGGCCTCATTACCCAGAGAGTTATCAAGCCCCAGTGCCCAGCGTGAAGTCTGAGTCGCCAAAGACCAGACTGTCTGACAGTTGAGTCAAGTAGCGATTAAGAAAAATAGGCGGAATCTTGGCGAAGAGGTGGTTGCTCATGGCCTTGTTGGGTCGGTTCCCTGCAGCGGTCTTCCTGACCGACTCTGCCAGACTTCCAGGAGCGAGCCTTCAAAGGGAACGCCCGCGTTCAACGGAACGTTGCAGAAGTCATCCTCGGGGCGAGCCACCGGACCGTCACGCCCAATTCAAGCTGTCGTCCCAACTCGAATGTCCCAGATTGTGGCGAAGGGCCAAGTGCTGAATTCCCCACGAAGCCAAGCTAACAAGATCTTGGAGCGATAAAATGTATCTAAAATAGTCCAATTAATCGACGTAAGTAAATTCGTTGGACATTAGCAGGACCTGAGCGAGTTGCTCCCAGGGGCGGAGCTTTGCGGATTGCTGGTGAGACTGATCCGGTCCGCCGAATTCCGCGCGTGCATCAAAAGGTTGCTCTGTGGTGGATGTTTTCAAGATCACCACAGGCGACCATTCAAACGCATCCCAACCGATCTCGCCTCGGTGGTCGACCACAAAGTCCAGGTGCTGACCAGCTTGAACTCGCACGTCCTTGAGGTTGGTGGCGACTTGGCTGTGGTGTGCCTCCCATTTTCCCAGGGTCCCTTTCTGGCTAAGCACAATGCGTCCTCGGATCCCGTTGCCCTGGGCCGCTGGGTGCTTCAGGTCGGCTTCGACGGTGACCACCCCGTCAGCCGGCGCCGTCCAGCGACGGATTGCCAATTGAGCAGGGCTGTTGCCAGGGTGACCTCCCGCGGCGTGCAGACTGGTCCAGTTCAGCTGCGGGTCAGGGAGTTTTGGTCCGCCTTGCCAGCAGGTTCCTGTAAAATGCGGCAAGGCGGCGAATCTGTCCACTTGTCCGGTCTTGTTGTCGATCGAGCCGTAACCGTAGGTCCAGACCGCCAGGCTGGCCGGTGGTTGAGAACCAACAAATGCCACAGCCAGGCGGATTTCCTCTTGGCTGGGCTCTCGGCCGAACGCCAGACGGTACATCGCCTGAACTCGTTTGGCAGGATCTTCTTGCTCCAACACCTCGGCACGCCGGACGAAGGCCTGCGCCTGTTGAAGAATAAACGGACTGTTGAGCAGGAACAAAGCTTGCTGGGGGACTGTCGTCACGTAGCGAAAAGGCGTGCTGGTGTCTGGGCTGGCGAAATCAAAGGTCCGAAACAGCCCAGGCAGATTCTGTCGCTCGATCAGGGCGTAGAGCGTTCGACGCGTGGGGTAGGGAGTCTTGGTGATGTCCACCGGTTTCCCGCCAAGGGACCGATCCAGCCGGCCGGCAACCTCCAAGACAGAATCCCTCAGAGCCTCAAAATCCAGACGCTGCCGGTTGGTCCGCCACCACAGGCGGTTCTCTGGGTCAGCTTGATGGGCATCGATCCGCAGGTTGCTCTCCTGTTGATAGACCCGGCTGGCCATGATCTGCCGGTGGAGCTTCTTTAACGACCACCCCTGGTCCATCAATCTGCGGGCCAGAAAATCCAACAACTCCGGGTGTGTCGGTGGCTCACCTTGATTGCCGAAATCACTAGGAGTCCTTACCAATCCCTCACCAAAGTGCCACAGCCAGACTCGGTTGACGATCACCCGAGCGGTGAGCGGGTTGTCGGGGCTGGCGATCGCTCGGGCGAGTTCCAGGCGTCCACTGCCTTGAGTGAAGGGTTGCCGATTCTTCTCGGAGAGAACCGCCAAAAAGCGGCGTGGGACGGCCTCGCCGGGTTGTTGGGGATTGCCACGGCGGAAAATCAGTGGCTGGTGCAAAGTGCCATCGACCAGCACCATCGCCCTTCCAGGGGCAAAGGGGCTGGTCACACGCAGCCGATCGACTTTTTTCTGCAATGCTCGATATTTGTTCCGCTGATCGCGACGCAGCAAACCGGGGACTTCGTCAAAGCGGATGAGCGTGGGAGCCCTCGGACCATCGATGGCTTGGCGGAGGGCCTCAAGGTGAGCGTCGGGAAGCCCCTTGGGGACTTTTTCCGAAGACTGGTCGACCAATTGTCTCCATCGATGACTGACCTGAGAGAAAAGCTGATTGTAGATCTCGGCGCCTTCTTGAAGTGACTGCGGGGGTTGAGCAAACCCGGCGGCGACATGGGTATTGATCTGCTGCTGTTGAGCAAGCCTCCGGCAGAGCTGTGCCGAGGCTGCAGCGAAATCGGCGGAGGGCAACTGGGTCAACTGTTTCCAAGCTCCAAACAGGCTATCTTGGTGGAGATTGCGCTTGGCAAGGCGGCGTTGCCAACGCTCGAACGTTCTTTGGATCAGTTGGCGGCTTTGACAGAAATCCCGCAGCGATTGCCGTTTCGCACCAGTCTGCCACTGATGCACGGCCAGAAGATAATCGCCCACACGCTCTCGGACATCCTTCCGCATCTTCTGATGCTCTCCGCGGAGATAGTCCTCGACTGCTGCTTGTCGGCGTTTCAGTTCGGCTCGATAGTTTCGATAGCCAGGGCTCTCCTGCGGTTTCCCGATCAGTGGCAGTTCTTTCGGTTCCGTGCTACTGGCGAACACCCCATAAAGTGAGTAGTAATCGGCTGTTGGGATCGGGTCGAACTTATGGTCGTGACAACGAGCACAGCCGACAGTCAGCCCCTGCAGCCCGCGCATGGTCACGTCGATCCGGTCGTCGATGATGTCCTGGATGTTATTGAGGAAACGGCGGCCCAGGGTCAGATATCCCATCGCCGCGAGGGGCCGGCGATCTTGGCCGAGATCGAGTTGGTCTGCGGCGAGTTGTTCGAGGATGAATTGGTCAAAGGCTTTGTCATTGTTGAAGGCGTCGACCACATAGTCACGATAGGTGTATGCAAAGGGAAAGTTCCGGTCTTCTTGAAACACATATCCTTTGGTGTCGGAGTATCGCGCAACATCCAACCAGTGCCTGGCCCAACGTTGGCCGTATTCGGGGGTCTCCAGCAACCGATCGATCAAATCAGCAAACGCCTGGGGCGTCGGGCGTGGGTCAGCCAGAAACTCCTCAACATCGGCTGGGCTTGGCGGCAATCCATGCAAGTCAAAATACGCTCGGCGAATCAACGTTCCGCGAGAAGCTGGGGGAGAGGGTTTGAGGTTGTGGCCTTCCAGCCGGGCAAGGATGAAGCGATCGATCTCAGTTTGCGGCCAGTTTTGATCAACGACCTGGGGCAGTTGCGGCAAGCGGACCGGCCGAAAGGCCCAGTGCCTCTGTCGAGCTGAGGCAATGCCTTGGGGCGAGCTGGGTGCTGGCTCGCGGTCGTCGGTCATCCCAATTCTGCGTTTCTCGGCCGGCCAAGGAGCCCCCTGCCGGACCCACTCGGTCAGCAGAGAGATCGATTCCTCGTCCAGCTTGCCATCGGGAGGCATCTGCAGCTGGCCGTTGTACTGGATCGCCTCGACCAGCAGACTGTCTTCGGGGTGCTTAAGATCAACGGCGGGCCCGCTCTCACCGCCTTGAAGCAATGAATCTCGAGAATGCAATCGGAGCCCCGCCGAGGGATCGTCACGCCCGTGACACTCATGGCAGTGTTGGACCAACAAAGGGCGGATCTTCTTTTCGAAGAATTGAACTTGCCGGCGACTGAACTGGTCCTCGTCTGCTGCTGCTTGGTCCGCTTGGATCCGGCGAGGTTGTTGACCGCGAGCCGATTCGTGCCGAAAGCCGATCGCAAGGCAAGACAGCAGCGATCCCCAAGTGATCAGCGTGAGCCAGGTGCACGTTACCCTCAAGGAAGCTGTTGGCATGGGTCCCATCAGAGAAATGGCCGGCAGGCAAGCTTTTCGATTGTTCTTCGTCTGCGTCGATGCCCAATGCATCAACTTTGGTAGATGCTTTCAGCATAACCAGTCTGGGTTGAGGAGCAAACGTTGCCAGGGGCTAGCGAGGCTATGGCTGGGTCTGAGATTCAGCGGAGGGGAGAGGAGTTCTGGTTCTGAGGTGCACAACAGCACCAGGCAAAGCATTTCTGTAAAAGCTTTTTTCGTTTTGAGTTATTAAAAGGCTTGTTATTGGAGGAATTGATTTTCCGATCTTGTTGTTGATCAGGACGATCGTTCTTTCAGCGGGGGGGACCAATGATGATGGGGCACGTTGCTCTTTTGGGGGACTCGATATTGGACAACGGGGCGTATGTCTCGGGGGGTTCGCCGGTTGTCGAACAGCTTCGAGGGCGGTTACCGCGGGGGTGGCGAACGACTTTGCTTGCCCGTGATGGAGCAGACAGCAGCGGGGTGATCGACCAGGTCGAGCGGTTGCCTGAAGATGTTTCGCACCTTGTCATCAGTGCTGGGGGCAATGACGCCTTGGAGAGTGCCCCGATTCTCACTTTCCCGAATCCCGATCTGGTGCAGCTGTTGGAGGAGCTGGTGAGCATGCAGAACGAGTTTCGGCTCAGCTACCGACGGATGATCCGGACGGTTGTTGAGAAGGAAATTCCGACGTTAGCCTGCACAATTTACGACGCGATTCCTTCGTTGGGACCTGCTGAGCGAATGGCCCTCTCGCTGTTTAACGATGTGATCGTTCGAGAGCTGTGCACCGCTCGTTTCCCCGTGTTGGACCTTCGATTGATCTGCGACGAAGCCAGCGATTATGCTGAGGTCTCCCCGATTGAACCCTCGGAAATCGGCGGGTCGAAGATCGCTTCGGCCATCGCGAGAGTTGTCATGTCCCACGATTTCTCAACCGCCCAAACGGTAGTTTACCCCTAGAGCTCCGCTGATGAGAGATCCCCTGAGGAAGGATCCCCTGAGGAGTGTCTGTTGCAAAAGCTTGCTTAGTCTAGGAGAGAGCAACAGCAAGGACAGGTTACGAGATCAGGCTGTCCTTGCTGTGAGTTGGAACTTTCTGAACGGATTTCAGCGGAGGCGGTCTGAGTCTGAAGAGGAGTCCACAGGCACGTTGACGTGGCTTGTCAGAGGTTTTGAAGTGTTCAGTTTGGCTGAGTGCCAGCTGATTCGGTGGTTGCGACCTGTGGTTGGGGACTCTCAGCAGCGGAGCCATTTTGGGGGGGAGTGGCTGGAATGATGCTGACGCGGCGGCCGTTTCGATCGAAGCGGACAACTCCATCAATCAGGGCGAAAAGCGTATAATCTCGGCCGCAGCCGACGCCTTGTCCTGGATGATAGCGAGTTCCACACTGGCGGATGAGGATATTGCCGGCGTAAACTTTCTGCCCGCCGTATTTTTTCACTCCCCTCCGCTGAGCGTTGGAGTCACGCCCGTTGCGGCTGGAGCCTTGTCCTTTCTTGTGTGCCATGGTTTTTATTCTAAAAAAGTGTTTTTGTTGGGCTTTTAGAGGAAACTTATCAGGCTTATTTTGATCAAGATACTGAGTTTTCGTTTGTGTGGTCAACGGCTTGACTGGGTTGGATCGCACAGAGGGCTGGCAGATCGGGAGATTTGATCGAAGGGGAATTGGAATTTCTGAGTTTGGTTGCCAGGCGAGCTAGCGAACGCATCAGCGGGCGATGGTGTCTTCTTGGAGGAGGACACGATAGCGGTCTCTGGGGTTGGCGGACTTGACTGCTGCAGCAGACGGTTCTAGGCTTCCGTAGGACATTTTGGGGCATGGTGTAACGGTAGCACGAAGGATTCTGGCTCCTTTAGTCTAGGTTCAAATCCTAGTGCCCCAGCTAACTTAACCCCTGTCGCAGCAACGGTTTGCGGCAGGGGTTAACTTTTGGCTGGGGGCAAATTGGGGGCAGTGTTGGGGTTACAGGGCATCAACGTTGTCGTAGTCCCAACAAGGGGCAAACCGCCTCGGGAGTAACACTCGGCGCCGCTGAGGCTGGCTCGAAAGCCTTGCCAGAAATGACCGCAGGGCAAGCACGAGCCGAGCGCTGAGAATCGGTCATGTGCATTCCGAATAGCTTGGTCACGAACTGACCGGGTATCGGAATCGGCTGGCGACCGAAGCCCGCCCATCAGCTCTGCCACCCACCCACACGTGACTCCCGTGAACTCCGCTCCGATTCTGCTCAACTCGCTCAGCGATTCGGGTCGTCGGCTCAGCTGCATCGAATCCAAGGTGAACGATCCCAAGAGCGAGGGCTGGCTTCAGGAGCTGCTCTACGCTCATCCTGACCTGTTAACGGCAGACCAGTTCGACGAGTTGTACGTGCCCCCAGTCCCAATCGGACGAGAGGTGGAAACGTCCCGCGGTCCCATCGACAACCTGTCTGTCAGCCCCGACGGCGGAATCACCATCGTCGAGACGAAGCTCTGGAAGAACCCGGAAAAGCACCGCACCGTCGTTGCGCAGGTCATCGACTATGCCAAAGTGTTGGCAACCTGGGACTACGATCAACTGTGCTCCGCCGTTCTGACCTCCTCCCGGCGACGTGGAGAGGAAACCCAGCCTTTGCTGGAGGAGAAAATTGCGCCGGCCCTGTCTCCAGCCGGACTGGAGATGCACGAGTTTCAGGAGAACGTGGCAGCCTGGCTGGCCGGCGGCAACTTCCTCCTGTAGATCGTGGGTGACCGCATCTCAGGCAACATCGCGCTGCTGACCAAGGCGATTCAGAGTGCTCCAGGACTCGGGTTCACCCTGGGGCTGGCCGAGATGCAGCTCTACCCGATAACCGAAGGAACGGACTGGCCACTGCTGGTTGTCCCGGAGATTGTCGGCCGAACCGTGGAAAAGACCCGTGGCGTGGTGCAGGTGCGTTTCACTCAGGAGAAGCCGCAGGTCGTTGTTGAGGTGGACGAGGACGGAACGGATGACGCTTCCTCTCCCAAGAAGCTGGACCTGGAGCTGTTCCTCAAGGATACTCCCAAGGACTTGGTCCAGCCCTATCGAGACTGCATCGTCGAGTGGGAGAAGGTTGGAGGGCACATCTGCAGCACAGATCGACGATGTCTTTCGCCACCTCGCAGCATCCTACCGGCAACCCATGTTGCAGGATGACGAGGCAGATCAAGGTGTGCTGCCAGACTTCAAGCCAGAGACAGAAGATTGCCGGCCGTTGGTGGAAAGCCAGATTCGCGAGCGTCGGGGTCAGCAGGGCTTCCAGAACGCCCTCAGAGAGCGGTATGGGGATCGGTGCCTGATCACCGGTTGTCGAGTCTTGGCAGTTGGGGGCCGCTCACATCAAGGCTTACCGGGGCGAGCAGGACAACCACCCCGACAACGGCCTGCTGTTGCGGTCCGACATCCACACGTTGTTCGACGTAGATTTGCACGGGATTGAGCCTGAACACCTTCAGGTGGAAAACCACCCTGGGATTGCCATCGAGTTACCCGGACTCTTTAAGTTTGGGAAAGGGAACGGTAGAGTAACGACTCATCTGGTTCTCAACGAGCTGGACATTGCGCGACCCTGAGATGACTGAAAGGAATCGGTAGCGAGGAATGGATCTTGTCGGGGTCCTCAATTCGCCAGCCATTGGTGCATTGTATAGTGTGAGTCCGCAAGCATGGGTCTGAGCATCTTTTCAACCTACCAAGCCCTCGCTCGCTTCGTACGTGATCGGTGCGATAGCCAGCAAGAATTGGGATCCTCACAGCTCGATGAACGATGGCTCGTGGACAGAATCCAGGAGTTCCTGGCCAAGAAATTTACCAAGGAAGAATTCGGCTTCGACACCTTTGCCCCTGGGGAGTTCAAAACAGGGAAGCCAGGCGGAGTGAGCACGATCGATCTGGCGGGCTCCCGTCGGCACCAGCAACAGGATATAGTGTCTAAACTGATAGAAGTGAAGTTGATGCTTGAGGGCAATCGGAAGTGGGGCAAGGAGATTTTGGCTGATATCTTCCGAGTGGGGTGTGTCAGAAAATACACCACCACGCACACCCATCGCCTTGTGGTAGTCGTCGGCCAAGACCGCCGCTGGCGGTTGGAGGATCAGTATGGTGCTCTCCTTAAACGCCTGTGCCCAATGGATCGCCGTCGCAACCCTCTGTACCTCGGGCTGCAGAATCACTCCAAATCAACACGGCTCACCGACAAATGGAGAGCAGCCAATCTATCATTGATCGAGGAGTATCTTCACCCCCACCTCCCCGAACAAATTCGTGTCGAATTAGTTGGTCTGAGCAAATCTCAGAGGGACGTTGACGAAAACCCCGATCATGGCATGATAGCTCGGTTGTGGCGGGTGTATCCTGGCAAATACCCCGACAATGTCAGCCCAGGTGCCTAGCAGCTCCGAACTCGGGGCTTGTCTCAATCGAAAATTGGCGCCCCAGCTCGGGCCCTCTCAGGAAGCGCCGCACCTCTACAAGCTCGCGATGGGGATCGCCCTCTACCGTCTGGCACAAATGGCATCAGCAATTGTGCTTCGGATCCAGTTGCGTAAGCCCCTCTGAACAGATTGTTCGTCCAAACCAGTCGGAGCGAAGCCGGTGCACGCGCAAAATTGGAGCGGCGATATTCCGAGTTGTCTTGTCTCTATTCCCCGCATGAATCTCATTCACGTAGCCCGTGACCGATTTCACGAACGTTGGGTGTCTCTCCGACCTGGTAGTAGTAGGGATGACTCTGTTGGTAGAGCTGTTCCTTCTGGATCCATGTGTGGGCCGCGCTCCGCGCGCCCTAGTGCGACCGCTTGCCCGTGTTGATAGGCAGCGGATGTTGGTCTTGTCCCGGTGTCAGTGGGATGGACCAACTTGATTTGCGAATGCAGCAGGGGCTGGTCAAGGAAGGCTGGTCCCTGCTGTGCGGCAAACTCATACCTTGTTCCAGGAGGTATGGACCAAATCTTACGGGTAGAAAAGACGATGCTTCAGAGCCACCTCGAGAAAGCCTGTCTTGGCAGAACCAGGTTTCACATTGATCATCTTCGTTAGGTCGAAGGGGTCTGCATAGAGGATTCGACTTTGCAGGCGCAAATCTGTCGGGATTCTCTGGTTAGGATCTGCTAGTAAATTTCTTTGCATCGCCTCTCCTCCTTTGCCCCCACTCGAATTGACGCCTCGAGAAACCGGGCAGAGCCTCAAATACGGAAACGACCATTGGCCACTGCGGATCGCCTCGTCGACTGCCTTACGGTTTTGCACATGGTCGAGCACGTATGTTGCAGGAATTTCGACGCCAAACTGTTTCCCGAAGGCCTTACGATAACGAGCGTAGGCAAAGTGCACCCAGATCTGTTTCGCCGGGTGGAGCTGAGATTCATAGAATGCTGCATCTGGTTCCTTCCACAATTGCACCTTGGGATGCTTCCGGGGGCGGCTTAAGGGTTCCACACACAGTGCCACGATTCGACCGTCTTCATGGATTCGCTTAGAAATCACGCCTACGTGGTCTCTGAGAGCCTCGGGGTTGACAGCGCCGATGGGGACGCGGAGGCACTCCGTGAGCCCATAAGTCTGAGCGGTTGTGTCTGGTTTGGTCATCGAGTTACTCCCTGATCGGTTCGCCGAAAGAACAGTGCAAGCCGTGTCTCAGTCCAAGGAGCGCTTGCCCAATGGACTCTGTTGGTTTCCAAAGACCGCGGTCCCCAGTTCGGCCAGTGAGGCAAGGAGCGCGGGTGTGTTCAGAGCGTCAAAATCGTGTTCGCCATAACCCGACCGGAACCTCTCGGTGCTGGCAGATCAACTCGTCTCCGGGCAGCCTTCGGGGTCCCCTGAAACTGGTGCCCGAACACAACAACGTTGTCGTCCAAGCTGAACAGATTGAAATCGATTCTGCTTAAGCCGAATCATCAGAGTTATCATGGGTGCTCAATCGGTTTTGCTCGAAGCGTTAGGAGTTTAAACTATGATCGCCTCTTGGTGGGTCTTGGATCTCACCTTGCGGAGGGTCCCAGAGACCGAGAGGTCCACGGCAAGGATTCCCTCCGCCTTGACGTTTTGCCGATTGACTTTCAGGATCGGGTTGTTCTTGTCCGCAAATTCGTCGAAAACCTGGAAGTCGATGTCGATTCTGCCAAGGGGACCGCCAACCAGCCCTGACACTTTGAGTTCGGCTTCCAACCCGTCCATACGCGGGATCCGTGTGAGTCGAGTTTTGTTGTTCTGAATCCTGAAGTAATCCGTGCTGACGTGAGCAAAGATGTGCGATCCACATCCGACGTCTATCAGGGTGGCGATACCGTAGAGGTAAGTATCGTTTCCAAGTTTGAATCTGAGGTACGTCCCGCCAATCAGGGAAACGCCGATCTCGGTCTTCGGGATCTTCATTCCGAAATCTGTCGCAACCAGACACATTTCGATTGGACCGTCTAGCAAACTGTTAGCCATGGGTGTTCAACTCTCCCCTATGAGAAATTCAGCACTGCCAAAGCAACGCCCCTTCACGTTTGAAGCCGGCATGCCGAGCGTGAAAGAGTTCTGCAGAAGCCGATGGTATTCGACCAACCGAACTCCGAGTCGGGCACCCTCAAGTGCCTTGAGTTCTTGGTCTGATCCCTTATGCACTAACTCACGTCCAGCCCGTCAGAACGGCCGAAAAAAGTGCACAGTGGCCGGAAGGGGAGAAGAGAGGCCAGCAGATCATGAAACGAGTCTTCCAGAGCCCTGAAATCTGAGTCCCCTTTTGCTCAAACGGGGGTCAATTAACTCGCAGATCGGTGCGACAGATTGTCGCCACAGTTTCCTCGATTCCCACCTGAGTCACTGGTTTGAGCTTCCTTCGGAGGTGCTTGGGTGGGGGTGGAAGCCGGGTGCTGAGGACATCAGCCGATGATGGGTGGGTTTGCGGCGACCACGCTGTTCGTCAAGCAGCGCGTCCCACCAAAGCTTGTGCAACTGCTGGGCTGAACGATCGGTGGACCGTGGAGCGATCCAAGCGACTGCCTCTCCAGAAACAGGCTCCACGTTCCCTTGTTGCGGCTCTTCAGACGGGTTGTCGCCCTGAGGTTCCTCCTGCTGCGTGTCCTGCTCAGGGTTCTCTTGCGATCCCAAAGAAATGTCTGGTTCCAGCTCGCGTTTGCTCGACCATTGGCTGAAAAGTCCCGACAGCAGCCAATCTTCCCAAAACCCTTCTGGCATGACCGGCAGTGTCTCGACTTGGGAGAAGAACTCCAGGCCGCTCACAGCCAGCTCTCCGATCAGCGAGGTTGGCGGCGTCATTGCAAACACCGTTGTCACCACACCCGGCATTGGCGTTCCTGCAGAACCGTTGAGGCCCACCGAGGTCAGCACTGGTCCAAAGGCTAACTGAAACTGCTGGACGACCGCTCCCAAGGCCTCTTGGAAGTAGCCCCACACATCAGATCTGGTCTGAGAAGCCCCCGCCGAAGCCTCTTCGCCGGCGAACCCGATCTCCTCGAAAAAGACTCCCAGCGGTGAGATGCTGATCAAGGAGACAACAGCCGTCAGTCCTGTGCTGAGGATCGACGTCAGGCTACTGCTGATCAGAGAGCCATCGAAGGGGAGCGTCGGGGTCTCAGGTGGCTCTTCCAGGTTATTCAGGTCAAAGACGGTGATGACCTCAGAGCCCTCGACGGTGACATACATCTGCAACAGGTCGCTGCCTTCCAGAGCAGCCAGGGCTGCCGCACTGGGGTTGCCAATCCCCAAGAACGCCCCAATCTCCACGTTGCCTAAAGCATCGAGCACCAACTGAATGCCGGATGAGGTCAGGGCCAACAGATCCAACCCACCTCCATCAACATTGCTGACCACAACACCGCTGGCACCAAGATCGGGCGTGATGGCGGTGACGTTTTGGTTGACGGGATCGACCTGGAAGATGGTTCCACCGACTGGCACAAAGGCCGATCCTCCTCCAAAGTCAGTAGCTCCGGGTGTCCCGGGCAGGTTCGTGACAATCGGGTTGCCGTCGTCGAAGAAGCCTTGTCCCAAGTTGGGCACCAGCTCGACGCTTCCGGCAACTGCCCCAGAATCTGCGTCACGTCCGCCGTTGGTCGTGGTGACAGTGAGCCCAAGGAACTCGTCCGTCTCGGCATCGCTCTGGTTGGAGATGGCCGTTGGGTTCGCGCCGACATCCAGCCGGGGGCCTAAGCGGAATCCGTTCCAGGTTCCTGTGGCTGAGTCGGTGCCATCGTTGAGCAAGATGGAGACGTCATTGCTGCCATTGTTGACCACGGCAACGTCCTGGAGGCCGTCGCCGTCGTAATCTCGCAAGACGAAATCGACGGGGTTGGTGCCGGTGAAGGTCTCAGCAGCAAGGACAAAGGTGCCGTCATCCTGGCCAAGATAGGTTCGCAATTTGTTGCTACCGCTGTTGAGCAACAACAGGTCGGTCAGACCGTCACTGTTGATGTCGACGAAGGCGGTTCCTCCAGGTGCTTGCAGTCCATCGGCTCGTGTTTGGGTCAGCCCGGTAACTTGCTCGCCGGTGTCCGGGTCAGTGTAGCTGTCGGAGAACCGATCGGTGTCGGGAATACGGTACTGAACTCGGACGACATCGTTGCTTTCGTTGGCGACAACGGCATCCTGCCAGCCATCTCCGTTGAGGTCTGCAGTGGCCAGGGTGACCGTTCGGTCAGCTCGCTGGAAGTTGCGGAAGGTGCCATCGCCATCGCCCAGGAAAATCAACAGGTCACCGAATTCATTGCCCACCAACAGATCGAGCTTTCCGTCGTTATTGGCGTCGGCCACAGTCAACCCGTTGGCACTGGGGTCGACTGAAAGTTGCTGGTGTTCTTGGAAGTCTCCCTCGGGTGTTGCTACGAAGACGAACAATTGATCGAGGGCCTCGTCCACGACCGCAAAGTCAGTCCTCTCGTCCGCGTTGAAGTCACCCATTCTCAGCTGAGAGGGACTCTGGTGCTGGCCGAACTCAACCACCGTTTGTGGAATTCCCCAACCGAGTTGATCCACTGAAGGAAGCCTGTTCACTCGCTTGGTCAAGAGGTTCAAGACCAACAAATCTGGGAACTCGTCTTGCTGACGGCTGAGGGCCACCGCGCCGAACGTCCCGGCTGGTGAGCTGACCTTGGTCGATACCAGCGGGTTGGATTGAGTTTCGGTGTGGTAATTCACCAAATCAGCGCGATAACGATACTCGCGGCCGAACGTGTTCCCGGGATCGTTCAGCAAGATAGTGATATCACCAGAGACATAGTTCGTCACGATCAGGTCCGCCCCAAAGCGGCCGTCGACGTCCTGAACCGTCAATGATGCGGAGCCGTTGCCGAGGCTAAAATGTTGAGGGAGCTGGAAAGTTCCGTCCGGCTGCTGCTGGAACACAAGTACATCAGAACTCCCTGAGGCCAAGATGGCCAGGTCTTCCAAGCCGTCCGAGGTGAGATCCACCGCGGTGACTTGAGCCAACCCTCGGCCGGGGACTGGCAATCGGGTCGTGAGCCTCGCCGCCCCAGCTGTAGAGATCTCGTACAGTTCAAGATCTTGTTGATTCAACACGGCAACGCGCGGGCCCAGGGCAGTGGTCACGAACGAGACATGCTGTGCTGGGGGCGAGTCGCTGTTGACAACAAACGGCGGAAGGTAGCCGGTCAGCGATTGTCCGTTCGGGTAGGCAATGCGGAGCTGCACACGGCCCCGATTGTCAACCAGCAGAGCATCCCGGCGGCCATCAGAGTTGAGGTCCGCAAGGATTGGAATTCCCCTCCGGGCCAGGGCGCCGCCCAAGACAGGCTCAAACCTTCCTTCTCCGTTGCCCAACAACGCTGTGGCGCGACCGTCATCCGAGCGAACACCAACAACGTCAGGGAATAGATCGCCGTTGACATCGACTAAGCTTGGGGCAAACACTTCAGGAGTCAAACGATGCGATTCAAAGGTCCCGTCCCCGATACCTAAGTACAGCCAGACTGTGGGGTACTCATCCCTGGCGAGGATGTCAATAAAGCCATCCGCGTTGACGTCCACTAGCTCGAGTGAATAGAGCTCGTCCTCCACTGAAACGGGAAATGACTGTAAGCCCTGAAAGGTACCATCTCCATGACCCAAGAGCACGAACAGCCCACTGCTTTCGTGGCTAGTGAGGATATCGAGGTGACCGTCAGCATTGAGATCGTGCAGCAGAAAATCATCATCTCCTGCTCGTCCGATACCAATACGCGATTGAGTCCGAAACGATCCGTTGCCATCACCCAGCAGTATTGATATGTCGTCAGTATCGCGGTTGCTCGTCAGGATGTCGAGGTTTCCGTCGGAATTAACGTCCCCGAGACGAAATACGCCAGGATCTTCTCCAACTGCGTATGAACTGCATGGCAAAAAAGTCCCGTCGCCGACTCCTAAGTGAACACAGATTTCGTCAGGACCGGGATCAGAAAATCGGCGAAGTTTATTGGTGATGATATCTGGGTAGCCATCACCATCGACATCTTCAACCCGAGGTGCCGAGTAAGAGCGAACTATGAAGGAGGTTGTCTCTGACTGGAAAGATCCATCACCGTTTCCAAGAAGCACTCGCGCCTCGTCTGGATTGCGGTAGAATGCAAGGATATCAATAGAATCATCAGAGTTGAGATCGACCAGCCGGAAATCTAGAAAACCCCGAGTGATCGACGTTTGTTGCTGAGATTGATATGTTCCGTCTCCGTTTCCCAAGTAAACCGCCACTGCGTGAGCTTGAGAGTTGCCAGGCGTCCGGTACGCCACCACGAGGTCGAGTCGGCCATCCCGGTTCACGTCGACGATCTGTGTTCCCGTCGGCTGTTCGTTCAGCGGAAGCCCGAATGCCGCTCGGAAGGTTCCATTGCCAATCCCCAGTGAAATCTGCAGTTCGTGAGAGCTCGGGTGAGGCCTGATTAAATCGATGTGCCCGTCGGAGTTCAGGTCCGCGCTTTGAACTCCGCCCAAATTGACCCTTGGTTCTCCGGGTGGGGACATGGCGAAAGCGCCATCCCCATGTCCCAACAGGATCGAGACGCTCTCGGAATCGGAATTACTGACGACAAGATCAACGTGACCGTCGGAGTTAAAATCCGCCGCCCACACCTTGTTCGGCTCCCTTCCGACGTTGAACCTCATCTGAGATTGAAACGTTCCGTCTCCGTTGCCGAGCAGCACCGAGACGTCTGCTGAATTGTAATTGGTTGTCAGGATATCGAGGTGCCCATCGCTATTGACATCCGCCACAGTCACGGTCAAGCGTTGACCCGCCTCGAATCGCCGTTCCCGCTGGAAAGTGCCATCACCATGGCCCAGCAGGACCAACACCTCGCCAGAACTGTAGGCTGGTATAAGGACATCGACATACTTATCCGAGTTGACATCCGCCAGCGTAAATCCTCTTGCATCGCTGTCGACCTGGAGCGGGAGTGGCTTCTGGAACGTTCCGTCGCTGTTGGCCAACAGCACCGAGGCATCGTCGGTTTGGAGGTTGGACACGAAGATGTCGATCCGGTCATCTGCATTAAAGTCTGCAAGTTGTACCGTTGCTGGGATGCTGCCTGTTGCGACCTGCTGAGTGTGATTGAACCCTCCGGTGCTGTCCCCCAGAAACACCGAGACGCTTCGGGACTCGTGTTCTGTGGCAATCAAATCAAGGTAGCCGTCGGAGTTCACATCCCATGGGAGGATATCCCCGATTCCTGTCCCGATACCGAGCGAGCGAGGAGCTGTGAACCTCCCGTCGCCAAGGCCCTTCAGAAGTGACGCGCCATCCGAACTGGAGACTCCGTGAACCAGCAAAAGGTCCAGGCTCCCGTCGGCATCGAAATCGGCATCCCGGATGTGCGAGAAGGGACTTGACGTCCACGATTGAGGCAGAGACTCGAACGTGCCGTCCCCTCGACCAGGAAGTATGGACAGGCTATTTGCGGCGTCTCTTGAAAGCAAATCGACCCAACCGTCTGAATTCACATCGATGAAGTGGAAGTTGCCTCGGATCTGCCCTTCCGGGAAAGGGATTCGGGATTGAAAGCTCCCGTCACCTCGACCCAGCAACAGCGAAGTTTCTTGCCCGGTCTGGATAATGAGATCCCTGTTCCCATCGGAATCGACATCTTCAATGTTGACCTGGCGGGGTGAGTAGCTGACGTGAATCTCATCAGGAACAAATCCTCGGACTTCGGCCTTGAAACGGTAGGAAGTCGGATCCGTGGAATCGCTCGAAATCACCAAATACAAGCGCTTCTGGGCAGGTGCTTCGGAGAACTCTTGTCGCAGGGATCGCCAGCCGTCGGCATCGGTGATCACCTGTTGGAACAACAGCGACCCAAGACCATCGAGAAACGTCAGGTTCAGGGGGCCACCTGCCTGCAACTCCAGGTCGAGCCAACCCCCGCCGACCATTTGCCATTGGTAGGCATCGACTTCATTCAACCGCAGGACCCCACTCGTCTCGGTGACCTGTGGTAGCAAATTGGCTGCGGCCACCTCTTCGCGGACCACCTCGTCAGCAATGACCGTTCCGGCGACCAACCAATCCCGGTCGCTGGTTGGCGAAGGGAGAAAATGCAACACATTCCGGATCTCTAGCTTGACGTCCTGGAAATCCGCAAAACCGCTCGGAGGAGACTTAGGAGAACCTGGCAGGCGAACGATCCGTGTTTCGGTAACTGATTCCCCTACCTCCAGGGCTGGAATACGAATCTGCGTAAGCGGCTCGTCGCCTTCGCTTGGGGCCGCATGCGCCGAGAGTACAATATCCGCAGCGAAGGCTGGTGATTTCGCTCCCCCGCGATTCTCCACCCGATAGTTGACGGTAACTCCTTGGCCCCACTCTGCTGTCTCTTGCAACACCTCAAAGTCAGCGACAACAACGTCTGGCTGCAATGGTTTCCGGATGGTAGAGACATCCAACCGGTACAATCCAGCGGTGTCCCCAAGATTGGTTCCAGCACCCGTCCTCACGTCGAAGGTTGTGTTCCCTGAGGGAGAGACGCTGAAGTAGTAATTCCCATCTGTCGCTGCCTGAAAGGTAATTACGGGATCATCGGCTGAGGAGTCCTCGTTGACAAACAGTTCATCCAGCAAGGAATCGAAGACTCGCAGATAACCGTCTAATCCACTAGCTGGATCAGAGGTGTCTACTGCGATGGTTAGGACTTCGCCTGCCTCAAGATTAACTTGGTACAGATCGTAGTCCGATCCATCTGCCAAAAAACCTCTGGCATCGGCGTGAGCGTCGCGGAGGTCAAGGAACTCCACATTGGGAGCTGGCGCGAGACCGTCGGTCGTGAGTAACGAGCGGTCTTCGAGAACCTCCAGGGCAAAGAAGCACTCCCGCCTCGCTGCTCTGTTGTGGGGCTGAAAGGACATGACCGGCTCCTGATGGTTTACGAGGGAAACACACCTCAAGCTTGACTTGGGGGAAGCCAGCCTGTTGTTATCCGCTCTATGCACAAACTGCCGAAGAACCCGACAGAGTGATTCGGAGAATGCCCGGTCGGGCCCAAGGACTGAGAGCAGGCCAGAGGCTTCTGGCACTTCTCTGGCAGCAAACCTCGACGTTGAGTCTAGGTTTAGTTAAAAAGGGGGTCAATCAAATTGCGGCTGGGTGCGACAGGTTTTCGCCCCAGTTTGCTGGACTCCCACCTGAGTCACTGGTCTGAGCTTCCTCCGGACCTGCTTGGGTGGGAAGGCCGCAAGCCGGGAGCTGGAAGGTCGTCGGGAGCTGAGGACATCAGCCGATGATGGGTGGCATTGCGGCGACCACGCTGTTCGTCAAGCAGCGCGTCCCACCAAAGCTTGTGCAACTGCTGGGCTGAACGATCGGTGGACCGTGGAGCGATCCAAGCGACTGCCTCTCCAGAAACAGGCTCCACGTTCCCTTGTTGCGGCTCTTCAGACGGGTTGTCGCCCTGAGGTTCCTCCTGCTGCGTGTCCTGCTCAGGGTTCTCTTGCGATCCCAAAGAAATGTCTGGTTCCAGCTCGCGTTTGCTCGACCATTGGCTGAAAAGTCCCGACAGCAGCCAATCTTCCCAAAACCCTTCTGGCATGACCGGCAGTGTCTCGACTTGGGAGAAGAACTCCAGGCCGCTCACAGCCAGCTCTCCGATCAGCGAGGTTGGCGGCGTCATTGCAAACACCGTTGTCACCACACCCGGCATTGGCGTTCCTGCAGAACCGTTGAGGCCCACCGAGGTCAGCACTGGTCCAAAGGCTAACTGAAACTGCTGGACGACCGCTCCCAAGGCCTCTTGGAAGTAGCCCCACACATCAGATCTGGTCTGAGAAGCCCCCGCCGAAGCCTCTTCGCCGGCGAACCCGATCTCCTCGAAAAAGACTCCCAGCGGTGAGATGCTGATCAAGGAGACAACAGCCGTCAGTCCTGTGCTGAGGATCGACGTCAGGCTACTGCTGATCAGAGAGCCATCGAAGGGGAGCGTCGGGGTCTCAGGTGGCTCTTCCAGGTTATTCAGGTCAAAGACGGTGATGACCTCAGAGCCCTCGACGGTGACATACATCTGCAACAGGTCGCTGCCTTCCAGAGCAGCCAGGGCTGCCGCACTGGGGTTGCCAATCCCCAAGAACGCCCCAATCTCCACGTTGCCTAAAGCATCGAGCACCAACTGAATGCCGGATGAGGTCAGGGCCAACAGATCCAACCCACCTCCATCAACATTGCTGACCACAACACCGCTGGCACCAAGATCGGGCGTGATGGCGGTGACGTTTTGGTTGACGGGATCGACCTGGAAGATGGTTCCACCGACTGGCACAAAGGCCGATCCTCCTCCAAAGTCAGTAGCTCCGGGTGTCCCGGGCAGGTTCGTGACAATCGGGTTGCCGTCGTCGAAGAAGCCTTGTCCCAAGTTGGGCACCAGCTCGACGCTTCCGGCAACTGCCCCAGAATCTGCGTCACGTCCGCCGTTGGTCGTGGTGACAGTGAGCCCAAGGAACTCGTCCGTCTCGGCATCGCTCTGGTTGGAGATGGCCGTTGGGTTCGCGCCGACATCCAGCCGGGGGCCTAAGCGGAATCCGTTCCAGGTTCCTGTGGCTGAGTCGGTGCCATCGTTGAGCAAGATGGAGACGTCATTGCTGCCATTGTTGACCACGGCAACGTCCTGGAGGCCGTCGCCGTCGTAATCTCGCAAGACGAAATCGACGGGGTTGGTGCCGGTGAAGGTCTCAGCAGCAAGGACAAAGGTGCCGTCATCCTGGCCAAGATAGGTTCGCAATTTGTTGCTACCGCTGTTGAGCAACAACAGGTCGGTCAGACCGTCACTGTTGATGTCGACGAAGGCGGTTCCTCCAGGTGCTTGCAGTCCATCGGCTCGTGTTTGGGTCAGCCCGGTAACTTGCTCGCCGGTGTCCGGGTCAGTGTAGCTGTCGGAGAACCGATCGGTGTCGGGAATACGGTACTGAACTCGGACGACATCGTTGCTTTCGTTGGCGACAACGGCATCCTGCCAGCCATCTCCGTTGAGGTCTGCAGTGGCCAGGGTGACAGTGCGGTCGGCCCGTTGGAAGTTTCGGAAGGTGCCATCGCCATTGCCCAAAAAGATCAGCAGGTCGCCGAATTCGTTGCCCACCAACAGATCGAGCTTTCCGTCGTCATTGGCGTCGGCCACAGTCAACCCGTTGGCACTGGGGTCGACTGAGAGTTGCTGGTGTTGTTGGAAGTCTCCCTCGGGCGTTGCCGTGAAGACGAACAACTGATCGAGAGCCTCATCCACGACCGCAAAGTCAATCCTCTCGTCGGCGTTGAAGTCGCCAGAACGAAGTTGCGTGAGATTGACAAAGTCGTTGAACGGAACGACTTGGTGTGGCGCCAGGTACCCTAGTTGGCCAACGGAAGTCAGACGAGTGATGCGGTTGGTGGATACGTTGAGAGCCAGCAGATCTCTCAGCGAGCCATCGGTGGTTTCCAGGGGCACGGCTCCAGAGGTCCCGGCAAACGACGTCACCCTGGTCTCATAAGACGGGGTGAGTTCTGTGGTATATGCCCCCAGGTCGGCACGGTAACGATGTTCGATGCTAAACTGTGAGACAGGATCATTGAGGAGCACACTGACGTCACCGGAGATGTAGTTGGTGACGATCAGGTCGGGACCAAACTGTCCGTCCACCTCGGCGATCGTCAAGGCGGCGGGGGCGTTGCCCACAGAGATTCGGTGGAGATTTTCGAAGCCCCCATTGGGGTCTTGATAGAGCACCACCACTTCTGATGAGCCGGAGGCTGTCACGACTAGATCGCCGAGCTGATCGTCGTTCAGATCGGCACTGGCGATTTGAGCGAATCCCGCTCCCGGTAGGGAAATACGTTCTGGGGGTTTGTTCGTCGGGTTGGCAAGATCTTTGTAGATCGAGATCTCGCCGACTCTCTCAAGCACGGCGATAAGCGGCCCGGAGGCCGACTCCACAACGGTGACGTCCTGCGCTGTTATTGCCTCGGGATTCAGAACAGTGGGTGACTGAAAGGTAGGGATCTGAGATTGTTGAGGTTGTCCGAAACGGACCATGACGCGACCGCGATTGTCGACCAGCAGGGCATCCAGGAACTTGTCAGCATTCAGGTCGGCCAACAGCGGAACAGCTCGGGGAATGAGGGCAGATCCGGAAGGCGATTGGAAGGTGCCATCCCCGTTGCCCAACAGCACCGAGACATCATCGGAAAACTCGTTGGCAGTGATCAGGTCCAGCCGACCATCGGCATTCACATCGGCCAGCTGCAGATCCACAGGAACCTCCCCGACTTGGAAACGTTGCTGATTCTGGAAGGTGCCATCACCGTTGCCCAACAGCACAGAGACATCATCGGAGTTCTC
>CAZYKP010000105.1:0-29888 GCA_964648025.1 uncultured Pirellulales bacterium | reverse complement strand
TCGGGCGGCTGGGCTTCGGGCGGCTGGGCTTCGGGCGGCTGGATCGAGCCGCTGGTGGCGTCCGGCTGCATCGACGAATCTTTGGGATTCGCCCTCCTGGCCAGCGACCCATCTGGCCCTTTGGCCGACCAGCGAGTTTTGAGACAGAGCCTTGTTTCTTGGACGCAATCAGCCAATCGTCCCATCCGCTGATGCAACTGTTGATGAGGACCGACTGAGTGATGCCGCGACTCTTCGCCGCTCTCGCCGTCCCACCAGCACAAACCACCGGAGCGTTGTCTCCAGCAGGCTTTTGGAAGAGTGCCTCGGATCTTGGCTGGAAACTCACACATCCAGCCGATCTGCATATCACCTTGCAGTTTTTCGGTGAGCTTGATGAGAAGACCGCAACGACACTGCGAGATCAACTGAAGATGGTCGAGGGCAAGCGGTTTTCCCTGGCCCTCTGTGGTGTGGGGAGTTTCCGCAACGACTCAGCCTGGTACCTCTGGGCCAGAGTTGAGTTGGTACCAGCTTTAATCGTCCTGCGTGAACGAATTCAACGGATCGCCGCCTCCTGTGGGCTCTCCGGAGAGGATCGCCCCTATTGCCCTCATGTCACCCTTGGTCGTCGGGAAATCCCCACCGGCCTGCAAAGCCTGGCCGCTGAAGACACCGCCTGGGTTGATGCCTGCAAGCGTGCCGGCCAAAACTGGACCGCCGAGATCGAGATCTCGAGTTTTCAGCTTTACGCCTGCACCGGCACCCTCGGACAACGCTATCAACAACAAACAACTTACCCATTGTCTCAGCAGCCCGAACTTTGATCTCCCGATCTCATCTCTGGCCTGTCACCTGCTGAGCTGCCAACTTGTCAACTCTGGCTTTCTGGCCTGACAAGCTCCAAGTGGACAAGCTCCAAGTGGACAAGCTCCAAGTCGACAAGCTCCAAGTCGACAGGGCATGGTAACAATTGGTGGGTTCGTCAACTCAAAGGGGAAACCTCTCATGAGCGAACATCTGCTAAGTCGGCGTGGATTCCTGCAGGGCTCGGCTGCCACAGGGACCCTGATGACAACAGCAACAACCTTACCCCAAGCCAGGGCCATCGAGCCGATTTCCCGGTTCCAAAAGCCCGCGTTCAAATTCTCGCTCGCCGCCTACAGTTATCGCAACTTGCTCAGCGGCAAAAACCCTCAACTGACGCTCTTCGATTTCGTCGACGACTGCGCCCGAATGGGCCTGGAAGGCACAGAACTCACTAGCTATTACTTTCCCAACAATCCAGGAAACGCCTATCTCAGAAAGCTGAAGGGCCATTGTTTTCGCCAAGGCTTGGATATTTCGGGGACCGCAGTCGGCAATGATTTCTGTCACCCCGACAAGGAGACACAACAGCGACAAATTGATTTGGTGAAAACCTGGATCAAACGGGCCGACGCCATTGACGCCCCGGTGATTCGGATTTTTTCCGGCGGCGTTCGCCCTGGTCAGACCCAAGAGCAAGCCCGTCAGCTGGCCATCCAGGCCATCGAAGAGTGCTGCGAGTATGCAGGCCAGCACGGGATTTTACTGGCCCTGGAGAACCACGGAGGGTTGACCGCGACAGCTACAGGAATGTTGGCATTAGTCCAGGCTGTCAGGAGTCCGTGGTTTGGGGTCAACCTAGATACCGGGAATTTTCATAGCCAAGACATCTACGGCGATCTGGCTCGGCTGGCCCCCTATGCGGTCAACGTCCAGGTCAAAGTCGTGATCAAACCAGCTCGCGGTCCCCGTCAAGAAAGCGACTTCAACAAGCTCGCCCACATCCTCCGTCAGGCCCACTACCGTGGCTACATCGTCCTGGAATACGAAGAAAAAGACGACCCACGCAAAGCCTGTCCCGCATTGGTTCAGCAACTTCGGCAAGCCTTTACTGGATGACTCAATCAGGCCGCCAGGATCCGATCACTGGCTTGTGCCCCATGGCATCTTTGCCCTTAGGAGCCGACAGCCTTAACCGCCTGCTGCCTTAACAGCCTGCAGCCTCAAAAGTCTGTCACCCTTGAGAGCCTGTCGCCCTTGAGAGCCTGTCGCCCTTGAGAGCCTGTCGCCCTTGAGAGCCTGTCGCCCTTGAGAGCCTGTCGCTGGAGTCTTCGCCAGCAAACTGCCTCTTGGGAGGGCACTTCAAGATCAGTGGCAGCTGCCGAGTGCTTGGGGATCGGTCGACACCAAGAGGGTGTGGTCTAGGATTGCAGTAGCAACGCTCCGGAAATTCTTGGCCGGTCAGCCAAAGAAAATCTGCTGCTTGCGACCTCAACCAATAACCCAAAACCAGAGCAAAACAAAAACTTTCCAAAGACTCAGCCAACACGAGTTGCCAGGAATCATTCGCGATGTCTCGCACCATCCGAGAGTGGGCCATCCACCTGACGCCGGTTACAGTGCTTGTTGCTGTGATCGGCGCCAGCAGCCTGCTCGGGGACTACCTTGTTTTCAACGTAACAAATAATATGTTAACAAACGATCAAGAGAAGAGGTCTGGACCGGCTTGGACTCCTGCTGACGGAGAGCTCCCGCAGAACGACGAGGCGTTTTGGAAGTCTCGGCTCACGCCGATGCAATACCGGGTGACTCGCCAACAAGGGACCGAGCCTTCTTTTTCCAACGAATATTGGGACTGCAAGACCCCGGGCGTGTATGCCTGCGTTTGTTGTGGGCAACCTCTTTTCAGCAGCAAGGCGAAGTACGATTCGGGCACCGGGTGGCCGAGTTTTTGGCAGCCCATCGACCAAGATCATGTCGAGACCGAGTCAGACTCCAGCCTGATCTTCCCCAGGACAGAAGTTCACTGCAGCCGATGCCAAGCACACCTCGGCCATGTTTTTCCGGATGGGCCACAACCGACCGGTTTGCGCTACTGCATGAATTCTGCGGCGTTGCTTTTGCAACCTGAGGTGAAAAAGTCCCCCGCAGAGAGCGGTCCGTCTGCTCCCACGCAATCCCAGCCAAACCCAGGTCCCCAGGACCCTGAGGCTTAGAAGCTCCAGGCAACCCATCGATGGCAATTGATGGCCACCTGGGCTTGGCTGCTGGCCAACTGCTTTTGAGGAAAAGGCTCGCTCGTCCAAAACGCGGGACCGCCAGAATCACCAGGGATCTGGCAGCCATTGCGAAAGCCGTACGAGCCAATGTTTTCCTTAATCTCCGTAGGGAGCTAGCTGATGTGGCTGGAGCTCACAACCAGCCCCAAGGTCGTTTGGCCAACGATTGATGATCCGTCCCGAGGGAGGACCACTGTCGATTGACGATCACTGTCGATTGACGATCACTGTCGATTGACGATCACTGGGGCCAATGCGACAACGGGGTGGTCTGCTGCCAACAACCACAAACTCAGCAAAGATGATTGAACCAACATCAACGGCACGAGAATCTTCTCACCGTCCGCCTCAGCAGCTCTCCGTCAAGGCCATGATCCTGGACTTAGATGGGGTCATCACGCGGACTGCAACACTCCACGCCAAAGCCTGGAAAGTCTTGTTCGACGGGTTTCTCTCACAATACCCAACGCCCGCAGGACAGCCGTTTGATCTTCAGCGGGACTACAACAACCACGTCGATGGCAAGCCGCGTTCCGAGGGCGTACGAGATTTTCTTGCCAGTCGCGGCATCGACCTCCCGGAAGGGACTCCCGACGACGATCCCGACCAGCAAACGATCTGCGGTTTGGGCCATCGCAAGAATCTTCACTTTCAGAAACTGTTGGAAACAGAAGGGGTTGAGGTTTTTGACGATGCCGTCCGCCAGATCCACCGCTGGCGGTCGGCGGGGCTGAAGGTCGCGGTCGTCAGCAGCAGCAAGAACTGCCGACCGATCCTCGAAAAAGCAGGCCTGATCGATTTGTTCGAGACCATCCTGGATGGTCAAGACCGGCAGGACTTGGGCCTGGCCGGAAAACCGGCGCCTGACACTTTTTTGAAAGCGGCAGCCGATCTGGGCATTCCCTCCAATCGAGCGGCTGTTTTTGAGGATGCCATCAGCGGGGTTCAGGCAGGATCTGCCGGTCAGTTCGGCGTGACCGTGGGGGTCGCTCGGACGTCTGAGGCGATTGAGGCTTTGGCGAAAAACGGAGCGGACATGGTGGTCACTCAGCTTGACCAGTACCCTGACGAGCCCGTCCGAGTGATCAATCCCGAGGCCTTTCAACGAGCCAGCGGTTATCCGCTGCGTCCGCCCTCAGCGGTGGAACAGGCCAGCGAAGTGGCTGCTCGTTTGTCTGGCAAACGGATTGCGGTGTTCTTGGACTACGACGGAACTCTGACGCCGATTGTGCCTCGTCCTGAGGAGGCGATCTTGGCAGCATCCATGCGAGAGGTCCTCCAGCGACTGGCTTTGCTCACGCCGGTGGCCATCGTCAGTGGTCGCGATCGGCGTACCATCGAGGAGTTCGTCCAACTCGGCGAGCTGGTCTATGCTGGCAGCCACGGGTTCGACATCAAAGGCCCCGGAGGAATGCGGGAACAAAATGCCGAAGGGGAAGAATGCCTGGAGCAACTCGATGCCGCCGAAGGACAACTGACCACCGAGCTAGCCAACATCGACGGAGTGCAAATCGAACGGAAACGCTATGCCATTGCGGTACACTACCGCCATGTCGCCGAGCAAGAGATTGCGTCCGTTGAGCAACTCGTCGACCAGATCCACGCGACCAGCGATCGACTCCGCAAGCAAGCCGGCAAGAAGGTTTTTGAGTTGCAGCCGGATGTCCAGTGGCATAAGGGGTATGCCGTTTTGTGGCTGCTGGATTCCCTTGGCCTGGACGGCCCTGAAGTGGTTCCCCTCTATCTTGGCGACGACACAACCGATGAGGATGCCTTTCGGTCCTTGGCCGGCCGGAAGGTCCCCGAAGGCCAAGATCCTGGCTTTGGCATCTTCGTCGGCGAACTCGAACGGCCCACCGCCGCAGCCTACTCTCTGGCCGATGTCTCCGAGGTGGAGACCTTCTTGAACAATCTGGCCGATTTCATCTCCTCAGAGTAGGCTTTGTCTCAAAACAGGCTCGTTGGCCAGAGGGCGGGGTAGACCAGAAGGCACGGTAGGCCAGAGGGCGCGATAAGCGAGTTGCTGGCCAGGAGGTCGAAGCAGGCGAATCCCATCCTCAGACGTATCTGACAGGTGATTCGTCGAGGCAGGCCGACGCAGCCAGCGGCTCGATCCAGCCGCCCCAAGCCAGATTGGTGTTATGAGACAGAGCCTAATCTCGACAAGCAACCTCAGGTCAAACTGCTGACCGCTCAGTGCCAAGGACTTCTCAGCAGCCGGGCGTTCCCCAGATCCCTCGTCAGGGCACTCTTCGTTTCTCCTGGTCGTTGATGGCCTTGTCAACTGAAGAGACTCTTACCACAAGGCAGAGCTGTTTATGAGCCTCTGGACGTTGATCTACGAAAACTATCAGCCCTCGCAACAGCCTCTGCGGGAGGCGATGACCACGCTGGGCAATGGCTACTTTGCCACCCGAGGAGCTTTTGAGGAAACCACCGCAGGCCAGACAGAGAGCCAGGCAGACGGTGTGCACTATCCGGGGACGTATCTGGCAGGTGGCTATAATCGGCTGACCAGCGAGGTCTCGGGGCGGAGCATCGAGAACGAAGATTTGGTCAACTTCCCCAACTGGTTACCGCTGTCCTTTCGGGCGGCCGAGAGCCCGGAAGCCTCGGCCTCTGCTTGGTTTCAGATCGATCAAGTCGAACTCCTGGATTTTCGCATAGAACTCGATCTTCGTCATGGAGTGTTGCGACGCCAACTTCGATGCAAGGATGCAGCGGGGCGGATCTCCTCGCTGGTCTGCCTTCGCTTGGTGCATATGTCACAGCCGCACTTGGCAGCCATCCAGTGGATCTTCACTCCCGAGAATTGGTCCGGGCCGGTGGAATTTCGTTCGGCCCTCGATGGAACGGTCACCAACGCTGGGGTAGCCAGATACCGCCAGCTTGCCAGCAAACATCTGGAGCCCTTGGAGACGAGCCCAGTCGGTGAGAGCGGCATCTTCTTGATGACGCAAACAACGCAAAGCCACTTGGTGCTGGCCCAAAGCGCCTGCACGCGGATTTATCAACAAGAGCAAGAACTCGCACCTCAGCGGTCGCTTGAGCAGCGAGATGGTTATATTGCCGCCACCCTGAAAGTCGACTGCCGACAAGGAGAAGCGCTGCGTCTGGAGAAGATCGTCTCGGTTTACTCATCGCACGACCGAGGGATTTCCGAACCGGGCTTGGAGGCCCGGCAGGCGGTCTGTCGGATGCCCAGCTTCCAGAAGCTTTTCAGCAGCCATCAACGTGCCTGGGATCGCCTGTGGCATCGTTGCGATCTGAAAGTCGGCGACGGCGATCGCCAGCAATTGATCCTCAGACTCCATATCTTCCATTTGTTGCAAACTTGCTCGCCGAACACCATCGATCTTGACGCCGGGGTTCCAGCCCGGGGTCTGCATGGAGAGGCTTACCGCGGCCACATCTTCTGGGATGAGCTCTTTATCTTGCCCTTTCTGAATTTGCGGATCCCCGAGCTCGTCCGCAGTTTGCTGATGTATCGCTTCCGGCGGCTGCCGGCAGCACGCCGCCTGGCCGCAGCCGAAGGATATCGGGGAGCCATGTACCCCTGGCAAAGTGGTAGCAATGGCCAGGAGGAATCTCAAGTGGTTCACCTTAACCCCAAGAGCGGACGTTGGGTCCCGGACAACACCTATCGCCAGCGTCATATTAACGCCTCGTTAGTTTACAATATCTGGCAGTATCACCAGTGCACATTAGACCCAGAATTTCTGAGTCGCTTTGGCGCTCCGATGATTTTGGAGATCGCCTTATTTTGGTCCAGTCTTGTCCAAGAAAATCCCGAGCGAGATCGCTACGAGATCCGTGGGGTTGTGGGGCCAGATGAGTTTCACACCAAGTATCCGGATCGAGATGATTTGGGACTCGACAACAATGCCTACACCAATGTAATGGTGGCATGGGTCTTTGGCACGGCACTGGAAGTACTCGATCGTTTAGCTGCTGACCGACGAGACGAATTGTTGGCCGATCTGGAGATCGATCAGGAGCAACTCAATCGTTGGGATCGCATCAGCCGGAGGATGTTTGTACCCTTCCATAGTGACAGTCAGTATGGAGAGGGTATCATCAGCCAGTTCGAAGGTTATGAGAAACTTCAGCCGTTGGATTGGGAAGCCCTCCGCCAAAAGCACAGCAATATCCAGCGGCTGGACCGCTTGCTGGAGGCAGAAGGCGATGACATCAACCGTTACCAGGCCAGCAAACAAGCCGACGTCTTGATGCTCTTCTACTTGTTCAGCCGTCACGAACTGGAGTCACTCTTTTCTCGCTTGGGCTACGAGATCAACCCCGAACTGATTCAGAAGAACATCGAGTATTACAACGACCGAACCAGTCACGGCTCGACCTTGAGCCGAATCGTCGGGGCTTGGGTGACCGCCCGTCTCGACCGGGAACACTCCTGGCAACTGTACCTGGATGCCCTGGAAAGCGACATCGGTGACATCCAAGGAGGCACAACCGCTGAGGGAATCCACCTGGGGGCCATGAGCGGAACGGTCGATGTGGTCCAGCGGTGCTATACCGGGGTCGAGATTCGAGACGAGGTGTTGTGGTTGGCCCCGGTCCTGCCCCAGGAGATGCAACAAATCGAGTTAAGACTGCACTTCCGCGAACACTGGCTGGAGATTCTGGTAAACCATCAGAAGCTCTCGGTGCTCTGCGAGGCCGGCCACGGCAGCCCCATCCAGATTGGCTTTCGCGGAGAAGAGCACACATTTCTCCCTGGTGAGCAGAAAGAATTTGAACTGAGCCTCACTTGATTCTTGGCAAGCCACACCAGGCCAATGACCATTCATTCTTATGACAGCCGGGTTTTTGGTGTAACTGTGTCGCTTGCTCTCATCAATGGCAATCTGACTGCCTAAGTTTGATCTGGGCTTCAGAACTCTTGGGAATCGTTGGCTGACCTATCACCGCAGCCACGATGCCGACGATCCCTCTCAGCGGCATCGTGGCTGCAAGCCATTTCGGTCTTTCGACGAACGCGTGATGTCTGAGTTGACAAGCACGGAATTCCCCTTCACTGCCGACCAACCTCTGGCTGCCCCAAAGCCAAAGGCGAGAATCTCCTGCCCCGGGCAAAGCCCTTTGCTTTTTTCGAGAAACTACGCTCGCTGCAGCGGGCTCTGCTCTGGCAGCCTTTCCGCTGTGCCGTGGTGGCCAAGATCTTCCTTAACCTCAATCGGCCAAGCATTTTTGGGGGCTTAATCGAGAGAGGCCGGCTGAAAAAGTCCTTTGACTCGGCCGTTGCTATCAGCAAACGATTCTAGCGGGATGCCCACTTTATCGAGGAGGGTCAAGTGCAAGTTCGCCAGGGGAGTTGGCTGAGGGAACCTGATATGCTGCGCACCTTGCATATTGCCGGCGGCACCTCCGGCCACCAAGATCGGCAGGTTCCTATGGTCATGCAAGTTGGGATTTCCCATCCCGCTGCCGTAGAGATAGAGCACATGATCAAGCAGCGATCCGTTGCCTTCGGGAGTTGCTTTCAGTTTTTCCAAAAAGTAGGCAAAAAGGGAGACATGGAACTGATTGATCTTAGCGACCTTGGCGATCTTGGCCGGATTGTTCCCGTGGTGCGTGAGAGGGTGGTGAGGCTCGGGAACACCGATTTGCGGATAAGTGCGGTTGCTGGTTTCTCGAGCCAATTGGAACGTGATCACGCGGGTCACATCTCCCTGTAAGGCGAGCACCTGCAGATCGAACATCAGCTTGGCATGGTCGCCATAGTCGGCAGGGACCCCCAAAGGACGCTCGCGATCGGGCAAGGGATTCTCCTGAGTCCGGGCCTCGGCTTTCTCAATGCGGCGTTCGACCTCGCGGACGCTCTCCAGATAACCGTTGACCTTGTGCCGATCGGCCGGGCCGAGCTCACGCTTCAGGCGAGCGAGATCTTCAGAAACCGCATCGAGCAAACTCGCCTGGTGCCTGAGGGAGGCCCGGCGTTGTGCGGCTGTTCCGCCCTCACCAAATAGGTTCTCAAAGACGATTCGAGGGTGTGCCTCAGCGGGAAGAGGTGTCGTTGGCGAGGACCAGGAAAGGTTGTTTTGATACACACAGGCGTAGCCGTTATCGCACTGTCCCACCGTGGAAAGCAAATCCATACATAGCTCAAGGGACCGCAGCGGTGTCCCTCTGCCAAGCTTTTTCGCAGCGATTTGGTCGACTGTTGTTCCCAGATGGTAATCAGTACTCTCGGTCAATTTGGCCCGCGCTGCACTGAGAAACGCCGCGTTGGAGGTCGCGTGTGTGCCGGGATAGGCATTTTGCAACTCGAGATTGCTGATGGCCGTCACATGGCTCTTGACCTCCGCCAGCGGGCTCAAAGTTGTCGAGAGTTGATCAAGCGTCTTGCCGGGCGGAGTCCAACGCGTGAGGTCGCAGCCCATCGGCATATAGACAAACCCAATCCGACGCAAACTTGCAGGGCTAGCTGGTGTGTCGGCCAACGCTGTCATGGCAGGGATCATCGCGTCCAGAAGCGGCAATGAGAGCATTGTGCCCATTCCCCGCAAGAACGTTCGTCGCGGCAAAGCCTTCTTGGAAACGATCATGGCTGTGTCTTCCTTCTTTGAAGTCTCATCGGGGGTGTCTTGCTGGTCTGCTGGCTTGTGGCAAGCGTCTTTCTCATCTGAAAGGGGGGACTGCTGACGATTCCCAGAATCAACGCACTGAATCGATCGTCCTGTTGACGGGCGTACTTGACGATCTGGCGAATCGCCGGTGCGTCGTGATATTCAACTCCTCGTCCAAGGGCATAGACCAGGAGTTTCTCAGCCAGCGTCCTGACCAACAGCTCCGGTCGAGCCAACAGGGCCCGCTCAAGACCGGAGACGCCGACGAACTGGCTCCCATCGGGAAGACCCCCGGAGGCATCAATCGGCTGGCCGGCTTCACGATCCCGCCAACGTCCCACAGCATCGAAATTCTCCAGAGCTAAACCGACGGGGTCCATGAGCTGATGGCAACTGGCACAAGCAGCGTTGTTGCGGTGCTCCGCCAGCCGCTGCCGGACCGAGAGGTTCGACAAGACTGTGTTCTCCGCCAAGGCAGGAACATTGGGGGGCGGAGGAGGTGGTTCAGCCCCGAGGAGGTTTTTGAGAATCCAATGGCCGCGAATGACCGGTGAGGTTCTGGTCGCGTAGGAGGTGACTGTCAGAACGCTTCCATGGCGAAGCAAACCTCCTCGGCGGCTGGCCTGATCAACAACAACACGCCGGAAGCGACTGCCGTAAATATGGGGGATGCCGTAGTGCTTGGCCAATCGTTCGTTGAGAAACGTCTCCTTGGCATCGAGCAAAGTCAGCACGCTGCGATCCTCACGCACGATGCTCTCAAAGAGAAGCTCGGTTTCCTTTTTGAACGCCTGGCGAAGGTTGTCGTCAAAGTCGGGAAAGAGCCGCAAGTTGGGTGTGATCGACGGCAAGTTCTGCAGATACAGCCATTGGCCGGCAAAATTGGTCACCAAAGCTTCTGCTCGCCGGTCAGCCAACATCCGCAGGACTTGCTGCTTGAGCACTTGTGGTTGACTTAACTTCCCCGCGATAGCCAGCTCTAGCAATTCCTCATCGGGAAGACTGCTCCACAGAAAGAACGACAGCCGGGATGCCAGCTCCACATCGCTGACACGGTAGGCCGTGCCCAACGGAAGCCCAGGAGGATCACGTTCGATACGAAACAGGAAATGGGGATTGACCAAGATACAACTCAGGGCCCGTTCAATTCCCGTCTCAAAACCGCCGTTTCGGCGTCCCTCTCGATAGAAGCCTAAAGGCCGGACAAGATCCTCATCGGTGACAGGCCGCCGATAAGCACGCCGCATCAAGGTCTTGAGGATCCGCTTGGCACAGGCTTCTTCCTCCTGCGACTTTGTGGGCCGACAGACAAAGATCCGTCGGCGGCTGGGTGTCTCGGCAGCGCCTTGCGCAGAAGCCGACCCAGCACCATCAGACTCTTCCACGTCGCCAGACTGGCCCGCACCAGCGTAAGGTCCAGTGAGCGAGACCTGGTAAACCGCCGGCGAAAGTCGTGGATGCCGGTGCATGTTGAAATGAGCCTGATAGGGCTGGCGTTTGGTCTCCAACAGCGAGGAAGGGTTCTTCAAGAAAGTGACACCAAGCCGGTGAGGTCCAGCGGTCACCCACAGACGGGCTTTCAGGTGAGCATCAACACGACTGTGATTGCGATCCTTCGGTGGCCGGATGGCGAACTGGGCTACCTGCCGCCGATCCAGGAGGATCTCCAACTGATGCACCCCACCAAGACCCTCCACTTCTTCATTGCGATCACGGGCGAGGCGGATTTGGACCTCATACAGACCATCCCCTGGGAAGTCATGCTCAATGAGCGTTCCCCCGCGAGTCCCCAACGGTAATCCCTCAACGTGTTCTTCCTGAGTCAAATCGGCCGGCAATCTGATTGTCAAGCCATCTGGGCCCTGCTGGGAGGCCCCCACCGCCAGGCGGCTGATCTTCTGGGCAGCCAGCACGTAACGCCTCAGCCGTGCTGGCGAAAGCTCACCAACGGTCACGTTGTCAAAACCGTGACTGGACTGATCGGGAGGCAGCAGGGTCGTGGCATCAATCCGCAGGGCCAGCAGATCACCGATGGCGTTTTGATATTCCGTCCGGGTGAGCCGTCGCATCGTCTCCGTGCGGCCCGGATTGGGAAACCTGCTCGCGGTCTGATCCAGGGCAGAGGTCAACTGTGAGAGAACCGCCTGGATCATGCCGTCCTGAGGCCGAGGCATCCCAGCAGGCGGCATCTGACCAGCGGCCAGCTTGCGGACAACTTTTTCCCAGGTCTCTGCTTCTTCCATGAGTCGATCTGCTGAGCTATCCGCCGGCGAGCCTTCTGAGCCTCGACTCAAATCCAGGCGACTCAAATCCAGGCGACTCAAATCCAGGCGACTCAAATCCAGCTCAGCTGTGTTCACCTCGGCGTTGTGGCAATCCAGGCAATACTGTTGAACGAAGTCAGTCACCAAAGTCCCACTGGAAGTCTGGTCGCCAGAGGGTTGCTTTGGGGGGGCTTGTTGAACAAAAGCAATCGCTTGGCCCTGGGAAAGCGGCACGGCAACCAGGCTCAGCAGGGCCAACAACAGGCAACCACGAAAGTCCATGTTTCAGTGACTCGTTGGGGGCCACGGTCTTGAACAGGAAGCCTCTATTGTAGCTTTCCCCATGCCTCGTCGAAATCTGGCAGCAGGGTTCCCTGTTTCAGCCCGAAAGCGTCAGAAAAGTGTTGGAAAGAGTGGCCGGCGATTTGATGCCCCGCCGTTGGCCGGCGATTTGATGCCCCGGCGATTGCGGGCTCACCACCCATTTTTCGGACGGTGACACCCTCGTAGCCAGGTTTCCCATAGAGTTGGTGGAGTCGGTGGAGTCGGTCCTTTTCTCGGCTGATGGATCCTGACGATCAACCCAACGGAGAATGCCATGTCTGAGACGCCTTTTGAACAGTTCACCAACCAGCCATCTGCTGATCAGACGACCGCTAAGGCAACTGCCGTCAGCTCCTCAAAGTTTTCAGAGGTCAGCCAATCCGCCGATGACTGCCAGAGCGTGAGCCGGCAGAGTGTGAGCCAGCGGATCCGGGCGGCCATTAGCCCAACACATGACGCCATTGAACAAGTGCCCTTTGCTCGGGCGATTGGTTCCGGTCGTCTCACAATCGGCGATTACACCGAGGCGTTTTGGCAGATCTACTGGATTCATCACACACTGGAGCAAGAACTGCCAAAGCATGATTGTCTCAGGACTTTCGACCAGCCCGCTTTTCGCCGGGCGGAACTGCTGCAAAACGATCTGTCGGTGCTGGGCGCTGCCGAGCCCCGGCCACCTCAGCCTGCCTGCCAACTGATGAACCTCATCCGCCAATGGTCAGCAACTCAACCCTGGTCTTTGCTGGGAGTGCTCTACATTCTGGAAGGATCACGGATGGGCTCGATGCTCCTGGCCGGTTCCTTGGCCCAGGCGTTTGGCTGCCCTGAAGTCGCTGGGGTGGGACTGGACTATCACCTGCAGGATGTCGCCAACAGGCCTCAGTTGTGGCGAGAATTCAAATCCCAATGCAACCGGGTTGTGGCGCAAGCTGCCACCGAAGAGAGTGTTCTGCAAGGAGCCTGTGCCACCATGGAGGCTATGTATCACATGTATGCCGCATTTGGTGTTCAAAACTCACCGGTCTGAAAACAGCCCGTGTGAAAACAGCCCGTGTGAAAACAGCCCGTGTGAAAACAGCCCGCCCGAAAAACAGTCCGCCCGAAAAACAGTCCGCCTGAGAACAGTCATCAAGACCGAACAACGAATTTGGAAGGCTGGAGATAGCCCACAATGCCACAGCAACAAAACACAGCGGCCCAGCAGCAAGCATCCTCGAGAAGACATTTCCTGGCTCAGACTGCTGCTGGGGCGGTTGCCTCGGCCACGCTGAGCTCGGCCGGTTCTGCACGGGCGGCGGGTGCCAATGAGCGACTGAGGGTGGGAGTTATTGGCCTGGGAGGACAAGGCAGCGTCCACCTTCGTAGCTTATTGGGGCTGCGGAATGTCGAAGTCGCTTATCTCTGTGATCCTGACAAAAACCGCCTGGGGCGTGCTGCCGAGCAAGTCCGACGAGCTGAGCAGGGCCGAGCAGCCCAATCGGTGGCCGACCTGCGAAAAGTCCTGGATGATCCCAGCCTCGATGCGGTCACCATTGCCACGCCGGATCACTGGCACGCCCCAGCAGCGATTTTGGCGATTCAAGCCGGCAAACACGTCTATGTCGAAAAGCCCTGCTCGCACAACATCCGCGAAGGCCGCTTGCTGTTGGAGGCAGCCGGTCAACACAACAAAGTCGTGCAGCACGGCACGCAAACGCGGAGCTCCGCTGCAGTCGCCCAGGCCGTCCAGATGCTCCGCGAAGGCGTCATCGGGGAGGTCTACCTCGCCAAAGCCTGGAACGTGCAAAAACGTCGAAACATCGGCCACGGAAAACCCAGCCAAGCCCCCAAACATCTGGACTACCACCTGTGGATCGGCCCTGCCCAGATGACTCCCTTCTACTCCAATCGCCTGCATTACAACTGGCACTGGTTCTACAACACCGGCACCGGTGACATCGGCAACGACGGCGTTCATGAGCTCGACTACGCACTCTGGGGCCTGGGCGTGTCCACCCATCCTAGTCGGATCTCTGCCCTTGGCGGCAAGTATTTCTTTAATGATGACCAGGAATTCCCCGACACCATGCAAGTGGCCTATGAGTGGCCTGGCGACGGCACGCCGGGCGGCCGCAAGATGTTGGTCTTTGAAATGAGGCTGTGGAGCACGAATTACCCGGAAAACGTTGACAATGGGGTGGAGTACTTGGGGACGAAGGGTCGGATGTTTCTCAGCAAACGGGGCAAGTGCCAGGTGTTCGCCGAGTGGAACAAACCCCAACAGGTGAACCTGCAACAGCCGATCTCCTCGTCGGTTGCCAGCCACCTGGAGGACTTTCTGGATTGCATCCGCAGCGGTGGGGTCCCCAAAGCCGACATTGCGATCGCTCATCGCTCGGCAACAGTGGCCCATCTGGGCAACATCGCCACTCGTCTGGGCCAAACCCTGCAGTTCGATCCCCAAAAAGAACGATTTGAAGACCAACAGGCCAACCATTTACTCTCCCGCGTTTACCGCGATCAACACCCCGACCAAGTTCAGCAACCAAGCAACCACTGGGCCGTTCCTCAGGGCGTGTAGCCCTCAAAACCGGCAATTGCTGGCAAAAAAGACGATCCTTGCGATCACTGGGCAGCAGCTGGTCTTTGTTGACCCACAGGGGATGCTGGTCCGTTGTTTCGGTGGGTCCAGAAGCAGAATCTTTGGGTCGGCACACCACCAACTTTAGCAAAACTGATGGGCGAATCCCTCACCGGCACCATCGAGCGAGTGACGTACCACAACCCCGAAACGGGGTATGCGGTGCTCCGTGTGGAGGTCCGCGGGGAGCCAGAGTTGATCACGGTGGTGGGCAACTTGACCAACGTCACCGCTGGCGAGTCCTTGGAGGCTGACGGCCGCTGGGTGATCAACCCGGACTACGGCCGGCAATTCAAGGCCGAGCAACTGCAGACCACTCACCCGGCCACAGCTGCGGGGATTGAAAAATACTTGGCCAGCGGAGCGATCCGCAGTATCGGGCCCAAGCTCGCTCGTCAGATCGTCAAGGTCTACAAGGAGCGAACATTCGAGATCATCGAGCACCACTCCGACCTGTTGCAAAGTAGCGTTCGCGGGTTGGGGCCCAAACGTCTCAAGCGTATCCGTGAGAGTTGGCAGGAACAGCGGGAGGTGCGTCGGATCATGCTGTTCTTGCAGGAGTTTGGCATCGGCTCGGCTCGAGCAGTCAAAATCTACCGGGCGTATGGTTCCCAAGCGGTCGAACTGATCAAAAACAACCCTTACCGTCTGGCCGATGATATCCGCGGGATTGGCTTTCGCACCGCCGATGCGATTGCTGCCAAGTTGGGGATCGATCCCAACTCCCCAGAACGCGCCCGGGCCGCGGTTCGCTACACCCTCCAACAACTCACCACCCAGGGACATTGCGCTTATCCGCAAGTGGATCTGGTGGCCGAAACTCAAAGGACCGTCAACGAGAACAACCCGCTGCCTCCTCTGGAAGAGGCCCCGCTGGAAGACGCCATCGAGCACGACATCCAAAAGCAATTGCTTGTCCAGGAAACGGTAGAGGGTGACCACTGGGTGTTCTTGGCGGCTCTGCATCGTTCTGAAGAAGGGCTTTGCCAATCTGTGCAGCGGCTGATGACAGCCGAGGGACATCTGCTCTCAGCTGTTCAGGCCGACAAACAACTGGCGGCAACCGAAGAGCGTTTGGGTATCACGTTGGCAGAACAGCAGCGTGATGCCGTTCGAGAAGCCTGCCGGCAAAAGTTGCTGATTGTCACGGGGGGGCCGGGAACCGGCAAGACAACGCTTGTTCGCAGCATTTTGGAGATCTTTCAGTCAACCGGCCGACGGACGGTCCTCTGCGCACCAACAGGCCGGGCGACCAAGCGATTGGCTGAGACGACAGGACAAGAGGCCAAGACGATTCACCGACTGCTGGAGTTCGATCCGGCAGCCGGGGAGTTCAGCCGCAATCGTCATCGGCCTCTCTCAGGCGACCTTTTTGTGCTTGATGAGGCCTCCATGGTCGATGTGGTTCTGGGGCACCAATTCTTGCGTGCGGTGCCCACAGGAGCCACCGTCGTATTGGTCGGCGATGTCCACCAACTTCCTTCTGTGGGGCCGGGGACGGTGTTGGCGGACTTGATCGCCTCAGAGATGGTCCCCGTTGTCCGGCTGACGCAGATCTTTCGCCAAGCCGGCCAAAGCCGCATCGTCGCGGCTGCCCATGCGATCAATTCCGGAGAAATGCCAAAGGCCCCTCCCAAATCGGAAGAGCTCAGCGACTATTACTTCATCGAGGCTGTCGAACCCGAGGACGTCCAAAATATCCTTGTTCGCCTCTTGCGAGAGCGGATCCCCCAGCGGTTTGGCTTGGACCCGCTCAGCGACGTGCAAGTGCTGACGCCGATGAACCGCTCGTCGCTGGGAGCACGTCACCTCAACCAGATTCTGCAAGAGGCCCTCAATCCCGCTGGCGGGGCGGCCGGGCGAGAGAAGCCGTCGGTGGAGCGGTTTGGGTGGACATTTCGTGTTGGCGACCGGGTCATTCAGACGGAGAATAACTACCAACGGGAAGTCTACAACGGCGACCTGGGCATCATCAGCAAGATCGACACCACCGAGCAGGAAGTCACCGTGGATCTGGAAGGCCGAGCGGTGGTCTACGATTTTGGTGATTTGGATGAGCTCTCCTTGGCCTATGTGCTGAGCATTCACAAAAGCCAAGGCAGCGAATATCCCTGTGTGGTCATCCCTGTTCATCGCCAGCATTTCGCCATGCTCAAGCGAAATCTCATTTACACAGGGGTCACCCGTGGTAAGCGTTTGGTGGTCCTGCTTGGGCAAAGCTCTGCCCTTTGGCGAGCGGTCACCCAGCCAGATACCGACACTCGATTCACAGCGCTTCGTCTACGACTCCAAAAGGCTCTGCAAGAACCAGCCTGACAATCCAGTATGGTATCTCGTTCGAAACGACCTGTCCGCAGCACTCAGCCTGAAGACAGACTCAGACATCCCCAGACGCCTTGGCGCGTTTTTCCCGGTTGACGTTTTTCCCGGTTGATGAATTCGGCAGATTCTATGGCCAAATCCCACAAAGTGGATCCAGAAATCCGACGCGCGGTCACGGCGCATTTGGACCAGGAGGCGGAAACCATCCACCCAACCCCCCAACAACAACATCAAGTCCAGCAGGGCGTCGCCGATCAGCTCGGCAAGATCGTCCCGATCTTGAAGGTGGAGATGAGGCCGACCAATGTCGACCCGGCCACCGCGGCAGGCCGAGCGGCCATGAAACGCGTGCTCAACGTGCTGCTCAATGATGAGGGAACTCAGATCACCGTCAAGGATGACCGCGGACGCCCCCAAGGGGCGATGACGTTCCGACAGATCTATCCCAACCTCGAAGGCCCGCGCAAGGACGGCTCCATCCAGGTCGAGTATCACGAGCAGGCCACTCTAGGCTTTCTCGGCGATGTGCTCTGGTCGCTCAGTTGGTACTTTAGAAACGGCTTTCTCGGCGTCCCCATGCAGATGGGCCGAGCCATCCTCAAATCTTGCGGAGTCAGTTTCCTGCTGGAAGAATACTACCGCCGCTGGCTGGTCAGCCTGCTGGACCAGATGAACCAACAAGGGCTGATTCCAGGATATGTTGATCCTGTCACTAAAGAAGACAACTGGGAAGTGGTCACCGAAACCGCAGGCCAAAACATCATCGTTCGGCCCAAGAAGCAATAGCGGTTCACCAATATGTGTTGGCGACATCGCCCCCACGCCTCCCCGGCAGAATGATGGACCGCCCCAGTGGATACCCAATGCGATGACCCAGGATCATGGCTGCGGACGGTTTGGGCCTTCTCCTGGTCGAGGCTGAGTGGCTGAAAGCCATATCCATCGTAGCTTAGGGCAACACCTTAAAGATTCGGACTAACATTTTCTCGCAAACTCCCCCTCGGTCGATTCTGGATCATGGCTGCGGACGGTTTGGGTCTTCTCCTGGTCGAGACTGATTGGCTGAAAGCCATACCCGTCGTAGCCTATGGGCAACGCCCTAGGCACTCGGGCTCGCAGTTTCTAGAAAGCTCCCGATTGAGGATGTAAGATTCTGCCCTGAAGATGATCGATCCTTCATCGATTCCATCCGATTCGCTGGCAAGTCGGTCCGTCATTGAGCAACAGTTTTCCCAAGCGACACTTTAAACGGATGGCCACGTGATGCACGGTTCGTGTGGCCGAAGGCCACACATCTCTTCGCCTCATGTTCAAAGATTATCGCAGGCTGGGTATACCTACTGAGGTTGGGGAAAATCTTGCCTCGTTCGGTGGGTGCAAAGGCTGCGAAATCAGCGATTGTTTTGCTGTTCCAGCGTTTTGGACGAGCAAGAATTTTCCCCAAGAGCAGTAGTCGATGGCTGTGATTGATGATCTCGGGCCGATCGACGTGGTCCATGATCCAACCGGAGAGCCTTCGACAATAGGCGAGCCCGAGCACCTAGGGCGTTGCCCTAGGCTACGATGGACATGGCTTTCAGCCAATCAGTCTCGATCGAGACAGGACCCAAACAGGCGTTCACTCATTCCGGGTCAGTGCATTGGACCATTGCCAAATGGGGTTTTGATCCGGGATCAACCAATCTTTGATGTCTCGGACAATGGAGACCAACAATCCCGAGGGTGTGACCCGCAGGCCACCGTGGTCAACGCCTTCGGCCAACATCACTTCGGCATGTTTTCTTGGAGTTGCTGTTGGATCCAGGCCTCCAATTCCTCCCAATCAACCGGCGGCAGGGCCTCGCGGTCGGGCCTTAAACGGGTGGCCTCACGAGTGTAGATGTGAATGATTTCCGAGTTGGATTTGGAAGTATTCCAGTGAACGAGCACCCGAATGCAGCGGGGCAATGACCCAGGCACACCGATTTCCTGAGTACAGAGCAAGGCAACGTTCAGCCAACCAAGCTGACGCGCAGCCAAAGCCGGAAACTCGGCGTTCAGCTCGGGAGTGGTCGTAAAAATCGCGCTGCAGACATCGTCCGGCTCAATGCCATTGGCACGGATCATCAACGCCAGCACCTGACGGGTGGCCTTGAGGATCTCCTCGCGGTCGTTGCCCTCAACCGTGGTGGCCCCGCGGACACCGCGGCAGACAATCGGCTTTGCTCCAGCGGCGGTCATAACGGATGGAGAAAATTCCAGGGATTGTTGCAGCAAGTGTTGTGTGCCCAATTGCTGTGCTGTGTGGAATCTACTTCCCAAGTTGGCCGGTTGCAACGCCGCCAGCAGCGCTTCATCCTGACAGCAATCATCCGTTCTGAAAAATTCGACCGCCTGGCCCTACTCCCCCTCCACCCAACCCCTGACTCCACCGGTGCCCATGTCTGAGGTTGACCTGCGTAGCGATACCATCACCCGTCCCACAGCTGGCATGCGTCGGGCGATTGCAGAGGCCGTTGTGGGGGATGACGTCTTTGACGATGACCCCACCATCAACCAGCTGCAGCAGCGTCTGGCCGAATTGTTGGGCAAAGAGGCTGCCTTGCTGGTGCCCAGCGGCACCATGAGCAACCAGATTGCTGTTCGCGTGCACTGTCGGCCTGGTGACGAGGTGCTCTGCGAGGCCGAGTGCCACATTTACCGTTACGAGCAGGGCGGCGCCGCCCAACTCAGCGGAGTCTCGCTTCGACCCATCCAAGGGGATTTCGGGCTGCTGCACCTGAACCAGCTCGCCGGAACAGTCCATCCCAACAACGTCCACCTCACCCGTACCCGTCTCTTGGCATTGGAAAACACGCATAACCGTGGCGGCGGCCGGGTATTGCCCTTGGAGAACGTCACTTCACTATGCCGATGGGCGCAGGATCAGGGCTTGGCGACTCACTTGGATGGGGCTCGGCTGTTCAACGCGGTGGTGGCCAGCGGCGTGGAGGCCTCACGCTGGGCTGAGCCGTTTGACACAGTCAGCATCTGCTTCAGTAAGGGACTGGGAGCACCAGTCGGCAGCGTGCTGGTCGGTTCCCAGAAGCTGATTGACGACGCCCGACGATGCCGCAAAGTCTTGGGAGGAGGCATGCGACAGGCGGGCATCTTAGCTGCGGCGATGATGTATGCATTAGATCATCACGTCGAGCGGCTCGCCGAGGACCATCGCCATGCGCAACAACTGGCCGAGACAATCCGGCAACTTGATGGACTGACTCTGCAGCCGCCCGAAGTGGAGACGAACATCGTCATCTTCAGAATCGATGAAGGCCTGGGCACCGCCGCGGCCATGGCCGCGCGTCTGCAAGAGCAGGGAGTTTGGGTGGTGCCCTTTGGCCCTCAGCTGATCCGTTTGGTGACCCATTTGGATGTGAGGCCAGAGGACATCGCCCGTGCCTGTGAGGTGCTGCAAGCTGTTGTGGAGGATTGCCGTCAGGGAGTTCCCAATACCGCTGCCGAAAAAGCAGAATACGCCGGTTGATGTCGCAGCGGCCTGCTGGTCTCTTCCTCTTGTTAACTCTTCTTCTTGTTAACTCTTCTTCTTGTTAACTCTTCCTCTTGTTAACTCTTCTTCTTGTTAACTCTTCTTCTCTTTGAGCAGCCTCAAGCTTGGCCCTGGTTTACTTCGTGACTTGAGACAGCGGAAGGCTCACCGAACCGCCCCCTACGGCGGCCCTAGGGCTGCCTCGGAACAGCGGTTGGCGGTGTTGCTCCAGAACCGAGGCAGCCCTAGGGCCGCCGTAGGGGATTAGCGGTTCTGAAATAGCCTTCCCTGTGGATGGTAAGAGGCACAACGCCAGAACGACGCAACATCGTTCTTCAGGCTAAACCTCGGGCAAGCTTGAACGAGAATAGCAGATTGCCTCACCGCGGCAACCGGCGGTCAACAATCCAGGCGAAGCAATCGATTGATTCCCTGAAACGTTTTCGGCGAAGTCATTGCGGAAAGACTGAGGATCCGGGCTTCCGGTGGTGCCTCTGGCTGCCCTCCTGAGGTCACAAAAAAAGAGCAAACGGAAGCCCTGGGTCAAAAACTTCTCTGAAGCTCAGCAGGCGAACCGTGGCTGCCAGTGACTTTGCCTGAAAAGACTCCGACTTGCTCGTCTGAGACTGCGAGAACTGGGCGTTAGACAATGCAGAATCGAAGGGCTGGACGCAGAGAGCTTCACCGGGCTTGGTTCGTTGCTGATCGACCACGGAGTCGGTTGCGGAATGACAAAGCGCCGATGCTGATGAGAACCAGCAGTGGGTGAGAAGGTTCGGGAATTACAGAAACCCCAGGAGTCTCCGCGAAGAGGAAGTCGTCTGGAGTCCGGGCGATATCGCTGATCCGCACTTCATCGATGAAACCTTCAAGATTTTCGCTGGGGCTGCGAAACTCGTTGCCAACTCCGAGGACGGCCGAGCCAGCCAAATCGTTGGTGAGTGTGCCTGAGAAGATCTCGTTGGCTTCTGTGGCAGAAGAGTCAAGTGCAGTCCAGTAAAGCTTGAAGTTGTCCACCGTATTTTCGTTCCCGTTGTAGGTCGCGGCGACGTGGAACCATTCACCCGGGGTGAAAGCATGTTCCCCGGTTGTGGGAATCGGCCCGTCAAGCTGCTGGACCCCTGGGGCAATGTTGATGAATCGCAGGTTGCCGGTCGGGTCGATCCTGAACTGGAATGGTCTCTCAGCGACTCCGCCTGGTGCTTCCATGGAGATGATCTGCTGACTGACACTGCCTGTTCCGAAGGGCTCAAGCGACGACGTGTTCACGATGGCTTCGAAGGTAAAGGCGCCGCCGACACCGGTCACTTCGCTGACCGAAATGTTCTCGCCCTGCAGACCATCGTTGCTGTCATTGCCGCTGACGCCAGCCGATGTGCCGAAGGCGGAGTAGGATCCATGGCCAAGATTTGCGCCGTTGACAGGATCCAGATTGAAACTGCCGGCCACGCCTGAGTCGGGCAGTGCTGGCCCTGCGGTAGGTTCGTCAAAATGCCACAGATGCAGCGTGTTGGCATCCGGGGTGTAAGGCGTTCGAGCCGTCGGTGAAGGAGTCACGCCGTTGTAGTTCTCGGCGCCAAGGTTGATGGCGTTGCTGAGTTGCGTCGGGGTGAGCACTTCGTTCCAGACCGCAAGGTCATCGACGGACCCGTTGAGGAAGAAGTTCTGGGCAGCGTCAGGCCGCGATCCCACCGTGAAGTTGTTGACCGCCAACTGAGAGGTCCCGCTAGCATCCGTGGAGCCGACCTGCACGCCGTTGACATAGATCTTCAACCCTTCGGTGGTGCTTGAGGTCAAAGCGACGTGAGTCCAGTCTGACAGCGGGATGGCGTTGGCGTCCGAGACACTGGAGGCAACCGTGTTGGTGGCTGGGAGTATGGTTCCCTGCAGGGCCTGTGTGGGATTGTTCTGGAGTCGCAAAAATGATCCCCCGTCGTTGGATTGCTGGGTCCCTGCGATGTAGCCCAGATCAGGGATCGAACTCGGAAGAACCCAACCGGCCATGGTGTAGTTGGTACCCGGCAGAGGATTGGTTCCCGTCACAATTCGGTCGCCGTTGCCGTCAAAGGCAGCTGCTTGGCCGAACTGACCTGCGGCGAAACTGACATCCCCGTTGAGCATGCCATCGTGGGAGCCTGCGGAGTCGTTCGCGTTTCCGTCAAATGGCCAGTAATGAATAAGCTCCGCTTTCACTTCCGGTAAAGAAGCCGAGGCCGCAATTGCAAAAAAGGCAGCAATTATCGCCAAGAAATTGATTGTACGTGTGTTGGCAGTCATGTCGGGTCTTCTTGGGTCGGGGGGACAATTGAGGGCGCATTCGCCCGAGGCTGGCGAAAGCGAGGAGCATACTACCACAAGGCACTGTTGTTTTCACGAGAAATTCGTTTTTTGGAGCTCAAATTCCCGATTCCCCGCAAATTCGAAGGAATCCTGAACACCCATTCGGACACCGATGATCTCTGGCGAGCTTGTCCTGAACCGTGTTGAGAGACTGCCCAGACCTCAGGCGGGCTTGACGAACAGTTTGTCCGAAAAGCACCGGAATCCACCTAATGGTCGGTTTCCTTCTGATTTGGCAGTGGGTTCTCGTGGAATCGGGGGATTCACATCCAACCGACTGCCAAAATCATAGGAAACAAGGCACTAGATCGTTTTGCACCATGACTTGGGCTCCACAACACAGTGGATTGCCGGATGCTTTTCGGAGAGTCTCCAAGAGCAGCAGATTGGGTCGGCGAAGTCACCGATGGTTACCAATCCAAGCGGTGCCAAGGAAGGTAGGTATTGGCTGCCAGTGACTCGCCCCAACAGGCCTTGATCTGCTCGGCTGACTGCGGCAACGGGGTGTTCGGCAAAGCCGGCCGGTTGTGCGGGCAAAGCCGGCCGGTTGTGTGGGCAAAGCCGAAGCAGAGTGTGATGCATCCATCCGCATATGAGAGCGCTTCGGGCCGACGGAGCCTTCGAGACCTCGTCCTGGACCACGAAAGGACTTCACCTGGGATTCTAGCGAGAAAGCCACTCGGCAAATAATCCGAGACGCAGCCGATATTGCTGGCCCTCTTGGAGAAGCACTTCCCGGTCGTTGAGATCTTGGAGCACAGCGTCGAGTGTCTCGGGGTTCCCGTCGGGTGAACTCAAGGACTCTCGAGGACACCACCGGTCGGGACCGGCGAGCTGCGCGATCTGTCGGCAGACATCCATGCAATGAGCCCTGGAAATTGCGGCGTTCTCCTGGCCGTCACCCAACAGGCCGTCGAAGTGCTGCTCGCTGAAGCGAAGGTCGCCCTGGACGAGCTGGTCTTTGACTTTGTCGATATCTGCTTCGGTGACGTAATCGCTGCGATTCCGGTTCATGGAGTCGACCAACCGATTGCAGAAGATCATCGTGTCAAAGGGACTGCCGGCAGTCAGCTCCAGCAATCGGCCCACAGCCTGAGATCGGTAATGATCTTCCCCAATTTTGTTGATGAGTTTCTCCGCATCCTCTTGGTCGAGATATCCTACCCGGACCGCTTCCATGCCAGCAAATTCCTGAGGGAAGCGACTCTTGAACGCCTCGACGGCATCCTCGGCAACAACAACCGAGCAACGATCATGGTGCTGGATAGTCCCCATCCAATCTTTGATGAACTGCTCAGAGATCGCGCCCCGGAGGACCTGTTTGGAGATTTCGTTGAAATCATCCAGTAAGATCACCAGCTGAAAACCACCTGCCTGCCCAAAAGCCTCTCGGCAGAGGGGAATCACCCGATCCATCATCTGGCGAAAGCTGAGAGCCGGGGTCTCTTCCAGTTGATCGAGGAGTTCTTGTTGCTCACCGGGCAGCCCAAGCTGAGGGGCTGCAAGCTGGCGCTGCTCGGCTGCCTCCCGCACAGCTTTGCTGATTGCCCAGAGCACTTCCCCAAAGAATCTGGGCTCGCTCAGGTCATCACCAAACTCCTGCAGGTTCAGCCTCACGGTGACCACCCCAGCTTGTTGCAGCCGTTTCTGAAGGTGGTACAGTACCGACGACTTTCCGACATGCTTCCCGCCGAAAAGCAAAAAGTGCTTCGAGCCAGACCCCGTACCTTGCGGGTCGAGGATCAGGCCCTGCTGAAGCCACTCCAGCAAGGATTCCCGGCCGACGAACATCTCAGGATCGGTCACCGGCTGACCGTCAGCCCAGGGAGCAAACACATTCTCCAGCTCTTGATAAGCCTGGGGATCATCCAAACCGACAGAAAGCTCTCGCGGTGGCGTGTCATGGTCCCGGCCCTGAAAATCCCGGTGCACAAGCTTCAACTCAATAGAAAGGGACTGCTCTTGCAGACCCGCAGCGGTGAGCTGGATGGGGACGTGGATGACTCGTTTCTCGCTGGCAGCCAAGCTGTGAGCAACCAGCACCTCGCCGTCCGCGGCGCTGGAATACCTTTTGCCGTCGGGCTCAACACACACTCGCAGATCCTCAGCGGGCAGACATCCAGGCTGATTGCCGATCTGGACCTGCAGTTGCAGTTGACCATCCGGCTGTGGGCGATATCGCTGCACCACCAGGTCCACACTGAGTTCTGGGCCAGAGGAGGCAGCCACATCAGCGAATTGCTGTTGGACTAAAGACCCCAGTTGGCGAATCAAAGGTAAAAACGCCTCGTAGGAGAGAGCTGTTGGCTCATCGGCAATCGACTGAGCCAACTGCCTCACTTTGGCTTTGAGAGCAAAATAGCACGACTGTTTGGCCAGTGGCGTTTCCGCCTGAGCAAATCCAAGGGTATATTCAACGACCTCGGCAACTCCGATCAATCGCACCGATTCGGTCTCTTGGACGACCAAACTCTTGGCCTGCTCGACCACCTCAGCGAGCTCTTGCAGACGAGCGACCGCTGAGTCGTCTCGATCGTAAGCCACGCGGTCTCCGGCGCTGTAGAAATCGCGGACGATTTGGTTGAGCTGCTGGCTTCTCAGGGCAACCTGATCCTTCCAGCTGGATAAATTGGGGCTTTTCCCGGCAGGGATCAACTCCGGCCAAGTAGCATCCCAGACCAATTGCAGTGGCTCCAGCAAAGCCCCAAGGGCCTGGGCTACTGCTGTGCTGCGAGGGGCAAGATCCAACACCAGATGGCCCATGGTCACGCGGGTCGCGCGGTCAGCCGACTTCAGCCCTTGACGAAGCAACTCCTCAACAGCGTCGATATGCTGGTTGCGAGTCTCCCTTTCGGCGAGCTGCTGCTGGGGGAAGGGCCCTTCTTGGCTGGTGAGGAAAAACCGGTAAAGCGTCTCCCAAGGCACCGGGTCGTTGCCAAGCAGCCCGTCGGAGGACAAAGCTAGACTTTCGGCATAGTAGAAACGCACCACATCGGGCGACTGTTGGCAGTGCCAGGCGGCATCGCCCATGGCTCGAAAGTATTGCCGCAAACAAGAGGAGTAGTCGTGTCGGCGGCGGACCTCAGCCCCTCCAAACTGGTACAACACCGCAGCGGCTGACTGGTAGCAGTTGGCCCGCTCGCGCAGCCGATCAACACTAGCCTGTCCATTCAGACCCCAAGTCTCCACCTCCAAATCCCGAGCCTGCGTCTGCAGTTGCCGAGCAAGATCTTGAGCTCGTTGCGGACTGATGGGCTCTGGCTGATGGGACTCAAGTTGAGACCTCTGGGGAAACGTCGGCTCGGGCTTGGTCAGCTCGGCAGCAAGGTTCGCCGACTTGATACCTTCGGCTTGTGTGCTTTCGGCTTGTGTGCTTTCGGCTTGTGTGCTTTCGGCTTGTGTGCTTTCGGGGCCCTCTGAGCTCTGGGCTGGGGTGCCCAGACCGATGATCTTGGATTTGTCGAGCTTCAGAAGATCACGAGCCAACGGGCTGAGTTCATCGGGTCGGTTCGTTGGGGTGCCCAAGGTGCTCAGGTCATCAATCTCCAGCTCCAAGGCAGCGGTTCCCCCTTGGCGAGCGGCTGAGAGGTTTTCCAGCCAGCGTCGCGCTGTCGCGTCGCCAGGGCTGAGGTGCAACAACTCATGCAGCACTTTCTCCGCGTCATCGTATTGCTGGAGGTGATAACGGGAGTAGGCGATCCGCTTGAGGATCGTGGCCCGATCTCGATCGGAGCCTTGTTTCTGCAGAATCCTCAGCAAATTGATCGCCTCGTCGTGGCGGCTGGTTTGCTGGTAGAGCGTCGCCAGAGGATTGGTCAACGCATCTCGGGAGATGCCGTCGCGTGGCTTGCCGTAGTAGTCTTCTAAGAGCTTGACGGCATCGTCATGGCGGCGCTGCAACTGCAAGAGCGAGGAGAGATCCTTGATGGCACTTTCTGGCTTGTCGCCGACGACGATCGCCTCGCGATACAGTTGTTCGGCCTCCTGAAACTGCCGACTGGGATGAGCTGGGACAGAAGCATAACCACCAGTTGCTGAGGTTTGGCCGTTTTGCGTTTCGGCCATTTTGACAAGTTGGGCAGCCTGTTCGTGAATTTTCTTGGCCAACGAATAAGGCCCCGAGCGTGTCGGCAACGGTGCTCCGGAGGTGCGGACGTGCTCGGAGATTTGCTGGTGAAGCTCGTTGGCTGTGGCGTTCTGAGAATCGCGTTCCTGAACTCGGCGGACAAGCTGATTGGCCAGGCCGTGCTGGCCGGAGCGGACCAGTTCTTCCGCTCGTTCCAGCAGTTCCGAGGTCGTCACCAACGGCTGGATGTCCAAAGCTCGGTCATACTTGTGCCCTGGCGAGGGAGTCTCGGCGAACTCGACCTCCAGAGACCGAGACCAATTGCCGTATTCCAGCTCCTGCCGCAGCGAGTCCTCCGTCACATCCTGGCCGCGAAAGAACAGAGTCCGGCCGTCGGCGGTCTCAATAAATCCAAAACCCAAGTTCCCAAACGATTTGATCCGGCCAGTGCCCAACACCTTCCGCCCCCAACTACGCAGGGGCCCTGTTGGTGCCGAGTAGGAACGATGGAAACGCCTCTCTGGCTCATGGGGAGCCTCCAGATGCGCTGCAGTCGGCTGACGCTGCGGGTCCCAACTCCCCTGACGTGCAGACTGCCAAGCGCTCGGATAACTCGAGCCGCCCTGTTGGGAATCAACACGATCTGAACTCATGCTGTCCGATCTGGCAGCTTCTGGCCTGACGCTCTCTGACCTGCCACTTTCTGACCTGGAACGGCCTAAACCAGCACGTTCGACCCGAGAATGCTCAGAGCTTGGACGATAGGGACGTGGCGGCAATTCGCCGAGTTCGGCCGACGTCCGGTGCGGTGACTTGGGCTCAAACTGGTCTTCGGATGCAGACGCAAAACGGTCGTCTGCCGGAGAGCGGTGCCCCAAGCCAACATGACCTCCCAAGCCAACATGACCTCCCGAGCCAACTTGACCTCCGGGGCCAACTTGACCTCCGGGGCCAACTTGACCTCCGGGGCCAACGTGACTTCCGGGGCCAACGTGACTTCCGGGGCCAACGTGACTTCCGGGGGGAGCGTTGGCTGACGCCTCCCCTTGCTGAGGGCAGAAGGGCTCCAGCAGCTCAGCAACACTGGAAAGGATTTTGCTGGGCAATAGATCCAGCAGAGGTCCCCAAGCAGCCAGTGTCTCCTCAGGGTCCTCAGGTGGCTCGACAAGCAGCTTGACCGCCTGCTGCGACTGGGAGGCCAAACCCAGGGAGTGCAACCAGTACATGAGCGTTTCGGCGACGAGAAACCCTGGCGAGCTGAATTCAGCACCGCCTCGGGAAGCACCCTGAGAAGGGAATGTTCGCCAGAGCTCAAAAAGCTCCCGAAAACCAGGGCCATCGCCGAGCCGAAAGGCGACCTGGACATAGGCAAACCAGAGGTCTCTTTCAGCCTCAGGAGGACGGACAGAAAAATACTCCTTCAAAGCACGACAACAAAGCTCTTCGTTGGTTTTTTCAGCAGCCTTAGCCACAGCAAGCCAAACCTGAGGGCTGCTCGCCTGCAAGGCCGCAGGGGCCAAGTACTCAAGAGCCTGCTGGGACTTATGGTCCCGCAAGTACAGGCCGCCGATCAGCCGGTTGACCGCCGTGGAGCGAGGGTACTGAGCAGCCAATGGCTTGAGTACCTCGTTGACAATTCCCGCCAAACGCGTCAAATCTCGCTGCTTGATCGCGTAGTCATATTTATTACTAGCTCGATTAAGAGCCTGCTGGAGTTGACGCAGATCCGAGGCATCGTAACCTTGCTGCTCGCGATCCTCAATGGAAAACACCAAAGCCGGCATGGGCAACTTGGCCCGTGTCAGATGTGTCTGAAACTCGGCAGTCATAGCCACATGAGCTTTCAACACAGCCGGGCTGACTGCCTGAAGACTTGCCGCCTGAATATCTGCCGCCTGAATATTTGCCGCCTGAATATTTGCCGCCTGAATGTTTGCCGGCTGAATATTTGCCGGCTGAAGACTTCCTGCCGCGGCCGCCGAGGCCAATCCAGAACCTGTCTGAGAACTTGGTGCCTGAGACTCTGAAAGAGGCTGCTGTCCCGGTGTCGTGGCTGCCGGTGTCGTGGCTGCCTGTGCCAGCGACGGCACAGGAGGATGGGGCGGCTCTCTGTGCTGGCTGACTTGGTCGGCAACCGGTGGCTCGAATCCTTGTGAGGAACTCGGGTGGTAAGCCGCCTGGGACCCCATGTCGGCCTCAAGGGCGTGGGGCGGCGTTTGTGTCGGCACAGGGACGTAGCCCTGACCGTTTTGTTGTGCCGTTGCTGGCTGCTGTGGGACTGGCTGCTGTGGGACTGGTTGCTGAGCCGGTTGTTGCTGAGCTGGTATGGGTTGTTGCGTGTTTCCGGGAGTGGCCGGCTCGGTTGCTGCCCAAATTCGCCACCAGGCAACTCCGACAAACTCAAACAACATGATCCGGCCGTCGTCTCCGTCGAGCACAAGATGGCTGGGCTCAAGCTGTTCAACCCGACCGGTCAATTCCTTCCCGTCGGTCATACATAGGGTAACAAGGTCTCCATGTTGGACCTCTCGTCGAAATAGATTGAATTTGAAATCGTCCATTGTTCCCACCCTCCGCGGATAGTCGCAGAAGACGTGTTGAAAACCAAACACATGTCTGCAAGCAAATCGGGACCCCTCTTCCAAACGGTCCCTGAACATAAAAACCCTTAGCAGCAAGAGACCTTACCTTCCGGGGCCTCTCCAGCAAGCAAGCCTCAAACCAGTCAGCGTCTTGATCTTCTCGCGTCTTGATCTTCTCGCGTCTTGATCTTCTCGCGTCTTGATCTTCTC
>CAZYKP010000104.1:21411-30081 GCA_964648025.1 uncultured Pirellulales bacterium | reverse complement strand
GTCTTGGGGCTTGCAGTCTTGGGGCTTGGGGCGTGTTGGGGAGGGCCGATCAGGCCCAGGCGGACCCGCAGGGCAAAGGAGGCCTTGGGGCCTGCTAACTGCCGAGTGAGCAAGTGAACCGTCCGCATCCCCAAACGAGCGTCAGCAGCCACGCACTCCAGCCGCCCTTGATGGATGCGCCAGTCTTGCAGCCGATTACCCCAAAGATGGGGAGAAAGCCAATGACGCTCGGGGTCCCCATTGAAGGACAGCGTGAGTTCGCTCCCGGATTCTCTCTGCTGGATGGCTCTTTGGGGGAAGCCTTGTTCTTGGGGGATCAGTTGTTGGGAGGCTTGTTGTGGGGAGGCTTGTTGTGGGGAGGCCTGCAGTGGAACCGCTGGTAGGTGGCAGGCGACCCACAGGGCGACAAGCGGCCAAGTGGCGAGGAAAGAAGAGCTCAAGGTCGCGTCTCCGGGAGGGTCAGTGGTCTGAGGAAGTCCTCATGAGGTCTTCGCCGGGCCTTATCATAACGCCCAAGGCGTCGCTTGCCTGGGGTGAGGCTCATGCGAATTTCATCTGCGGCGGGAGGGGCGGTTCTCTCCGAGGGGGTTCTTTTGTCGCACGGCAGTCAGGCTATGATGGTGCAGTCAGGTGATCATTTCTTTCCTGAGATTCACTTCCCAAACAAACTGTGGACCGACGATGACTCGAACGTTGTGTGTGATGACCCTGTTGTTGGTACCCGTGTTGGGGATGCTCTTGCAGTCTCCCCCATCCACGGTGGCTGCTTTCTTGCAAACCAAAGCTGGTGAGAGAAGGACGGCCCAAGCAGCCAAGCGAGAATCCCCAGAACATGAGCATGAGCCTAACCACGAGCACGAGCCTAACCACGAGCACGAGCATAGCCACGAGCACGAGCATAGCCATGAGCACGAAGGCGATCATGTGCATCCACACGAAGCGATCTCGGGAGTCCAAAAATTCCCGGAGGCTATCGTACTGCCTGCGATTGATGGCCCCAAACCTTGGAGCGATAAACCGGTCCTCAATGATCCTAACCGGTTCCAGATCGCCATCATGACCGATCGAACCGGCGGGCACCGGGCCGGTGTCTGGATGAAAGGGGTTGAGAAGGTCAACCTTCTACGTCCCGAATTTGTCATGAGTGTGGGCGACCTGATCGAGGGTTATACCGAGAACAAGAACCAGGTCGAGAAGGAATGGAAGGAATTCTTGGGCTTTATCGACCAGATGGAGATGCGGTTCTTTTTTGTGCCGGGCAACCATGATGTGACCAACCCGATGATGCACAAAATCTGGCGAGAGAAATTCAGCAAGGAATGGTATTCATTTGATTATAAGGGTGTCCACTTTGTCTGCCTGAATTCCGAAGATCCCAGTACCAGAATCGGCCCGAACCAGATGGCCTGGCTGAAAGACGATTTGCAAGCTCATCGTGATGCTCGCTGGACGCTGGTGTTCTTGCACAAGCCTCTATGGGTTTATGCAGAACGGGCAATCGGGGCCGGCAACGATGACCCGACCAACTGGAAGCAAGTGGAGAAGCTGCTTGGCGATCGCCCTCACACAGTCTTTGCCGGCCATGTGCATCATTATGTGCAGTACGACCGCAACGGCAGAAAATACTATCACCTGGCAACCACTGGCGGCGGCAGTCGGTTACGGGGCGTGCCCTACGGCGAATTCGACCACATCATGTGGCTGACCATGGAAAAGGAAGGCCCCCATTTGGCCATTGTGATGCTTGATGGAGTTTTGGACGACGCAGCGGTCACCGAGAAGGCGATTGCTCGTTTCCGCGAGATGCTCAAGACCGTCCAAGTGGAGGTTCAACCAGTGCTGGTCGACCAAGACGAAGGCTTGGCCGAGGGTGCCATCCACATTCGTCTGGCCAACGAGTTTGACACCAAAGTGCGAATGTCTGGGCAGCTCACGGGGCTGCCTTTGGTTGGATTGCAGATTGAGCCTGGCCAGAACTTGTCATTGGTCGCCGAGCCGGGCGAAACGGCGAGTTTGAGCGTGCGGTTCCGCTTTCGCGAGCCGGTGGCGTTTGATTATCTGGCTCAGACATTGCTCACCGGCACGATCGTCACCGTCGAGTCGGATCCGAACACCGAGCCGCTGCAGGTGGAGCAGACAGTTCCGGTGGTCATTGATCGCCGGCATGTGTGCCGTGAAGTCTCCGGAGTTCAGCTGGATGGCTCACTCAAGGAGTGGGGAGAGCTGCCGTATGGCAACGGATCCTCGCCTTTGGTGCTTGGCTCCCAGCAGCAATGGCAAGGCCCCGGCGATGCCTCGCTGCAATTCACCACCGGCTACGACGAAGAGAACATTTACTTTGCAGGTCGAATTTCGGATGACTCGGTGGACTCGTTCCGGGACCGGCTGGAACTGGTGCTTGACCCTCGGCCAGCTGCACGCGGCAACTTGACGTTGGGTTGGGGGACCTACCGAGTGCTGGTTACCGCTCCCGATGAGAACGGCTCGGTCAAGGTCAAGGGGGTGCCCGGAAGCCGGAGGACACCTCGGTATGGCGGCTTTCAGGGAGCTGCTCAGAAAGTTGAGGGCGGCTACACCATCGAGATCGCTATCCCCAAGAGTGCGGTCACTTTCGGAGGCGGGGAAGACTGGAAAGGCTTCCAGATGACTGCCGTGCTCGAGGATGTCGACGAGGAAGGTGAGAAGCCTGCGATCATCCTTTGGCGGGGAACCGAACGGTACCGGACTCAGCCAACTAACTTCGGCCACTTCGTCCGGCAACAATAGCCCGCAACCACCGGTGGCTCTGCGTGAGCGTCAGGAAAGGGAGAAGGAATTGTGGTCGAGTCGGGGGATCATCGGCGAACTGCCGACGTGAGCCAGTGAGTGCCTGGGGCCAGTGAGTGTCTGGGGCCAGTGAGTGTCTGGGGCTAGTGAGTGCCTTTGGAGAACCTTTCAACTGAGCTCTGCAAGCAGGCGCCAGTGGGTTGACGCCCCGCCCCGCTGTTCTGACGCTCGCAGGTGGTCTGCCTTGTCGGCCACCTGTGAGTGATCAAGCAATCCGCAGCTGCGACCTCAGCAACTGCCTGCCGCTTGTGACTCAGAACCAGTCACTAAAAAACCAGTCACTAAAAAACCAGTCACTAAGTACGAATGGCCAAGTGGTTCCGGCCAGAGTTTCCTTGGACCCACACAGGACTGTGGGCCAAAAGGCTCAAGAGGGAACGCCTCAGGGCAGAAGTCTGGGAAGGCAGCTCAACCTCTGTTTTTGATCACCATCACCTGCACGATGGTAATGGCCTGATCGCCGCTGAGATGGAGCAACCGCTGCAGGTTATTGAGGTATTCCTTCTCCTCTTCTTCCACGATTCCATCGGCCAGGACGAGGTCGCAGGCATTCGCAAACGCTGTTTCGTGCAGTTCCTGGGGCAAGCCAGAGGCGAACTTCTGCAGGGCTTCGTCGACTCCCTGACGCTTAATGGCAGCGAGCAGCCGATTGAGCATGTTGCCGAACCGGTCATCAGACCAATTCTCAAACATTTTCATACGCCGCAGAATGGTGACCAGGCCCTGGGCCTCCTCACTGCTGATGTGACCATCGGAGGCGGTGGCCGCCACCAGGATGCCGGCAAACGAGTCAGGAACAGTGAGCTCCCGTTCCTGAGAGCCGAACAAATTGTCGAACAGGCCCATTGGGTCGAGCTCCTCCACAGGAAAATGGGCGAAAACAGTCAGGCAGCGCAGGATGCCGCCGGGAACACACATCGGCGAAGTTCACTCTTGGCAGGCACAGGCAAAGTGCCTCCAATCTCCCGGGAGAAACTCGAGCCTAAGAAATTCCGTGGTGAAAACTCGAGTTTGGTGGGAGGATTCCCCCCTGTTGCCAACGGGGGGAAGACAACCAGCAGCCTAGCATCCCCGACCAAGAACCTTTTCGCAAGATGCCCTTTTCGCAAGATGCCCTTTTCGCAAGATGCCCTTTTGCAAGATACCCTTTTGCAAAACGCCTTTTTCACACAATGCTCTCTTCGCGGGGGACCTTTTCACAGAAGATCAAACCATCCCGGGCAAGGTGTGTGGCGAAGGGACCAGCCAAGCTCGCTCTCCCATTGAAGACTCAGGCCTTTGAGTCACCTTGAGATAAGCCTTGACATAAATTTACCAGCTTACAACCGCAGGGGAACTCGTGACTGACATCAGATCTCTTGCAGGTTTGGCTGAAGTGTAGCATCCCTGGAGATGAGCTTTGCTGTGTTGACAGAGAGCCTCAGCCAAAGCCGGACTGATTTTCTTGAGCTCAAGTTCGAGGGGAACTTCTGCGTTGTTGGTTGTTTTTGTGGGATCGAGTGTCCACAAGCACCGCTGAGCAACTGCTGGGCGGGGCTATTGTGGCCAAGCGGACTTGTCAAACGCAACCCACCTGATGGGAAAAGCCGTCCTTGGTTCAAGGCAGTCCTTGGCTCAAGGCAGTCCTTGGCTCAGACGGGCTGATCAGCGCAGACACTGCACTCTGCTGTGGAGCTCTGGAATCTGGCAAAGATTTCCATCAGCAGTCCCCGAGCCTGGCAACTCTGCGGCCCTTTCGGAGAAAGGTTGTCAGCTCGACTGTTCCAGATTGTGGAACAACATCCAGGAGGGTCCCATGAGGGTGAGAAAGCCAACCTCACCAAAGCCCAACGACCAGCAGGCAATCCAGAAGAGATTCCAAGCCCCGTACCTTCCAAGCCCCGTACCTTCCAAGACCGGTACCTTAAGAGGATGAGGCTCCGGAGTCCTGTTTCACCGACGGTTCGTCTGGCGACTGGGATTCCTGGGGGAGGGAGCTCTCGGCAGAAACTTCCTCAAGAGCATTATCACCCTTAGAATCCCCACCCTGAGCCTCTTCGCTGCTTGTTTCCGGATTGCCGGACTGACTGTTGTCCGGCTTGCTCTGATCAGGCTCACTTGGGTGAGGTTTGGGACTTGCCTGCTCGGACTGTTGGAGGTTCGACGAGGTCTCGGGAGGCGATTGAGAAGTCGCCTCGTCCGTTGGTACAGAGCCGCTCGGCTCGACTGGGGGACTCGTCGCCGAGTCGGCCTCGGCAGAGGTTGCAGAAGCTTCCTCAGATCTCGTTTGATCCGGAACAACTTGATCCGGAGTCTCCTGCTCGACAGAAACCTGCTCGACAGAAACCTGCTCGACAGGAACCTGTTCGGCAGGAACCTGTTCGGCAGGAACCTGTTCGGAGGCTAATTGATCGGGGGGGTTGGTGACAGGAGGCTCTTGGGAAGCCAAGGATGGATCGGCTTCAGCGGGCTGAGGTTGTTCGGCAGGAGCCAGCTCGTCAGACATGGCGGGCTGGTCAGGCTTGGGGCCCTTGTTCCCGCCTTTGCCTCGGCCTTTTTTCTTGGGTGGCTCATCCTTGCCTTGCATCACCTGGAACAGGTCACCAAAGCTCCGCAATGGTTCCCGCCCCTCTTTCATCGCTTTGGTGAGTTTGGGCTGCTTTTTGAGTTTGACCTTCGGGGCGGGCTTCGATTGGTCGGTGCCCTCGGCTTGTGTTGGCTCGCCCTCTTGTGGCTTTTGCTCTTTTTGGGGCCCCTTGCGGCGATCCTGTGGGCCGCGTTTTTGCAGTCGGCTCGCCGGAGGGCCGGGGATCCGCAAGGCGGGATCCGGCGCGCTGGGCCCGCGGGGACGATCTGAACGGGGACCTCCTCGGCCTTTCCCATCTCGGCCACCACGCGGCCCCCCACGCCCTTCCCCACGCTGCCCCTGGCCGCCTTGCTGGGAGCCGCCTTGCTGGGAGCCCCCTTGCTGGGAGCCCCCTTGAGGACCACCTTCCTGCCGAGCGTCTCTCCGAGGGGCACCTTCCTGCGATGCGTCTCGTCCAGCAGCGTCCGACTGAGGGCCGCCTTGTTGAGCACCGGCTTCCCCACGAGGACCACGCCGGCCGCCCTTGGGCGGCGGCTCACGCTTGGTTCCAGGCTTGATCATGGTCAAGGACACTCGTCGGCTCTGCGGGTCGACGGACATGACCCAGACGGTGACGATGTCGCCAACGGAGACGACTTCGTGGGGGTCGCGGACGAAACGGTTGGCCAGTTGGCTGATGTGGACCAGTCCGCTGTCTTTAAGTCCGATGTCCACGAAGGCGCCGAAGTCGACCACGTTTTGGACGGTGCCGGTCAGCTCCATCTCCGGCTGGAGATCCTCCAATTTGAGCACGCCTTTTTTGAACACCGGTGGTGGGAGTTCATCACGAGGGTCGCGACCGGGACGTTGGAGGTTCTCAAGCAGGTCCCGCACGGTGTAGGGGCCGATCTCCAGGTCCCGAGCGATGGCCGCCTCGTCAGCCCCGGCGGCCTTTTCGGCGACCGCTTTTTGCTGTTCGGGATCTTGGAGGGACTCAGGCGAAAACCCCCAAGATTCTAGGAGCTTTCTGGCAGCGGGGTAGCTCTCGGGGTGGATCCAGGTGCGATCCAGGGAATCGCTGCCTTCAGGGACTTTGAGGAATCCAGCTGCTTGCGTGAAGGTCGCCGGTCCGAAGCCTTGGACTTCCTTGAGGTTCTCCCGACTGGCAAAGGCTCCGTGTTGTTGGCGATGTTCGACGATTTTCCGAGCCGTCAAGGCGTTCAGGCCAGAGACGTAGCGCAACAGCGAGAGGCTGGCTGTGTTTAGATCGACGCCAACGCGGTTGACGCAGCTCTCGACGACTTCTTCCAGAGAAGCCTGCAGGTGCTTTTGCTTGAGGTCGTGTTGGTAGAGCCCAACGCCGATGTGTTGCGGCTCGATTTTGACCAGTTCGCTCAGTGGGTCGAGCAGGCGGCGTCCAATCGAGAGTGTGCCCCGAGTGGTGGCATCGAGGTCGGGGAGTTCGTCTCGGCCGATTTGGCTGGCCGAATAAACGCTGGCCCCAGCCTCATTGACCACGAGGTAACTGACCGGCGGCTCGCGGCTGGAGAGAGGGCCACCGATAGCCTCGGCGACGAGTTGCTCAGTTTCACGACAGGCTGTGCCGTTACCGATGGCGATAATCGACAAATTGTGCTTTTCGACCAAAGCAACCAGTTTCGGGCCGGCCTCGGCCCGTCGCTCTGGCTTGCCGACTAAGAAGATGACGTCGTGCTCCAGCAAGTTGCCATGCTCATCCAGGGCAGCCAGTTTGCAGCCGCTGCGGAAGCCTGGATCGATGGCTAAGACTCGATGTCCCCGAACCGGGGGCTGCAGCAGCAAGCTGCGGAGGTTGCGAGCAAAGACCTCCACAGCGTGGGTCTCGGCTTTGTCGTTGAGCTCTTTGCGAACCTCTCGTTCCAAGCTCGGCGTAATCAGGCGTTTCAGCGCGTCGGCGGCACAACCCTTCAAGAACTCCGCATGAGGGTGTTCTGCCGGAACGCATTCTTGTTCGGTCACCTGCTGCAGTTGACTGTCCTCGGCCTCTACACGGACACGCAGAACCTTGGCCCATTCTCCTCGGCGAATGGCCAAAACGCGATGGGGCGGCACCTTGTCAACTGCTTCGTTGAACTCGAAGTAGTCACGAAACTCTCGGGTTCGATCCCGATTCTTGTCTCCCCCTTTGTCGCGAGACCTCGGTTTGCCGCGGCCTCCCTTGTCGGCTAACTTTCCCTCCCGAGGACCTCGCTGTTGTGCTGGCTTCTTGATCGCCCCCGCCGGAGCCCCCGAGGCCGGAGCCCCCGAGGCCGGAGCACCCAAGGCCGGAGCACCCGAGGCCGGAGCTGGGGCAGCTGATTTCTCGGCTGCGGAGGTCTCGGCTGCTGGTGTTTCGCTTGCTGGTGTTTCGCTTGCTGGTGTCGCTGGTGTGGACTCAGCAACTGGTGTCTCAGCAGGAACAGCTTCTTCAACAGCCGCTTCTACTGCTACCGGTGCTTCTGCTGCCGGTGCTTCTGCTGTTTGCGTCTCGGAAGCTGCCGTTTCTGGGGCCTGCTCTTGTGCGACTGGAGTCTCCGCAGCTGGTGCCGCTGCCGCCGAAACCTCTGCCTCTGGCTTTTCTGCGACTGAACTCTCTGGAGCGGGGGTTTCGTCAGCAGACGTCTCGACAGGTGTTTCTGCGACAGGTGTTTCTGCGACAGGTGTTTCTGCGACAGGTGTTTCTGGGGCCGACGTTTCTCGTGCCGGGGCTTCTGGAGTGGCTGAGGACACAGCAGTGCTTGCGCCGGGCTCAGTGCTGCTAGCTTCTGGAGCCTCAGGCTCGGATGGGGCTGTCTCAGCAACCTGTTGGCTTGCAACCGAATGGCCCTGCGAGTTCTCAGAGGATTCCGGCTCCGGCTTCTTTTGCTCGGGCTCCTCTCCAGCCTGGAAAGTCCCGCCCGGCCGGTGCTGAGCCTGCTGCTGCTGTGTCGGCTGTTCTTGTTGCTTGGGGCCCAACTCAGGGCTTTGTGCTTCGGAATCTGCTGTTTCGGAATCTGCTGTTTCGGATCCTGCTGCTTCGGGGACCGCAGGCTCAGAGGCATCAGCGGAAGGCTGTTGGCTCTCGGCTTGTTCCAACCCAGTCTGGCCAGCCTCTGAATGCTCGTTGCCCTGCTTGGGCTGATGTTCAACTGGATTAGCCTGGGTCTCCTGTCCTTCAGCAGGCTGCTCTTGCGAGGGCTCCTGTTGAGAATCCGTCCCTTCACTCATGGCCGCAGCCGGAGCTTCTCCGCTGGGAGTCCCGACGCTCGAGATCTCCACGCTCGACGCCTCGACGCCTGGCG
>CAZYKP010000104.1:0-21311 GCA_964648025.1 uncultured Pirellulales bacterium | reverse complement strand
TCTCAACAGCTGGCGTCTCAACAGCTGGCGTCTCAACAGCTGGCGTCTCAACAGCTGGCGTCTCAACAGCCGAGTGATCTGCTGGCTGGGGTGATGTCGATTCGGGGGACTCGGCAGGTTTGTCGGATTCGATTTTGACGCTGACGAGCTTCCCGGTTTGGTGGAAGACACGCCTCAGCTTGGCTCGCAGATCAGCTCGTTCACTAAAGATCTCAGCGATGATATGGCCAGCCCCCAGCAAGGCATCGGCGGGCGTTGGGACAATTTTTCCGTCTGGGTCAACAAAATCTTGAGCTCGGGCATCCAGGTCGCCGCCGAGCACTTCGCCACGGAGGATTTCCTCGGCCAAAGGTTCCAGACCTTTGGAGCGTGCGATTGTTGCCAGGGTTTGCTTTTTGGGTTTGTAGGGCAGGTACAGATCTTCCAACACCTTGGCATTGGGGGCAGCCTCGATCTGAGCTTTGAGCTCATCGGTCAGCTTTCCCTGAACCTGGATGCTTTTGAGGATCGTCTGCTTCCGGTCTGACAGGGCTCGCGCCTCGGTGATGGCTGCCTGAACCTGTCGGACCTGTTCCTCATCGAGTCCCCCGGTGCGGTCCTTTCGATAGCGTGTGATGAACGGAACGGTGTTCTGTTCGTCCAGCAGATGCATCGTCTGCTCCACCTGCCAAGGCTGGAGCTGGAGCCGCTGAGCGATCTTTTGCACATCTACCGGAGCTGCCGTGACCGGGGTGTCCGATGCCACCGTCATGAACCACGCAGGGGTTTGTCGTCTAGTCCCACAATTGCAGAAAGAAACGTCTCAGGAGTCTCCAGAGCACCAGGCGAGAATCAGCCGGGCAAGACGCTTCGAGGCGGGTTTGGTCGCGCGACATCAGTTCAAACGGTCTGCTGGTCACTGAGGAACCAAGCGTTATCAGCGAAGCTGGCCAAGAGCCGATAGGCCACAGACGTGACTAAAGAGACCCACCGAACACCCCGGCGGTTCGCCGCCGATTTTGATGATCGCCAAGACCCGCACAACAGCAGGAGCGCGAAAAAAAGAAGCGGAAGGAGTTCTTATCAGTTGAGCAATCTAGGAATTGCTACAACCGCTGTCAAGCGGTTAAGCCAGTTGATGCCCCACCTGAGACCCTCTGTCCATTCGACTCCCAGCCAATCAGCTTGCGCCGGGTTGACATCCCACGATCATCCTGCAAAACACGCATGTCCCTGATGGCTTACTTGGACTGCCCCAGAGGTGACCAGCTCAGCTGTCCTCAGTCTCCCGTTTCCCATACGGACGCTCCCAAACCGGTCCCTCCGGGAAGACCTGCGACCCTGGACTGGACACTCAGGGGACTAGTTTTCAAAACACCCTTTGGGTGCGTCAGTTGTGAACGTCAGTTGTGAGCGTCAGTTGTGAACGTACTTGCCCGACGTCACTTGTCCGACACCATCGTTCTGGAAACAGTCGAAGCTGCTCATATTGGGAAATTTGTGACTGGCCCGCCTCGCCCATTGATTGTTCCAACGCCGCCAAAGCCCAAAACCGGCCCAGCCTGAGCAAAGACGTTTTGAGGAATGAGGCGGACTGCGCAACCTCTGCCAACAAGTTAATCCCCTAAATTGTACTCATCTTTGTCAAAGCCATGAATATCCAGACCCCCCAGCCAGCCGAACCGCAGGCCTTCGACTCCGAACTGGTTTTTCGGTTGTTCGTCGACTATCTCTTCCGCAAACCCGGGCAGTGGACCAGTTGCCACGACGCCAGACGATACGTGCTCAACCAAAAGCCCGGCGCCCGTTCGCTCGGCGTCTCGGAGGCTTGGGTGCTCCGCCGGCTTTGTTCCGAAGCATCCCAAGAACTCCGCAACGGACACACCGCTGAGTTTCGCCGAGCCCACGCCATCCTAAAGTGCCCTCTGAAAACCAAAGGCATCCGCTTTCAAGGGCTCTGGATTCGGCTGGTTCCTGCCACAAGCCCTTCGGAAACACAGCCGGCAGCTGAACCAACGGAAACATCAGCCGCGCCAGAAGCCGCTGAGGCCCAAGCCGCTGAGGCCCAAGTCGCTGGTTGAACAAAGACTCGCCACATCCGAACCTCAAACGCCCAGCGGGTTGTCTTGGATGCATCAGCACTGGCGGCCAAGGTAGACTGGCCAGATCGTTCATGGCCCACGCCGCCCCAAGATCCGCGTCCCACAAAAACGGCGTCGCTCAGCTCCGCATTGGCACAGCACGTTTTTGGAGAGGATGCGTCCCACAACCCGTAGCGTTATGAACAAGCGTCAACTCCGCAAGATCGGCATCCCCGAGAACTGTCTCAACGAGGCCTTAGCGACCCTCGGACGGGCGGTTCAGGCACAGGAGTTTGCCGAGGTCAAAGCGGAACAGCGGCTCAGTCAGATCTTGGCGGCTCCACAAGCATACCAAAGTCACCCGATCTTTGGTGATCTGGCCACCTGTCTGCTCGGAGCTCAAGAAGAAAGCTCAGCAGAGCACCCCGACTCTGGTGAACAGGGCCAAGGTGTGTCCTTTCGACAGTGGGGCGAAGAAATCGACGAGGCCAGCCGGGAGCAGCTGCGTCAGGCCTGCAGCCTGCCGGTGTCGGTCGCTGGGGCGTTGATGCCGGATGCCCACCTCGGCTACGGCTTGCCCATCGGTGGAGTCTTGGCGACCGAAAACGCCGTCATCCCCTACGCTGTCGGCGTGGATATCGCCTGTCGAATGAAACTCTCGGTCAGCGATTTCTTGCCCTCCCAATTAGAAGAACAGCCAGAGCTTTTCGATTCCTCGCTCAGCCGCGGCACCTTGTTCGGTGTCGGCGGCAAATACCGGAAGAAACAGCAACATCCCATTCTCGAAGCGGACTGGAACGCCACCCCCTGGACAGCATCTCTCCGCAAGCTCGCCGGTGAACAGCTTGGCACCAGCGGCAGCGGAAACCATTTCGTCGAGTGGGGTCTGCTGGAATTGCCCCAACCCGACTTGGGGTTGGATGCCGGCACCTACGTCGCCCTGCTAAGCCACAGCGGCAGCCGTGGCCCCGGGGCTCGGACCTGCGACCACTTCGCCAAGCTGGCTGCGGCCAACTTGCCGCCGAAGTTCCGCCGCTACCAAAAGCTGGCCTGGCTGGATCTGGACAGCGAAGACGGCCAGGAGTACTGGTACGCCATGAATCTGATGGGCGATTTCGCCAGTGCCAACCATGCCGTCATCCACCGCAATGTCCTAGAAGCCGCTGGCACCGAGGCCATCGCCGGAGTCGAAAATCACCACAACTTTTGCTGGCGGGAACAACTGGCCGATGGACGCACTGTTTACGTCCACCGCAAAGGAGCCACACCTGCCGGAGCCGGCGTGCTCGGTGTCATTCCGGGCAACATGGCCGACACCTGCTTTGTGGTCCGTGGCAAAGGAAACCCGGAGAGTATCAACTCGGCGGCTCATGGGGCCGGCCGTTGCATGAGCCGCACCGCCGCCAAGAAGAGATTCCGCTGGGGCCCTTGGAAAGATTACCTCAAAAACCGAGGCGTCCGCTTATTGGCCGCCGGCCTGGATGAGGTCCCCGGCGTCTACAAAAACATCCACGACGTGATGGCCGCTCAAAACGATCTGGTTGAGGTGGTCGCGCGGTTTCATCCCAAAGTCGTCATGATGTGCGGCGACGGCAGCCGAGCTGAGGACTGAGCCTTCACTTCAGCATTCTGGCTCACCTCAGTGCGTTTGCCTGGGTGCGTTTGCCTGGGTGTGTTTGCCTGGGTGCGTTTGCCTGGGTGTGTTTGCCTCAGAGCGGCTGCGAGGCTTCTTAGCTCTGCAGCCGCATTTTCTCTTGGACCGCCTTGTTGGTACGCCGTCTGCTGTCGGCTCCGATGCGTCAATGGGCACTTTTCCATGAAGACTTTTCCAGGGCCACGTTCCCAAAAGCACGTTCCCAGAAACACGTTCCCAAAAGCACGTTCCCAGAAACACGTTCCCAAAAGCACGCTCCCGCTGCTCTTGGGGAAAATTCTTGCTCTTCCAAAACGCTAAAACGGCACAAGAGCCGGCGATTTTGCAGCTTTTCCATAAACCGGACGAGCCAAGATTTTCCGCAACCTCAGTGAGGGGCAACGCTGTGAGCAGCCGGGCCTTTGGCCTCGACAAACCCTTTGGTCACGACGTGAGTTTCCGTCCGTAAAAGGCGGCCACTTGGAGACCGGTTTGCTGGCGTACCAACTCGGCAAGAGTCTCAACTTCCTCGTCTTCCAGCGGCGTAACAAACGATTCTGCTGGCTTGCGTGCCACAGTATAGACCTGCACCAATTTGATCTTGCCACCAGATTCTCGAATCTCCCGCAGGCGGTCACAAAAGGCGAGTTGCTCCTCCCAGGAAGGTGACTGCCGGTCGACTTTCATAAACAAGGCTTGAATGACAATCGGCCGGAGCAACGCTGCGGATGTGATGTTCTGCAAAATGCGTTCGAAGGGAATCTTGGTCCTCTCGATCAAATGATAATACTCCGCGGTTCCCGCATCGAGCTTGGCCCAAATCTCTCCGTTGTTCTGATCCAAGAGTTCCAATCCCCGCTGCACATGCTCACGGTGGAACATGCTGGCATTGGTAATCAGCACCATTTTGACTTGCTCAAGTCCATGGCTACGTTTGATGTCAGCACACGCCGCGATAATCTCATCGAAATTCCGGTAGGTCGTGGGCTCTCCATCACCGCTGAAAGCAATATCATTCAGCCGCCGCAAATGAGGTGGCGTGTCGCGAAATTTGCCCTCCTGATAAATCGCTCCTGAACCAACCTGTGCCAACATGGAGTCAAGTTCCTCCAACAGCTCGTGGGTCTCCACAAAGCGAGTTTCCGCCTGACTGGTGCGGTCGACCTGACAATAGATACAATCAAAATTGCAGACCTTATCAGGATTGAGGTTCACACCAATGGAGATCCCCCCAGAACGACGGCTGAGCACCGGATAAACAAAGCGATTGCTCTCAAAATGCCGCTGGTGTTGTGTATGGAGACGATGGATCTGTTCAGCCATGTTCAGCAATATTCAGCCCAATTGAGTGAAGACACGCCAAGTCCAGACATGCCGAGTCGAAGCTGACTGTGTCTTGTCCCAAAAACCGCGAGGTCCCGCACGTTCCATTCATTCTAGTGGTGAAGAGCCCCAGAGCACACCGCTGATTCAACGCACCTCACGAGCGTCCTCTGGCCAAGTACATCCCGGCCAAGTACATCCCGGCCAAGTACATCCCGGCCAAGTACATCCCGGCCAAGTACATCCTGAACGAGCGCACCACCGACTTGCAGACCTTCAAAGCCTGATGAGCGAGGCTCGACGAACGAGGTCGACTCGATACAACATCAGTGAGACCGTCGCACTTCGATTCGCACAGGGCAGAGAATTCTGACAAGTGTCCATCATCCCCCAGAACACGGCCTTCAGAATGGTCCGGTCTCCGCAGCAGATGATGCTCTCTTAGGGTCGAGAGCACCGTTTTCGGCTTTGAGCCTCAACCCCATCTCCTGCTATTATATGACCAAGCCAAGCGTCCCTTGGCGGCATTGGCTGCCGGATGGCAAACGGCCTCCTGCGGAGCTGGATCCAGACCCCAGATTTCACTTGTGAGCAAACGATCTGAGGCTCAGCCCCTCGTCCGACTTCCTGACCCGCCGGCCGACCGCAGCCCACTGCTGGCTGCGGTGATCGCCGACCCGGATGATGACGTCCCTCGGCTGATCTATGCTGACTGGCTGCAGCAGCAAGGAGACTCGCAGTCTGTGGTCTTAAGCGAGTTCATTCGCATCGGCTGCCATTTGGCACGTCTGCACAACGACAGCGAGGCTTGGCTCCCCCTCAAAGGCCGGGAATTGAACCTTGTGGGTCGGCATCGCTTCTTGAAAACAGCCGGGCTGCCCGAAATTCAGGGGGTCACTTGGAGCGAACCGGTTCGTGGCTTTGTCGAAGGTCTGACTGCGGGGACATGGTCCAACTTTCCAGGCGAGGCCGTCTTTCGAACAACTCCGCTCCGATCCATCCGCTTCGTTCGTTTGACCGAGGGGACATTCGCCCGTCTTGTTGCCGCGCCTTGGTTGGGGCACATTGAGACGCTTGACCTCGGCGGCCAGCGTCTAGGTTGCCTGAGGGCGCTTCCCCTGCTGGAATCCGCAAAAACGCAGCGGTTGCGGCAGCTGAATCTGCAGGGCAATCAGCTGACCAACTTATTCGTCCAGCAGTTGGCTGGTTGGCCACAGTTGGCTCAGTTGCAGTGGCTGAATCTGGCCCGCAATCGCATCTCCGTCTCTGGTTGGTCGGCCTTTGTGCAGTCTGCCTCTCTCTCTGATGAGCTGGTCCTGCGAGTCGAGCGACATGACCTCTGCGACCAAAGTGAAACGCTGCTACGCCAGCGTCTGGGCCATCGGCTGCAGATGCAGGCCCCCGGACACCTCCGGAACACCCAGCGAGGGCTGAGAGTTCCGTTTAAGCGTCTCCGGCGACGACGGAGTTTCTGGAGGTAAGCAAGGAGTGCCGCATCGTTGGGGGGGGGCACCCGAAACGATCCTTGCCACAGGCTCCACGACGGGCCTACTTTCGGCATGCCTTCATCCACCCAGCGAGAACCCTCCACCAACTCAGATGAGTGTCATCACAGCGTCCTTGCTGGCCCCCACGCTTGTGATCATCGCCCTGACTGCTCTCTGGCGATGGAGGCGGTCCAGCGGTTGGCTCGTCTGGCCGGCAGCCAATCATCTTGGTGTCCGGGCTCAGCCGCTTCCTTAACAGGCTCGCTATCACTGCCATCTGAAAATTCCGCTTTCGCTTGGGCTCAGCCTTCCACTTGGTGTTCAAGAACGTTGATCTTTTCCGGCATTGGGATGAGTGACTTCAACCGGTTTCAGGGACGGACATACCCAGCTCTCGGCTGTGCGACAATCGCCGTAGCCTTATTCTTTCTGATCTTGGTGCCTCTGGTGCTGGTCGATGCCATGACCAGTGCGTTGCAGAAACTGCACTTGTCTGCTGGCGTGGCCATGCTCGCGGTCCTCGGGATCTTTCTGGGCAGTCTGATCAATGTGCCGATTCATCGTGTCCAACGTCAGCAAGAGCAGCCAGTGGAGACCTTGGCGATTTTTGGTTTCTGGGGAGAAATCGCCAGGTTTCACCAAGTGCGTCAAGACACGATCGTCGCGGTGAACATCGGGGGCTGTGTGATCCCGACGCTGCTTGCACTCTGGCAAGTTGGCCATCTCGTTTGGGCGGGGGGCTGGCCGCTGGTGGCGTTGCTCCTGGTGACCACGGCCAACATCGCTGTGTGTTACCGATTTGCTCGGCCGGTCCAGGGAGTGGGGATCATTATGCCTGGCTTTCTGTCACCCCTGACTGCCATCTGCCTTTGCTGGTTACTGCTCGGGTCGGCCGACTACGATCTGGTTCGAGCTCCTGTTGCCTTCACTGCTGGAGTCTGTGGTCCGCTGATTGGTGCCGACCTCTTCCATCTCAATGATCTGACGAAAGTTTCCCTGGGAATGCTCTCCATCGGTGGGGCAGGAACCTTCGATGGAATTGTGCTCTCCGGCGTGCTGGCGGCGCTGCTGACTTAATGCCACAATCCACCTTTTGGTGGCATCCCAAAACCAGGATCCGACAAGAACCGCCAACAGGCCCCAAACCCTCCAACAAACTCAGGCAGTCCCAGACGCCGGGCTCTCACGCAGAGGAACCGCACTCCCCATGTTTCGACTCACGCTTTTGTGGCTGTTCAGCCTTCTTGGCCTTTTGTGCTTTCTGTCAGCCCCGGTTGCCGCCCAGAACAAGAAGCCCTCCCAACCGCCGAACATCCTGTTTTTTCTCACGGACGATCAACGAAACGATACCCTGGGTTGTGCCGGCCACCCAATCGTCAAAACCCCCCAGATCGACCGCCTGGCTGCTGAGGGAGTCCGCTTTGACAACATGTTCGTCAGCCACTCCATTTGTTGGGTCAGCCGCACAAGTATCCTCACAGGGCTTACTGCACGGTCCTTCGGCGTGCGTACGCGCCCAGATCAGGCCAAACCAGAAGCACTCAAACACTTTTGCCCTGATTTGTTGAAGAAGAAAGGATACCGCACAGGATTTTACGGAAAATGGCACGCAAAAATGCCTCGGGGTTTTCGTCCAGCAGATCACTTTGATGAGTTCCAAAGCATCTGGCGGAATCCTTACTTCAAAAAGCAACCCGACGGCTCAAAGCGTCACACAACCGAGATCATCGGCGACCGGGCTGTTGAGTTTCTCCAAAAGCAGCCCGCCGATCAGCCGTTTTGCTTGCACTTGTGGTTCAACGCGGCTCATGCCGAAGACGGCGACAAACGACCGGGTATTGGCCACTTCCCTTGGCCTCAAGCGACCGACGGCCTGTATGACGACATCACCATCCCACCTCCGCGGCTGAGTGATCCAGCGATCTTTGCCAGCCAGCCTGAGCACCTGAAAAAATCCATCAATCGGGCTCGGTATTTTTGGCGATGGGATACACCCGAGAAATACCAAACCAACATGAGGGCTTACCTCCGCATGCTCAGCGGAATCGACGGGGTGATCGGCCGCGTGCGAAAGACCCTGAAAGAGAAAGGACTCGATCAGAACACCATTATCGTGTATTCTGCTGATAATGGGTATTACATGGGTGACCGCGGCTTCGCCGGGAAATGGTCACATTATGAGGAATCCTTGCGGGTCCCCTTGGTGATCTACGACCCACGTCTGCCGGCCGCTCAACGCGGACGCGTGGTGAACTCGCTGGCTGTCAATCTCGACCTGCCGGCAACTTTTCTGGCGTGGGCTGGAGTTCCGATTCCCCAGACCTATCAAGGCCAAAACCTCCAGCCGATCCTCCAGGGCCACACCCCGGATCACTGGCGAGAGGACTTTTTCTGCGAGCATGTGATTTTGGCCCCCACACTCACCTGGGAGGGCGTGCGGGGAGAGCGGTATGTGTACGCTCGATATTTCGACCAAGATCCCCTCTCAGAATTCTTGCATGATCTGCAAGTTGATCCCGACCAGCTGAAGAACTTCGCAGGCGATCCGGAATACACCCAGGTGCTACAGACCATGCGTCGCCGCTGCGATGAACTCGTCAATCGCTACGGCGGACCCCTTGCTCCGCTGGAAGAGCGTCAAGGACGCCGTCGAGCGAAAAACCAGCCAAGAAAACAGTAAGATGAGCTCCCCCCAAAGTGAAGCCTGATCCTGCCGCAGGCGATGGCGATCCGGATCGCTGTCAAAGACAACACTGGTGAGAGCTACACTGGTGAGAGCTACACTGGTGAGAGCTACACTGGCGAGAGCTACACTGGCGAGAGCTACACTGTCAAAGACAACACTGGCGAGGGCAAGTCATAGGTTCGTTGGCTGGAATTTTGCCGAAGCATTTTGTGGTTCGATGATCTTGGCCATCGACCGCCGTTGGTTTGAGTTCTCTGTCGCCGGAAGCTCATTGGCGGAGGGCCTTTCCAGCATTGCCTCGTCATCGCGTCCGTAACGCCTCGGCACCAGAGAACCAAACAGTAAGTGAGGGAGATCACCACAGTTGCCCAGGAGGGCCAAAGCGGGCCAAAGCCCAGCTCGATCCACTCGCGAACAATCCCGCCCAAGGGCCCCGATGATGTCCAATCGCCAGCTTCTCTGGACCGGTCCGTCTGGTCTTCTCACGCGGTTTGAACGAATCGCCCAACGATTTGTCCTGCTGTTGGTTGTGTTGTATTGCCCGATCGCTGCCTCTGCCTGGGCTGCGCAGAAGCAACGTGATGGCGATGTGGCCTTGGGCAAAAGCATGGACTACGGTCCGGTCCTCTGCCACAGCGTCACCTTCGTCAAGCCGAAGAACAAGAACGCCCCCACCTGGGCTGGTGCTGTCACACGAGGGCTGGTTGTCGACTTACGCGCGGGGCGGACACCATCTTCGGCTCCTGGCCCTGTTCTCTGTTACGATATGAATCGGCTGGCGGTCGCTGGACTCTGGTTTGACGGATGTCTCGATCTCTCCAAAACACACCACACCAGTTACAAAGGGAGTGGCCCCCCACGTCCCGGCAGCAGCGTCGTTTACCAACATCTCAACGATCCTGGCTGGCTGGTCGAAGACGATCCGCTGCCCAATCCCTTGATGGCCCTGAAAGGTTATTACCTCTTCGGGCATGAGGTTGTGCTTTCCTATCAGGCGGGCGATCGAAAGATTTTGGAGTGCCCCAGTTCGCTGACACAACGCGACCCAGTCTTGGATCTTCAAAAGCTTGCCCAGAACGAACTCTCTGAGCAGGAACGCAGCTGGCTCTCCAGGCAACTTGTCTCGCGGACGTTTCGGGTTGGCCCTGGCCAACAGTCCGTTTCTGCTCTGGTTGCCTCCCTTCCCGATGCCCAAGTCACTGCTGACCGCCGTCGTGCGGTGCTCCACAAGCCTTCGCAAATTGTTGAGGCTGCCCTGGCTGGTCATCCAGCTGTCCGATTCCGCAGCCGGGAAGGTACGCTGTATCTCGAGTTTCCTCCCAGCAAGACAGATCAGCTGGTCACTGTGTGGTTGTTGGTCGGACGATCCAAGCCCGTTGAACCCAGCCCGGCCTTTGCCAAATTTGCCGCCGGTGCTCCTCTGGCTGCCGATCCTGCCGGGAAGCTCCAAGGCGGCAAGCGTCGCTGGCCCCAGGATTTTCAGACTCAGGCCCAGCTCGGCGGGGAGGCGGCTGCCTACACCGTCGACGAGTTGCCCATCCCTGACCATCCCTATGGGTCATGGATGCGGCTCTCAGCGATCGACTGTTTTCCCGATGGGCGGATCGCCGTGGCAACGCTCAGCGGGGACGTTTGGATTGTGACACCTGGCCAAGTCGCTCACGGGGAGCTTGGCCAACTCACTTGGCAACGATTTGCCACAGGCTTGTATGAGCCATTGGGAATGAAGATCGTCAAGAACACGATTTACATCCGTGGGCGTGATCGCATCACACGTCTGCATGATCTGAACAACGACGGCGAGGCCGACTACTACGAGAATTTTCACTGCCAGGGCGAGATCGGCCCTGGCTACCACGCCTTCATCTTTGATCTGGTCTGCGATCGCCAGGGGAATTTTTATTATGTGATCTCAGGTCGAAAATGTCCTTCGGTGGGAGAAGTTGTCAAGCTCTCGCCAGATGGCAAGCACTGGGAAACCATTGCCACACGCTTCCGACATCCCAATGGTCTGGGGTGCGGTGGCCCCAACGATTGGCTGACCATCGCGGATAATCCTGATGGCAAGTTTCCCTCAGGTGGGATGCTCGTTCGCCGTGGCCAAGAGTATGGACAGGGAGGAGCCCGCACCGAGCCATTTTTGTATCTGCTGCCGCCCAAGGTCGATACCTCCTCGGGCTCACAGTGCTGGAGTGACCCCAAGCGTTGGGGCCCTCTGGGAGGTTGCCTGACTCACACGTCCTATAGTAAGAGCAACCTCTCTTATGTCCTTATTCAAGAAACCGACAAGCTGCCCAATGGGTTTGCCGTTCAGTTTCCCTTTCAATTTCGCTCGGGACTGATGCGGGCGGTGGTCAACCCAGCTGACGGGCAGGTGTACGTTGCCGGTCAACGCGGCTGGGATAGCGCAGCGGCCTCCGACGGCTGCCTGGCACGTGTTCGCTACACCGGCCAACCTGCCTATTTGGTCACCGCTGCCGCAGCCACCAAACGCGGTATCCAGCTGACGTTCTCCTGCGACCTCAACCCCGAGACCGTCAACTACGACAACGTCTTTGCCGAACGTATCGGCCAAGGCCAACAAGAAGTCGACATCGAGGACGTCAAGCTCTTGGATCAGCGAACGATGCTGGTGGAATTCCTTCCTGAAGACCTGCTCGCCGGTGGCGTGATCGATCGCCGACGGACCAAGCAAGATCAATCCGGCCGAACGCATTATCGAGTCATTGACCCGCTGGCTCTTGAATTCCGCCTGAAAGCCAACAACGGCACCAAGATCAAGGATACGATCTATTGCACAATCAACTCTCTGGCGGACGATTGAACCCAGGAAAAGTCTCCGAACGAAGGCTCTCGGTCTGCCCCCATCTCTCCCGAGTTCCAATGGCAGCCAAGAGGCTGACCGGGGACCTCCTGACCTTCAGATAATTTTCCGCCGGGGGGCCAGCCTCGAACTACCTGATTTTTTCAGGCGATGGGGCGTTGTGTCGGTCGGAGACTGATCTGAAATTCCGTCGTCGATTGTCAAGGAAAGATTGTCAGATGGCATGACGCATTTCCCGTACCAGAAGCCTGCTTTCCCATTCGACAAATCTTCCTTGACGGACCACGAGCTCGACTGTTCCAGATTGTGGCAGAGACCATATCTGGAGATCTTCAACAACTTTCGCTCGACTGTCCCAGATTGTGGCCAAAGTCCAAGCTGTCGGACACTCAACAGGCCCATGCACCAACATCGTGATGGGCAACGGCCACATCTGGCACAGTCCAAGCAGAGGGCGTCCTCAATGGTCTTTCCACGATTGATGTGCTGGCCCGGAGTATCCCTTCTGGCAGCCTGGCTGGCTACTGCCGGACTGGCTACTGCCGGACTGGCCGCTTGTGCAGGCCTCGCCGGAGAAACCGGTCTTGGCCTGAATACCAGTGGAGCTGCTCGTGCTGATGCCTCACCCGGCGAGCAGTCAAGTTCTCCCGGCAAAGCTGGCCCTGCGGCCAAGCCCGATCCAGGTTCAGCATTGACGATTCATCTGATCTCGGCATCACGAGAATATCAGTCCGAGCCTTCACTACGGAAACTTCAAAAAGTTCTTGAAAGTCGCTACAAGGTCAAGTGCACTGCTTCTTGGGGGCATGATGGCATCAAGGAACTGGAGAATTTGGAGGCCCTGAAGTCCGCCGAGTTGATGGTGATCTTCGCCCGTCGGATGAAGCTCACCAAGCAGCAGATGCAAATCATCCGCGAGCACTGGGAGCAAGGAAAACCGATTGTGGGCATCCGCACAGCGGGGCATGCCTTTGAGAAGGATGATAACGAGTTTTTCGATCGGAAGGTGCTCGGCGGCCATTATGCAGGACATTACGGAGGTGAAAGCGTCACAGTCACCAATGCGGAGGAAGCCGCCAACCATCCTGTTCTCCAGGGAGTTGGCTCATTGACCTCGAGCAAACTCTACAAAGCCGGAAAACTGGCCCCGGAGACGCTTGTGCTCCAGGTTGGCAAGATCTCCAAAGCCCAACATCCGGTGACGATCGTTCATACTTATCGTGGGGGCCGAACGTTCTTTACCTCGCTGGGCGTCCCCAGCGATTTTGAGAACAAACACTTCCGCCGAATGCTCACCAACGCCATTTTCTGGACCACTCACCGAGACGCTGAGACAATGAAACGGTGAGGGTTGCCCAAGAAGATCATCCAAGCGGCTGGTCGGCTGAGTTGACAACTGAGCTCATTCGTTTCGCCCCTTGACTTTGCTGACTTTTACCGGAGGCACCCATGATAGAGGCATCCTGGAAGCTGGTCTTCATGTTGATTGGGCTGGTTGTCTTCTGCGGATCCAGTTCTAAGGCGGCGGCAGCTGACTATTGGTTGGAGCTTGGAAGGGAGCGTCGCGTCCAGGGGACGGTCTCCTTTCAGGTGACGGTGCCCAAATTGCAGGTCGAGCAATGGTTCGTCTTCGCCGCAGCTGCCCCGCAGCTGCCCGGGCAACTCCGGGCAACCACGGAATTGTTCCCTCCTGGTCAGTTGGTTGAGGAACTCAGCCCGCTGAAACGGCCGATCTTATTCACCCAGCTTCAGCCGACAACGGATGAGTTCAAGACAACGCTTCCCATTGAAGTCCGCTACGATGTCACGCTACGCTCCCGAACTCTGAGGCAAGGCCGACCACCTCTCTTGGCCCTCAAGGCTGAAGACAGCTTGTCTGCCCAGGACAGAGAGCTTGCCTTGGCGGCAGTCGGCGATCTGGACTACCAGGCTGAAAAGGTGCAGCAATGGATCCAAGAGAACCAGCTCAACCGCACTGCCGGGGAAAGCGATCTTGCCTTGGCACGCCGGGTGTTTCAGACCATCGCCCGGCGCTTTCACTATGACTATCAATTCGAGATGGACCGCAGCGCGGAGGGGGTCTGTCAGGCGGGAAAGAGCGACTGCGGCGGACTTTCGGCAGTTTTCGTCGCTGTGATGCGATCCGCTGAGATTCCGGCTCGCACTCGATACGGTCGCTGGGCCAAATCAGCCAAACAAGAAAAGCTCCAAGGGGTGCCTTATTATCAATGGCACGTCAAAGCGGAGTTCTGGGTCGAGGGTATTGGATGGGTTCCTGTTGATCCGGCTCTGGCGGTCACTTCTGATCGCTCACCGCAAAGATTGGCTTTCTTCGGCCACGACGGTGGCGACTTCATCACGTTCCATCTGGACCCGAACTTCACCCTCGATACGATCCGCTTCGGCCACAAACAGGTCCTCAGCCTCCAGCGTCCCGTGTTCTGGGTAACCGGACAAGGCTCGACCGACCCAATCGAAATCCAGGAAGATTGGAAGGTCCACGACCTGCCAACTGATTAACCCTGCCAACTGATTAACCCTGCCAACTGGCCCCCGTTGGTTAGGGTCGTCTCCCAATCAAGGCTGATTGGCTGAAAGCCATAACCATCGTGAGCCTACGGACGATACCTTAGGTCCGTTGGCTACCCACGACCGGCCAAAAATTTGGGCACCAATCGCTGGCATCAACTAAAACTGGTACTGAGTTTCGCTTGCAACTTTGAGGCGATTCTCTTGGAAACGGACCACTTCAGTGCCAGCAATCAGGTCATGCAGGCAGCGTCGATCTTCGCGAAAGATCAGCAGGATATCAACCAGAACAACGATATTGATGAGCAAGTTGTCGAGCTGTCCTGGAATCAGCAGGACAACAATCACCAGCGGCAGCGTCCAGAGGTAACGAAAAACGTACACGTTCACAAAGGGCATCAAACGCCCGGTGCCGACTTGGGTGATCTGGATTCCTAACGCGGCCTTTCCGATTGTTTGGCCGCGATTGGCCAGCAAAAACCCATTGAAGACGAGGAAAGTCAACAGTCCGACCAATGACATCCCGAGTTGCTCTAGGGTCGTTGCCTGGTTGGCCTGGACTCGCTCGATGTAGCCGGAGAGAAACTGCAACGGCATGATGACAAGCAGCACCAACACACCATCGAGGATGGCAGCAACCAACCGTGACGAGCGTGAGGCAAGCTCGTCTGCCCGAGGCTCGGTCAGGCTCTCTTGCAACGGTGGCTGGTACGGATTCTCTGGAAATAATGACATCACAGCTCCGAGGAAGAGTTTTACCGACAAAGCAGAGATTGGAAACAATCGCGATTCCCGATCAGCCAGAGGTTCGATCAGCTGCCGGTATCTTCGGATTCGACAGGCACATCCCCACAACCAGATCGAGCCAGCGGCCCAGAGGGTGTCGCCAGGGCAACGAATTGCTTGCGGAACTCATAACCGCGGTCAGGCCACTGCCGCCCATAGTTGATCAGTTGTTGCTGTCCCGACTCCCAGGGCTCGCCATTGACCCGACAGTCGGCCTCGATCTCTCCGAACTGATTGCGGAGGACAAAAAGGCGGATTCCATAGAACTCATCGGAATCGATGTGTTCGCCAAACGCCTCGAAACTGTTCGTCAGCAGGCAACACGGACAGAACGGATGCTCTTCGTCCTGCCCGGTCTGCTCGGTCTGCCCGGTCTGCTCGGTCTGCCCGGTCTGCTCGGTCTGCCCGGTCTGCTCACTCACATAACGCACGGGAGGCCCTAAGATCATCCACCGGAGGCCTTTGGCGTTGCCCCGTTCCATCTCCAGAATGGTGCAGGCGTTGACTTGCTCGGTGATGGCCTCATTCAAGACGGGAAAGTCCAGATCCCACCAGTTCTTCATCCCGGCCAGAACCGACGCTTGGGTCGTATCCCCGGCGGAATGTTGATACTCAAAGATACCCTGAGGGAACTTGACCGGGTGACAGGCCGCAATGGTGGTCGCCGTTTGCACCCCAGACGGCTCCAGCGGCTGCAGGCTAACCATTTGCGGCTGCAGAAACAGGCCGTTTTCCAGCTGCAGCCACTGATCGGAAACCCCCCAGCCAACACCACCTTCGGTAAGCACTGCCTGAAGACATTCCAGAAGATCGACCTCCTCAGTCCAACTCCTTTGGGCGTTGGCAAAGGCAATCTGAGCCCCCAGACTGCCCTCAGGATGACCTGGCGGCAAGCTCGGCACAAACGGCTCTTTACGGTTCAGATCAACCATCTTCCGTTCCCCACACGCCGGCGTCCTCAGCGGCTTCTCGCATGTGTCCGGCTGCCCCAGATGGATTCTCAGCACGGCTCTCGCCAAACAAGTCGCTCTCTGCAGACAGTCGAGCTAGGAAGACATGCCAGAGACCAGGTTTTTGCTCGTCACGAGAACCCTTCCAAGATAACGGGCGTGTGCTTGAGGAGGCAAGATCCTCTGGCGTCAGCCAAACCTTGTCGAGATCTGAGCTAATCTCTTACCGTTTGAGCGAACGATCCGAGGCAACTGCCTGATGTTGCAGACTGCCAGCAGGGACCTCAAAGCCACTGGAGCAGCCAAGAATAGCTTCAGGACGCCTCGCAAGAGGCACCGGTGACCCAATTAAGAAAAGACTGTGAGTCTCAGAAAAGTGGATGGAATAAGTGGTTGAGTTGGGGAGCGTCCTCAGCAAACTGCCCACGTCGGCCGGTTGGCACGTCGGCCGGTTGGCACGTCGGCCGGTTGGCACGTCGGTCGGTTGGCACGTCGGCCGGTTGGTGCCTCCGGTGAACCCTCCAGATGAACTCGGCCTGTGGGCGCATGCTCTGCGTGCAGGGCCGGCGGGCTGAGCACCTGACTTTTCTGTCGCTCACACCAATAAGAGACGTCGGCGACCAGCTCGAGCAGCTTGATGAGCTTCGCTTAGCGGGGAGAATGAGATTCCTGGGAGCGGATTTGGTCAGCTGTCAGTTGGCGATGGCCGTTGGCGGCCGCCCCGTTATCTGGGGTTGCTTCGGTTGTCTGGCGGCCGGGATGCGGGGATTGGTTGGCCCATTGAGACCAGTGTTCTTCGGCCAATCCAAAGGACATGGTCATTCCGGTCCCGCCGGTGGCGGTGACGATATGGCAATTGGGTTGCACTTGGGCGGTGAATTCGATCTCGGTGGGGTGTTTGGCATAGATGCCGTGCCAGCGATGGGCAATCCGCCAGTCTTTCAGTTGGATCATCTGCCGCAGGTAGCCCAAGATCAGTTCGTTGATCTCTTGCTTGTCAAAGGGATCAATCTCTTCATCGTATTCGTGGCTGTCTCCCAAGATCACCTCGCCGGTATCTGTCTGCGAGACCAGGGCATGGATGCCGTATCGATCGTAGGCAGGGTACTCAGCGGCGACTCGTTGCTTCATCCGTGCAAGCGAAGGACAAACCCGAAAGGTCGGATAGTGCCTCAGGGTTAAACCACTAGCAAGCATAGGGCCAATCTGCCAACCTTCCGACTGCGCGACCGTTTGCATCATTTGCAACTTGCAGGTGCGGATCCCACTGGTGGCAAAGATCTCCGGAAAAAGAATCTGAAATTCCGCCCCACCACAGACAATCGCCCGTCCAACCTCCCAGCAGCGGCCATCGGCGGTGCTCACCATTGGCATGTCAATGCGGTTGACCAGCGTGCCAAATTGCACATCGACTCCGTAGGTTTGCTGGAGCCATTGAGGAATCCGGCTGAGAGCCTGGCGAGGATTGACCCCAATTTCTGTACTACTAAAGAGCCCCCCCAGGACATGCCGTCCGTTGGCTGCAGGGCTTCGCTGGCGGACCTCGGCGCTGGAGAGCAATTCCACCTGATAGCCCAAGGAGGGGGCAAGCTCAGCGAACTCGCTGAGGACCGCCAGTTCGTCTTCATGCAAGGCCAGATGAATCGAGCCGCAGTGGTTTTGCCAAACTCCTGCGACCTCTCCAAGCTCCCGCCAAAGCTGTCGGCTCCGCAGGGCCAGGCCGTAATTGCGGCCTGAGGTTTGCCCAATCGGCCAAATCATGCCGAAGTTGCGAATGCTGGCCCCTTGCGCCTGGCGGCTCCGCTCGAAGAGAACCACAGAGTAGCCTCGCTTCGCCGCGCTCCAAGCATGGGCTAAACCAACAATGCCGGCGCCGACCACCGCGACGTCTGCTCGATGTGTATTCATAAAAACTACTCCGGACCCCAACAAGAGACTCACAAACTATCCGGAAGAGGTGACCAACAACCGGAGGCCGGATCCTTTCCTGTATGTTCCGGGGCCTGTATGTTCCGGGGCCTGTATGTTCCGGGGCCTGTATGTTCCGGGGCCTGTATGTTTCGAAACTTGATTGTTTTGGGACCTGATTGTTTTGAGGATGGCGCGGGACAATGGGCCGTCAACACAATAGCAATCCCCTCTCTTGCCAAACTATCACTCAATGGCCCGAGGAACTAGCCGGTCGAGAACGCTCCCCCCAGAAACACTTGCCTTGGTGGAGTGTCTTGCTGACGCGGTTGGTCGGTTGGCCGGTCGGCTGACGTATCCGTTGGTGTGGCCTGATTGGAGCGGGCCGACCACTGATGAAGTTGCTGCAAATACCAATGGAGGAACACCTCAACGTTCGCCTCATGTTGTTGGGAGTAGGGACCGGGCCGGTAGCGGCGGGATCTGATCCCCGATTGCTGCCAGCGGCAGATCTCCCAGTCTTGCTCGCTGGTTCTCTGCCAAAAGGGAAGTAACCGATCAAGCTGGTAATCGCGTCCTTCCACGGCATCAGCATCAACCAGCCAACTGACTTGAATGTGTGTCTCCTGAGGCCCCGCCGGCAGAAGACGAGTGCTGACAGCATGATCGCAACTGGCATGCAACCAGAAATTTGGCCAGGTGGTCACCCGGCAGGTGCCGACTTCAGCAGAGCGGAACGATCCCATCAAAGGTGCTACTTGGCGGCCATCGAGACTTTCGGTGACAAAGCCTGGCCGCAGGGGCGTCCGATTGGCTCGGTACCAATCAGCCGACATGGCCGAGGAAACGTTCGTCCCTTCGAGTGTTAACCCCTCGGCTTGCCACAGCGTCCGGCACTGATCGAGCCGTTGTTGAATTTGCTGCTCTTGGTGACCGTGATCCCGGGCAAGGTCATAGTTGGCCTGAATGTACTCCGGGTGATTGGCCACACAGTGGTAACACTCTCGATTATTCTCCCACACGAGTTTCCAGTTGGCACTGACCTGATACTCAATGGTGTGGGCGAGCTTGGCCTGCCGGAGACCGTGAGGCGTCAGATGAGCGGCAATCGCCCGGGCGGCTGGCTCAAAAGGCGGCGGCGACTCAGCCAAGCTGATAAAGATCAACCCAGCAACCTCCCGCACCTCCGCAGGGACAAGACCCAATCGCTGCCGCTGCCACTGGCTCAACTGGTCTTCAAACCCCCGAGCAGCACACAAGGACCCATCCCGATTGTACGTCCAGCGATGATACGGACAGGCCAATTTGCCAACATGGCCTGTCTTCTCTGTGCATATCAGTGAACCACGATGCGAGCAGGTGTTATAGAACACCCTCACTTGAGGATCGGCTTCTTCCCCGCCGTCGTTGAGCACGATCAGAGACTCGCCATCGAGCTCACACAACAGATAATCCCCCGGCTTGGGGATCTCAGCCAAGTGGCCCGCAAAGACCCAGCCTGAGCGCCAAAAGGCCTCCAGGTCGGCCCGATAGACTGTTGGGTCCAAGTAAAAAGCCCGCTGAAGCGTGAAGCCGGGCTGGCGATCTTGACAGAGCCTAGAAATTTCGGCGCGATCTTGATCAGTCAAGTGTTCCGGCCAACCTTGGCGGAACGCAGGATTGTTCTCAGCAGATGCAGAACCGGGCATGAGTCACTCTCCAACTCACCAAAGCTGACAGACTGGACCTGGCCATCGCCGGGCTTGGCTAGTTCCAACGGAGCCCAAGACTGATTGAGCTTTCCGGATAAGACTGCCCTGGTCAATGCTCAGACAAGAGACGGACCGAAGGACCGATTTGTGCAGTTGATGACTGTCACGGAATGCTGGTCAAGACCACACTAGCAGTAAACAGAATCGACCGAACGGAAACAACCGGCGGAACACTGAGGATCTCGGGGATTCCGAGTTGACCGAGGTGGAAGATGGCCGGGGGGTTCTCTTGGTTGGCCTATCCGAGGGTGATCTGGTCGTTGAGGGCGCGAAGGGCGGTGAGGGCAGGCAGGGGCAGCCCGATTTGGCCGGGTGGAACTTCGGGCTCGCGTGGGTTGATTCGGATGAGCGTCGCCCCTGCTCGCACGAGGTTCTCCGAGGCAAATCGGACCGAGGGGACTGCTGTTCCGGCGCCGCACTCAACGAGCACCACCTCACTGAGGTGGGTCTCGGTTCGTTGGCTTTCCAGCCACTGGTAGAACCGCTCGAGTTGAGCATCGGTTCGGATCCGCACCCAATCCGGATCACCAAACATCAGCACGTTGGGCCGGGCCAAGCCCCCGCACTCCGGACAGGCCGGCAGAGGCTCTGACGCTCGGAGTGTTTCCTCATCCACCTCGATGGTGAGGTCGTCGCTGGGCCAGAGTCGATCCCGACAGGGCTTGACACACTGAAGGCTGCCCAGGGAGCCATGGCACTCGACCACCCTTCGGGAATCAAAGCCGGCTCGCTGAAAATGCCCATCGATATTGGAAGTAAAAACGAAGCAGTTTTCGTTCCAGCTTCTGATGAGCTCAAAACCAGCATGGGGCTTGGTGGCCCGGTACAAGTTGAGCCGATGGCCGTAGAACCCCCAAGCCAACCTGGGATTTCGGCGAAACCAGCTTGGGTCGGCCATCTCATCAAAGCGAAGGCCTAATTTGGCAATCGGGGGGTAGGCCCGCCAGAACCCCTCAGTGCCACGAAAATCTGGCAGGCCACTGTCCACGCCCATCCCGGCACCGGCTAGGGCCACCAGAGCTTTGGCGTCAACAATCGCGTTGGCCGCTTTTTTGAGCAAATTTTCTAGTTCAGGCGGAATGGTCAACTCATCAGAAGGGCTCATCGTGGGGAAGGACCTGTTGGAGAGGGTCAACGGTTGGAGTGCTCCCAGAGCATCCTCAAAATCGTCAGCAGTTCAACGATCATCGTGGGGAGCTGGCGACAACAAAACGTGAACAATCGCTTGTTGGCCAGACACTTGTTGGCCAGACACTTACTGGCCAGACACTTGTTGGCCAGACACTTACTGGCCAGACGCTTGTTGGCCAGACACTTACTGGCCAGACGCTTGTTGGCCAGACGCTTGTTGGCCAGACGCTTGTTGGCCAGACG
>CAZYKP010000103.1:0-30638 GCA_964648025.1 uncultured Pirellulales bacterium | reverse complement strand
GTCCCCGACTTGGAAGGCAAGCTGGTTTTGGAAGGTCCCATCTCCGTTACCCAACAGCACAGAGACATCATTCGAGAGCCGATTAGCAGTGACCAGGTCCAGCCTGCCATCGGCATTGACATCAGCTAGTTGCAGTTGCCGAGGATCGGTCCCCACCCTGGTTGATGAGTTCAAGAACCGAGAAGCCAGACGAAAAGTTGTCGCTGAGTCGGACAGGCTGACCACTTCCAAGAAGACAGCCTTCCCCGCTGGCGCTGCCTCAAATGCTTGTCTCAGGGCTTCCAGGTTACCACCAGCCTCAACAGCCTGCTCGAAAAGCAACCTGCCGGCTCCGTCCTTCATCCTCAGCAGGAGAGGAGAGGTATTCTCCGAAACAAGAATCTCCAGCCGATCACCATCAGCCACGTTCCACCGGAAGATGTCCACGTCTCCTGGGCTCAGGCTCCCTTCTACGAGAGCTTCCGCATCCAGCAGTGTTGCCGTTTCGAGGGTGCCGTTGGGCTCCTGCTCCATCTCCGCTGATCCAATAAACAGCGCATCGCTTCGGCTAGGCAGTGGACCAACTCCCGCTCCCGAGCCGGAGACACCCAGGGTCGCCTCCAGAAATTCCGGCAATCCTGCCGGAGGCGTAGTTCCTGTTCCTGGCAACTCCACTTCCAACTCCGCAGAGACTGAGTGACCAGGATCGAGGAAGCCCACACGGATGGTTCCCAGCTCAGTTGTCTTGCCCTCGGCTGAGAACCACAGATGGAGATCCTGACTGGTGACCGGCTCTGCCCCCCGATTCTCGAGCCGATAACCGACCGTCACCGACTCGCCCCACCCTGCCGCTATCTTGGCGACATCAAAGGCTGCCACCACCAGGTCTGAAGGCAATGGCTGGTCGGAGACAATCACCTCCATCTGGTAGAGCCCTTGGGTCTTTCCTCTGGTCACATCTTGCCCGGTTCGAGGCTCATAAGCGGTGTTGCCTGCCGAGGAGACGCCGATGTAGTAGTCTCCTTCGGCAGCCGCTTGAAAGGTGATGCTGGGATCAGGCCCTGACGCATTGTCGTTAATAAAGAGTTCTTCCAGTTCTGCGCCGAAGACTCGCAGATAGCCATCCAGAGCACTCGCCGGATCCGTGGTATCCAGACTTATGCTGACCACATCTCCAGCCTTCAGACTGACCTGATAGAGGTCGTAGTCTGAGCCATCTGCGAGAGAACCGTTGGCTTGCACCTCGCTATTGATGAAGTCGAGAAGCTCAGCTGGGGCGGTCGCAAACTCGGGCAGTGGCGTTCCGGTCAGCAACAGCCGATCTTCCAGCACTTCAAGTGCAATCCCAGGTCCACGACGTGGGACAGAGCCGTAAAGACGGGGGGGCATAAACAACTCTCCTGAGCGGATAGATGCGATGCGCTTTGGTCGAAGGTGCCCTTTGAGTCGAACTCCCCAGAAAACAATCGCAAACCCGACACAATGCGGCGGACGAGACTCACTTGGGAGATGTGAGGATGAAGCCGCGATCCCAGCTATGACAACTGAGCCAGGCTGCTCAATCGCCCCCACAGCATAACTGCCGCTCAAATGCTGGGCAAGCAAATTTCAGGGAAAACATGTTGAAGTTACCTGTTTGCGGTTCCTTTCTGGGGCATACTTTGAATTAAAACGCCGAGTGTCGCCCAAGTAGTTACCCCAAATCTCGGAACCTCTTGGTTTGGTGCTTGCCCTGGCTGGTAATCCATTTGCCGAGCTTGAGTAGCGAGTTGTGTGACTTCGTGAAGCTTACACATTTCAAGGGCCAAATCAGCTGGAAGTCGTGCTGTGAGTGACCAGCACGGGAACGCCTTAATCAAGGCGGTTTGTGGTCTCCTAAATGAGGTCCACCTCCGAATACACACCACTTCCAGCCGCCTGAAAGGTGATCGGGGCGACCTCCGGAGACGCTATCACTCGGACAGTGCTGCCTAAAACACGTTACCCTCGGGCGAAGGAGACTGCGGAATTGACCGGCGTTTTCCCAAGCAGATTCTCAGATTGTGCCAGAACCCTCACGTCAAGGGGGTTTTGGCGATTTGGAGGGGTGAGGAGATAGCCTCGAAGTGAATCTCAGGGGTGCCAGGAACCCGGCACAACGGACAGTTCGAGCCGCGACTGCTTCCCCGATGGCCAGGGGCCAAGCACTGACCCAACAGCAAGGCTTGCAGGAAATCAGTAGCCATAGAGGTAGGAGCGGAAGTTGTATCCTGTGTTTGCCAAGTAGTTTGAGATATTGTACCAGTTGGGTGCCAGCCGGGTGACGGTCGTGGAGTAGCGGTCGTGCTGAGATTCCCCCCGACGGCCATCATGGTCTTGATCCATGTTGTTTCCATACTTGTCAGCCACATACGGGCCGATCTCCATCCGATAGGACCCGTAATCCCAGAGGGATGCTGTGATTCGAAACGTTCGGTCGCCGTGCTGGCCTGGCTCAAGTTGGACTCGTGAGGCCTGTGTTCTGAAGCCCCTCGGGGAGATGAACGTCACGTCGGCCGACGAGAACGTTCTCGTGTTGATGGGCTTGTCAAAGGTGACCAACATGGAAACCGGTCCACGTGTGAACGGGGAGACGCGCGAGTTGGCAGGTGCACTCCAAATCACCTGAGGACCAGTGCTGCTGTAGCCCGCCGTGGAGATCCCGTTGCCTGTCAATGTGTATTGGCCCAAATCACCATACGCCCCCTGGCTGCGCACGACGGCGTGATAAGTGCCTCGAGGGAGCTCTCCGGAGATGCTCATCCCGAGGCCATGTTTCTGTGACTGGAGTTCCATCCCGGAACCGCGAATCCGACCAGCAGCATCCGGGCGTAGCACGTGACCGGCAGCATTACGGAGTTCAAGCAGGGCATCGAGGTTGGCGCCGACGGTGGCTTCATCCACCTGCAGGGTGATCTCCCCCCCTCCGTGATAGAAGGCGAACCAGTCAGCATCCCTGGCACCGCCGATGATTCCGGAAGCCTGAATCTCCCTATCGAGAGTTGCTAACCAAGTGGCCGTGGCAACGGATGCACCATGATCATCCGCTCGAAAGCCGAGGCGCCTACCAAGTTCGGCCAGATCATCTTGATAACGGGTGGCCGAGGTTGTCGGTCCGTAGTGCCATGTGTCACGTTTCCCCGAACCTCCGCCCCCCATGATCGGGACCCAACCCTCCTCGAGCTGTGAACCGGGACCACCACGTTGGCCAGGATTATATTCCGGGTCGAACGTCACATACTCCTCGCTCCGAGGAGCATGGTGCTGGGAGTGAGCTTGTTGGATCGAACCGACAGTCTCTGGCTGGGATCCGTCGGCGTTGTAGTATTGCTGGTGGTCCAGTCCGTAGGCGTGGCCAGCTTCATGAGAGACCGTCCCGGCAATGGACGACGCAAGCCGGTTTCCCCGCAGCGAGGGAGATGCGACGCGATCCTCGGTAAACACAAAAGCGATATGTGGGAAGCCGGGGATGTAAACTCCTCCTGCATCCCTCCGATACCAGAAATCGTCGTCACCCCCGATGACGATCCGCACGGCTGTGCCATCGGAAAAGCTGTGAGCGGGCGGTTCCACAGTCGTCACGTTCACGTCAAATGGAGCGAAATCCTCTAGGACGTGATCCCAAACACCCTCGATCGCATTGAGTTCTTCGTCGGTGAAGGTCGAGTTATCCGAATCGATCGAGAATGCTCCTCGCGTGTCGGTACGCAGGACGTTGTGGCGACCGCGGTGGAGATCCTCTTGATGCCCATCGAAATCCAAATACAGCGTGTTTCTCGCCCCAGGGTTGCTATTGAGAATCGGAATGGACGTCAGCGGATGTCGGGCTCTGAGGATATCGTCCTGTAGGTGGCCGACGCCAGAGTCAGCATCCCATGGCGTCGGACCGGGGAGGACAACTTGCTCACCTGGTAAACTCCCCGTGCTTTTGGGCCCCGAGGCTCCGGACGGACCTTCCCCAGGTCCTGATTCCGCCGGCGCCTCAACGTCTGGAGCTACAGGCTGCACCTCAGCTGGCGGTGGGCTTGTGTCAGGCGGCGTCGGGAAAGGGTGATACGAAGGGAGCACGCCCGCTGCATACATCACCACTCGGGATTCCAGTGTTTCGACCGAGAGCTGGCAGGAATGCCGCGAATTGCTAATCCCTGAATGCCGTTTGGCCATTTGTGTCTTCCTCGGTTTCCGAGCTACGAGAACTGGACATCGATTAGCGACTCGGATCGCTCCATCGCCGTGATGTCGAGAGGATCAGCGACAGACTCCGACAGCCGAGGCTGCCACTGAGTTGGCAAAGCGACTCCCCGATGTCCGCCAAGCGAGAGTGCGGCAAGCGAGAGTGCGGCAAGCGAGGACTTTCTCCCAAGCTCGTTTTCGATTTTTTTTTCGCAACGCTGAGCCCTGTATTGGCGATGGTCACCGAGGACCAAAGAATTTCCTTTGCCTTTCGCCTCAGACTTGCTATGCAGGAGCTTGGTTGGCATATAATCTTTGGCAGCCGGGGGAGACGACACCGGACGACACCGCTGACCTCGAGGCATCACCATGAAACCGCGCCTCACTGTTAGCCGTGTCCTACTACTGGATACGCGGAAGTTGCTATCGTAAGATTGTCGCGTGTTGCAGATTTCGCCGCGCTTAGTTGGAACAGATTTTCCTTTTCTATTTCGCAGATTTCTTTTCTCTGTTTCGCGGGAACTCTGATGAGTGATGATGCCAACTCCGTTTACGAACTGTTCGCAGAGGCCTGGCGGTTACCCCCAAAAGACCGTGCTGAGCACTTGGACCTGGTCTGCCAAGGCAAGCAGGAGTTGCGCGGCCAGGTCGAGCTTCTGCTTAGCCAGGCCGAGCAGGCTCAAGAAGAGGATTTCTTTGCCGGAGATCCGGAAGAATCGCTCGACCCGGCCCCCGGGGAGTTTAGTCGGCTGTTTTCGAGTCTCAATGCGTTGGAGGTCTCAGAAGCCCAGCCAGCCGGCGAGCGTTCTCCCGAGTACGCACCTCAGGGCGGCCGATTGAACGATGGGGCGAACGCCCTTTCGCAGCTGGGTGATCACATCTTGCTCGAAGAGCTAGGTCGCGGTGGGATGGGCCGAGTGTATCGAGCTCGTCATAAGTATCTCAACCGAGTTGATGCGGTCAAAGTGGTTTCCGAGGCGTTGGTCAGCCAGGAAGGAACCCTGGAGCGATTCCAACGAGAAATAGCCATCGCGGGCCAACTCAACCACCCAAACATCGTTCGAGCCACTCACGCTGGAGAGGATAATGGGATGCTCTACCTTGTCATGGAGTATATCCAGGGAGTGGATTTGCAGCGGGTCATCAACCATCGCAAGCCCCTGCCTTTTCCTTTGGCCGTGGATCTGGTCAAACAAGTCGCCCATGCTCTGCAGTATGCCCATGACCATGGTCTGGTTCACCGTGACATCAAGCCAGCCAACTTGATCCTTTGCCATAACCAGAGGATCGTCGTGTTGGATTTTGGGCTGGCGCGAGTCGCAGCGCCGAACCAGTCCGGTTCTCCCTCCGACCCACGACTTGCGCCTCTGAGTTACTCAGGTCAACTCGTGGGAACTGCTGACTATATGGCCCCCGAACAGGTTCAAACGCCAAGGGACGTCGATGGTCGAGCTGATATCTACTCTCTGGGCTGTACCCTGTATGCATTGCTCTCGGGAACCGGGCCCTTTGCTGATCGGCCCACCACTTGGGATAAACTCCGCGCACACTGCGAGGAGGAACCAGGTACGTTGACCTCCATTCCAGAGAACCTTCGGCAAATCGTCCTGCGAATGATGGCCAAACAACCGTACAACCGTTACCAATCCTCCGCCGAGGTGGCCCAGGACCTGCAACAATGGCTCAACCTATCAGGTGTTCCCCCAACAATTCCTGAGTGGATCCAGCAACTCCTCCCAGATTCACCTCGGCAGCCTCCCTCGGCCGACCACGTGGGGGCTGCACCTGAGGTGGGTTTCCGGTCTGCCTCGCGAGGAAGCGCCCGCCCCGACCGCCCGGAAGCCAGGGCCAACTCAGAGCGTCCTCACGTGGATAGCTCGGGTTGGGCAGTCCCGTCCGCTGGGGTGTTGTTAATTTTGGCGGCCCTCTTGGGGCTTGGGTTCGGGGCGGCCCTGACCGTTGCCACGATCGCGAATTGGAAACCCCCGGAAGGCGAACCGCCGCTACCGGAACCATTCGGTCGCGGCAGCCCATCCAAACCCAGCAGATCTGAGGTGAATCTCGAGGATGCACTCGTCTCTTCGTCGAGACCGCAGGTGCCCATACTGACCATTGACCATCAGTTTAAAGATCAGAGAGGTCCGTATCAGGAGCTTCCCAGTTCTAAGCTTCCGGTGAGGGGAGGAGATCGTTTTCAACTCCACGCTGAACTTCCCCGCCCGGGTTATCTGTACTTAATTTGGTACGATGCAACGGGCAAGGCGCAGCTGATGTGGCCGAAAAAGGATGCTCTGGATAAGCCGGAAAAGCTTAGAGAAGTTTGGGATCCAGAAATGGGACCCCCGGATCGCCAAAAGTGGCATAGGGTCGACCAGGGACCGAGTGGCTACGAGTTGATTTTGGCTGCTGTCACCGATTCGCCGCTGGAACGTGAAACCGTCGACAAACTTCTCAGCTACCGCTGTCTGCTTTGTATCGGGCAACGGGACGAGCTGAAGCCGCTCACCGCTCCACAGGTGCGTGCTCCTGGAGCCCTTGAGGAGAATCTCAAATTCTCCGATGAGTGGTTACTGTTGGTGATCCCCAAAGTGGATCGTCACAGCGTGGCAGAACTGAGTAGTCGGGATCCGCCTGTTCTCGCCGAGCAACGACCTACGGAGGTTCGTCTCTCGGTCGTGAGAGGTGCGGGAGGGCCAGAGATTTCTCCCAAGTTCTCCTTGCAGCGGTTCGAGACAGTTGTCTTGAGTAAGTTTCTCGCCCACCACGGTTGGGTCTACCCATTTCAAAATGATGTGAGATCGCCATGATTTCAGCGCTTTGCATCCAGCGACACATCCCCAGCAGGTTCGGTGAGTATCTGTGGCGGGCTGCCCTGATCACCGGGCTTGTGCTGAGCTTGAACATCACCGCCATTCCCCTTTCCGCATCTTTCGGGCAACAGCAGTCACTGAAGCAGCTCGAGAATCTTCTCAAACGACCGGGACTTTCTGTTGGCATCCGTCTCCAGGTCCAAGAGAAGTTGGCGTCGCTGTACCTCCAAACAGGAAACTTCGCCAAAGCATTACCCCTGTTGAAGGAAATGCACCAACGGAACCTCAAGGCCGGAAGAGGGATTACAGGAACTGTGATGGTTCATCATGCCCTGGGGCTGAAGCAAGCCCTGGTCGGATTAGGGCAGATCAACGAGGCTGACGATGTGTTGGCCGAGATCCAGAAAAAGGCAACGCGCGTCCACCCACTGCAAGCTGCCGAGCTCGCCGTGGCTCGCGCGGAACTGTCGGGAGCCGGGAAACGCTCCCGCCGCCAGCAACAGGAACTGTGGGACGCCGCTAGGAAACAAGCAGAGCATGGCCTTCAATACTGTGATCGGAGGATCATCAACAACTCCACCATTCGCTCTCGGCTGGTTGACTGTTTGGTGCGGGCATGTGAAGGAAGCGGTGATTTCAGCCGCGCTCGAAAAGTGTTAGAGGCGGAGTTGCGCCGCCTGAAATCCAAACCATCCGAGGACACCGTCTATCGATTTAAGCAAGCGTCCTTGTTGCAGCGTCTGGGAGCCATCTCCCGCAGAGCCGGCAAGGGCGGGACCGCGCGTGATTATTGGGAGAAGGCTCACTCACTTGCCAGCGTCAGGCCGCGACTCACGGCGATTCTGGCCAACGTCTCCGATGCACTGGCCGAGTTGTCGCTTCACGAAAGGAACTCCGAAGCGGCGGCCGAACACTGGCGCGAAGCGTTTCAACAGTTTGCCATTGGATTGAGATACGTGCCATCTCAGAAGGATGAAACAGCTCGAGATGGAATCTCTCCCCAGTGGCGGATGATCGCCCGCCGTCGGTTGGTGACCCTGGGGCCGGAGCTCGGCCAACTAACACTTGCGCGTCGGGCGGCGGAAGAGCTCTTGAACGTTTCACGCAACAATTTTCCGCAAAAGCATCCCTTAGTGTTACAGAGCATGAAGGAGCTCGCCCTGCTTGAGGCCGCCGAAGGAGAATTTATCCAGGCGTATGACCGCCTGCTGCAAGTCGTCGAATACTGGCCCCGCGATCAGCGCCGGGAGTTGGCGTCAGCGTTGGCGGAGCTGGCGACCGTCGAGCAGGCCATCGGCTTTGTCGGGGATGCTCAGCAGCATGCGGAGCAGGCCCTGGGTTTACAAAATGCCGCGCTTTCTGAGGAAGACCTGGACCGAGTGGCGACCCACCGGGTGCTCGCTCGGATCCAGATTAGTCAGGGGCAATTCTACCACGCAGTGACCTCCTACCGGGCTGCTTTGAGGGTTTGCGAGTTAGCGCACAAGAGCGAACCCGATCTGGTCGGTCGGAACAAACTTCAGACCTTGCTGGCGGCGACGCTGCTGGACCTGTCGGTGGTTTTTAAGATCCAGGGGCAATATGCCGAGGCGCTTCAACACTGCCAGCGGGCACACCAAGCTCACCAGGAGATTTTCGATCAGAATCACCTTTCGACGGCCGACTACAAAAGCGCCCTGGCTGCATTACACCGCTTGCTGGACGAGCAAGACAACGCAAAGGAACTTGCCCAAGAGGCCATCCAAATCTGCCGGGACCAAGGGCATCCCCACCATACAGCAGCGGCGGCGGCCCACTATCAGTTGGGTTTGATCGCAATGCGCGCCAGGCGCTGGGATGTCGCCCGGAGCCACTGGGACCAGGAGCGAGCGATTTATCGGCTGACGGACCGCCCAATCCAGGAGGCACGTGCCCTGAACATGCTGGGTGTGTTCGAATATCACCAAGGGAGGTTCGCACAAGCCGAGATAATCTTCCAGCAAGCTCTCAAACTCCAAGAGAAATACTTCGCACCTCCTCAGGAACTCTTTCGAACGGAATGCAACTTGGCCGGTTGCCTCTATCAGCGTAAACAAACCAAGCAAGCTCTGGAGCTTCTCAAGCGGGCGATCGCCAAAGGCGAATCTCTCAGAACCAGTGTGGTGGGTGGGGAACAGGAACGAGCCCAATACTTCGCTCGACTGTCCTCGTTCTTTGACCCGTTGGTTGAATGGAATGTTGACGATGGAAACCTTGCCGATGCCGTGCTGGCGTTGGAACAAAGCCGCAACCGAACCTTTCTTGATCAGATCCAGCTTGCCGGCATCGACCTTCGCGAGACGATCAGATCAACCCATCCGCAGCTGCTTGATCAAGAACAGGACCTCAGTCGTCAAGTTACGACGTTGCGGAACCAAGCCCGAGCAGCGTTCGGTCGGGGGGAGAGTCTCGACCCACTCCTGAAAAAACTTCAGCAGGCACAAGATCACTATGCCAAGGTCTGGAAGGAGATTCGCAATCAAAGCCCGTATTACCGAGAACTTCTCACCAGGCGTCAAACTGTTCTGCCTTTATCTGAGCTTCGACGCTCTGCGATCAAGCCCGCCGAGCTGATGCTCGTTTATCACCTCGGTGGCGAGCGGAGTTTTGTCTTTGCTATTGAGCCTGACTCCGGTCGGCCAGACGACCAAGTCCGGGCCACCGTCTATCACTTGACAACTCCAGAGGTCGTCCGCTTGGGAATCGGTCCTGCCGAAGGTCAACTGGTCACTCGGGCGACGAGTTCACTGGAAGTCAGCCCGAAGGAAATGCCCGCTGAGGTGTTCCTGCCTCCGCCGCACCCCCGAAGGGTGCCTGTCCCTCTTCCAGATCACCCTCGGACGAAAGCGCACTTTCCGCTCAGTCGATCTTATGCCCAGACCTTGGTCAGGGCATACCTGCAACGACTCACCGGTGAAACGAATCAGCCAACCAATCAAGCCGCACCTCAGGCAGCCGATGAGAAGAGCGCGCCTTTGCTCGCGGACATCCTACTTCCTGCTCCTCTGCGGGATCAGATTAAACGGAGTGATCCCAAACGTTTGGTAATCGTTCCCGATGGACCTTTGCACCAATTACCTTTCGAAGGTTTAGTGACGTCAATCAAGCAGCCGGGGACATTCGTTCTGGACGAGTTTCCGCCGATTACCTATGCGCCCTCAGCCAATATCATGGTCTGTCTTCGGGACCGTCTCGGGGACGGTGCAAAGGGTACGCCTACGTTGTTGAGTGTTGGGAATCCGAGTTATCGGGAGACAAAGATAGCCAACAGCCAGCATGGGCAAGCCGCCGTCAATGCTTTTCTCGCCCTCGGTGGTTCGTTGAACCGGTTACCAGGGACTGAGAGAGAGTGTCAGAGTGTCACGAAGGCATTCGCTCAATGGGATACTCTGCTCCTGCTGGGTGATCAGGCGACCGAGAGGAAGGTCGTCCAATCTGTGGCGGGTCGTAAGTTCATTCACTTGGCAGCCCATGGATTGACTGACCTGAGCCGTGGGAACTTGTTTGGCGCAATCGCCCTCACACCTGCTGCCGACCGTTCCCAACTCCAAGCGGGCAATGATGGATTTCTGATGCTGGCTGAGATTCACGCATTGCCCCTGAAAGACTGCGAGCTTACGGTGTTGAGCGCCTGCAAAACCAACATCGGACCTGCTCGCCCGCTTGAGGCAAGCACAAGTCTCGCTCAAGGGTTTTTGTCAGCCGGCAGTCGGCGAGTGGTGGCCAGCCTATGGGATGTCGAGGATGCCTCGTCAGCCGAGTTAATGGGAACTTTCTTCGAAGCAATCGCCGAGGCGCGACAACGAGGAGAACAAGTCGACTATGCGGCCGCTCTCCAGATTGCTCGTCGGCGGGTTCGGAACCATCCGCGGCATGTTAGATGGGGCTCTCCGAGGCATTGGGCACCGTTTGTGCTGATTGGGCCGGCTGAGGAGAACTGAGGCTACTGGGATCAAGGCCAGCAGCGTTTTTGGATGTGCCCTCCGTCTTATCGTAGATCCGATAGTCCCAAGGCAGGTCCCGGTTTCCGTCAGTCCACAGCAGAGTGGAACGGAGGCAGGCGCGGTCGGATCCAGGTTGAGTTCGGAAAGTGCAGAATGCACCAGATCGTTTTCATCTCGACAACTTGCCAGAGATTCTCAGAAAATTGCCGGGCGAAATGCCGAGCAGTCTGACTCTCCAGGGTTGGATCCGCATTCGCCTTCATTCACCGATCGGTCGAAGAGAAATTGGTCTTTGCCGCAATCCTCCGGTCTCAAGACTACCCTGGTCCATCGGCGCTGGAACCAGCCCCAACCACCGAGGCATGCTCCTCAACATAGGCGATAAAATCCTTCCCCAGAACATAGTGCCTGCGTCCCACTCTGCGGACTTTGAGTCCCTTTTGGCGGGCTTCGCGCATGGCCGCCTTCCCCAACCCAGAACGCTCTTGAAAATCACTAAGGGGATACATGACTTCTGGTTGGATCTCACCGAGCTTGCTTGTGTTGTTCGATGGAGACTTGGTGTTCTTACGACTCGCTGGCACGGTTCCCACCCTTCTGGTCTTGCGGTGCTTGAGACTCAATATTGTTCGGTGAAAAATGCCCCAGCGGTGATCGTCCTGATCAACCGCTGGAGCTAACGCCTGCACGAGGCTTAGATGTTGTGGACTAACAGGATGGGATTGCGAAACGCCTCAACCTTTCGGTAGTCGCGGATTCGCTGCCAATCCTGGTCGCAGTTGCTCTGGGGCTCCTCGTCCCAAGAAGGCAGTCGATTCTTGCCCACACACCAACGTGTCTGGTGCTTGTGGCAGTAGAACCAACGGGCCTGTTCAAGATTGAGGTTGCCATCATTGGCAGCGCAGATGGGGCACACCCCGTGTGGGTGCTGAATCGTCATCGGATCAATCAGATTCAAGGCCACCTCGGCACTGGTCCCAACTCCGGCCAGCCAACGATCCAAGGCCACGAACTTCCGGTAGACGTGCTCGGTGCTGGGGTGTTGTGAAAAGTGCCACGACTCCTGCCGCATGAACTTCTCAACAACGTCCCGCAAGTACGTCGCAACCTCACCGCAGGGCGACAAACGACGGTCGGAACCGTGTTCGTCTGCACTGCCCAACACTTCTCCCAGGCAGTAAGCCAGACAACCGAGGTCGTCCCGCAAACCCCTGCAGACAGTTTCATCCGCCGAGATCGCCTTAGCCAGCCGAAGAGCCAACCTGGCGAGGTCGGGAACGTCCCAGGCCGAAAATACCGTCGCAAAGGTCGGATGCCCTTGCTCGGTCTCGACGTGGAAGTCGTACTGCGTCCCGAATAGGAAGGACCAGTGCTTGGTCACCGTTGCCGTGAGATAACCGGATCTGAGCGTCGTGCAGGTTGATAATACGGAAGAGCTTTCGATTCCATTTGCATCTTGATTGACTTTCATGTCATGATTTCCTCATTGATGATTGACGATCGGAGTGCAGAACATCCTTGAGGGGCTGCACTCCACTTGTCAGTTCCCCTCGCTCATGGCCATGTGACCATCAGCGCGGACCCAACAAGGTGACAGGATCAAATTGATGCTGGAATCAAAAACAAAACCTTCCGGGAGACGGGGAGGCCATTCCCCAGTCTCCCAAAACCTTTTCCTCAACGCTTAGGTCAGCCGCTTGCTCGCCTAATAATTCAGCGGCAGCAGGATCGTGGTTGCCGAGCGGTCCGGCTCGGTGACGATCCAAAACGTCGTACCAGTCTGTGTCTTGTAGGACGAGAACAGGCGTGAGCCGGAGTCCACCGCCTCATCGTTCTGCTCCCAATCCTCCGGTGGCACGTTTCCCCAGTCGCCATCGATATGACGGACCAGGGCTTTCAGCACGTCGTCGGGACTCAGTTCCCGGGCGGCCTCGTGGGTGACCACGAGTTGACCCATCGGGAACCGGGCTGCACTTGGTGTGATGGACATGGCTTGTCCTCCTTGATTGTGGGCCGACCAGGTTGCACCTGGCCGACTCGTCCTTTGCTGTCCGGAAAGCGATCTACCTGACGGGTCGTCAGAATCGTTCCCGGACAGGTTGGTCTTGCTTACTCGTTGCCTTCACGCGGATCGGTCACCGGTCTTTGGTCCCAGATCCAGGCGTAGGCCATGTCCGCCACTTTGGCGACGACCGGCAAATCGTCGTGACGAAAACTGCTGGTGTCCTTCCAGCCGTCCTCGTCTTTGTAGAGCCGGGTCACCGTGACGTTGAACCAGACCTCGCCGGGTCCCGTTCGGTTCGCCCAGATGGCGGCTCTGATTTTGCCAAGTCGGATTTCATGGGCTGGCCTTCTCTGTGCCATAAGCCCTCCTTTCGTTGTTGCGAGTGCGGTTCCGGTCCTCCCTGCCGGCCGAACTCCTGTTCTCAACACGGGGTCGGTCCCTGACCACCGCTTGCGGAGGGACCGTCCGAAGACGGCCCCCAAAAACCTCGAAAGTTACCGATGGGCCGATCGCCTTGCGCGCTTCTGCCAAGGCAGTTGACGCGGTTTGGATCGTCCATCCATGTACTTGTGTGCCTGCGTGGCGACCTTTGCCAGGTCATGGAAGTCCTCCAGGCGAAGGTTTGGCGACAGAAATCTGTCACCGGATCGTGAGATCCACCGGGAAAACTGAACCCGGTAACTCACAATCCCAAAACGCTTGGTCTGGTAAATGCGGGCAACCACATTCCCCGACGTGTAGCGCTTGTCCTCCTCAAGGAGAGGACCGTTGCGATCTGGTCGTTGGCACTTTCGGCAGAAGCGCTCATCGACCCGCAACGGAAACATCCGATTCCAAGGCCACCTTGTACGCCAAGGTTTCCATCCATTTCGAACACGGTACATAGCTGATTCCTCCAGCTATTCGGCTGCCTTTCCACAGCCTACGTTTTCAACACACCGATTTGTCCCGTTGTTTTTTCGTGCTCGCGGGACCAAGAGCGAACCAAAACCCACCAAGGGGATTTTTTGATATTGGTGATCTCTTTCAGCAGGGTGGCGGTGCAATCAGATTGAGCAACTCTGGGCAGACACCAATGCGAATTCGCGAACTCTTGGACTCCGACCAACTCATCAGAGATGTGTGGATTCTCTCAGCTTTTTGCCGCAGGGCGGTGATTAAGGTGATCTCAAACTCTCCCCTGTCGATCAGCGGTCGCCACTCGGCTTTGGCCCAGTGGTCTTCCCAATCAGCGCGGACTTTGTTGACGATGCGATCCCAGCGACCACGCCCGCCTGTGTCCACACGCAGAAACCCCAGCCTGGGCTGAGCAACGGAGCGGTCAAGGTAATAACTCTGGGCCATGCCTGAACAAAACAACTCAGGAAAATTCTTATACATCTCCTCAGGCGTCAATCGTTCACGAGGACTCTCTGATTGGCAACAAAAGGCCAACATGGCGTAGCTTCTGATTTTGGCCAGTTCGGAGAGAGGCCCCACACGTCCGTCGCTCTCTGCTCTCTCTTGCGCCAGAAAGTAGTAGTTTTGATTTCGAAACAACGCTTCGGTCCCAAGCTCACCCGAGTCACACATCTGGGCCAATACCTGGCGGAGTTCCCGCCGCCGGGTCCGAAGCTCCGGTAAACCGCCCATGATCTTCTTTGTGGACATACGGTAGCGTCCCACATGGTCAAGAATGACCTTGCGAATCTCCGTCCGTCTCTGCTTGTCCACCAGCATCGATCTCACCACAGCTCGTAAGGAAGCTCGCGTTCGGCGCAGTGATGATGAAAAGACTCCACTTGCGCGGCGTTGTATCGCCCGGCGGACTCAATCACCCGCCATGGTGAACCCGTCTTGTCCAGAAGAAATGCATCGGGATCCTTGATGCCATAACCGGCCTTGCCCAAGGCATCCTCTCCGATCCACTGGTCAACCTCATGCCGCCGTTTGGTGCGATACAGGACGTACACCTGACCAAGCAGCAGGTCGTGATCGCGATGATTGAGGTCTGGGAGTCTGCGAGCGGTGCTGCCAAACAGGTTGGCAGCCACGGCGGTCGGCCAGTAAACCTCTGTGGGCTGCGCTGGCTGACCCCACCGGTTCTGCGCTCGTTGAGATCCTTGCTCGAAGTTCGGTTCCGGTTGACCGGGGTACCACGACTGCAGCGGCCTCTGGACCTTCAGCAGCGGATGCACGTTGACAATCGTTCGTGCAAGAAGCCCGCCGGCCGTCAGTCGCTTCATCCGTCGGCGAACCGTTCGCAGAGAACCTTGGCCCGGCCACCAAATGCGGGCGACCTGTTCTGTGGTCAGCAATCGCACGCGGCGTGTCAGCGTTTCCACGATGTCGAGATCCCGGCTGGTCCACCCAGGGGTCATGATCCGCTCCTCTTCGTCCGAGGCTTGCGGGTCCGCTTGGGCGGTTCGCCGGTGCCAACCGACTCAGTTGAACCAACCGACTCATACGGGTTCTCCCAGTTCCCGGTCGGAGATTGGAGTGAACCGATGAGTTCCATGCTGACCTCTGGACCGACCGGTTTCTCAGGAGTCGAGTTGGGTTTTGAGCTTGAGGAGGAGCCGTCGTTTTTCTCAGGGATGAACGACCCGGCTTGAGGATCAGGCCAGGACAAAGCTTTACGGCGTTCGTATTCTTCCTGGGTGATGTGAAAATCGGATTCCACAATCACCGGCATCCCGCCGAATTGGGCGTAGCCAGCACCGCGCGAGACTTTGACGATGCTCTGTTTGGGATGATCGCTTGCCAGCAGGATATCGTTGGCGGTGAGCCTGGGGGCGATCCGTTCCTGTGTTTGAACGCTGATGCGTGGGCCGTTTGCCGTTGGGGTTTCGGTTTCGGAGAGCAGGTACTCGACCGTTTCCCCACTACTGTGAATGAGCCGCTCACGGTCTTCCTGGGCCGAGACAGCAAACCACTGGCGGAATCGGCAGTTGGCTTCCACAGCCGGTATGAGATTGGTTTTCGACTTTCGCAGATCTTGCATGCTTTGATTGGCCAGGATCACACCCACACCCATACTTCTGGCCAGCTGCAGCATGTATTCGATATTGCTGGCCACCATTCGTTGGAACTCATCAATCACCAAGTACACCTGATGATTGCGTTTCGTTTGCGTTGAAGCGGCCAACAGGGAGTAGGCGACCAGGCGGGCGATTTCGGGAGAGGAGCCCGGTCCCAATGTGGCCGAGAGGTGAAAGTAGTGGACCTGGGGCTCAGTAAAGACCTGGCGGAAGTCGATCGCCTGGTCGAGCACTTCCTGCGAATGGGCTCCAGCGGGAACCACATTCAGAGCCTCAAAGGAGCCCAGTCTGTCCAGGACTGTGTGGACGTGAACGCCCGCCTTGGCAATCTCGGGATTCAGGTCCCGCTTCTTGGCGTTGGCGGCCACGTAGCCGACACGGTCAGCCAGCTCCCGGAAGGACGTAATGTCGGGAAAGGTCTTCAAGGTATGAAAGACCACCGCGGCATTGGCGGAACTGAAATAGCCTTCGCCGTAATCACTTCCGTAAGTCAGACCAAGGGCGCCGCAGAGCAGGTCGGCCTTGGTATAGAGATCCAGGTCCGTCCAATAGGATTGCAACAAAGGATTGAAGGCGAAGGTGCTCAGGCCCTTCTGGTTGGAGAACTGCTTGAGGGGAATTGGCTGGCCGGTTTGGCTGGCACGTTTCTGAGTGGCCGCCTCCAGGGAGGCCAACAGTTCCAGAGAGTCCGCCTTGAGGTCGATGACGATAACGCTGCAGTCTTCGCCAGCGATCAGCTGCTCGATGCACGGCGACAGTCCCAGCGATGTCTTGCCCGATCCGCTGTCACCCAGGAAATGAGCATGCTCTTTCAGCATGCTGCGGGGGATCATCAACGGGCTACCATCGGCGAGAACACGCCCCATAAACAGGGAGATTTGCTCAGTGGGGTCCGAGGATTTTTGGATTTGGGCCACCAGCCCCGCCCAAAGTTTTGGCTCAACGTCGCGGCATGGAATCTGGCTGGCCTGGGCCAGAACCGGCAGGACCAGCAGGATCGGGATCACCAGGGCCAAGAGGGTCGGAAAGACCACCGGAACCAGGAGAGTGAGCACCCAGACCAATGCCGCTTCCAATGATTCCAGCGATGGGCGGGACAGCGTGGGAAAGAAGATGGACAACGAACTCATCATCGGTGTCAGCGGCACTCCTTGCCTCATGGGTAAGACGACCACCTCCCAGACGCAGCTGACCGAGGTCGAGGCACAGAGAAAGACCGCGGCTCCGCTCAGACTCACCCGGGTACGCCAGCTTCCGCCTGGACTCTGAAAAATCCCCGGCAGATCAACATCCTGGCGGTTGTAGGTCAGCCAGGATCGCAGCACCTCCCAGCCAAGGTTGACCACCCGAGGCCCGCATACCCAAGTCGCCAGAGCGACTTGCGCCAGCGTGAAGCCCACCACCGTCATCAACAACAAGGGGATCGATGGAACCAATGAACACAGCACCAAGAGGGCCAGGGGAGCCACCGCCGCGCAAGCCAGATAACCCTTCCACGGATCCGCGAGGAACTGTGCGGCATTCGGGTCCAGCGGTGAGGCGGTGCAATAACTGATCCAGTGGTGCCCGACCAGGTAGGCCATCGCACCGAGGCCTGCGCTGAACAGAATGAGATTGATGTGCAGGGGAACGTGGATGTTGACGTACACGCAGGCGATGGCCACGCAGGCCAGGGGCCAGCCAATCCAATGCAGCTCACGCTGGTTGATGGCCTTGGCGACCAAGAAGGCTGCCACGCCAGCGAAGGTGAAGTTTTTCCAGGCGTAGAGCCTGCCGTGCTCCCAGTTTGGCGCGCCCAAGTGAAAGGCGGCGTTGGCCACCGTGGCGATCCCCAGCACGACCAGCAGGAGCAGAATCCGTCCCGCAAACCAAGCATCTTTCTCAGCATTGCCGGGGTGATAGGGAAACCGGAGCGTTGGCCGCTCGCTTGGCAGACGACTCAGCTGCACCGGGTTGCCGACGGATTGGTGATAAACTTTACGAGCCATCGCTCACCCTCCCTGTGAGATGGATCAGGTCAGGAACGACCACCAGATGAATCAGCAATCCATCCGGCCAAAGGCGACGGTTGAGAGATTCGTGAATCGCCTGGGCCTTTTCTGGGGTGAACGTGACCACCACCAGACGGAATGCTTTGTTTTGGAGAAGCTCGGTAAATTCGCGAAACCGACGTCGGGCTTGAATGTCACCATCACACTTGCGGGCAACGTGGTCGGGCTTGCCGCCCAGATCCACCCGAATCAGTTCCAGGCGCTGAGGATCGGTGGATTCGTTGATGCAGTGCGGGGCCTCCAGCAATTGGGAATCCAACCACGGATAAGACTCTTCCAGCTCGGCGCTGGTCGCCCGTTGTTGATCGCCCGGGGCCAGCGCGGCGTAGGCCAAGGCTCCGTATTCGATGGGCAGCGTCTGAGTGCCCAGCGCCTCGGTGCGCCTTGGAGAGATGCCTCTCGACCAAGCCGCTTTGGGGCCGAGCGTCAGATAGCTGCGTGGATAATAAAGTGGGTGTTTGCTTAATAACTCTTGCCGGCAGAGCCTGGCGGTGACCTTGGTCACCGCGTTGGGGAGCTGATCCGGGAGGAACAGTTTGCTGATCACCTCGTTGGTGGTCATGCGATGGCGGACCACATGGTCGATGATCAGCTCATCGCGGTTCGGGAGTACCTCGTTGGTGGCCGGTGTCTTGGTCATGTCCTCGGTTACCAAATCTGGTACGGCAGGTCTCGGCTGGCACAGTCCAGATGAAATTCTTCAACTCGCTCGGCGTTGTAAGCGCCGCCGAACTCGATCACCTCGGTAATCTCGCCGTTGTCGACGATGAAGGCGTCGGGCAGAATCTCGCCGACCCGGGTGTGAGCCAGTTGATCTTCCCCCTGCCAGGCGTTGGCCAGATTCGGGTTGGTCTCCAGCAACCGCAGCCAAACGGCTGCCACACCCAGGTCGTGGGTCGCCTGGGTGGGTTGTTTGAGTTCCCCACCTCCGTTGCCGCCAAAGAGCTGGGCGGCTTTGGCGGTGGCGACCACGGCTGTCACCGGGCGGACCGCGCGACCCTTCCACCGAACTTGAAGGCGGTAAGACACGGCAGAAGGGTCCGGGGGAGTTTGTTCTGGCTGCCAGGCAAACACCGGCGTTTCGACCGGCGGCAACGTCCGAACCGGGACGGTGATCTGCTGGATCAGCTCGTTGCCAGCGAGGTGTTTCAGGCGGCGACGGGTGTTGGCGAGGTCGCCGTTCCACCACTGCTCAGCGATCTGGCGCAAACTGAAGAGCCTGACCTTGAGCACCAGGGCTGCCAGAAGGAATTTGTCACGGGGGGTCATGGGTCTGGTCCCAGTTGGGCATTTGGTGGCAGTCGTCTTTCCTTTTGTCCTCAGTTGGTTGGCTGATCGCCGGAGCTGTTCTTGCGGCGAGTACGTTTGGGTTGACTTTGGTTGTAGTCAGGGAGAGGTAGCGCCGGGGCCTGACCGTGTTCCGGCTGCTGGAGGGCAGCGGGCTGCGGTCGATCATGGCCGGCGTTGAGGTTGTCGAGGATGGCCACGCCTTCGCTGGCGGGGTTGTCGGAGGTCAGCCCTGAGGCCCGTTGTCTGAGCGCGGCAGCGATTTCTGTTTTGCCTTCTTCCTCGTACTTGCGGGCAGCATCCTCCAGTTGGCTTTGCTGCTCGGCCTGGCTGAGTGCGTGCATGGTTTCCACGGTCGACGAGAACATACTGGCGATCATCGCCGCCAGCCGTTCTGACAGTCGTTGCATGAACGACTGGATTGACTTGAGCATGGTGGTCTCCTCGATGAAAATGATGTGATGGGATGCTTACCGGTGTCAGTTCCAAGACCATTGAACTGGCAAGTGGTGTACAGTCTCTTCCTCGGCGCGCTTCATCTCGCGCCCAATCTCGGGATTTTGCTATGACGGCACGCACGGGCCTGGTTCACTTGGATCCTGACAAGTTGAAGCGGCGACTTCTGCAGGCGGGGATTTCGAAGACTGCGATTTCGTTGGCGACCGGACTGTCACGCGCGACCATCGATCGGGCGTTCGCTGGTCAGGGAATTTTCAATAGCACTGCCCAAAGACTCGTGAAGCAGCTGGGAATTGAAAGAGTTGAGGAGGTCGTTCTGTGGGACAACACCGAAGCCAGCCAAGGCCAGTCCGGCGACGCACTTGTGGCGGGAGAATGGAGGATCGATGAGTATCTGGGTCCCACAGTCACGGCTTCGAACGAACTCCAGTACCGTATTTGCCGGATGCGACATGAGTTTGTGCCCGAGCGGCTCGGACGCGGGAAATGGTACGACCTGCGGCATCTCAACCAGAGTGAACGAGACCGTCGGCGAGAGCACTTGGTGCGACATTCTCGGGTCTGTGACCGACTGAAGAATCACCCCACCGTGGCCACAAACTTCAACTCCCAGCCGGGCCCAGTGGGTGACACCTGGTGGGTCGTTGACGAATGGCTCGATGGGCCAACGCTGGCCGCTCAACTTGACGTCGGTCCGGTGGAGCAGGCGAGGTTACCCCGGTTGATGCGTGAGATTGCCGAGGGCTTGAAAGCGCTTCATCAAGCCAACATCATGTTCCGAGAATTGGCCCCATCCCGCGTGATTCTGGCTGGTGAGAAGGGGCGTGCCGTCCTCACCGAGTTTGAACTGGCCAAACTGCTTGATAAGGCCCCCTCGGTGTCAGCTGACTGGCCAGACGATCCGTATCGGGCGCCAGAAATTGGCGGCCCCACGGTTGATTACCGGGCGGACCTCTACAGTTGGGCTCGGATCTTCGTGCACGCCGCCACCGGTGAGTTGCCGGAGCAAGGTGAGGAAGAGGATTCGCTGACCCAGGTGGACGTGCCCAAAGCGCTGTGGCGATTGGTGCTCGATAGCCTGTCCCCCGGTCCCAGCGATCGGCCCGAGAGTCTTGATCTGATCCTCCGTGCGGTTGAGAACTGGTCAGCATGACCCCAGGAGGCAACGGTGAACCAGACTGCCGGCAGATCTGGCCAGCCACGATGGGATCCCTCGATGGCGGCCAGTCCCTCGACCCCCAAGATCGGCGTTTACGTCCTCTCGGAATTTGCCTTCTGCCCCAGGGCTGGGCTGGTGGCGTTCGAACAAGACCGAGAGGACATGGGTGAGGCACCGGGTCCAACACCGCGCTTGGGCTATTTGCCGGACTACAGCGTGCAACTCATCGAAGAAGGAATCAACCAAAGTTGGAATCGCATCTGGGGAGTGTTGACGCTGAGTCCGATTGTGGGCTTGGTCCTGTTCTGGACGTACCTTTTCGGGAACCCTGAGGCCGCCATCATTCTGGCGGTGGTCTTGGCGGGATGGCTTTTGGTCTGGCTCGTGAAACAACTGAAAAATGTTGCTGAGCTGAAAAAGAAGTTAGACGCTGCCCAAGCCGCCGCTCCGAAGAAACCTGATCCAAACTTGGCGGTCTCACAGTCTGTGCACTGGTGGAGTCTCCTGAAGGCCGGTTTTGCCTTTCGAGACTACGTCAAGCCGCATGACGACCGGGAGTGGAACCTGATTGGCCACCCATGGGGGGTCCTGGAGAGTGGCGCGACGCGGATCCCCGTGTTTCGCAAACTCGACGGGAAAGAGGAGCTTCACCACCAACATACCGTTCGCATGGCCGCTTACTGCCGGTTGATGGAGGCTTGTCAGGGTGGCCGGGCACCGTATGCCATTATTCTTTTTGGGGACGGATACGACGGCGTCACGATTCCAAACACCAACGCCAATCGCGCAACGTTCGAACAGGCGCTCGCTCAGGCTCGGCGGGTGTTGGCCTCTGTTGAGAGTGATCAACTTGTTCCTGAGCAACCCGCGAACTTAACAATCTGCTCCGGCTGCCATGTGGGAGAGCCGCGCGTGTACCGAGAAGGTGAGTCCGAAACGGTGCTGAGGGGTGAAACCTGGATTCCCATGACCAAGGCAGGAGTCGATGGGCGATCCTACCACAGTCGTTGCGGTGATCGATTTCATTGGGTCCCACCTCACAACCAAGCCAAAGAACTGAAGCTGTGCTGAGGGCAGTTCAACGTCGACCCAGTCGATCGGCAAACCACCCCACAACTTGAGTGAGAAAGCGGTTGATGGGATTCAGGCGCGTTCGGATCTGGAGGTCGGCATTGACCTCATTGAGATCCTGCAGCCAGGCTTCGGGGGTGGGGTATCGACCGTCTGGGTCCAAGGCGAGTCCGGTGGTGGTGATCCGGTCGATTCCCTGCCAGACGGATTTCGGGAGAGTTTTGAGCTTCGAGTTCAGGGTGCTTGGCTTTCGGAGTGTGCCGGCCATTTGCTTGATGAACCCGGGTCGGCCAGCTTTCCCTCCGAGCTGATCATACGGCAGTTGGAGCGTGAGCAGCTCATACAGGATCACGCTCAGTGAGAACTGATCCGCTCGGGAATCTGCGAACTCGCCCGCGGATTGGAGCTCCGGGGGAGCATAGGCGGCGTTCCGGCCATCCCCTTCTTCCCGCCCCAGGGTGTTCACCGCCATCCAAGCGCTGCCAAAGTCGATCGTCACCAGGCGGCTGTTTCTGGTCAGGATCAGGTTGGCGGGCTTGAGATCGGCATGGATGATCTGCCAACGGCGGTGCAGCCGGCTGAGTCCATGCGCAAGCCCCCTCACCAGCCGGAAGGCCATAAAAGGACTCGGTCGGGGATGCTCGCGGTTGCGAACTTCCTGGAGGTACTGCTCCAAGGTCGGACCGCGAACCCACTCCAGGGCAATCAGGGTCCGCTCACCCTGAGCCCGATAATTCTCAATGGCGGGCAAGTTTTCGTTATCCCGCGAAAGAGTCTTGAGCACGCGTAGGTGCTGTTCGCTGGCCGGAGAGCGGGGCAAGTCCAGGATCGCCCGCAAGTCGCCATCCCCACCAGCGTCGGGGTCCCAGGCCCTGTAGCGCTTGCGACCGGCGGACCCGAGATGCTCAAGAATCAGGTACCGTGACTTGCCGATCGACAGGCGATCCAACACCGGCCAGTCTTTCCCCTCGACTCGTATTGAGTTTCGAGACGGGCGGGTGGAGTTGGAACGTCGTCCCATGGGCGGACCCCAGATCGGCGTTGACGGAGTTGCCAAGGTGTGAGGCAAGGTGTCACCACACACGGAGGGCTCACACCTGATCGGCGGACAAGTCGCAAGTCCTGACGACAACGAGAAATCGGTGAGATGCCGCACGGCATGTGATGGGGTCGTTTCAGATGCCGCCATGAGTGCCGTTTTGCGACAGTTTTCGATGGATACGGTTTCATTTGGCGAGCTTGCCCTCGATGACCAGCAGGGCGCCATACTCTTCCAGCAGACGCTGAACCATGCGAATGTTGCGAACTTCGTTGGGGTGAATGGCCCCTCCGATATAGTGTTTGAAAATGCCCCTGGGCCGATCATTCCTGTCGCTGCCCCCGATCCAGTAGATCGCCTGATACCCACTTTGGTCATTGGACAGGGCACCTCGGGCCTTGATCCCGGAGAACGATAGGGGCGCTCGTTCGTCGGAATACACCCACTGGTTGCCATTGAGCTGGCGATGGCCAGGGGTGATAAAGGGCACGAGGTATTGCCGGATCAGGGGCATGGCGGCTTGAAGCCGACGACGATCCTGCTCACGTTTGAGCTCGGCAGCTCGGCGTGCCTTCTGTTCGGCAGCCAGTTGCCGGGTCCGTTCGGCGGCATCGGCAAGTCTGTGGATTTCCAACTCCGCTTCGGCCTGCTGCTTCTTGAGTTCTTCCTGGCGACGTTGTGCCTCAAGCTGCTTCCGCTGATCGGCGAGCATTTGCTCGGTTTTGGCATGTTCGGCCGCTAGTTCCCAGGTCGTCTTCTCCCGGACCTGACGTGCGGCAGCCTCCCGAGCCGCCTCACGTTGTTGAGTCAGTTCTCGCTCTCGTTGGACGATCGCCTGCTTCAGGGTGGGAGCGTTTGGTGCCGCAGGCGGTTTGGCTTCAGCCAGGCTGCGGGTGAGGGTGGATTGAAACAGGCTCAGCCGGTCGGTTTCGGCGCGGACGGCCACTTCGATGTCTGCGATTGCCGCCTCGAAACCCTTGGGAACCTCGGTGATCTGGTCGCTGAGGCCGTCCTGGAGAGGGAGCAGGGCAGTGCGGAGCTTGGCGAGAGACTGATCCCAGTAGGCCAAGTCATCTTCTGTGGCCAGTGGGTTGAGCTTGATGTCCACAAAGGCCTGAACGACGTTGGAGACGCCGCCCAGGCTTTGGGAGGTCAAGGCCTGTTGGGAGGCTTTTTGCCACGCCGTTCGTTGCTTCCGCAGGGATTCAATCGCGGTCCGCGCTGTTTCGATCCTTCGAATCAGCTTGCCGGCATTCACCGACTGCAGGGTCAGCGCCAGATTCTGCAGGTTGATTTCCTGCTGCCTCGATTTGACGGCGGCCAGTTGGGATTCCAGGTCCTTGCGCCGCTCCTCCAGGGTCTGGGAGTTGCTCGTTGGCTGGATCGTGCCCGAGGTGGATATGGTCTGTTGAGTGTTCCCAGCCTGCTTCTTCGCCAAGTTGGAGTCTGTTGTCCCAAACCCGGGGGGAGCCCCAACCCACCAGAGGGTGAGAAGGATCAGAACGAAAACACCCCCCAAGGTGAGCGAGAATGTCTTGGGCCCAAAGGGGCCCTGGGGAGTAACAGAGGTCGAGGTGTTTGACTGATCCATTGCCAAAGCCTTTAGCGTCTCAAGGCTGAGCTGACGGAACTCATGTGACCTGGGTATGATTGTAATTCTGGTCACGCTGATCGTGTATTGAACATGATTGAGATTTCGCCAGCGTGTTCCTCATCTCAGACAGTTTTGGCAACTCGTCGACTCTGGATCTTGCCACCGGCTTGGAAGAACTCATCGGTAGCTTGTTCCTGGATGGCGTCGAGCAGCTGGCAGGGACTCACGGAGCAAGCGGGAGCGGGGCGATGTTCATCAACGATGAGTTCTTTTCCGGTCAAGGAATCCTGCGTGTGGCTGGCTCGGTTTCCGCCGTTCCTGAGCCGTCCTGCTTGAGCATCTTTGCGGTTGCCTGCACGGCGTTGGCCACCCGTCGTCGTCAGCGGACCGCATGCTGAACTGCTTGGGTCATGGGCCCATCGCGCGCATCACCAAGGTGACTGACCAGTATCACCATCGAGCCAGGGGATGCACCACCGCATTCCCCTGATTTGATTGTGGGTCTCCTCGCGCAGAACCTTAAGGCTGTCCTAAAAAAGGGGACACCCAACCTCTTCTCCAGGCCGCTCGGTCCAGCGTGAGCAGGCTCAGCGTCACGAGCCTTCATCGGAATCGTTGGGTGTCCCCTTTTCGCCTCGACGCCCTGTCGACGTCATTTCAACATGCAGTCCAAAAGGGGACACCCAATTTCTCGCCCTGCGAGGATCCCTGAGGCGACAAAAAGAGAGACGAAAAAGGGGACACCCAAACTGGTTGGGCGTCCCCTTGTCGGTGAGCGGGACGCTGCCCACCGAATGATGAAAGGCTCACGCTAGCTTATCCCACAGAGCGAGCCTTACCGTCGCCCATGCATCCGTCGGCTTGGCCGGCGGATGCCACACACCGATAACAGAGTCCAGACCATGACTGCGGTGGTCGGTTCAGGAACCGCGGCGTCGATGACCTGCGTGACCAGGAGCATCGGGGCGTTTTCACCGGTATGATCGAAGGCTGCGCCCACGAATCCGTCGTCAAGTCGTAGGCGGAACCCGTGGTTCGTCGAAGGATCTGCCTGCCAATTTTGCACGAAGGAGGTGACATCAATATTGAAATCGATGTCAACGGCAGGACCCACCGAGGCAGGGCCGTTGTTGCCAAAACTAAACTACCCTGAAACTGGCTGATCAAAAGTCGGCTTGGGGCTCACCGGGTCCCAGTCATCAAGAACTTGGCCGATCGACAAGGGCGGAATTCACATTGTTGAGCTTATTGTTTTGGTGCAGCATCAGGACCGCTTCGGTGATCTCCCTTCCGTCGAGCCCGCTGAGATCAAACTCAAGAAAGGCTTGGACTTCCAGTTCCGGGTTCGCTTCATTTGCTCGCTCACGTCCGCACAAGTACCTAAAACCGCCCAACCAATGGCCAGGGCGTTTGGTTCTCAAGGCTGACAGCTTGCGCGCAGGACTGCGCCATCCTCAATCAATGAGAATGTCTGCTCAGACACTCACCGTCTGCGGCGACCGAAACCGGCCAAGCCGATTCCGATCAGGGACCAAAGGGCAACCGACGTTGGTTCGGGCACGGGGTGATACCATCCAACGAGGTCATCCACCCTGAGGCCAGTTGGATTGGGACTACCCCCGGCATTATTGATCTGGAACGTCAGTGTGTTTGTCCCGTGCACGAACGCGGCGTCTGTGCTGTCGATCACAAAGTTGACCAACGAACCAAAACCGGGCGAGGTCTCACCGACGGACACGCCGTTGAGCAGCAGATCGACTCCACCGTTATCTGTTGCCCACCGCCCGCTAATCAACACGGTCGACAGGTCGGCATTAGCGCCGACGGTGAAGGTGGTTTCATAGGTATAGAGACCGGGTTGAGCCGTGCCATTGGTTGACGAATTGTCCTCCCCGATCCAACGTGCGTCGGGATCGTTCGGGAACCAGACCCCAGGAGGCGATGGAACGGTACTGTCAGCCAGCGGCCCTCCGCCGCCGAAATCGACAATGTCATAATGGGGATCGTCGACATCGTTACCCAGAGGAATGCGGCTGTCGTTGACCCCTGTATTGAACAGGTCCGTAATGGCGACACGCCCGTCATTCGCCGGCGCGAAAGCGGCAGCCGAGGTCGCCGGTGAAGCACCAGTCCCGCTGAAGGAATAGCTGGGCAAGCCAACTGCAACTCCGCTTTCGTAACCGGCGGCCCCTCGCGCCGATCCGATGTTGTTGATTTCGTAAATCGGATTCAGCGGCGAATCTGCAGTTACGCTGCCACCTCCGTTCGAGGCGTGGCCAGCGACGACGAAACTGCCCGCGGTCGTCGTAGTGATCATGACATCGGAGGCTCCATTTGAAGCGGTGGCGTCGACCCCTGAGTCCGTCCCGATCACTGACACGGCCCCCAATGAAATGCCGTTGACGGTGGTGATTCCGCTCATGTCGACCGTGAGATCGGCGGCCCCACCAGTGAACGGATCGTCGAGATAGAAAATCCCCTCGTTTCTGCCGATGGCCGTACCGGCAGCCGACGTCAAGGCTTCTCCGTTATAGGTGACGGTGGGCACCCCGGCGCTGTTCTCACTGCCGACCTGCACGATCAGCTTGTCGGCAAATTCCCCGGCGTCGAAAGACAGCGTCAACGTCTTGGGGCCTCCAGTGACCACGGCCGAATCGTGATTGATCACGCCAATGAGTTGTGCGTTCGAAGAACTGGTTGAAACTCCGGTGATTACGGCAATAGCAAGGGCAGTCAAGTAAGAAGGCTTCATGGCAGTGCTGTGGGTGAAGGAGGTAGGGAAGTTGTTAAGGGTCATCGGTGGGTTTAGTGGGAAGGTTGGCGACTGGTCGCCGAGGGTGGAAGATGCAGGTGTGATAACCTTGAGGCTTCCCACAATTGCATAGGGGAGAGTCTAACCAAATGCAGGGGGGGGTCGCAAGAGTGTTTTGTGGCTTGTCGATCAGAACCTCGTCCAAAAGGGGGACACCCACAGATTCCGCAGCCTCCCATCTGGAGCTGGCTTGAACCCGGTATTGGAACAGGTTGGGTGTGCCCTTTTGTTATCCACGAGATCGTGATTCTACCCTCCCCCTGGGAGGGTCGGCCGCCCAAGCAGCCAGGGAAGGTTATGGCGTGAATTGAGTTCGCCTTTAGCCCTCCCCGGAGACTCGCTCTCGCTCGCTCCGACCCTCCCAAAGGGAGGGTGAAGAGAAGCGGGGGGTCCGGTGTGGAGATGTACAAGCATCTCGTCTTGCAATGGACCAATCCGGGCTAGGTAACCGCCGGCGGCGCTACTCCATGACAGGATCATCGGTGGATGTGCAATCGATCTCAAATCGCTGATGGACCCTCTCAATGACCGCGCAGGTCACACCGATTCCCCAGAGGGGGCAGTTCGTTTATCAGGTCATCCACTCATTGGCGATGGCCTGACTGCGTGGTGGCAATGCCTGCTGACCGGTCCTTCTGCACGGCTTCGAGGTCACCAGAGAGCCTGAATTGGAGGATGCTGAGTCGGTCAGATTCCGCTCGCACTGACAGTTCGATCTGGGTGATGGTGCTCTGGTACCCCTCGGGAAACTCAACGATCTGCTCTGTGCTGTCGGCTTGGATCGGAAGGAGTGCAGATTTCAACTTGCTGAGGGAATTCTCCCAACCCTTGAGATTCTCCTCCGTGGCCAGCGGGTTGAGCTTGAGGTCCTCCCAGGCCCGAGTGATCTCGGGTGCATGTCTCAGGTGGTCAGAGGCAAAAGCCTCCTGACTTGTTCTTTGCCAGTGGATGCGCTTTTGTCGGAGGGAGTTGATGGCAGCTTCCACCTTTTCGATCTGCCGGATGACTTTGCCGGCCTCGATTGACTGAAGGACGCGAGCCAAGTTCGTCGCATGGTTTTGCGGGTCCGTTCTCCTCCGTGGGGCAGGTTCGGATTTCTGATCGTCGCTTACCGCTGAATTGTCTTCGTGGCCGTCGGGTGGCGACATTGTGACGACGTATGTGACTGGTGGGTCGATCTCAATGGTGGTGAGATCGTCCCAAGGTGGTTGTGTAGGCTTGCGAACTGGTCGCACCAGGATCGTGAACAGCAACCAAAATAGCCCCAGAATTGCCAACGCGCGACCTAGGTTCATGGGGCCTCCGGTGTGGAAAACGGTCTTGGATGGTGAGGGGACGGTTCGGATCTGAAGATCAGTTCTCGTTCGTGCTCGCCTGGCGACGGATGGTCGCGTTTCGTTGGGCAGCGTGCTGTGCGTCTTCTTTCTCACGATCAAGGGTGAACTGGAGACGGTTGAGTCGATCCGATTCTGCCCGAACGGATAATTCGATCTCGGTGATGATACCCTGGTACCCCTCGGGAAATTCAACGATCTGCTCTGTGGTTGCGGCTTGAATTCGTAAGAGGGCAGCTTTCAAGTTGTTGAGCGATTCTTCCCAATCCTTGAGCGTCTCCTCCGTGGCGAGCGGGTTGAGTTTCAGATCCTCCCAGGTCTGAATGAGCTGAGGTGCGCGTCTCAGAGGTTCTGAGGCCAGAGCCTCCTGGCTTGTTCTTTGCCAACGAGTCCGCTGAGCCCGGAGGGAGTCGATGGCGGCCTGTGTTTTCTCGATGTGTCGGAGCACCCGACCGGCGTTCACCGATTGAAGGGCGAGAGCCAAATTCTGCGTTTGGTCTTGCGTGCGAGGTTGGTCGACGGCTGCGAGTGTGGAATCACGTTCCTTCTTCGCGTGGTTGATCTGCTTGTGGTCTCCAGTGATTGACTGATCGTTGTTCGGGGCGGGGACGTCGGGCTGAGTGGTTGGCGCGCTTGCCACCTCCAAGGCGAATTCGATTCCCTCCAGCAGAAGGTTGAGCAACAGCGGTTGGCCAAAGTGAAACAGACAAAGGCAGTCGAACAGGACGAAGACTGCCAGCCAGTATTTGAAGGAATTCGAGAAGACTGCTTTTGACGCCCCCGATCGCGTCATGCCAATGGCCTCCGCACCTTGGAACAGACCGGTGTCCGAAAATCCCATCACCTCACTAGGGAGTGTAATTGAGCCGGAGAGGCTCGTGTCATTTTTTCGGTCGGGGGGGAAACAGGGTATCCGAATGCCGGAGCGTCCAGCGGAGGCTGATTCACCGCAGGCGGCCCCAGCCGGCTCGGTGGGGTGCGAGCGGCCTAGCGAGCACGCGGCCGTGCAGGCCGGGCACAATCGGCCCCTCAGCCGATTTGCTCCATTGACGTCCGTGCAGGACGGCGTGCCCGAGCACGCAGGGGCTGGAGGGTCGTTTCCCAAAACGGCCCGGGAGGCACCCCAAAGAAACGGCGGTTGACCCCAGCTAGCAAATCCGAGTGACGGCATGCCTGGCATGGATTTGCCTGGGGTCAACCATCCTCAGCCTGCCCTGAGGCGAGCGTGTTCCGCGAAGCGGATTAAGCGAGCCGATGGTGGGGTGGGCGTTCCGCCGGCATCTCCCAAGTGCGAAGCAGTGGGGAATGACAAGGAACGCTCAGGGCGCGGTCGCGGATCTCCCGTTCCTGGTTCTCCTCGAAACCAGAACGTCTCCGAGGATCAGAAACGGGAATCCAAGCCGTGCCCCCAAGAACCTGCTCGCCTGCAAGGCGAGACCATCAACGAGGCGCGGACGGCGAAGTCCGTCCGGGTGGCCGGGTTTGGGCGGCGGGAGTTGCGGTTTTGGGGTGGGGCACGTTGCAAGCGGAATGCCGGACCGAGTGACCGGCAGGAGCAAGGTCCCGACTCCGTCGGGCGCAGCCGGCACGAGCTTGCACGAGCGACCGCGGATCTTCTGACGGTATGTCAGGAATCCAAGGGAGCGAGTTCCCAACAACCAGTCGCGGCCGGCTGGCCGCGTCCATGCTAGAACCAAGCTTAGCTTTGGCCCTCAACAGACAACTCCGGGATCGCGGAAAGCGAGCCGACCAAGGGGAGTCGAGGCCTTCCTCTTGTGCTGACTAGGTGCGGTTGAGGCCGTGGTCGGGGTCTCTTCAGCAGTCGCACGGTAATACACGCTGAAGGGGAATCTCCGGAGGGTGCA